>JAUCGA010000106.1 GCA_030377865.1 Anaerolineales bacterium HSG25 | reverse complement strand
CCCCAACGAATAAACGGGTTGGCGAACCTCGCGAAAAATATATTCGCAAGCGGCTTGACTATCATGAGGCTGAAATCAGGTTGGTCGAGATTGACTTGCTCCGCAAATATAAGCGCATGCCGTTTAGCGAGAATGCTCCGAAATCGGCCTATCTGATTATCTCTCCCAAAAATCGGGTTCGATTTTATGCTTGGCCGATCCAATTAGCCGAGCGTCTCCCGATTGTCCCCATCCCCTTGCGCCCCCCCGATGCTCCCGTGCCGTTGGACATTCAACTAGCTCTCAACACAGCCTATCAACGCGCCCGATACGACCTACGAATCGATTACTCGCGTCTGCCAAAACCACCGCTAACCAAAGCAGAAGAGATCTGGCTGAAAGAGTTCTTGAGCATCTGATTTTAGATTTGCGATTGCCGATTTTAGATTACTCGTACCCAAACGGAGTTTGGGAACACAATTGCTCAAGCAAACTCTGTTTCCCAACGGCCTTTAGAGCAGAATTTACAGCCAGAAGCCTCCCTGTAGAGGATGAGCTACACCTTCAACTTATCCGGCACGGGTGAGCGGCTCGGTTGCTCAAAGTTAATCAAAATGATGTGACTGTAGATATGCTTACCAGCAATTATATCCTCTGTGTAGAGATCATCCTCCGCCGTATGCAAACGGCTAAAGACCACATAATAACCCTCATGCAAACCTTCCGATTTCAGGTAGTCGATCAGTTGGCCCTTGCCTCGCTTGAAATTGGTGGGAGTCGAAAATATCTTGATTTCGATGATGTATGCTCTACCCCGATAACGAATCAGAATATCGGTTCGCCCCCGACCAGAAGGTACTTCGATGTAAGTCTGACCACCGAGTTGCTCAATAAAGAAGTTGATGAAGCCATCCAACGAATAATGGCACGCGGCCTCTTTCAGATTCTCCGTATCAAAAGCCCGAAAACCACGTCGTCTGACGTAGGCTCGGTAGGCTTCCAGCAAAGCGTTGATATTCAGACCACCATCCTCAGTCAGATATTGGCTGGTTGTATCATGGGCTGAGGTCAGGTAGTAATCTATCTCACCATTGATTGAGGGGCGAAAAGCATCAATCAACCGTTTGGCATACAACGGCACAGCCACCTCCACATAGCCATCAACTTTATCAACCACACCATGTGCATACAACCAAGCAATATCTGGCGAGGCTACTGTAAACTTGATTGGTCTGTTGCTGAATAACAATTTCAACATAAAATCTTGTTTCTGATGAGCTTTTTGGGTTACGTTGATGATGTTCTTGTCCATTTTTTCAGTTAGGAAAAAATCTAACGTAATGTAGAAATCATCCATTGTCACTGGCTGACTTTTGTCGGTGACAACGTTGGTTATCAGATGATTGCACAGGGCGCAGACTAAGCCTGGCTGTCCGGCAGTGTTATCATAGATGGCCTTGATGACTGACGGCTCAAAAACTTGTCCCGATTCGATGACATACTGATTGATCAGATCATCCACCTCATCAAAGGTAAAGTACTTTATCTCCTGTTCATCCGCTATGTTAAAAGGGGAGGCACTGGACAGAATCAGGTCAGCGATGGTGCTGACACCGACTAAAATCAAGGAATGGAGGAGATAATCCTCTTTCTGATGATAGATTTGCCGGAAGGTGTGCATCACCTCGTTTAGCACAACATCGGGAATGCCTTCGAACTCGTCAATGATCAATACGATAGGTTTAGAAGAGCTAGATTGATCAGCAAAAAACTCTTCCAAATCTAATGAATCGGTAATCACACAATCCACTGTTACATTTTGTTTGGCTAGTCCACGATGTAGCCACCGATTTAAGGCTGTATAGAATCTTTCCTTTGGGAGTGTCTTCAAACTCTCAAAGCTAATCCATATTGGCGTATAGCCGTCATCTTTGAGTGACTCCAGCAATAGTTGAAAATAGGTTGTTTTGCCTGCTTGACGCGGGGCAAAAATAGTGAAGTAACGCCCTTTGTAGACCTTTTCTTTACCTTCGGCTACTAAGCTCTCCCGCATGACGGTGTAATGCAGAGTCGGTTTACATGGGCCATAAGTGTTAAATTCTCGCATAGATACCTCTTTTGATTTTAGATTGGCGATTTTGGCTCAGACACGCAGATCACGGATTTGCTACGAGTATCTTATCATTACTGTAGTGGTCAGGTTGATGTTGAAAACGGAGTGCAATAGCTTCTCAGCTATTGCCAGCAAAAGCAAGATGCTTTTGCACTCCAACATCAACCTGACCACTCAATGTGGGAGATTTTATTCGTTTTTCTGTGGTGGTCAGGTTGATGTTGAAAAAGGAGTGCAATAGCTTCTCAGCTATTGCCAGCAAAAGCAAGATGCTTTTGCACTCCAACATCATCTTGACCACTACATTTTATTCGTTTTTCCCATCATTCGTTATACTGTTATCCTGCCCCAGAATTTTTGATTTTCTTTCCCTTCCGCTTGGTACTTTCCAAACGCACCGCACAAGCCTTATACTCTGGAATCTTGGCGATGGGGTCTAGGGCGAAATCTTGGGTTAGCCGATTGGCCGGCGCTTCTTTCCAATGAAAGGAGAGGAACACCACGCCAGCCGCTACTTTATCGCTAACTCGTGCTTGAGTGCGGACTTTCCCTCGCCGACTGACGATCCAGACTTGACCGGCATCTTGTAGGCCAATCTGCTCGGCATCGACGGGATTGACTTCGACGTATCCCCTCGGAGCAATCCAATCCAACCCATCACTACGACGGGTCATGGTGCCGGTATGATAATGGTACAACACTCGCCCCGTCGTCAGAATCAACGGATACTCCTCATCCGGCTGTTCCGCTGGTAGATGAAGTTCCACCGGATAGAAGCGCCCCAAACCTCGGCTAAACTGACCGACATGCAGAATCGGCGTGCCGAGATGATCTGGGGTGGGGCAAGGCCAGACTAAACCTTGACCTACCAACCGCTCATAAGAGACTCCGCCGTAAATCGGAGTAACCTCGGCGATTTCGGTCATGATTTGGGCTGATGAGCCATAATCCCAATAACCATCAGGCCGGTCATGCCCCAACCGAGCCTCAACTTTGGGAGCAATCGCACCGATGATTTGCCAATCGGGTAGGGCCTCACCGGGCGGTTTAACCACAGGTTGGAGCAGTTGAATCCGGCGCTCGGTGTTGGTGAAACTGCCATCCTTTTCTAATGAAGCCGCGGCAGGCAGAACCACATGGGCCAACTGAGCCGTCTCATTTAGGAAAATGTCCTGCACGACCAGAAAGTCTAAATTTCGCAAAGCCGATTCCACATGGGTCACATCTGGGTCAGAGAGCATGGGATTTTCGCCCATAACCCACAACGCCTTGACCTGACCGGTTTCGGCGGCTTGTGTCAACTCCACCACAGTCAGACCGAGTTGCGCCGGCAGGTCAGTCAGACCCCATTTTTCGGCCACCGTTTTTCGTTTGGCCGCATCGGTCACAGGTTGATAACCGGGGAGCACGTTGGGCAGACCGCCTAAATCACACGCCCCCTGTACATTGCTTTGACCCCGCAAGGGATTAACACCCGTCGACGGTTTGCCCAAATGCCCACCTAACATGGCTAAATTTGCCAGCATGTGGACTAAATCGGTGCCATTACTTCGTTGAGTAATTCCCATAGCATACAAAATAGTGCTATGGCCTCGATAAGGTGCAGTTTGGCTATCTTCATAAATCGACGAGCCAAAACTCCGTTGCCCCATCGCATAGAGCCGTGCCGCCTGCTCAATCTGTTTGGCGGGGATGCCCGTTTCTAGGGCGGCCCGTTCGGGAGTCATGGCCTTCACACTCTGCTCAAACAAAGCAAAATCTTCGGTGCGTTGGCTAATGAATGGCTCATCCAAAAAGCCATCACGGATGATGATATGGGCCATCGCCAAAAACAGGTAGATATCCGCGCCCGGTTTCGGTTGCAGATGGAGAGTGGCATGTTTGACGATTGGAATTCGGCGCGGGTCAAGCACAATCAGGGTAGCTCCCTTTTTCACCGCCCGTATCACCTCATAACTCAGCACAGGATGAGCCTCGGTGGTGTTGGAGCCGGTAATAAAAATACAGTCAGCATCCCGAATTTCGTGGATGCTGTTGGTCATTGCGCCACTGCCAAAACTGGTTGCCAGACCGGCAACAGTACTGCTGTGTCACAATCGAGCGCAATGGTCAACGCTGTTGGTTCCGACCGCCACACGAACAAACTTTTGAAAGATGTAGTTCTCTTCGTTGGTACAGCGGGCCGAAGTTAAGCCGCCGAACGCATCTGGGCCATACTGTTGCACCGTGTCGGCGATTTTGTCAGCCACAATATCGGTTGCTTGACCCCATGAAACGGGCAAGTAATGGTCAAACTTGGCCTTGCCTTGCAAAACCGATTTGTCAGGCAACTGCCACGGTTCATCGGTGAGACCTAACTGGTAGGCCAAATCTTTGCGGATGAGCGGTTGGGTTAAGCGATCCGGTTTGTTGACAAAATCCCACCCAAATCGACCTTTGACGCACAGATAGCTACCGTTGACCGGCGCGTTATCGTAACTTTGAGCGTAGATAATCTGTCCATCTTTACAAGCATATTCGACACTGCAACCGACTCCGCAGTAGCCACAAATTGTGCGGATGCGTTCCATCTCCCATTCGCGACCTTGGCCGATTTTTTGCCTCGGCAATAGCGCCGCGGTCGGGCAGACCTGCACACAACTGCCACAAAAAACGCAGTCCGACTCGGCCATCGGAATATCAAACGGGGTGGCGACATAACTATTAAAGCCCCGTCCGGCATGGTCGATGGCGTTGGCTCCGACTATCTCATCACACACTCGCACACATTGGGCACACTGAATACAGTATTGATGATCCCACACAATGAACGGATTGTCGGCGCAGTAGTCAGTTTTGGAAAGCTCAAAATCGTAATGAGTCTCATGGATGTTGTACTGATAGGCATATTTTTGGAGGTCGCAGGCTCCATTTTTGTCGCACACCACGCAGTTGAGCGGGTGGTCAGAAACAAACAGATCAATAATGTCTCGGCGTAAGTTGGTCAGAGTCTCATTGTCGGTCTCTACGGCCATGCCATCTTGGCAAATTAGGCCACAACTGGCCTCCAACTTGGAATGTTTCTCGACCTGTACCATGCATAGCCGACAGCCACCGGATGGCAATAAATCGGCATGGTAACAGAGGTGCGGAATATCAATTCCATTTGCCAAGGCCGCGGTCATGACGCTGGTTCCGGCCTCGGTCTGAATCGATTTTCCATCTATGGTTAGGGTTATTTTGGACATTTGTTATACCTCGTGATTCGTAATTCGTAATTCGTAATTCGTAATTCGTAATTCGTAATTCGTAATTCGTAATTCGTAATTCGTAATTCGTGTATCTCTTTTCCTGATCGTTGCGATTATGTAATCGCAACGGGTATTTGGCGGGTGTATCCTCCTTCAAGGAGGCTTCGCGCTACCCGCCTAGTATAGGTAACGGATACATGACATGTTGATAAAACCAAAATCATTTTTCGACAGGATTAACAGAATTGACAGGATTTTTTGCCTTTAATCCTGTCAATTCTGTTAATCCTGTCAGATATTGTTTTCCTGATCGTTGCGATTATGTAATCGCAACGGGTATTTGGCGGGTGTATCCTCCTTCAAGGAGGCTTCGCGCTACCCGCCTACCAACTATTTACCAATCGCGGCCAAATATTCATCCTCAAAGTAGCGCATGGTCGTCAAGACCGGATTGGGAGCCGTTTGACCAAGGCCACACAATGAGGTGCGTCCAACCGTGTCACACAAACGGCGTAGTTGGTCAAGGTCATTTTGAGTACCTTCTTGATTGACTAAACGCTCTAAAATATTTAACATTTTACGAGTACCCACTCGACAGGGTAGACATTTGCCGCATGATTCGTCTTGAGTGAAGGTCAAAAAGTAGTGGGCCATGTTGACCATAGAGATGGTCTCGTCTAACACAATCATGCCCCCTGATCCCATAATTGCGCCGGTAGTCTTGATATCGTCGTAGTCGATACGAGTGTCGAGCAAGGATTGCGGGATACAGCCACCGGATGGCCCGCCCAACTGTACCGCCTTAATCGTTCGCCCCGCCTCGCCACCACCGCCGATGTCGTAAATCAACTCTCGGAGGGGCATGCCCATCGGCACTTCGACCAAGCCTGACTTTTTGATCGTTCCGGCCAAGGCAAAGGCTTTCGTTCCGCCGCTGGTTTCGGTACCTAATTTGGCGAACCAGTCCGGCCCATTCAAAATGATGCTCGGCACGCTGACTAAGGTCTCGACGTTGTTGATGTTGCTCGGATAGCCCCACAGCCCGTACTCGGCGGGGTAGGGAGGGCGCATGCGGGGCATGCCTCGTTTCCCCTCAATCGAGTGCATCAGAGCGGTCTCTTCGCCACAAACAAACGCGCCAGCCCCCTCTTTGATGACGAACTCGAAATCAAGACCGCTCCCTAAGATGTTCTGGCCGGTCACACCATACTCACTCGCCTGCTGAATGGCACGGTGTAAGATGCTGACCGCCAATGGATATTCGGCTCGCACATAAAGATACCCTTTAGTGGCTCCCATAGCATACGCGGCAATCAACATGCCCTCCAGCAGTCGATGCGGGTCGCCTTCGATCATGGCTCGATCCATGAACGCGCCGGGGTCTCCCTCATCGGCATTGCATATCAGATATTTGGGGCTAATGGGGCGCTTTCGCATTAAATCCCATTTGATACCTGTTGGAAAACCCGCCCCGCCCCGTCCGCGCAACTTTGAGTCTTGGATGGCCTGAATCACCGCGGCGGGTGACATGGTGAGGGCTTGCTTAAAGGCTTGATACCCGTCATGCGCCAGATAGTCGTCCAAACTATGGGGATCAATCAGGCCGCACAGTTGAGTGGTCACTTTGACCTGTTTGCCCAAAAATGGGTAGTCGTTCCGATCCGCCTGTTGACTAATCAGCCACTCGGTCGAAACCCCACGGCTATCGGTTCCAAAATGGAAGTCGAGGAGCGGGGTGACACGAGCGGGAGTGACTGGCCCATACAGCGTTGAGTGACCATTTATATCGACCTCGACCAGCGGCTCACGATGACACACGCCCAACGAGCCGGTTTGCTTGACTTCAACGGGTAACTGGTGACGGTTGATGTAGGTCGAAATAGCCCGAAAAGTAGCCTCGGCTCCGGCGGCGATGTCACTGGTTGACATACCAATCCGTATTGATCTGGTCATGATTCCACCTCCGTCACGTCATTTTCATCGTGCAGAGGTTGGATGGCCTGCCAACTTTTGTCAGTCGTCATGCGACCGTGGGTATGCTCATTCACGACCATCACCGGTGCTAAACTGCATGCTCCCACACAAGCCACCGTTTGCAGAGTGAAAAGTTTGTCGGGCGTGGTTTCATCTTCATTAATGCCCAATTTCTCTTTCAGATGAGTCAGAATCACCTTAGAATGGCCGACATGGCAGGCTGTACCGGTGCAGACCCGAATTTGGTGGCGGCCCGGTGGTTTTAGTTGGAATAGATTGTAAAAGGTTGCCACACCGAAGACCTGACTGAGCGGAAAAGATAGCTCACGAGCGGTATATTCGAGATGGTGGCGGGGGAGATAACCGTAATGGCGCTGAATCTCTTCCAATACGGTGATGAGCGCGTCGGGCTGGCCGTGATATTTGGCGAGCATTTCAGCTAACTCTGGCGGAGGAGGGGGCATTGTGTCCCCTTTATAAACATTTTTTTTGAGTCGTTTTTTGGTTTGTAGCTTCATTGATTGATAATAACCTTCCCAAAGTTTGTCGATTCACTTGTTACCCGACAGGCTGGTTTAGGAAAGACTAAAAACGATAACACAGAGATTCACGGAGACACACAAAGGGGCACAGAGGAAAAAATTACTCGCTTTTTCTCTGTGAATCTCCGTGTTCCTCTGTGAATCTCTGTGTTAATTAGTTCAGACTAAATTTTCTGTCGGGTACTAAGAACTTGGAACTCCCTTACTCGCCTCGGCCACGCCCCATATTGACGTTCAACCCCAAATAAACCCCTGCCTTGAGTTGAGACCTGACCCGAAGTGAATGGTTACGCAGTTTTTTTGGTGTAACAGTTACTCTTTTAAGTCGTTTGTATAACAAACTAATTATTTTCATAATAGTCTCCTATAGAAAAAGATATAGATGTTTTTATTAGTCATTCCTCAGCTGATAAAGAAGTAATTATGAAAATCATTGCTGATTTTGAACAGGAAGGCATTACATATTGGATAGACCACGAACAGATTAACTATGGTGATTCAATAACTGAGTCGATTGAGATGGGAATTAGACGTAGTAAATATATTTTGGCTTGTTTAAGTCCTAATTATGTTAAGTCTGGCTGGTGTCGAGTAGAATATGTCCCGATTATCAATCGAGCTTATCATTTATCGGCTAGTGGTATTCTGCCTGCTGACCGCGAAAACAAATACGAGAAAGTAATCCCCGTATTTTTGGAACCTATTGATGATCCTTACAATATTCCTCTCTATGTTTTTGATACAAAACATGCTAAATATCATGACAAAGAGGATTATGAAAAGTTCAAAATTTTTTTGAAGGGTTTGCGTAAACCTCCTTCGTCTAATGAATATTTATCGAAGGCTATTACGGATCCTCAACCGCATGATATCCATTCGATTTTTCTTGATGATGAAGATTTAACCGAGGAAGAGGAAAAAGAGGTTAAGAAGCTTAAAAAACATATACAGTCACTCACGACTTCTGACGAATATGAGTTTGATGTATTTCTGGCTCACAATAGCAAAGATAAACCAGCCATTAGAAAAATTTACGAATACTTAAAAAGTAAAAATTTACGTCCTTGGTTAGATGAGGAAGAAATAGCTCCTGGACGATCATTTCAAGAAATCATTCAGGCCGCTATACCAAAGTCTCACTCTGTAGCCGTATTTATAGGTGAACATGATTTAGGGAACTGGCAATCATTGGAACTAAAGGTGTTTATCTCCCAATGTGTCGAAAAAGACATTCCTGTCATTCATGTTTTACTTCCAGAAACTAGTTTTGAGCAATTTCCAGAGCGTCTTTTATTTCTTCAAGAGTTCCATGGTGTTGATTTTAAGTCAATTGATGACCAAGATGCTTTAGATAACTTAGAGTGGGGAATTACAGGTAAAAAACCGAACAGTTAAATTGGGGGTAACACCTTCTTTCGCTTAATGAAACGATTGAACTAATAAACCATGACCAACAAACAACTATTCGCCAACCAATTCATTGCCATTATAAACCGTGATGGCTACACCTTTATGCACGAAGTTCGCTGTGAAGGACATATTGTCGCAGTACTACCTTACCGTGACCTTGACGACAACCGGCGAGAATACCTCGCTCGGTTAGAGATTTGTCCCGCTCATAGTCCTAAATTGGAACTATGTAGCATTACAGGCGGAAAAGAACCAGATCAAAGCGTCGCTGAAACCGCAGTGCAGGAGTTATGGGAAGAAGCTGGTTATCAAGCCACCATTGATGAGTTGATTAGTTTAGGAAAAGTACGTCCTTCCAAAGCCTCCGATACGACAGCCCATCTCTTTGCAGTAGATGTAACAGGTAAAGAACAGTCCACCCCCGAAGGGGATGGCAGTCGGTTTGAGGTTGGCTCTTCGGTACAGTGGCTTGATTATAAGCAAGCTATCCAAGTTGAAGATGCCCTTTTTGTCACGGCTATCACGCGATTATTACAGGAGATCAATTAATTATGGAGTTACCCGGCATTAAAGCCAAGTCATTATCAATCGGCCTACCTTTTGGATTAGGCCAAATAGAGTTTGAAGCCAATGAACAAGAACAACGAGCCGCATGGTCATTGTATGTGGAGTTGCAAACCCGCATCGCGGTGCAATCGCTCGACCCAGATACGGGTTTGTTACGTGAAGCATTAAAATCCTTATATTTAATTTTTGAATCAACCCGTAAAACTTTGAAAGAAGCTGGCCCACAAGTCGCTCATGGAGAGAAATCGTTTGGCCCTGTGGCTATCACGGTACTCAATGAAGGTCTTCGTCCTTTTACAGCCAAATGGCACCCTCGGCTATTGGCTCATGAACAAAATCGAGCCGATGATGTTGATGCTTTGGCTCATGAAAAAGCATGGGAAGATTATGATCGCATGCGAAACGAGCTAACCGCCCTGCAACAGCAGATGCAGGTGTATGTTGATGTTTTAGCTCAAATTTCGGGAGCTAAAGATTTAGGCGATAGCTGAGTCATTTTGACTGATAATCCTGTCATAACAAGTACTCTAAAGCTCATACACAAAAAGGCGAACACTCAATCGAGTGTCCGCCTTTTTATTTGGGTTACGCGTCTTCTCCCAACTGCTGTAACTGTTCGTTCAGTTTGGTCAATTGGAGTTCCATATCAGCCAGCTTTTCGCGTTCTTTTTCGACCACCGCGGCCGGAGCTTTGTTGATAAAACCTTGATTGCCCAGTTTCTTTTGGCTACCCATAATCCGTTTTTCGAGGTTGCCAATCTCTTTGTTTAGTCGCCCTTTTTCGGCTGTAATATCAATCATGCCAGCCAATGGCAAATATATTTCAATACCGCTACTGGTCACTTGACTCGCGGCTTGGGCTGGTTTTTCATCCAAACTGGCAACAATAGTCAATTGCGTTGCATCCAAGCGAGCCAATCGCACCAGAATTTCTTGATGATTTTTGAGTAGACCCAGATCATCGCCGGCCACAATTTGAGCGCTAATCCATTTGGCAGGTTCAACGTTATATTCAGACCGAATATTCCGAATAGCCCGAATCAGGTCAATCAAACGGTTCATGCGTTCGGTGGCATTGGTATCAAACTTGCCTGTTGTCTGCGGCCACGGTCGCATCATCAGCGAGTCGCCTTGGTGGGGCAGATGTTGCCACACCGCTTCGGTTAAAAATGGAATGAACGGATGTAGGAGCCGCAAGGTGCGGTCTAACACATGCAATAACACTTGTTGCGCGGTTTGTTTAGCAAAATCATCGTCACCCTGTAGCCGAATTTTGGCGATTTCGATATACCAGTCGGCAAACTCGCTCCAGAAAAAGTCGTACAGTTGCCGCCCCGCTTCGCCAAAGTTATAGGCATCAATAAAGCGAGTCACCTCGGCGGTTATTTCATTGGAGCGACTTAATATCCAACGGTCGGGGATGGTCAATTGACCCAAGTTGAGCGTAGACGTGGGATGAATATCACCATCAAAATAACTTGCCACAAAACGGGCCGCGTTCCAGATTTTGTTACAAAAGTTCCGATTCGACTCAATCCGACTAAAGGATAGATTCATGTCATTGCCGGGCGTAGAGCCGGTCAACAAAGTAAAGCGCAGGGCATCGGTGCCATACTTGTCCATCACCTCCAGCGGATCAACCACGTTGCCGGTGGTTTTACTCATTTTTTTACCATGCTCATCCCGAATTAGACCATGCATATAAACCGTGTGGAACGGCGGCTGGTCGGTGTACTCAAGGCCACTCATAATCATGCGGGCCACCCAGAAAAAGAGAATGTCGTAGCCGGTCTCCATAACCGAGGTCGGGTAGTAGCGGCGCAGGTCGGGCGTATCATCCGGCCAGCCCAAGGTTGAGAAGGGCCACAAACCGGAGCTAAACCAAGTATCCAACACATCGGGGTCTTGCTCGATGTTACTGCTCTGACAATGCGCGCAAGCGGACGGGTCTTCTCTGGTGACGGTCATGCCTTGGCAGTCGCCACAGTGCCACACCGGAATCCGATGCCCCCACCATAGTTGACGGCTGATACACCAGTCTCGAATATTGTCGAGCCAGTTATTATACACTTTTGCGAATCGCTCCGGTACGATGGTAATTTTTCCGTCGGCCACCGTTTCAAGCCCCGCCGCGGCCAGCGATTCCATCTTTACAAACCATTGGGTTGACACGAGCGGCTCCACCACCTCGCCGCCCCGCTGACTACGTGGCACCTGCATAAGGTGCGACTTCACTTCTAGCGTTATGCCGTCAGCTTCCATGTCGGCCCAGATTTTCTTGCGACATTCAAAGCGATCTAAGCCATTATATTGACCGCCATTTTTGTTGATGGTCGCGTCGCGGTTCATGATGTTGATGATGGGCAATCCATACTTTTTGCCAATCTCAAAGTCATTCGGATCATGGCCGGGCGTGATTTTTAGCGCCCCTGTGCCGAACTCGCGATCCACATATTCGTCGGCGATAATCGGAATTTCGCGACCCAACATCGGCACGAGGCATTTTTTGCCGATGAGATGCTGATACCGCTCGTCCTCTGGATGCACGGCCACCGCGGTATCACCGAGCAGGGTTTCGGGGCGAGTGGTCGCCACTGGCACGTAATCCTGTCCGGCCACTGCGTTGGCTGGTTCGTTCTGGCTATCAGCTAACATGTATTTGAAGTGGTACATTTTGCCTTCTTCTTGACTATACTCCACCTCTAAATCGCTGACCGCCGTTTGCAAACCGGGCGACCAGTTAATCAAATATTCGCCTCGATAGATCAGTCCTTTTTCATACAAGCGTACAAACGCCTCTCGCACGGCTCGAGATAGCCCTTCGTCCATGGTAAAGCGTTCTCGATCCCAGTCACATGATGCACCCAAACGTCGATGTTGCTGAGTGATCATGCCGTCGTATTTTTCTTTCCAAGCCCAAGTGCGGCGTAAGAACTCCTCGCGCCCCACCTCTTGCCGACTCGTACCCTCGTTACGGAGCATGTTCTCCACTTGCAATTGAGTGGCGATTCCAGCATGGTCGGTGCCGGGAACCCACAAGGCGGCCTTGCCGTTCATACGGTTGTAGCGAATCATCAAATCCTCAATTGAGGCAGTTATGGCATGCCCCAAATGGAGCGCACCGGTCACGTTGGGCGGGGGCATAGAAATCACAAACGGCTCGGCATCATCGGGCGCGATTTCGGGCTTAAAATAGCCTTGGCTCTCCCACCAATTATAAATAGTCTCTTCAAACAGCTTTGGATCGTAGGCTTTCGCCATCGTTGATGTATCAATAGGTAATGACATGGTTCGTTTTTAATTATAGATTGAGGCATGGAGATTCAGGCCCTCCACCACTCAATCTATAAATTTTTCTCAATAAAAAAACCTCCCATGTGGGAGGCATTTGCTTTTATGTGCTAATTTGTGGTACGTTGTCTGTCTAAGCGCAAACATCTCCTATCTTTCAGGCAGAAAGGATACTAATACGACGACTACGTTAACAACCACAGGATTAAAATTTAATAACATTATTTTTATGACCTTTAAGGTAAGATTGATGGCTATCTTATCATAGGAGGGGCGTTCTGTCAAGGATAGATTTGGCTATGGTCTTCGTCCTGATTATGATGTCATTCCCACGCGCTTTTAGTGGGAATCTATGTGTCGTAGATGC
>JAUCGA010000105.1 GCA_030377865.1 Anaerolineales bacterium HSG25 | reverse complement strand
AAAACAAGATAGTGTAAAATTGACACTAATTATAACATGCTTAAACAGTCGTGTCAACCATGACTCTTTGAGGCTTAATACAAAACCAAATTATAAATGGTAAATGACCCTCCTCGTTGGTCCCCCTTTATTCCTAACCCTACCTCCTAGTTCTAACGTTCTAACTCTTTGTCTGTCTCCCCCATAAACCGTACGAAGATTCCTCGCACTTAAGAGTGGTTACGAAGCTTTTGCACTCCTTTATTGCCGATAAAAAATCGGCCTTGATCTTCGTTTCGGCCAAAAAATCGTTACACCCGTTTATTCCAATTCTCGTTGGCATATTGGCTGGTTCGCAACTGTTCGACCAGCGCCTCCTCGGCAGAGTTAAGATTCGCTTCGACAAAGTTCAGGTTAAACTGGGTGGCAAAACTAGGGACAAGAGCCGCTCTAACTTGCTCAAAAGGGATAATATATCCTGTGGCATGTTCGAGAGTGGTCGCTCGTTGGGGAAGAATCTGCTCTTGGCGGTGTCGCTCTTCTGGTGAGAGGTGAAGCAGATTGAGGATGCGTTTGAGATTGCCATGCAAGGGTAAACTGCCATGTTGCAAGACGATATTTTTGCGACGTAGCTGGGCACTTCCGACCAGCTTTTTACCCTGCCAAATTAGCTCATATTGGGCTGGAGTATCAAAACAGACGGGGCTTTTTCGGTCGGCTTTACTGCGAGGTTGGGTGCGTTTCTCGGCCTGTCGAACCTCAACCCCTAGCTGTTTTAACCCTTGTAACAATGCTTGGCTTAAGGCTTTATACGACCTCAAAATCCCGCCCTCAATGCGAGGGTCATCGTTATGGGTAATTAGGCTGTACGTTAGCTCATCGGTATGAAAAATCGCCTTGCCGCCAGTAGCTCGACGAGTCCAAGTCACACCTTGTGCCGCACACTCAATTTGGTTGATCTCGACCCACTTTTGATTGTAGCCCAAACTCAAGCAGGCTGGTTGCCATTGATAAAATCGTAGGGTAGGTTGCGTTTTTTGCTCGGCCAAGGCGTACAAAATTGCCTCATCAATTGCCATATTAGTTGCTCCGTCTAAAGGTGGCGTAACCAATAAACGCCATGTCGATTGTGGATAGTTAGTACTCATGCCTTTATTGTATCAAAGACCAGCAAAAACAAAAAACCTCAAAGACCCAATTTATCCGTGTGGCTTTAGTTAGGCACGTGGATAAATTAAATTGTCCCACCTACAGTCTTTCAGATAATGATCTAAAATTCAAGACCAACCTTCCCGCAAGTTCAAAACTTGCGGGAAGGTGACAACTGACGGAGACGCACGGAGGGGCACAGAGAAAAAATTTGTTCGCTTTTTCTCTGTGCCCCTCCGTGTTCCTGTTTTAGCATAAATGTCACGCTACAAGCGTCACCTACAGTAATTTTGCTAGAGATGAAACTGTAGGTGACGCTTGTAGCGTGACAAGATGGAGAACTGAACATATCTTATGTGGAGACAGGTCGAAAAATTGGGGGTTGACAAAGCTCCTAACCTATGTTATCCTGTCACAACGTTAAGAAAATTCATTGCTGTAGATAAAAACGTAGATAAAAACGAGGATAATTCATGTTTAATCAATTTATCATCACTCAACAACCCATCAATCGACCTGATTACCCATCAACCGGCGCAGTTGACAGCGCTGATATGGGTGTTGTGCGTCTATCGACTCGATGATAACTTGTTAAAATCTTGTTAACATAAGAGCCGTAGACTGCATCACCTTGTCTACGGCTTTTTTATTTGTTTTTGATTGGCAAATACTCGGCTCTTTTTGCGCCGATTTTTGCCGCAAAGCCGTAGATATATTATCTACGGCTTTTTTTGTTCGACAGTTTTTTGACTGAGGTGATTTTTTTCTGACGCTAACGGAATCTTTGGGTGAATTTTGGGGATTTAACGGATAAAAACCTCCCCGATAATGGACTGAACCAAAGAAAAAGTTAGGGTGAGATTTTTTTGCTCTCTCAACAGTACCTCAGCAAGAACTCAAGGAAATTAAGAAACAGTGTGTTAGTATATTTAATAAGCATGGCGGGATTGTTGTTGGGCCGAGACCCGACAACAACCCCACCATGACAACATTAGGAGCGTGTATTTTGCAGGAATCACAGTTCTACCCCCCCCTAGATTTGAAGGAAACGATCTCAAAAAATCGTCTGGTTGGTTTATGGCGATTAATCGGTGGATTTCGAATCATCTATATCTCAGCTATTGCCAGTTTGGCGATAGCGACGGCGGCCAAAACCTCAACCTATTTATTGTTACGGTATTTTGTGGATGATGTACTTGGTCAGCCAGAGGCTCCCATGCCCTACTATCTGATAGCCTTGGCTTTTGTGGTTTTGGCTATATTTGAGGGCGGTTTTACCTTTTTGAGTGGCCGTTTTGCCGCTCGTTCCTCCGAAGGTGTAACTCTGCGGTTGCGGAACTACATTTTTGACCATCTGCAACGCCTGCCGGTCTCTTATCATGATCAAGCACAAACCGGCGACTTGGTGCAACGTTGCTCTTCTGACGTGGACGCGTTGCGACGCTTTTTGGCTGAACAGGCCATTGGCCTCGGTCGGATTGTACTACTGTTCAGTATCAACTTTGCTATGTTACTGATGATTAACGTCAAACTCTCTTTTCTGACGATTATCTTCATTCCAGCAGTGATTATCCTGTCGTTGTTCTTCTTCAAAAAGATACATGTCGCTTACGAGGAACACCAAGAGGAAGAAAGCGCGGTCTCGACCAATCTGCAAGAGAATCTGTCTGGGGTGCGGGTGGTAAAAGCCTTTGCTCGGCAGAAGTTTGAGATGGACAAGTTTGAAGAGCATAATTGGGGACAGTACCGAAAAGGACGCAAACTGGTCATGATGCATGCCCTCTATTGGCCTACTGTTGATCTGCTGTCCGTGCTTCAGTTTTTGTTGATGATGTACATGGGGGCACTTATGACCCTCAACGGTGAGATGACGATTGGCAGTTACATGGCCTTCATCGGCTTGGCGATATGGATCATCTTCCCGATTAAAAATCTGGGGCGCTTGATTGTGCAACTCTCTGAGGGCATGGTTTCTTATCAGCGAGTGGTCGATATTATCGGCCAAGAGCCAGAACTGGTTCGTGTCGAAGAGAAGGCCACACCTCCCCTAAATGGAACCGCTACGGCAACCGTCAATGGCAATGGTCATCAAAATGGATACCAGAACGGTCATCAAAACGGGCATCAAAATGGACATCAGGCCAACAGAAGCCATAAGGAACAAGCATTAACGCAAGAATCGACCTCTGCCATTCGAGGCGAAGTGATGTTCCAAAACGTATTTTTACGATATGGAGCCGATACACCAGTACTTCAGAATATCTCGTTTGTGGTTAAACCGGGGCAAACCGTAGCCTTGTTAGGGCCAACTGGCTCTGGCAAGTCGAGTTTGGTCAACCTGTTACCTCGTTTTTACGACTTAACTTCGGGGCAAATTTGGCTCGATGGGGAACCATTAAGTCAGTACAATTTGACCGAACTGCGTCAACAGATTGGTATCGTCGAGCAGGAACCGTTCCTCTTTTCCCGTACCATTCGCGAGAACATCGCCTACGGGGTGCAGTATGAAGTTACGCAGGAACAAGTAGAAACTGCGGCCAAATCAGCGGCTATCCATGATGTGATTATGACCTTCCCGGACGGGTATGATACGCTCGTGGGCGAGAAGGGTGTCACATTGTCAGGTGGTCAGAAGCAGAGAGTGGCAATTGCCAGAGTGCTTCTTAAAGCGCCTACAATTCTCATTTTTGACGATGCGGTTTCGGCAGTTGATACAGAGACCGAGCAGTTAATTCATGGTGCGTTGGACAAACTTCAACATGGGCGTACCACCTTTATCATTGCCCACCGTATCCAAACCGTTATGCGAGCCGACAAGATTTTGGTGTTGGACAAAGGACGTATTGTCCAAGCCGGAACCCATGCCGAATTGATGCAAGAGGACGGTATCTATCAAGAAATCTATGATCTGCAAGCGCAGATTGACGCTGAAACAGTGGCGTAATATGTAATTCGTGATGCGTGAAACGTGATGCGTATTGCTCTTCTCCTGCGAGGTATGTAGTTTTCCTCGTAGGTAGGACAATCTACCATCATGTTTCACCCATCACCACAAAAAACGGTAGTGCTGACGTGTTGACTGATGGCCTTGGGCTAAAGCCACAAGGCTAAAAACTCAAGACCGCTAAAAGCGGCCTAAATAGCTGGCTTTAGCCTGCTTTAGCTATCAGCATCGGGATTTATTCCGATGTGTCATTAGTCAAGATAACAACATCACCACAAAAAACAACTATGGCTGAACAAAACTTTTTTGAAGAAGAAGAATTTACCACCCAGTTTAATGGGGAGGTAATCAAACGAATATTAGAGCAGGCCTTGCCGTATAAAAAACATCTGTTTGGCTTTATATTTTTCATCGGTATTGTGGCCTGTTTAGATGGGACGTTTACCTACATCACCAAACTGATTATTGATGACGGGATTTTGGCAAACGACCTCAATCACACCCAAAATTTGCTCATGTTGTATGCCGCGCTTTCCTTAATACAGATTGTTTCGGTGTTTGGGTTCATTTATGCGGCTGGAAATCTAGGTGAGCGAATTCAGTACGATTTGCGGCGTAAAACCTTCAACCATCTACAACAGTTATCTCTACCTTACTTTGACCGTACACCGATCGGTTGGATTATGTCGCGCGTCACCTCTGATTCTGGCAAAATTGCCGAATTAGTCACTTGGGGTCTGCTCGACGTGACTTGGGCCGTCCTGAACATCATCACCGCTATCACCTTTATGATGATTATCAACTGGCAGTTGGCGATTGTGGTTATGGTCACTCTGCCGATTTTGATCCAAATAGCCTTTTTCTTTAAGCGCAAAATTCTGGTCGAGTTTCGTATCGTGCGAAAGTTAAACTCAAAAGTGACCGGCGCGTTTAACGAGAACATCAGCGGCGTACGAGTGGTCAAGGCGCTGACGCGTGAACGTCGCAACTTGCAAGAGTTTGACCAACTGACCACGACCATGTATCAATCTGGTTATCGAGCGGCATGGCTGTCGGCCATGTTCTTGCCCGCAGTGCAGATTGTTGGCGCAACGGCGTTGGGGATTGTCGTATGGTATGGTGGCTGGCAGGTGGAGATTGGTGGTTTGACCATCGGCGGTTTACAGGCATTTATCACCTACCTAACGTTGATGTTATTCCCAATTCAGGATTTGGCTCGGGTGTACGCCCACATGCAAAACTCGGTGGCCTCTGCCGAGCGTATCTTCTCGATGATTGATGCCGAGCCGGAAATTCTTGACCGGCCCGATGCTCGTCAGGCGGGTACACTGGTCGGCGCGGTGGAGTTCGACAAGGTCAACTTCTATTATGATGAGGCCAAGCCAGTACTACCGAACTTTAACCTCAAGGTAGAGCCGGGCGAAATGATTGCCTTGGTTGGGCCAACCGGCGGGGGCAAGTCGAGTATTGTTAATCTGCTTTACCGCTTCTATGAACCAAAAGCGGGCACGGTTCGGTTTGACGGCACTGATTACACCGAGTTTACGATGGATTCAATCCAGTCTCAAATCGGCATGGTATTGCAAACACCACATCTGTTTTCCGGCACAATCCGAGAGAATATCCGCTATGGTCGTTTAGATGCCACTGACGAGCAGATTGAACAGGCGGCCAAGGTCGCCCATGCTTTTACCTTTATCGACGAGTTTGAAAATGGGTACGACGAAGAAGTTGGCGAGGGTGGGAGCCGCCTCTCGACTGGGCAAAAGCAGTTGGTCAGTATTGCTCGTGCTGTGTTGACCGACCCACGCATCATGATTATGGATGAGGCCACCAGTTCGGTTGATACGCTGACTGAAGCTCAGATTCAAAAAGGCATGACTGCCCTCCTCGAAGGACGCACCAGTTTTGTCATCGCCCACCGCCTATCGACCATCAAACGGGCCGACCGTATCTTGGTGATTGAGGAAGGGTGCATCAAAGAGATGGGCAGTCATCAAGAACTAATCCGAGCCAAAGGGCATTACTACTCGCTCTATACCAAGCAGTTCCAATCGGCGGATGATACCATTGAACAGGTTGTTTCTGCCCAACCGAGTTTGGGGTTGGCTGGGGTGTAGGCGAATAGCGAATAGCGAATGGGTGAATAGCGAATGTACAAGGCCAACCTTCCCGCAAGTTCTAAACTTGCGGGAAGGTGATGGCTGAAAATATTTATCTGAACATCTATAGCCGCATAAGAATTCATTCTTATGTGAAAACGCGCAACTTATTTAATCCCATTCCAAGTATGGCTCAATAGCGCCCAAGCTATGCACCCTGTTTACCTGCAAAAAAAGTAAACATCTGTTATAATTGCCAATGATGTTATACCTATGCTAGAATTACAGAGAAAACCCTTTTCTCAAAAATATAAACTAACCTTAAGGTTACTATGAACCTACTCATTATTGTTGTTGTGCCAATTGTTTTAATTGTTTTGACCATCGCCCAAATGCTGGTAGCAAACTATTTCCGCTCGGATGCTACACATCAAAAATCAACGCTATGGCAATGGTCATATTATTTAAGTGTTACAGCAGTACTGGCAACCATTTTTTACGCAGGGTTTATTGCCGTCGCGTACGTAAGCCGTCAAAGTAATATCACGACCAACGGTCTCGTCATTTTATCTACTATTCTCGCCCTCATGTTCGGATTAATCGCCAACCCATTTTCCAAAGCAATCCGAGAAATCCTGAATCAATCCATTTTACAACGAGCACACAAACGAGACGATAAAGAGGTTATTCGGCACTACAGCCAAGTTTTAAGTCGCTCTTTAGACAGACAGCGCCTAGGACAAACGGTGTTAAACCTTATGGTCGAAACATTGGGCATTGAACGAGGTGTTGTATTTGCCAATGAATATGACCCTGCGGGTAATATCACCCTACGACCTTTGGCCTCAATCGGTATTGTGCATGTTGACCCCTATCAGTTTGATGATAGTAGTGTTTTCATGAAACATTTTCAAGTTAATCAAGGTATCCTCAAGCGAAACAAGATCGAAACCCAATCAGAATTCCACGACCTAGACGATGTAGAAAAAGAATGGCTTTTGGGTCTTAATGTTGAGTTTTTTGTACCGGTACTCCGTCAACATCATTTAATTGGTGTACTCGCTTTTGGGTCACAAGGTACCACTTATTATGAAGAGGATTTGGAACTAATGACGGCTTTGGCGGGGCAAACTGCATTGGCCCTAGATAGTGCCAAATTGTTTGAACAACTCGCCCTAATCAATCAAGAAGTGGGCGATTTAAACGAACAAATCGCCGGTTTTGACCAAAACAAAACTGACTTCCTCTCAATTGCCTCCCATGAATTAAGAACACCCTTAACCCAAATTCATGGTTACTCTAAAATGATTTTAGATTTAACAGAAGAAGAGCTAAAAGACCCGGCTTACATCAAAATGATTATTGAGGGAATTGTTAAGGGTAGCGAACGTATGAAAGATGTGGTCGATGTTATGTTTGATGTGAGCGAGGCTGATATTGGTGGCATGAACCTTTTCCTCGGCCCAGTGAAAATGGGACGGGTGATTGATCAAGCCGCTCAATCCTTACTGCCAGTATTTGACGAAAGACGTATCGCCTTTGCCAAATCGGGTATTGATGATTTACCTATTTTCGCCGCCGATGGCACTCGACTAGTGCAGGCTTTTGAAAACCTCATCGGTAACGCCCTAAAGTACACCCCAGACGGTGGTTTCGTTAAGGTCGAGGGTCGTCTAGTCGCGATGAACGATGCGAAAGCCTCAATTGAGATTATCGTCAGTGATACCGGAATTGGTATCGACTCTAAATACCATGAACAAATATTTGACAAGTTCTTCCGTATTGGCGATGTTTATACCCATAGTACCAGTAAAACAAAGTTCAAAGGTGCAGGGCCGGGCTTAGGGCTAACCTTAGTCAAAGGAATTGCTGAAGCTCATACAGGTAGTGTTTGGGTCGAAAGTACGGGCCATGACGAAAAGAAATGTCCGGGTAGCAAATTTTTCTTCGAGATTCCGCTAACCCAAGCCGAATGGCAAGATGAAGAGGATATCCCGAAGCAATCTCAAATCGAAACTCGGCATTGGCGACGCAAAGATATAATGGAAGACTTTCAAGACTAAGGAATTGGGACTAATTTGTGGTGGTCAAGATGATGTTGGAGTCCAAAGCTTGCTTTGCCGCAAAGCCCGTTAAGAGTTTGTAGTAGGAACTTTAGTGCCGTTTGAAGGCGATGAATCGCCTACTACAAACATTAACTATTTAGTCTCAAACGACTCACAATATCAACGATAGCTTTGGGTAAGTCTAAATTAGTTGGGAGATTTATTTTCTTGGCAAATCTTAACCAAATTTATTATAGGAATGAGATTTTTTAACTTGTGCATTTGACCGCTGATGACCGCTGATTGAAATCAGCGTCTTAAACGGAAAACCTGCTTAAGCAGGTTTCTCGTGTCAGCATAAGAATTCATTCTTATGTGAAAACGCGCAACTTATTTAATCCTCATTCCAAGATAACAACACTACCCGCAGATTTGGGTGGATGCCTCAGCATGATATATTTTGCAACATCATCTTAGCCATTACACAAAGTTGAAAATTTAGACTTAATTTGTTACTATTAGAAAGCAGTATAAATATCAACCATGGTCGTCAACTTAAGACCTGACAGGTTTCCAAAACCTGTTAGGTCTGGACTTCCAATAAACCTTTAAGGAGAGTAATGTAGTGAGAGTAAAAACATTGGTAGTTTTTGTATTCACGCTTTTAGTGTTGGTGAGCGTTTACCAACCCACATCTCAAGTTGTCGCTCAAGAACCATCAGGTAGCGGTATGGAGTTACTATCTTCTAGTAACAAGGCGATTGTTGTTGAATTGACCGTAGATGGTTTTCAAGTTGAAACCATTGAGCATGATGGAGATATGTATCAACGTCTTATTATCTCGGAGATGGAGCAAATGGGCCAAGCTGGGTTTCCTCAACTGCCCACCCGAGGCACATTGTTAGGCGTACCGTCAATGAGTGGAGTCTCTGTGGAAATTTTAGAGGCTGATTATGAGACCTTAACAGGTTATCATCTATATCCAGCCCCAGAATTTAACTCTGCCGGAGAGGGGCGTTTTGTGCGTAATGACGATATATATCAGACCAACGCCTTCTATCCCAATCAACTGGCTAAGGTTGGTCATACTGGTTATATGCGTGACCAAGCGGTGGCTCAAGTGCAGTTTTATCCGGTACAGTACAATCCGGCCACCCAAGAGGTTCAACTGTATCAGCGTATCGTGGTTCAAGTTACATGGAGCGAATCGAAAGCGGCTCGCACAATGGCTAAACCACGTACAATCAGTCCCGATTATGAGGCCTTGCTGGCTAATACCCTCTTGAACTATGAATCTCTAAACCGAGCCAAAGCAACCAGACGAACCCCACAAGGTTTGGTCAGAACCGGAATCGGAGCGGCTCAAGATACAAACACCCTCAAAATCGGTGTCGTCGCAGATGGTATCCAGAAAATAAGCTACGATGAGATCGTAAACGCTGGTTTTACCTTAAACGGTACAAAACGTCAGAATCTTCAACTGACCTACCAAAAAACTCCAATCCCCATCTATATTCCGGGTGATGGAACTGATGTGTTTACAGCAACCGATTACATCCTTTTTTACGGTACAGCCATTGATGATTTATACACGGCTGAAAATATCTATTGGCTTACCGTGAGCGATAGTAACGGGTTACGTATGACCCAAGAATCTGGATCCCCTACAGGATTTGCCGGTTCCCCACCGACCCAGTTTTCAACCAGTGTGCATGCTGAGACAAACAGCTATCCGTGGTACACTCCACCCGATGGTGAAACGGAAGATTATTGGTTTTGGGGTGATAAAATATCATCAGGAAAATCTAAAGATTACTCTGTAACCTTAAATCATCTAGCCCCGACGACTACTACAGCAACGGTACGGATTAGATTAAGAGGGCATGCCGGTGACGAGACTGTTAACCCTGACCATAACTCTCAAATCAAACTAAATGGTACGGTTATCGACACGCAGACTTGGGATGGACAGATAACCTTTACCCATGAGATTTCCTCAGTGACGCTCAAAGAGGGGGAGAATGAATTTAATATTGAGGCTCTAAAAACAGAGGCGGACTCAGAATCATTCTTCCTTAATTGGATAGAAATTGACTATATTGATACTTATGTCGCCGAGAATGACGAGTTGCAATTTGGTGCGCCTTCAGTTGACGAAACTCGTGGATTTAATGTCACGAGTTTCAGTCAGAATGAAGTACATGTTTTTGATGTGACCAACCCAATTAATCCGATTCTCATTACTGATCCTGAGATTGAGGACGCTGGCAGTGGTAAATATACATTGAAGTTTGAAAGTTATGTCAAAGATGAAAACAGTCGTTTCTTAGCTGTAGCCTTAACCGAAAACAGCGATAAAAAACCGACCCTTAGACTGGAGAAACCGTCTAACTTGAAAGATGCGAATAATGAGGCCGACTATATCATCATCACCCATCAAGCGTTTTATACAAGTGCAACAAAGTTAAAAGAGCATCGGGATGATAAATTCACCGTAGCCCTGGTTGATGTGGAAGATATTTATGACGAGTTTAACAATGGTATTTTTAACCCCCAAGCTATTCGGGATTTTCTGACGTATGCCTATACAAACTGGAGTCAATCACCGGAATATGTTGTCTTGGTGGGGGATGGTCGCAAAGATTACCAATGTTGGGATTCTAGAGGCTGTAAAGATCTAATTGGTTACGTCCCATCTCGGTTGGTGCAGACACAGGAGGGCTTAATGTCTTCTGACAACTGGTTTGCTCAGGTTAGTGGTAATGATCTGCTGCCCGACATGTTCATTGGTCGGCTTAGTGTTGAAACTGATGCCCAAGGGGACGCGGTGGTCAATAAGATTATCAGTTATGAACAAAATGGCCCAAGCAACCATAATCTTCTAGTCATTGCTGATAATGGAAAAAACCCTGCTGAAGGAAATGATTTCTTAGCCACCTCCGATAAAATCGCCAGCATCCCCCCATACAACTACACTGCCAACACTGTTTATATTCCTGACTATTTCAACACCGACAAGAACGCAACGACAGATATTTCTAGTTACATCAATAATGGCAGTTTGTTTGTTAACTTTACCGGACACGGGGGCGTAAATTTCTGGGCTACATACAAAAATGGTAAACTGTTTGAGGCCAAAGATGTTGAAGCACTAACGAATAGCGATTTAAGCATTGTTACTGTGGCGAACTGTCTCAGTGGTGATTTTGCCGTCTCATCAACAGATTCTATGGCCGAGGAGTTTTTACGACTTGAAGGCAAAGGAGCGGTGGCAGTTTGGGCTCCCTCTGGATTGGGTTTTCCGAGTGGACACCGCACCATGATGAGTGCCTTCTACGAAAAGGTTTTCCGAGATGATCAATATGGCTTAGGTCAGTCGGTTTTAGAGGCCGAAATGTACCTTTATAATAACTTTTCTGACGAAACAGCCCGTAATGATTTAGTTCAATCCTATATTTTCTTTGGTGACCCAGCCACCCAAATTGCGGTGACTGATAACAACCCTTATGTGGAAAAAAATACCGTATTCCCCAAAAACAACGAGACTAACGTGCCCATTGATCGGACTATAAATTTTGAGTTCAGCAAATCCATGTTTACCAGCACGGTGCAACTGTCTAGTGAGCCAACCGCGGTCTTTACTCCTACTTGGAGCGATAACAACACCAAAGTCAGTTATACCCATTCTGACCTTCCTTATGGCACGAAAATCCAACTGACCATCAACGGACAGGATGTAAGCGGCAACAGCGTGGTCGGAGATTGCGCGCCGAATAACTGTGCCGCTCCAACATGGTCATTCACAACCATTCAAGGAACTCACACAATCATCAGCGCTACCGAAGGAGGGACGATAACCTATACAGATGGACAAGAATTAGCAACTGTAGTGGATTTTCCAGCTGGGGCTGTGACGACGGAGACCATGACCTTTCTTTATACAAATGATGATGGACAAGAGGATAATCCCGATTATGCCGGGCATGGCTTTGAGTTGAGTGACTTGAACTATGTTTTGGATGAGGATTTCAGATTTTCAAAACCGGTTATGGTTACTATTAATTATAGTGATGCTGAGGTGGCTGGCATGGATGAAAACAGTTTGGTATTGCGCTACCATCCATATTCTCCCAATGCAGGGTTAGATGTGGCTGACACCTGTACCCCTCGCTCGGTTTACAACCGCCAACCTGATGAAAATAAACTAACCATAGGGATTTGTAACGTTGGGCTATTCTCCCTATCCCAAACTCATGCCCCTGAATCAGTCTCTATTAGTGGGCCAATGGTGGGGTTGGTTGATAGCACATACAATTTCACCGCAACAATCAGTTCAGATTCTGCTACAATACCCATCAATTACGAATGGCAGGGGACTGACCACAAGTCCGATTCACATGAATATAGTTTAAATTTAACTAATAAAGTGGAATTTTTCTGGAGTAGCCACGGGACGAAAGTGCTAACTGTGACCGCGACAGGGAACGGTAGCACGGAAACACCCGTTATGAATACCCATACCATCATCATCGGTAAACCAGAGGCCAACGTTGGAGTCGATCCAGAAGTCGATCCACAGGCCACGTCCACCTTAGCCTATGATGGTACAGTTCCGACAACTGTAGAGATTCCAGCACTGGCCGTCACTTATGCCACCACTGTCACTTATGCCACCATTGACGGACCGACTGATAATTCAAACTTTGTTCAACATGCCTTCATGTTGATGGGTTTCCAAAATGGGGCTGAATTAAATCTACAAACCTTTACCTTTGCCCAGCCAATTAATATTACTATCAACCACGGTAATATTAATCTGGCCCGCCAGAGCAGTACGAGCCTAGAGTTACGCTACTATGATACCACCAGCAACTCATGGCAGGATGCGGCCTGTCGTTCACTCCCAACCCCACCAGATGCAGACACATTGATTGTTCCAGTTTGTAAACTTGGTCAGTTTGCTTTGTTCAAGGTATCTACTACTTCTGATCCACAACAGGTTTATCTACCTGTTGTTGTAAAGTAAAGATAATTATCACAAAGGAAATTGGTTCAATCTTAAAAATTGAACCAATCTCCTTCCCAAAAACTCGCAATACGGGCTACTTTCAAACAAAGTAGCCCGTATTTTATTTGGGTCTAACTTGACAATGTTAGATTACAATCATGTCATACTGAGCATCCCCCATGATGATACTTTTGGGTGGATTCTTCGCACTAGCTACGCGTCGGGCGCTCAGAATGACATGACATAGCGGACTTAACCGCTAATGTAACATTGTCAAGCTAATATCAACCACCTAAGGAATGAGATTTTTTTAACTTGTGCATTTGACCGCTGATGACCGCTGATTGAAATCAGCGTCTTAAACGGAAAACCTGCTTAAGGGATTTCCAAGGAAATAAATCTCCCAAACTGATTAAAT
>JAUCGA010000104.1 GCA_030377865.1 Anaerolineales bacterium HSG25 | reverse complement strand
TTGGACGAAAAACTCGGGCGATTGTGACTCAACTCAAACCAGAATATCTCAAGGAAAAAGTTGACCCAGTTCGAGCCGATCGGGTGAGGGATGAGGGTGCGGTGGTTGAGATAGCTAGTGATATTGCATGATTTATATGATGGCAATGAATTGCATGTTGATATTCGTCATGACCCAGGACACCATGCCATCATTAGCCGCTATCCCATACAACCCGTTGATGAAATTACACGCCATAAATCTACTCAGAAAGTGATTTTAGAAACGCCTGTTGGTTCTATTTTAGCATGGAATTTTCATCCTCAACACCCAATCCCATCAAAGAGATGGCCTTTCCATTATACGAATATTTGCACCCTTGCTAGAGATATTCGCAATGAAAAAAATCCGCTCATTCTCGCAGGCGATTTTAATACAACCGACCAATCAGAAGGTTATTATATTATACAAAAATATCTCAAGGACGTGCATAAAGAAATTGGTTATGGTTTGGGATTTACCTTTCCTGCAAAAAAATATAGTGCATTATTAACGCCCTTTCCAGGAATTAATTATTCTTTTTGGCTGGTGTTTCCCAATCACCCATTTGTACGTATCGACTATATATTTTATAGCCAACATTTTCACCCGTATTCATTTCGTATTTTGCCAGTGGCTACAGGGTCAGACCATTTCCCCATTGTAGCAGAAGTATCTTTGTTAGAGTAACAAATTATCACATGGCTCATTCTACTAAAAAGCATGCAATTTTCCCAAATCTTGCCCATTAAAGTCGCATGGTTAGCTCTGGATTGTGGCTCAGGTTGGCTGTGCAATCGGTCACTGTGGTCACTCGGAACATGGCAAGATGGATGGGTATGTCGGCAGGTCGAGAATCTATGGGCGGAGTCGGCTGTGCAATCGGTCATCATGGTCACTCAGAATCGGTTAGCTTTTCTCTAGGAGATAACGACCGATTAATATAGTCATGGTTGTTCTCCTAATTTGCCATCCGATTACTTCCTGTTACCTGCTTCCTCACTCCTCTTCTTTTTCCTCATCATCTGAAATCGACACATCCTCAAACAGCCCATTCACAAAGGCTTCGGGATCAAACGGCATCAGATCATCCATGCTCTCGCCGGTGCCGATAAAGCGAACTGGTACGCCCAGCTCTTTACCAATGGCAAACACCGCGCCCCCTTTGGCTGTGCCATCGAGCTTGGTCAAAACTACACCCGTAATTTCGACACTTTTCTTAAAATGAACCGCTTGAGAGATAGCATTTTGACCTGTAGTCGCATCAAGTACCAGTAGGGTTTCATGCGGAGCCTCATGCACCTGTTTGGCCGCGATGCCTCGTAATTTTTCTAGCTCTTTCATCAGATTAAATTTGGTGTGCAGGCGACCAGCAGTATCAATCAAAACGATGTCAGTTTTACGAGCATAGCTACTTTTTAAGGCATCATAGATCACCGCACCCGGATCAGCGCCCGGCTCTAAGGCGATGACTGGCGTGTCGCTTCGCTCGCCCCATATCTTAAGTTGATCAATGGCCGCGGCTCGAAAGGTGTCACCAGCGGCGAGTAAAACCCTTTTACCCTCTTGTTTATAGAGAGAGGCCAACTTAGCAATCGTCGTGGTTTTGCCAGAGCCATTCACCCCGACCACCAGAATGACGGTCAATATACGTTGCTTCTCTACCGCCGATTCCTCATGCCCTTCTAGGAGTTTTTTCATCTCCTCCCGAAATATCTCTTGTGCATCAGCGGGACGAGTAATCCCCTCAAGCTGAACACGATCGCGTACTGTTTCGACCAACTGCATGCTGGTTTCCACGCCTACATCAGCCTGAATTAACAATGATTCCAAATCTTCCCACATATCATCCTCGATCACCTCACCGCCAAACAGACCAGAAATCTGTCCAAAAAATGAGTTTCGCGTCCGAGTGAGACTTTCTTTGATTTTTTGCCCACTAAAGGCTTCTTTAATCGACTTCCCACCAAATAGCTTCTTAAACATGGTATTCCCTCGTTGTTATAACCTAAATTGTCAGGCCATTAGAGTTGTTCGGCAATAACGGAGTGCAAAAGCTGATTGCTTTTGCCAGAAACAAACATGTAAAGCAAGAAATTTTTGCACTCCGGCGGGTCTTAATTTTGAGTTTTTATGAGACAACTGTTTGTTGCCGAGCAGGTCTATTATATAACAGCTTTTATTTTGGGCGAATTTGTGAATAGTGAATTTATGAATCAAAAACGACCACATTCCCCCAAGTGTGGTCGTTTTAACTAAATATTGAAAAGGTTTCTATGTTGATTGTCAATCCGGTGGCCGTGACATTACTTAACGCTTCATGAGCGGCAGGTTCTCCCGGAACCTTATTACACGACCCATATTTTTACAAATACTCAGACATTGCCATCAGATTGATTGACGACAGTATAACATAAGACTCGTGAACTTACTTGACGCATTATTGACGTGTGCTTGCTGTTAACAAACCGTCTAACCGTCACTAACCTGACGAATGAAAGCAATCCATAATCCAAATTATTCTATCAGGAAATTTGACATAACATTGTCATATCTTTAGGATATACTACGTCCAACAGTAAACAAACAACATTGTTCTCTCCTTTGGAAAAACGGCTACGTCTGGGCAACGTGGTCGTTTGCCGTTTAAAACAGTTACGGGGCTAACCGCATGGTTAGCCCCGTTTTTTGTTTCTGGCAAAGCAAGGAATGGGGATTAAGTAAGTTGCGCCTTACTTAAGGCAATTCCAAGAATTTAAAATCTCCCAAATTGAGCAGAGACTCTGCTCAATTTGGGAGATTTTAAATTCTGAACTACTTAACTGACCAGCCAAGCTCCTACCATGCCGACGATCAGTAATCCACCCGCCCAGAGCAGGCGCGGCTCAGTCTGATAATCGGGCATGAGAACGCGTAATTCGCCGTTGTAGCCACGAGCATCTAGGGCAGTTTGTAATCGCTCACTGCGCCGAAACGCATCAATAAACAGCTGACTAGCCAATAAGGCCGCATTGTGCATGGCTCGCAGGTACGAGGTTTGATAGCCCAGCCGACTCTCTTGGGCGCTCCGTTTGCGGATGAGGGTGTCGAGTAAAATGAAGATGTAACGATAAATCAGGCTACTAATATCTAGCAATACCGGCGGCACATGGCTTCGTCGCCCAAGGTCGATGAGGTCGACGAGTGGGGTAGTTAGGGCTAAAAAGTTCATAGCCGCGGCTGACCCTAAAGCCCGACTAACTATCAGAGAGCCATCTAACATGGCTTGATAAGAGGTTGAAAACCAGAGCGGCCCGACTTGCACCCGCCACAGCATGGTCACTCCCGGATCATGTAAACTCACACTGAGCATGACTCCGATGGTTGCCAGAAACAAAAAGCTGGCCTCCGCTAAAAGAATCCGCCCCAAAACTTTGGCAGGGATGCCAGCCAAAAAAATGCCCAACAATCCGACACCCCCAATCGCCACCAAGCCGACCAGCAACTTGTTGAGGATTAGACATAACCCCATGATGGTCAGGGTCAACCCAGCTTTGTGGGCGGAGTTAACCTGTCGTAAGCGGTTGGTGTAAGCATAACGGTCTATGAGGTGCATGGATGATAATAGGGCAGTTCCAATTTTTAAAATTTCCCAAAGAACGATTCCACGGAGTGCAAAAGCAAGATGCTTTTGCATGTTTATTTCTGGCAAAAGCAAGATGCTTTTGCACTCCTTTATTCCCAAGCCTAATCATCAGACGATTTGCGTCGTCCATGCAAGTATCCAAAGGTATAGCCGATGAGAATCCCGCCAACAGTGGCTTGCAAGGCAAACAGCATGCTTTCGGTCTCACTTCCGGGAGGTTCCCATACATTAGCTGTCCAGTTGGGGTTATAGTTAGGAGCCATGCTCTCGATCGTTTCGACCCCTAATCCGTCAGAACCACCAAACTCGCTGTCTTGCACCAAAAATAGCGGCAAGGCCATCAAAAAGATAATGGTGACAATGCTAATAAGAACAACACTTAACGGGTAGCGCTTGGCTGATGTTTGTAGTTGTATACTCATAATTGTTTCCTTTTGGAGTGTAGTATTGCTCGGCAGAAGTCCTTCGGTAGTTATAGGAGTGTCAAAATTATATTTTGACGGCAAGAATAGAATTCTTGCACTCCGATTAACTATGGAAGGACTTACGCCACCTTGTAGTAGGCAGATTGTCTGCACCACACGTAGTAAGGCACGTGGAAAAAAATAATTGTCCCGTGGAGTAGGCACGCGTCGTGCCGCACCGCGGGTGCTGACTCCTCAATTGGGATGTTTTATTTCTTCCGTCTGCCTAAAGCAATGGCTAAACCCATCGCACTCCGAAACTACTTAAACACGCCTAACATCTTCAATTCGGAGGTTGCCGACTGTTGGAGTGCATTAACGATTAAAACGGTCAATATTCCTTCGGCGATACCCAATGGAATTTGGGTGATGGCAAAGATTCCAACAAAGGTGATCCAAGAGCCAATAAAACCGCTTACCGGATCGGGAAAGGCCAATGCAATTTGGGTGGTCGTTATCAGATAGGTGGTCACATCGGCAATAAAGGCGGTTAAAAACACGCTCAACCAAATTGGAGCGTTGTTCCGTAAGGGAAGCCAAACCAGATAGTAGGCTACCAACGGCCCGCCAATAGCCATGCTGACCGAGTTCGCTCCTAGCGTGGTGATGCCGCCATGTGCCACCAGTAGAGCCTGAAAAATCAGGGCAATTGTACCCAAAATGGCGACGATAAAGGGGCCAAACAAGATAGTTCCCAAGCCAGTGCCGGTTGGGTGACTACTCGATCCGGTAACACTCGGAATTTTCAGGGCACTAAGAACAAAGATAAAACCGCCCGCGAGGCCGAGTAATAGCCGTTGCTCTGGTTTTTCGATTAGCAGGTGCTTTAATTGGTGAAACCCCAAAACCCAAAATGGCAGGGCTACCAACCACCAAAATAAGGCCCAGCCGGGCGGCAAGAACCCTTCCATAATATGCATGGTCGGTTCAACTTGTAAAAAGAACGGCGGGTTGACTGAATCGGCCCAAGCTGTATGCGCTGACAAAATAGATATAGCTACAATTAGCCACATGGCCGATTTTAGACGTTTATATAACATAAAAAACTCTCCATTGATAAATAAAAAGATAATTTGGGCTATAGTCTTTAGACTTGTTCGGCAACAACTTATCATCGCATAAAAACTCAAATTCGAGGCACACGGAGTGCAAAAGCATTTTGCTTTTGCATGTTTATTTCCGGCAAAAGCAAGATGCTTTTGCACTCCTTTATTCCCGAACAACTCTTTTGTTTCGGCCAATCTTAGAACAGGATGCGTGGAATGACACTCCTTTCCGCACAAATCCTTATTCCCGAACAAGTCTACTGATTAAATCACACCAAAATCAGTGTCATTCCACGCATCCTGTTCTTATGGCCCAAACGAAGACCAAAAGACAAATAAAAAAGGCAACCCAAGCCCAAGGGTTGCCTTTTGAGAATACTAGTTTGTGAAAAATCGCCAATTTGACGAACTTTTCGGCCCCCTTTTTCCACGAAGGTAGACGCGAACCTGTATCAAGGTGGGGTATCGGGCTTGGTTGATAAAACCTTACCGTTGCGGGACAGCGCCGGTCTTCCACCGGACTTCCCCCATTAAGTATCAAACACCTTCATCTATACAAATCTTTGGTCAGTTGAGGGTACAGTAACATGTATAAAGCTGTTTGTCAATTAACTCTTGGAAATAAAGGGTTGTTCAATTCTAATCCATGTGGGCATAATCGTGACGCTACAAGCGTCACCTACAGTAATTTTGCTGGAGATGAAACTGTGTAGGTCACGCTTGTAGCGTGACAAGATGGAGAACTGAACAGTCCTTTGAAAATAGCCCTCCGAAAAATTGAATGGGTAAGAAAAAATCGACAATCCTCCAATCGTGGGTACCAAGTTTGAGGCGTTGTTCCAGCAGTTGGAGAGTGAATGGGCGCTAATAGCATAGTCGTCAACTTAAGGTTTGTAGTGGGCGATTCATCGCCTTCAAACAGCACTAAAATGCCTACTACGAACTCTTAGGGATTTCCAAGGAAATAAATCTCCCAAACTGATTAAATTCTCTATGTCATTCCCGCATGCTTTTAGCGGGAATCCACATTCTGCATACAAATGGATGCCCGATAACAACATTCGGGCATGACATTTGGGAGGTTTATTTTCTTGGAGTTACCTTAACTTAAGAACTGTGCAGAATCGAAAAGGGCCACGTTGCCCAGACGTGACCCTTTTACAAAGGAGAAAAAAAGGAGAGAGATGTTTTTTTATTTCAGCTTGTTCCTGTTACTGAATTGAGCTTAGTATACCTGATATTGACCGCTCTCTCAACGGGGCTAGTCTCTAATTCCCTTTGCGTAATAGCTTGGAAACAAACACCAAGCGACTACTGCTAAAAGATGGTCTGAGTAGGTGTTTTGAACCTGTGTGCCAACGAGCCACCGCTCGGCGAATAGGCGGTAGGCGTAATACTAAGCCTCCACCAATGATAAATATCTGAAGTATAGCCACTCCTTCGCCTAAAAAGGCAAGGTGTAAAATAGCGAATATACCTGCCATATACGCGGCTCGATGTAGAACCTTCCAGTTTTTGCGGAGCTGTTGCATCCACCACTTATGCGAGGTTAGAGCTAGGGGAATCATAATCAACAAACTGATAAGCCCCATAACAAAGTTAGCCTGCTCAAACGTAGCCCACCAGCCCTTATCAGCCACAAACACAACCAGATGAAGTAGACTATAAACAAAAGCCCACAATCCTGTAATCTTCTTAATCGACAGGATTTTCGGCCAACGAGACAAAATAAATATCGGGGTACAGGTAAGCGATAAAACTAAAAAGCGCATGGCCCATTCACCTGTCATACGGGTCATAAACCCTAATCCGGTCTGAGCCTCATGCAGGTCTCCTCCTCGACTCGGTGGAGCCATGATGCTTAGTTCGGGCAGACCATTTGTAGTAAAGCCAATATCAACCGAGGCGATTAGTCCGATGAGTGGTAAAATCGCGACAATGTTGATGAGTATCCATAACCAATTTTTGTGTATAAATTTCATGAGTTGTTTCCTAAAGTAATTTTCAATTCTAAGTTGTTATTTTCGCCTAAATGGCATGTCGTTACGATTATGTAATCGCAACGGGCATTTGGCGGGTATATACCCGCCCAGTATGGGTAACAGATACACATCCGTTATCATCATGTGATGGCAATGGCTAAACCCATTGCACTCCGTTTTTAACATCAAGTTGACCGTTACATAATCCACGTAATCCACAGCCTACCTTTATTTCACAACAGTTCAATTACTTTATTCTAGGGAACAATTGTGCAATTCTTATGCAGAACTATTGCAGAATCGGCAAAATTCCCCTTGATATTTTTATATTTTTTGTTACAATAGCTGTTGATTTTTGTGCCAAATTGGTGCATCCATATACACAGGTTAGCAAAGCCCCGACCAAACAGGTTGGGGCTTTGCGCGTTTTAGACTATTACTTTTAGCCTAATCTAAACCGTCATAGGACAAAAATACTGTGTCGATATTGTGATTTTTTATTAAAATAATATTAACCTGTGATGATGCGTATGTGATAAACAATAGTTGGTGCAAAAATGAATAGCCCTCCAAAAACACTCGCCTATCTGCCAATTGATCGGCGAGTTGAGAAAGTTCTCCCTCGTGAAACGTGGGGCACGGCGTTGTTTGCTGATGTCTCTGGTTTTACTCCCCTAACTGAAACGTTAATCAAACAACATGATATTCGGCGCGGCAATGATATTCTGACGGTGCAGATCAACAAGGTGTACGAAGTGTTGGTCGAGCAAGTCCATCATTATCGTGGAAGCGTTCTCACCTTTGCTGGGGATGCGATTACCTGTTGGTTTGACCATGATGATGGTCTGCGAGCTACCGCTTGCGGATTAGCCTTACAATCGGCCATGCAACAGTTCGCCTCGCTTGAACAACCGCTGTCCCTCAAAGTGTCGGTGGCGAGCGGTAACGCCAATCGGTTCTTGGTTGGTGATCCCCAAATTCAACTGCTTGATGTGTTGGTTGGTGATACGTTGAACCGGATGGCGAAGGCCGAAAAGTTTGCCGCTTCGGGTGAGGTGGTGCTGAGTCCAGAGGTAGCTGTTTATTTGAATGGCACACTCAACATTGCCGACCAACGAGGCAAAGAAAGCCAGTATCTCAGAGGGGCGCGGTATGCCGTGGTAGAAAACATCAATCGTCAACCCGATATTGAGCCGTGGCCCTTGAATGTCCCCTCGCAAGAGAAAATTAAACCCTGGGTCTTGCCACCTCTTTTTGAACAGTATCAGACGGGCCAATCTGAGGAAATTGATATTGTCCAGACTGTGTCCGTTTTGTTTTTTAGCTTTTCAGGTCTTGACTATGACCGTGACCCAGACGCGCCGCTTAAACTAGACAAATTTATCCAACAAGTTCAGCAGACCTTACAAAGCCATCGGAGTTATATCAAGCAGTTGATTTTTGGTGATAAGGGTAGTTATTTTTATGTGATATTTGGTGCGCCGCTTCCCGTTGAAGATGCAGGTAAAAGCTCGATTGACGCGGCTATTGCTTTACAGCATGTAGCTGATCAGTTTACCTACATCAATACAGTTAAAATTGGGATAGCTTATGGTCGGATTCGTGCCGGACGGTATGGGGGTAAAAATCGGCTGACGTATGGGGGGTTGGGTGATACGGTCAACACCGCGGCTCGATTGATGGGCAAGTCAAAATCGGGTGAAATCATAGTTAGTCAGGCGATTTACGACTCGAGCCATAGAAAATATAGCTTTGACCATGTGGGCGCGGTTGAGCTTAAAGGCAAAACGGGGCATTATGAGATTTACCGAGTTGTGTCGGCCTTACAACTCGATATTTTTAGCCAATTTACCGAGCCTCTTTGGGGAAGAGGTTCTCAAGTTGAAGAACTAACCAATCTGCTTGGGGTAATCTTGGCCGGAAAAGAACACATTGTTTGTGTGGAAGGTGTTAAGGGAATTGGCAAAAGTCATCTGGTCAATGAGTTTGTCAGACGGGCGTATCGTCGTGGGGTGCGGGTGATACAGGGCAGTTGTGACCCAAGCGTACAAAATATTATGTATTACCCGTGGCGTACCATTTTTTCGGCCCTGCTCGACTTACCACCAGCCCCCGAACTTGGTTCCACGCATCGCCTCACTTCTAGCCAAATTAAAGAACTTAATCAACAGCACCTCACTAAACAGATTGCCCATTTGGAGCAAAAATTAAAAGAGATTGGCCGCCGTTATTTAGTCCGCTTACCTGTGTTGGGCGACTTGTTAAACCTGAACATTCCCGATAATCCGACCACAGCCAGTTTTAGCCCCGAAATGCGGCAAAACTCACTGTTTGACTTGGTCGAAAAGATTCTCAGGCATACCGTAATCAACCTCGACACCTATTTGTCGGAGGATCCGTTATTGATTTTGTTAGAAGATACTCATTGGCTTGATGAGGCAAGCTGGCAACTGCTAGAAAGCCTAACCCGACGACCAAAAGAGTTGGGGATTATGTATCTGTTGGTACAACGCCCCGTAACGGATAAATCGGTCACTAAACTATTTCAGAATATCACAAATTATAACTACATACATTTAGGTGAACTCTCTGCCGAGGGGGTGTATCAGTATGCTAAACATCTACTTAATGATGAGGTAGCAACCTTGGTAGTCAATTTAATCCAGTCAAAAACTCAAGGTGTTCCCTTTTTTGTGCAGGAGTTCACCAAATTGTTGCAGAACAACGACCATATCTATCTACACCCGGTCAAGCATGAATGGCGAATTAAGCCAAAGCTCTACCTAAAACTTAAGGCTGTTGACGATTTGAGCGAGGTCGATTTGGGCATCCCCGAAACTATGCACGAAGTGGTGTTAAACCGACTAAAAGCGTTACCTCCGATGAGTTTTAATCTGCTTAGGTTTGCCAGCCTCATTGGTCGAACTTTTGAGTTTGATGTGTTGGCGCATGCCCACCCAGAACGCCTCAAAACGGAGGAGATTAGGGTGATGATGGCTGACTTACAAGAACAGGACTTTATTCAACCTGACCCATTTACTCCACGACGAGCTTTTTTGTTTCGGCATAACATTACCCAACAGGTCGTTTATGAGACCATGCTGAGTAACAAAGAGCGGCAATATCATCGACTGATTGCTGAAAGTTTGGAGGTGGTCAAACCCAACGAAGTTGAGCGGTTGGCCCATCATTTTTATGAAGCTCAAATCGCCGACAAAGCCGTATACCATTTGGAACGGGCCGCGCTCAAGGCTCAAACGGAGTACGCCAACGAAACCGCGCTCGATTTATACACCAAAGCCTTAGAGTTTGGCGAAGTGGCCGCGTTGCGTCTCGGTCAAATTGAGATATTGCATCGGCTTGGTTTGCGAGACCGACAACGAACAGCCTTAGAAGCCTTGACTGATATAACTGAGTTGGAGTGTCATAACCGTTGGTTTGAGCTTCATTTTGCCATTGCCAACTATGATGAGGCTGAAAAATCAGGCAAGGCGGCTTTAGTGGTAGCTGAAATACCAACGGAACAGGCCAAATGTTGGGCTAATTTGGCTCAATTAGCAACCAAACAGGGTAATTATGATTTGGCTGATGAGCGGTATAATGAGGCGATTGGTTTGTTAGAGCTAGAGATCATCACCAGCGAAATCAAGCGTCATATCATCATTGAAGCCTTTCATGGTTTGAGCAGTGTTTATCGCCAGCGGGGTGATTTTCAAGGCGCTGAGATATATGCTGAGGACGCATTTTTGATGAGCGAAGAGCTAAAAGACCAGCAGAGACAAGCCGATTCTCTCTACCAACTTGGTACAATTGCTTCATACGAGCGTAAACACCACGATGCCAAAAAATTTAGCGATCAAGCATTGATTATTCAACAGATGATCGGAGACCGAGTGGGAGAGGGTAAGACTCTGAGCCATCTCGCTAGTACAGAGCGTGAGTTAGGCAATTACCATCAAGCTGAAAAGTTTCTCAACCAAGCCTTACCGATTTTGCAAGCCACTGGCAACAGATGGGATGAGGTCAACACGTGGATTGATTTGGGTGCTATTTTCCAAGAGTTAGGTGTGTTTGCCGAAGCGGAGGAATCTTTTCAATCTGGCATCCATTTAGCCAAAGGAATCAATGATGAAGTTGGCGTAGCTTATTTGTTAAATAATTGGGGATTATCCGAGATTGACCGAGGTGATTACCCCAAAGCCGAAAATTTATTGTTGGAGGGGGTGGTGATTGCCGAGGCGTTTGATGAGCGGTATTTGGTATCCGGTTTCCAAATTTATTTAGCAATGGTTTACATGGAGATAAAGAGACTACCGGAAGCTATCCAGCAAGCCCAAGCAGGGCTAAAACTTCGGCAATCACTTGAAGCCAAGTGGTCAACCACCGATAATTTGGCCGTATTAGGTAATATTTACCGACTGCAAGGCGATATAGCTAAAGCGGTTGAGTACGCGGAGCAGGCTTGGACTTTGTTAGAAGAATGTGGGGGAGAGGGACCGGAGTTTCCCCAACGGGATTATTGCGCTTGTGGAGATGCCTTTGCGGTGGTAGGAGACAAACGGGCTATACAGGCTTACCAATTAGCTCGAAACCTCATCGAAAAACGAGCCAACCATATCCAAGACGCAGATTTACGTGAATCGTATTTACGGGTTAATACCAAATATCTAAAAGATACCGCAGAGTAACTTGACAATGTTAGATTACAATCACGTCATACTGAGCGAAGCGAAGTATCCCCCATGATGATACTTTTGGGCGGATTCTTCGCAAATAACGTTCAGAATGACGTGGCATAGCGGACTTAAACGCTAATGTAACATTGTCAAGGTAAAACCCTTTGCTCTTAAAGATGCTCTAAAAAAAAACGGGACATCTGTATAGATGTCCCAATAACTACTTGTCATTTTCTAGCTTACCTTATACGAGGCTGGTGATGAAATTAGCCGGGTTGGTTGATAAGACCAAGTCGGCTTTCCTTTATCGCCGTGGGTTAGCTGTAGGCTTTACAACTTCTACTTTTCGTACTTTCACGATAATTTCCCCCTTAAAAAAATTTTAATTACATACTAAACCGCTTACATCTTAACAATATTAAGTTTAACATTGTTAAGCGAAAATGTTGTTAGTACCATAGTACCATATCTTTGTTTGAATTTGGTTTGAATCCTTAAATCGGACTTTGTATGCTTAATAATCTTAAGGTAGGTTAACGAAAGTGCTTTTTTCAAGGCCAACCTACCCGCAAGTTTAGAACTTGCGGGTAGGTGATGGCTGAAAATATTTATCTGAACATCTATAGACTGGCAAAAGCAAGATGCTTTTGCACTCCGTTTTTGCCTCAGTCCTTGATTCTCAATCCTTCTGTTTCTCCAAATACTCCGCCACCGCCCTAGCCCGTGGATATTCGCGCCCACCGTCGGGGATGCCGAGGATTTTGCAAATGGAAGATCGCACCGGTTTCCCTTTGCGAAACCGTACTCGGTCGATGTTGGCGCAGACCTTGAGCAGGTCGGCTTGGAATTGTGGATCAGGTTCTTCCTTCGACATGCTTACTCCCTTCGACATGCTCAGGTTACGGGCATGACCATTGCCATTTTGACTCCCGTTGTTGAGATGTTGAAGGTTTCCAAAACCTTCAACATCTGGAGTTTCGTTATTCGCACATTCATCATTCGCACATTCGCCCGTCTCCACCAAATTGACGAACTGCGGCCTTGGTAGATGCGGAATCTCGGCGACGAACGGTTTGCCTTGCCCACTGGCCGGAATAGCCAGACAGCCTCGAATCTTTTGCTCTTGCAGATGTTGCAACTGTTTGCCCCAGCGTGTCCGGTCTGATTTGTCCCAATGGCCGAATTGCGGGTTGCGTAAAAAGGCCAGCGCCTCCATGCCAAATACAAAACGCACCATGTTCCGAAATAGCGAACCGGAGAGACCGACATCTTTGGCGAGGGGAGATTGTCCGGCCAAAAAGCAGTGTGCCCAACCACTACGCCCCTCTTTGATGATGCGGCGGATGGGGCGGGTGAAGGCTTCGCCATGTTCGTCAAAACAACCATCCGCCTCGTCGAACAGCAGAAAGGCCGGATGTTGGGGTGGGTTGTCGTTCCGTTTGGCATGCTTGCGAGCGGTGACCACGCGGTCATACAGGTATTGCGCGCCAGTGGCGACATCCTCAAAGTCGGTGACGAATGGTTCAAACGGCCAACCGGATGACTCACCCTCGAATTTGGGGTCGCACAGCCAATATTCAGCCGCGGGGTGCGGTTGTTGTAGCAGGGAGATGATGTGCAACATGAGGTGAGTCTTGCCCACGCCGGTCGGGCCGTCAAGTTTGACATGGTAGACCTTTAGTTTGTTCTGCTCGTCAAACAGAAAGTTGTGAATCCAGTTGGGGTCGGTGGTGTAGGCTAGAGCCTCGTTATCCTGACCAGTCATGGGGGCGGACGCGTTCCCGACTCCGGCTGACATCACAACCGGAGTCGGGCCAGTCAGCAAGTGTAGGTTGGGCTGGTTTGTGACCAGCGACTCGCCGGACTTTAGCACTTGCATGACCTGTAACGAGTTGCGTAGCTCAAGCAACAGTTGTAGTTCGTCCCGCCGAGTGGCTAACTGGCTCTGCTGATTTTGCAGGCGCAGTTGGGCGGTCAACTCTCGTTGTTGGCGGAGGCGCTCCATTCCCCATGAGAGCGCCAAGCCGCTACTGCCAGCCAACACAATCAACCCGATGCCTGACCCGATGGCGAAGACGAGCGCGGCGATTGAGCCGAAGAGCATGACAAATCCTACTATCACGGTTTGAAAGATGACCAGAAAAATGGTCATGATGAGGCCGATGAAGGCTAATGATAATCCGATAATTTCTAATTTTTTCATGGTGATCCTCTTTTTTTCGAGGCCAGTTTTCGGGGCCAGTTTTCGGAGTGCAAAAGCATCTTGCTTTTGCCAGACAAGCCATGCATGCAAAAGCAAGATGCTTTTGCACTCCGAAAACTGGCCCCGAAAACTGCTTTTGCACTCCGAAAACTGGCTCCGAAAACTGCTTTTGCACTCCGAAAACTGGCTCCGAAAACTGCTTTTGCACTCCGAAAATTGGCTCCGAAAACCTGCTTTTGCACTCCGGTTAGTTCTCAC
>JAUCGA010000016.1 GCA_030377865.1 Anaerolineales bacterium HSG25 | reverse complement strand
AGATTATCCAAGAAACCAACAACTAGAGCTTCAAGCTCTCGACTGTGACCCTTTACTACAACACCAAGCTACATCAACCCTCGAAACCCCTGAACCTCCATCCTCTAATAACTATCACGAACTCCCTTTTGCTGTCTGATTTTGCTCAACTCAGTTTGGTCACACCCTAATGAATTTAACGCCTCTCCAGGAGATGGAGGATTATCATTTGGCGTGTGGATTGGTGGATTAATATTCCCACTAATCGCTTGGTTCTATATTCGGAGAAGAAATCATGACCCTCCCAACTGATTGACCAACTGAACAACTTAAGGGGCTATTTTCTGCGACTGCCGCTTGGCTCGGCAACGCTCCTAACAACATAACCATGACAAAACCAATTTTTCTCGCCCTAAATTCTCGCAATTTACTTCTAGCATGCGGGGTACTTGGTGTAATACTCTACCTATCGAGCAGTTATTTTACTGCCTCTACCAGTCAATCGTTAACCCAAGAAACAGAGTATCAGGCCGGATTGTCACTCTTAACCGTTCCAGAACGCCAATCTCAAGATGACCAACGAACGGCAACCCAATCACCACCTTTACCAGAATCGGAGTTTTTAGTCACCTATTTTCACCTAACGACAGTCTCATCGGCGAATGAGATTCTAATCAATGGTCTCAAACCGAGTATTGGACAGCGTAGTGGAAATGATGGTCGTTTTTTCGCCTTCACTCAAGAACGAGGGCCATATCCACGCCCGACAACGGAACAGATTGAGGCCATGCTATCAGACATTGGGGCACAGTTGGAACTATCACAACCTGATGAAATACGAACAATACTTTATCTCAAAATTTCGGAGGATGTCGTCTTTGATTTGGAACAGTCGAGCCTTATTCACTACGGCCCGTTTTACCCCATGTCAGAGGCTGGGTATACCGAAACGATTTTCGAAGTGAGTTCATTTCCGGTGGTGAATCAATATCGTCACCTTTGGTATACGAATTAGAGGTTGTATCATGAAAAAAGAGTACCGTTTTGCCATGAACGATCAAATTAAACTGTGGCGTAATGCTGATAATCCTGACCAACATTTCGTTGATTTGAATTTCAGATTCATGCATCCCCTCACTGACGAGGAACGAAACGAGGCCGTATGTTATCTGGTGACTCGTCTGCAAGAATTACAGATGCAAACAAGCTATGTGATTTATACGGTTGATTTCTCTAAAGCCGATTTCCTGCAACTGACTCTGCGACATATCGCTTTAGATAACTCACGGCTATTAACTCAACTTGTGGCCGGATTAAAAAAACGATTTCCGGTTAGTCCTCCCAAAAAAGAGCGTTTGGGTATTGGGCATACAGATTAATCTCGCCACCAAGACCAACCTGTCCATAACCTGTCGTTTCAATAGATTCAGTCGTTTTATCAGTAACACTAAATTCTAGCATGCCCGGAGGCATAAAATCAACAGCTATGTTTTTTGCCATTTTAGCACCTCAGAAATATCTTTGCTTGCAAAAGTTCTACACCATGCCCTTTTAAGTTAGTACATACCGTTGCACGGTTGGAACTCTATCAAAACCTGCGTCATTGCTCACTAACTCCCAACATTGCGATTTTTGCATGGCTACCAAATGTAGAGCATCACGTGGGCGAAGATGGTATTGCAACATTGCCTTACTCATCGCCTCTATATCAGGTGGGGTAACATCAACTAAGTTCAGATTAGGAAAGTTACGTAGTTGGGTTAATTTCGGAGCAATACGAGGATAGAACAGAGAAATCATACCTTCTTCATCAGCACGTAATCGGTCTAAGGGAGATTTTTGGTATTGATCTTTAATCAGAGCCAACAATAAACGATAAGCTAACTCGTCAAAGGTGAGAACTGAACTATAAGCGACTATTTCACCAGCATGAATACGTTCAAATAATCTTTGGGCAGTTGATTCAAGACCACGTAACAGGGCATAAGGAACCATTGTATCTAAATATAGACGGTTACCAGAAAATTCTGTCAATAATTTGCTCATGTAGCGAACCTCTGCCAATCTAAATCATTATCATATTCTTGCCAATTGCCGGTTCCTAATATCCCAAATAGCTGTTTTGCTAATTCAGGTGGTTCTTTAACTTCTTCTTGAACAGTTATTTCAATTCCTCGCTCTTTCGCGGCAACGATTAACTCTTGTTTCGATATTTGGAACTTTTCGGTAATGTGTCCTATCGAATAGCCACCCGTTTGATATAAGGTTAATGCTTGATGAATTTTGAACTGTTTGATACCGATTTTGATAATCGCTTCCAACACAGTTGGTTGCCAATCAAGGCCAATCAACCATTGAGCGGGTATATCTATCTTTATTCCTTCTGATTCCAGAAGTGACTCTTGAAAAATAACGGTAGCCATAGTTTAACCTCATTTTTTACCTAATTTTTTGCTTCATCATGAATAACATATTTGACTGGCATATTTTACCCTATTTTAATCTCGTAGGTACAGAATTCTTAATTAATTCCTATTCCTCACCGCCAACACCAGCCCGACCATGAACAGCACCACCACCAGACAACCCGCGCCAGCCTGTACCACTGGTGACGAACTCTCAAACCAAGCCAAACCTGCCTCACCCTGACACCTCACCCCACATTCTACCATGCCCCCGTGTCCGGTCAAAACGAAGCCGGCCCAAAAATAGGGATGGGGACGCTCGGCCATCGTCTCTATTTGCGCTTGACGCGAATGAGCCATCTCCGACAATAGACCTCTTTTTGGCTCAAAATTCATCCTGCGAGTGACAATTCGCGGGCTTTTTGATTGGCAGTCATATCCCCCCAAACCGTTCCCTGCGCCCGTGATTGATTTCTGAATCGGCGCACTGTTTTGACTCGTTTCTTTTTGTACCTCATCGATTTGATGAAGCTCAATTCTGCTTGTCAAACCCTACTGCTAACGGTATCATATCCCCATCAGCTATAACTTCTGCGGCAAACCCTAAATATTTTTTTGAGGAGATTTAGAAATGAGATTTATTTATGTTCTAACCTTAACTTTTGTTCTCTTACTCACCTTGTCCTGTAATTCGGGCGAAAACGGGTAATAGACCCATGTCCAAAATCATCACCAATTCGGGAGACAAAATCAGCGTTCGTCATTGTTTTTTCAGACATTCAGCGTTTCAAAAACTATGCTCCCAAAAAGCATTACCAGTAGGAATTGAGGCATAAAAATCATGAAACCGCAAGAACTTTTTACCCCCAACGACCAAACATCTGTCTGGCGCAATACCGATAATCCGAGTGAACAGTTCAGAGATTTTAACATAACATTCACCCGAAATTTAACGCCCCAAGAACGCAACCAAGCCTTAGCCCACTTCATCAATGGCTTGGCGGAGTCTGAGGTAACGGATTACTATACAATCTACAAAGTCGATTTCTCAAGACCAAATTTTCTACAGCTAACCTTTCGACTTTTAGCCATCGATACATCACGCTCATTAGGCTATCTGTTTGTGACCTTTAAAGAGAATTTTCCGGTTTCAGACCCATCAAAAACCTTTATAGATTTTGATTAACTGGATTCTCCTGTTTCTCATGCGCCGCGTTTGTATACAAGATTAATAATTGTCAGGAGCTACTATATGACCTACTCAAGCATAGAATGGACAGGGAAAACATGGAACCCTGTCACCGGATGTACTAAAATCAGCCAAGGATGTAAACATTGTTACGCCGAGCGCATGACAAAACGTCTGAAAGCAATGGGCGTTGATAAATATCAACATGGCTTTGAGGTACAAATCCATCAGGACACGTTAACTATTCCCCTGCATTGGAAAAAACCTCAAACTATCTTCGTTAATTCCATGAGTGATCTGTTCCATAAAGATGTCCCCGTCTTTTTCATTCAAAATGTCTTTCAAACCATGCAACAGGCACATTGGCATCAGTTTCAGATATTAACCAAACGCTCCGAACGATTACTTAGTTTGAACAATCAAATTGATTGGCCTCCAAACGTATGGATGGGAGTTAGCGTTGAAAATCAAGCCTGCACAGACCGGATAGATGATTTACGTCAAACCAAGGCCGTGATAAAATTTCTTTCGTTGGAGCCGTTGCTCGGCCCATTGCCTGACTTGAATCTCAAACGAATCGATTGGGTCATCGTCGGTGGTGAATCTGGCCCCGGGGCCAGAGAGATGCCGAAAGAATGGGTCATCAATATTAAGGATCAATGTTTGTCGGTCAATGTGCCATTCTTCTTCAAACAATGGGGCGGAGTTCAGAAAAAACGAAATGGACGCGAATTAGAAGGGCAATTTTGGAATGGTATGCCAAAGTTAGCACTGTCACCAGCTTAAGAATTTCCAGATAACGGTTTACATACAAAGCCACCCACTGAATGAGTGGGTGGCTTTTTGTATTACCGTAATGGGCACACGCATACAGACGGGGCGATAGCTTTCTTTGACTGTCCTTTCCTCTCGGATTATAATCTCCCCTCATCTTCGGTTCTTCTGGTGTTACCGGAGGTTGTGAGACAGACCGTTGAAACGCTGAAAAAGATGAGAACGGCTGAAATCGCTGAATTCCATCACTGATCAAACCGATATTTGGAGAGAATCCCAATTCGGGAGACAAAATCAGCGTTTGTCATTGGTTTTTCAGACGTTCAGCGTTTCAAAAACTACGCCACAAAAAACGTTACCATCAGGTAAAGATAAAAAGTTACTAAACCACATCATCAAAAAGGACTAATAAAACATGAATACGACAGCCAAAGGTAATGCATTTGAAAATAAGGTTTTTAATCATATAAACAATGAGTTGGAAGACAACAGTTTAGGATTAAACCCTACTAGTTGTAAGGTTTTCAAGAAAAAGGCTTATTACTCAAAAGATAGAGAAGCCGATATTATTGTTGATATTTCGATAGAAGTGTGGTTACCGAATGCAGATAAATGGTCAATATTATGGGTATGGGAGTGTAAAGATCTATCTAAACCGTTACCCGTAGATGACGTTGAAGAATTTAAAGCCAAATTAAATCAAATAGGTGGCGTAAATATAAAAGGTTCGTTTGCACTGACAAGCTCTATGCAAAAAGGAGCATTAAATTACGCCAAGAATCATGGTATCAGCGTTGTTAGATTCCTCCCCGATAATCAAGTAAAGCATATTTTTTATCATATGACACCAGATATGATAAGATTAAATCCGAATGAATTTAACAAAGCCATCACGACGCAGAATTTTACAGGTGTAAATAGATTTTTTTACAGCATTGATGGTGATGATTTATTTGGTGATTGGATAACACTTTTCAAAAGTACACTTAAAGGCATGGATTATCCTATTACATCGTAAAAATGAATATTTTATCAATTTACTTATGACCACCGAAAAAATTCAGCAGTTACTTAAAAACATACCCACCCAACCGGGAGTCTATCTGCACAAAAATGCAGAGGGCACCATTATCTACATCGGCAAGGCGATTAATTTGCGGAATCGGGTGCGCTCCTACTTCCACAAATCGGCCAGTGAGAGTAGCACCAAGACTCGCCGCCTTGTGGCCGAAATTGCCGACATTGAGTTTATCATCACCGGCAGTGAGTTGGAAGCGCTCCTACTCGAAAATACGCTCATCAAAAAGCACAAACCCCGCTACAACGTCAAGCTCAAAGATGATAAACGCTACCCCTACATTAAAGTCCATTGGCAGACCGACTACCCCAAAGTGACCGTCACCCGCCGCCTGCGGAACGATGGGGCGCGCTACTACGGGCCGTATACTGCCTCATGGGCGGCCTATCAAACCTTGGATTTGGTGCGTAAAATCTTCCCCTATCTCACCTGCACCCGCAACATCGACGGCAACGATGAGCGAGCCTGCCTCTATTACCATATTGGTCGTTGTGCCGGGCCATGTATCGGTGCGGTCAACAAAGAGCAATATCGGGCCATTATCGACCAATTGTGTGACTTTTTAGGTGGCGAAATTAAACCTATTGTTGACGATTTGGAGCGCCGCATGATGGTCGCCTCGGAGGCGATGGATTACGAGAAGGCGGCTCAACTGCGCGACCAGATTCGGGCGATTGACCGCGTCGTCGAGAAGCAGAAAGTGGTCAGCAATGACACCGTCGATAAGGACGTGATTGCTTTTGCTCAGGCCGACGGGTCTGCCTGTGTGCAGGTCTTTTTCATTCGGGGCGGGCGTTTGGTGGGGCGAGATTACTTTATCCTCGAAGATAGCTATGAAGAGGATAAAGAGGAGATGATGGCCTCCTTCTTGAAACAGTTTTACGACCAAGCAACGACTATTCCGCCGGAGATTGTGCTACCCAAAGATGTGGATGAGTTGATGATTATTAAAGATTGGCTCAAGAGCAAACGGGGGGCTGAGGTTTTGCTAGAGGTGCCGACCAAAGGCGAACAGAAGGATTTGCTGGAGATGGCGACCCAAAATGCCAATGAAACGCTGACCTACATGCAGGCTCAATGGGCGGCGGACAGTAACAAACAGACCGCCGCGCTGGCCGACCTGCAACAGGCGCTTGAGCTATCTGAACCACCGAGTCGGATTGAGTGTTACGACATCAGCACCCTGCAAGGGACGAACACCGTCGGCTCGATGGTGGTCTTTGCCAAGGGCGCACCTCGCAAGAGCGACTATCGGCGCTTTAAGATTAAGGGGGTCGATGGTCAGGATGATTTTGCCAGCATGCAAGAGATGTTACGGCGACGGTTTGCCCGAGTCAACCAAACCACTGACCCGTCAGCCTCGCCCAAAACCGAAAAAGATGACAGTTGGCAGATATTGCCCAATTTGGTCGTGATTGACGGAGGCAAAGGCCAACTGAACGCCGTGCTAGAGGTGCTAGACGAGTTTGATTTGCGCGACAAAGTGCCGATTGTCGGCCTCGCCAAACGAGAGGAGGAGCTATTCTTCCCCGGACGTTCCGACTCGCTGATGTTGCCCCACGATTCACAGGGGCTTAAACTCCTGCAACGCATCCGAGACGAAGCCCACCGTTTTGGCGTGACCTATCATCGGAAGTTGCGCGGTAAAGCCGCCCTCCGCTCCGGCTTGGATGATATTCCGGGTATCGGGCCGAAACGTCGCCGTGCCCTGTTGTTGAAGTTTGGCTCGGTCAAAAAGATTCGCGCCGCTTCGGTAGAAGCGTTGGCCGCGGTGCCGAGTATGAATCGCAAGGCGGCGGAGTCAGTCAAGGCAAATTTATAGTTTCCAATACCCAAACACTCCTTTTTGGGAGGACTAACCGGAAACCGCGTTTTTAATCCAGCTAGTGCAAAATCACATATCATCGTAGTTGTGGTATAATAGACAGCATGTTCAAATCATTTCCCCCTCCAAATTTTATTCCCACCGAATCGGCGGTAACTGGGATTGAGGTTTATCAACCTGCCCCCGAAGAAACGACCCAAGATCGGCCCGTGGTTGAGTTTAAGTGCCCCCAATGCATGGCCGCCACGGCATACAGCGCCACCGATGGTGGGTTGACCTGTACACACTGCGGTTACTACGAACCTCCCTCGCAAGCGGTGGTCGGCAAAGGAGCTGAGGCGTTTAATTTTAGCGCCAAAAACTTAAAACGTGCCGCGCATGGTTGGGGCACAAGTCGTAAAGAGCTACAGTGCCAAAACTGTGGAGCCTACACCTCAGTACCGCCCGATTCGCTAACCCACACCTGCCCGTTTTGTAACTCGAATAATGTTATTCAACGAGAGGCTCCGCATGATCTGTTGCGCCCTCGCTTTTTAGTCCCCTTCAAAATTGAGGCTGACCAATGTATCGAGCCGGTTCGGGAGTGGCTAGGCAGTAGTTGGATGACTCCCGGCTCACTCAATGAGGTAGCCTCAGTGGGTAGTTTTACTGGCATTTACCTGCCTTTTTGGACTTTTGATTCCACGACAAAGGCCAGTTGGCGAGCCGAAGTTGGGCATACAAAAACAGAAAGTTATTACTCAAATGGTAAACGAAAAACCCGTACTAAAACAGTCTGGAAATGGGAATCGGGTGATGTAACCTGCAATCATGACGATCTACTCATCACCGGCACCAATCGGTTGAGTAAACTGCTCCTCAATCGGCTACGAGACGGTTTTGATACGAATGCTCTGGCCTTGTATGAGCCTCAATATTTAGCGGGGTATCAGGCTCAAGCCTACGACATTCAGTTAGAGGAGGCTTGGGAGACGGGTCGGCATGAGATGCGAGAAACAACTCGGCAAGCCTGCCGCAATCAGGCCAGCACGTCCCAAATTCGTAACTTTAGCATGAGCCTGCGCTTTAAGGATGAAAATTGGCGCTACATTCTGCTTCCCATTTTTATTGCGACCTACAGCTATGGCGACCAGAGCTATCAGGTTATGGTCAACGGACAAAGCGGCCTCGTGTCGGGGCAACGTCCGGTAGCATGGTGGAAAATTTGGCTGGCGGGTACGGTCATGGTCACGCCGGGAATTTTACTCTGCCTGATGGGGATTGCGACTCTGATTTTTGGTGGGGTTGGTTTGCCAATAGGGATTGTCGGCTTTATCTTGCTCGTTCTGGGTATTGTGGGTATCGCTTGGCTGGTTGGTCAGGCTAACGCGTTGGATGATATTTAGGAATGAAACGTGAGGAGTGAAAACGTGAGGAATGAAACGTGAGGAGTGAAAACGTGAGGAGTGAAAACGTGAGGAGTGAAAACGTGACGGTCTCTGCATCCTTACGTTTCAGGAATCACGTTTCTAAGGAAGTTCCAGAATTTAAAACCTCCCAAAACCATTGTGACACTCTACCCCCTCCCAGCCTCCCCCTGCTAGGGGGAGGAGCCGCTTCCCCCCTAGCAGGGGGGACTGAGGGGGGTAGAGACTCTGCTCAATTTGGGAGATTTATTTTCTTGGAATTGCCTAATAGTTTATTATGTCAAATAACAAAAACGATTCAAGCAACAATTTAGATGCAGTTTGGGGTACTGATATTGAGATGGTGTCGTGCGAGGTCTGTTATCGGAGCTACTTGTTACCCGCGACCGATAGTCAGCAGAATTGCCCTTACTGTAATGGTATACTAGTTTCTTTGTCCGCGTCAACAGATAACGATGAGAATCAACTCGAACTGAGTTATTCCCCAGAGTTGTGTGTCCCTTTTGCTGTTGACCCCGATTCACTCAAAAAGACACTTAACTCCTTTGTGGGCAGTGGCTGGTTTCCGCCCGGCGATCTAACCAGTAAAAATTTACGAAAACGGATTCAACCGCTCTACATGCCACGTTGGTTGGTCGATAGTGAGGTGCAGGCCACATGGCAGGCTGAGGTTGGGTTTAACTATAAGGCGATTACCCATCAAGATAAATTTGACGATGCAACGGGTGGCTGGAAATCGAGACAAATCAAAGAAACTAGGGTTCGCTGGGAGCCGCGAGTGGGGAAACTCCAGCGTAGTTACGACAATGTTAGCGCTCCGGCCCTAGAGCAACATGAACTGCCCACAAGTCAGTATGACCTGAAATCGGCTCGCCCCTATAAACCTGCCATGTTACGTCAATCGTTGGTTATGCTTCCCAACCGTTCACCCGAAGATGCATGGTCGGAAGCCTTACCAGAGTTTCAGAGTCGGGCACAGAAGGAGTGTCGGCGCGCCTGTCAAGTTAAACATTTTCGGGATTTTCGTTGGCAAGCAGAGTACACTCAGCACAACTGGACACTTTTGCTCCTGCCGCTCTATGTCACCTACTATCTGGATGATGATAAAACCCCTCAGCCGGTTTTTGTCCACGGTCAAACCGGACAACTGCATAGTGTACACCATGCCTCTATGAAAAAGGCTTGGCGGGTAACAGGTCTGATAGTCGGCATTGCCACGATAATTTTTGTCCTGAGTATGTTGGTCGGTTTCTTCTCGGTGGTTTTACCACCGTTAGCCATGATCGCCATGCTTGGTCTTTTTGCATCCATGCTCGTTGGCTTAGGTGCTATACTTCCGTTGTCGGTTGCTTGGTTTAATCGGTAACAAAAGTGCAATAGTTTATTTCATTGAAGCAAAGGTTGTTCGGAAATAACGGAGTGCAAAAGCATCTTGCTTCTGGCAAAAGCAAGATGCTTTTGCACTCCGATTTTCCTGATCGTTGCGATTATGTAATCGCAACGGGTATTTGGCGGGTATATCCTCCTTCAAGAGGCTTCGCGCCACCCGCCTAGTATGGGTAGCAGATACATCTGCTACCATCATGTGGAAGATGGTGTTGGAGTGCAATGGGTTCAGCCATTGCTTTTGGCAACGGCTAAACCCGTTGCACTCCATTTTCAACATCAAGCTGACCATTACAGATTTTTCAATTCACAAACAAAACAACATTATTTTACAGGAGTTAATCACAATGGACTTAAAATCAGTCATTCGTCACGTACCCGATTTTCCAAAAGAGGGCATCCTTTTTTACGATATTACCACCCTGCTTAAAAATGCAGAGGCCATGAAACAGTCAATCGACCAGTTAGCCGAGCAGTATCAAGACAAAAACATTGACTTCGTGGTAGGCATGGAATCACGCGGATTTATCTTCGGCATGCCTTTGGCCTATAAACTTGGCGTAGGATTCATTCCAATCCGAAAACCGGGTAAGCTCCCTGCCGAATCGATTGCCGAGAGTTATGCCCTAGAGTACGGAACCAACACCCTAGAGGTACATGTCGATGCGATTTCCAAGGGGCAACGGATATTGGTGGTTGATGATCTGCTCGCCACAGGTGGCACCGCTGAGGCAACCGTCAAGCTCATCGAAAAACTAGGCGGTGAGATAGTGAGCATGGCCTTTGTCGTTGAGCTAACGTTCTTGAATGGTCGCGATAAACTAACCGATTACGACCTGTTTTCATTGTTGCAGTATGATTCGTAGTGGTATGGGTTGGAGCGAAGACCTTGCAGGTTTCTAAAACCTACAAGGTCGATTTTTCGGTTATCCATCCGCACAGATCGAAATTTTGGCTATCAACTTAAGCCGAAATATAGTTGGTTGAGCTTGTCGAAACCAACGGCCTTCGACAAGCTCAGGCCACGGCTATCATGCTCTAGTTGTTTCGCCTTAAAATGTTAGCCGAAATTTTTGAACAAGTGTGGTGGTCAGTTTGACCACGGCAAAATTTCTGGATAAGAAGTTGGAACGGGTAGAGAGAATGGTTCAATCTTAAAGATTGAACCATTCTGATAGCGCAATATATTTATACTCAAATTAGTTTGAAACCGACACTTTCCTCATGTCATTCCCGCATGCTTTTAGCGGGAATCCATTCCTCACAGTGTTGTGTGGATGCCCGATAACGACATTCGGGCATAACATGCCGACAAAAGTTACAACTTAGAAATGAAAGTTACTTAACTAAAAAAGGACTGACACGATAAACTGTCAGTCCTTTTTTTATATTTGTTATTTCCAGAACAATAGACTTGTTCGGCAATAACTTATCATCGCATAAAAACTCAAATCCGAGGCATGCGGAGTGCAAAAGCTTCGTGAATATTCAGTGAACTCGCCAGAAAGAGCATCAGAAACCCGATTTCTTTGAGAAATCGGGTTTCTAGGGCGATTGCTTTTGCCGGAAATAAACATGCAAAAGCAAGAAGCTTTTGCACTCCTTTATTCCCGAACAACTCTAATCTCTAAGCCGCTTTGTCTGATTTTTTGGCTTTGGCACTACTGGCTTTAGCTGTTTTCGACGTTTTAGCCTTGGCTGTTTTTTTGGGAGCCTTTTTAGCCGGAGCTTTTTTCGGAGCCGGTTTAGCAGGCTTGGTTTTCTGTTCGGCTGGCTCTTCTTCTTGTGTTTCAACCGTGGCTTCTGTTTCTACAACGGCCTCTACTGCCGGAGTAACTTTGGTCAATTTTTTGCGTACCTTTAAGATAACGGTTGCTAAGGGGGGCAGAGTTAATCTCACCGCATAGTCATATCCATGCATCGGTTTTTCTTCGGCCTGAACTCCCTCGCCGTTATTCACATCGCCACCCCAATATCGACCTCGGTCACTATTGAAAATTTCATCATAAAAGCCGGGTTCGGGAACCCCAATATAGTAGTTCTCGCGCGGTACGGGGGTGTAACTACCAATCACTATCACACACTCATCGGTATATTTAGCCTTCCGCAAAAACGAGAGAACGCTATTATCATGATCATTCGCATCAATCCATTCAAAGCCCGTCCACTCAAAATCATCCTCATACAAGGCGGGAGTTTCTTTATATAACCTGTTTAGCTCTTTCATAAAAGTAATCATACCTTTATGATTCTCGCCATGTTCAGTCGCTTCCCAGTCGAGACTACCATTAAAATTCCATTCGGCCCATTGACCAAACTCACATCCCATAAATAGTAGGTTTTTACCCGGATGTGCCCACATAAAGGTGTAGTAGGCTCGCAAATTAGCAAATTTTTGCCAATCGTCGCCGGGCATCTTGTTGATTAGTGAACCTTTGCCATGTACAACCTCGTCATGAGAGAGGGGCAGAACAAAGTTTTCGTTAAAGGCGTATAACAGACCAAAGGTTAGGTCATTATGATGGTAGCGCCGATGAATTGGGTCTTTACTCATATATCGTAGGGTATCATGCATCCACCCCATGTTCCATTTAAGACTAAACCCAAGGCCGCCTAAATAGGTCGGACGAGAAACCATTGGCCATGCGGTCGATTCTTCGGCAATGGTCATTACACCGGGATAAAGGCCATGCACCACTTCGTTGGTTTTGCGTAAGAACTGAATCGCGCCCAAGTTTTCACGTCCACCGTACTGATTCGGAATCCACTGACCTTCTTCACGAGAATAGTCGAGATACAGCATCGAAGCTACGGCATCAACTCGCAGTCCATCAAAATGATACTTGTCAAGCCAAAAAACAGCATTAGCCAACAAGAACGAACGGACTTCGTGCCGGTCATAGTTAAAGACCATCGTTCCCCAGTCGGGATGCTCACCTTGGCGTGGATCCGAATGGGAGAAGAGATGCGTACCATCAAAAAAGTTTAGACCAGAGCCATCTTTAGGAAAATGACCGGGAACCCAGTCTAAAATCACACCAATGCCTTGCTGGTGACATTGGTCAATAAAATACATTAAGTCTTGAGGCGTACCATAACGACTGGTGGCGGCATAAAAGCCCAACACCTGATACCCCCATGATGCGTCAAGAGGGTATTCTGAAATCGGCATCAACTCAATATGGGTGTACCCCATCTCAACGACATAGGGAAGCAGATGTTCAGCCAGTTCGCGATAGGTCAGATAACGGCTAACCCATTCTGGATCAGGCAGACGTTTCCATGAGCCAAGATGAACCTCATAAATAGAGAGCGGTTTATCAAATGCTTGGTTTTCAGGTCGTTTACTGATCCACTCGGCATCGTTCCATTCGTAGCTATCAATGTCACAAACCTTCGACCCTGTTTTGGGACGTTGTTCCATATAAAAGCCAAATGGATCAGATTTATCAAATTTTTCCCCCTGTGGGGTAATTATCCGATATTTGTAAAGTGTATTTTCCCTCATATCAGGAATAAACATGGTCCAGATACCGCTTTCACTTCCAAACATGCGATGATTGGAGCCGTCCCAATCGTTAAAATCACCAACTATTTCTATTTGTGTCGCATTGGGTGCCCACACAGAAAAATGTACACCATTCTGCCCATTTAGCTCAATCAAATGTGCGCCCATTTTTTCATAAAGACGCTCATGATTTCCTTCAGAAAAAAGGTGTTTATCATAATCAGTCAACCATTCAGTTGACGGGTCTATACCATTCATATCAACAATATTCCTCCTGTAAATTCATTATGTTAGCATGGTCAATATTAGCACAATCATACAGTTGTAGCAATTATGAATAAAGCTGAATCTGTGAGTTATCAAGCCGTCTAATGATAGCCAAGTCACAAAACTGTGTGGTGGTCAAGATGATGTTGGAGTGCAATGGGTTCAGCCATTGCCTGTAGCAACGGCTAAATCCGTTGCACTCCGTTTTCAACATCAAGCTGACCACTACACTAAGTCACAAAACTGTTGGATAAATGCAAGCTATTCGTCTGATAAGTAAGGGTTGTTCAGTTCTAATCTATATGGGCATAATTGTGACGCTACAAGCGTCACCTACAGTAATTTTGTCAGACATGAGGTCGTGGAGGTTATGCTTGTAACGTGACGAACATGGAGAACATGGAGAACTGAACAGTCCTATCTGATAACAAGAGTTTGTCGTTTCATTCATGACCTGATATATTGATAAAATCAAAAGCATTTTTTGATAGGATTAACAAGATTAACAGGATTTTTTTTGCTTGTAATCCTGTCAATTCTGTTAATCCTGTCAGATATTGTTTTAGTCATGTTGAAATGATAAACTTCTGTGATAAGCAACATGACGAAAAAACATGGTCTAACTTTTCGATCTGAATTATAACGCGTACAATAAGCTAATACATTAGCAAAATTTACCCTAATAAAAAATCGTAGGGATAGCGTAGGCTAAATCGCCTAGTAGCTATTGCCAAACTGTAGGCAATGATGCTATAATCGTTACAACTTCTTCAAGGAAGCTAATTCATATTGGATTCATTCATGTTTTATGTTTAAGGAGATTGAAATGACTGTTACAACACAACAACAACAAAGGCAACCACAATACGCCCCGCCAACACATTATCAACAAGCGCACAAAAACCAGCCTAATCAGCAAAACCAGCATGCCGCATTAATGGTTTGGTCTAGCTTAAAAGCCAGTTTTGCTGGTGGTATAGGCTTATTATTACTAATGTTACTTAGTCTCATCCCGCCCAATGAGAACATACCATTCTTTTCGCTTGCTTATCTTGTTTGGCCCGGTTTTCCGGTTGTTTGTTTAGCCACAGGTTTGTTAGCCAGTTTAATGGCTAGTGATAGTATCCGTAATACCCACCAAGGTGGTAAAGTAGGTTGGATGGCTGGCTTTTGGGCCGGCGTATACGGTGGTATCATCGCCATGATTATGGCCGCCGCTGGTTTTTTGATGGTAGATTTAGGCCAAAACATTGCTTCTCAGTTTATGTGGTTGGTTGACTATGGTGTAAACTTTGATACGCTTAGTTTAGCCGGACGAGTTTTCTGGGCCATGATTATCTTTGGAGTTGGCGGCTCAATGGTCTCCGCGATGCTAAGTTCAATCGGTGGTATGATTTACCCCAAATTAAATGTTGCAGAATAGTTATCACTTTTCCTAAAAATCCAATTTTTACAATATAAGCGCCTAATTCGTTAGGCGCTTTTTCTTATTCCCCCTAAATCTTAATGAAAGAAACGGTTCTCTGGTAGATTCCGTGCAACTCAAAACTGCATCCTGAATTTAGATACTTTGATGGAGCAATCTTCCCGCAAGTTTAAAACTTGCGGGAAGATGATGACACAATCATGACATCTGCACGAAAAGTCCCAAAGAGCCAAAGAAACAACAAAAAAACGATTATGAACCCTAAAATAAACTTTAACTCAGCCGCAGAAAAACATGCCTATGTTAATCAGATGTTTGCTCGGATTGCCCCTCGTTATGATATAATGAATCGGTTAATGAGCGCGGGACAAGATGGACGATGGCGCAACCTGTTGGTTAAACAATTACAGTTACCACCACAAGGCAACCTGCTCGACATCGCCACTGGGACTGGAGACATCGCCTTTGAAGCAGTTCGGCAACGCCCCGACCTTGCTCAGGTGGTTGGGGCAGACTTCACCCTGCCCATGATGACGATTGGCAAAAATCGGTATCCGCAACTACAAAATCGGCAAAAACTCAGTTGGAGCGGTGCCGATACAGTTTACCTTCCATTTCCTGATGACTATTTCGATGGGGTAGTTAGTGGCTTTTTAATGCGGAACGTGACCAATGTTGCCAATGTATTAGCTGACCAAACCAGAGTTTGTAAACCGGGCGGGAAAGTCGCCATTTTAGAAATCCCCCGTCCCGCAGAATCGTTATTTGGGGCGATGTTTCGGCTCTATTTTCATAACATCGTGCCCATGTTGGGAGGTATCATCAGTGGTCAGCCAGATGCCTACAGCTACCTTCCCCACTCTGCCGATGCGTTTTTACGTCCAGAGGAATTGAAACAAGCTATGGAAACGGCAGGCTTAAAAAATGTGCAGTACACCATGTTGATGATGGGAACCGTGGCCCTGCACGTGGGTCAAAAATAGTAAAAGTTCAGTAAAACCACCCTAGAAACCCGATTTCTTTAAGAAATCGGGTTTCTGACGCTCCTTCTGGCAAGTTCACTAGACTTGTTCGGGAATAAGGATTTGTGCGGAAAGGAGTGTCAAAATTCTATTTTGACTGGCAAGAATACAATTCTTGCACTCCGATAGCCCAATAAATACCCACCTTTCTTATTGCCGAACAGATCTACTGAATATACCAAAAATAAGGTTTTGAGAACTGACAACTACTAGCTTCGTGTCAGAAAACCGATCAGTTCTGGAGGAAAAATGAGCCATTATGATAAAGCTGACGAACGAGGTGTACCCAGTCTTGTTTGGCGAGCCGGGCAAATTCGTCGTCTGCACATGATTCAGCGAGCGGCTGGGCCAAGATTACGCCATGATAGTAAGGTATTGGTTGATGGATGTGGCGTAGGCATGTATGTTAAAGCACTCAAACAGTTCACTCCCCATGTGGTGGGCTTAGATATTGAATTAGAACGAGTCATAGATAGCCGACATCATTCGGAGTTGGTTAATGTTGGCGCGGGTGAATATTTACCCTATCCCGACGACTATTTTGACCTTATTTTGAGCCATGAAGTGATTGAACATGTTCAGGATGACGCACAGTCTGTAGCCGAGATGGTACGGGTTCTACAACCCGGCGGACGGATTGTCATCTTCTGTCCCAATCGACTCTACCCATTTGAAACTCACGGTCATTATTGGCGTGGTGAGTACCATTTTGGCAACACCCCTCTCATCAACTACCTGCCCGATTCGTTGCGAAACAAACTCGCTCCCCATGTCCGAGCCTACACTCGGCAAGGACTACAACAGTTGATTGCGGGTCTGCCCGTTCGGATTATCAACCACACCCAAATCTATCCGGGTTATGATAACATCGTTGCCCGTCGCCCTAACCTAGGCAAAGCCCTACAAACCATAACCTATCTGTTTGAGCAGTCGCCCATGAGAATGTTTGGACTGTCTCATTTGTTGGTAGTTGAAAAACGAATCTAGCATATCTTTTTAGACACCGTCCAACTAGGGAAGTTCCAGAATTTAAAATCTCCCAAATTGAGCAGAGTTTCTACCCCCCTCAGTCCCCCCTGCTAGGGAGGAAGTGGCTCCTCCCCCTAGCAGGGGGGACTGAGGGGGGTAGAAACTCTGCTCAATTTGGGAGATTTATTTTCTTGGAATTGCCTAGCTCAAATCGTCATGGCCATGCCTGATGTGGATGAGACCAGAATCGGCGCGACGGGCGGTAGTCAAGGTGGCGCACTGACTATTGCTTGTGCCGCCTTAGAACCACGCCTCAAGAAAATAGCCCCCGTATATCCATTTTATCTGACACTAACGGAATCTTTGGCGAGCAAGACTACAACAGATTTGGGAATTTAACGAATAAAAACCTCCCCAATAACGGACTGATTACGTAAGAGTTCAGTAATGCCGCCCTAGAAACCCGATTTCTTTGAGAAATCGGGTTTCTGACACTCTTTTTGGCGAGTTTACTGAATATTTACGGTTAATTTGTGTCATCGAGAGCCAATCCGTTTCTTTCAATTATCCGTTGTAGTCCTGTTTTCAACTAAACCAAAGAATTAGGTAGCGTCAGCAATTTTCTCTTGAATAGGGATGCTCAATATCTATAGTTATGATATAATAAAGTAACCATATATATAACCATTCAAAATAGGAAATCTTATGTCAAATACAACGTCGGAAAATGCTCAACAGTATGATTTAGATGACCCTGCATTATTTATTAACCGAGAATTAAGCCTGCTAGAATTCAATCGGCGGGTCTTAGACGAAGCCCAAGATGAAAAAAACCCACTGTTAGAACGGGCAAAATTTTTAGCCATATTTAGTTCAAACATGGATGAACTTTTCATGATTCGGGTGGCTGGTCTAAAACAACAGGTTACAGTTGGTATTACCAAAACGCCTGCTGATGGATTAACTCCCAAAGAACAGTTGTTAGCTATTCGTAAAAAAGTTCGTACAAATCTGGTTGACATGTATAACTGTTTTCAAGAGTTACGTCAAAAGCTGAACGAAACTGGTATCCATCTGCATAGTTACGAAGAATTAACAAAAGTACAAAAGCAAACCGTGGATGACTACTTTAAAAATGATGTCTTTCCTATCCTAACCCCTCTAGCATCAGACCTCGGTCGCCCATTTCCCCATATCTCTAATCTTATTATCAACCTTGCTGTTTCGGTACGAGATCCAGAGACAGGTGCAGAAAGTTTTGCCCGTTTGAAATTGCCCGGTACACTCCCCCGTTTAGTACCGATTAAGCCTCGTCAGGGAGACAGTCATCGTACCTACCGTTTTATTTGGCTAGAGGATTTAATCGCCAACAATCTTGATAACCTTTTCCCCGGTTTTGAGATTATCGAAGTTCATCATTTCCGCATCACCCGAAATGCTGACATGGAGATTGAAGCTGATGAGGCCAGTGATTTAATGGACGCAATTGAAGCTACTGTGCGTCGACGGCATTACGGTTTTGTCGTTCGTTTGACCGTCACCGCGACCATGCCTGAGCATACCCGCCAACTCCTCTGTCGAAACTTTAATGTTGGTCCAGAAGATATTTATGAAAGTGAAGCCACTCTCGGTTTAAGTGGCCTCATGGCTCTAATGAAGCTAGACCGTCCCGACCTAAAAGATAAGCCTCATCAGTCCGCTATTCATCCTCGCCTGAGCAAAATACAACACCCCCAAGATATTTTCAATGTTATTCGTGATGGTGATATTTTGTTACATCATCCATACGACTCCTTTGTACCTGTGGCAGACTTTCTAAAATCTGCCGCTCGCGATCCCGATGTTCTGGCCGTAAAACAGACTCTATACCGAGCAGGACAAAACTCGCCCGTAGTCGACGCTTTAATGGAAGCTCGCGAAAATGGTAAACAGGTAACCGCTCTTGTTGAGTTAAAAGCCCGCTTCGATGAAGAAAGTAATATCGGCTGGGCGAAAACTTTAGAACGAGCCGGAGTACACGTACTATACGGCTTCCGTAGCTTAAAAACCCACACTAAAATTTGCCTAATTATTCGGCGAGAACCAGAGGGTATCCGGCGTTATGTACATTTGTCAACCGGCAATTATAATGCTATGACTGCAAAAATATATACTGATATGGGACTGTTTACCTGTAATCCCGATATTGGATCAGATGCATCTGATTTGTTTAATGCTCTGACTGGTTACTCGAAAAAAGAGGACTACAAAAAATTCTTGGTGGCTCCTCTTAGTCTGCGAAAACGTTTTATCGCCCTCATCGAACGAGAGATAGCTTGGGCAAGAGAGGGAAAACCGGCCAAACTCATCTTTAAAATGAACGCCTTGATCGATTCAAAATTTATCAAACAAATCTACAAAGCCTCTCAAGCTGGGGTAACGGTTGAGGTGATTGCTCGCAGTATTTGTGGCCTTCGTCCGGGTATTCCAGAATTAAGCGACAATGTACGAGTCATTAGCATTGTTGGACGTTTTCTGGAACATACCCGTATCTACTATTTTCATAATGGTGGAGACCCAGAAATCTATCTCGGCTCGGCCGATATTATGTCTCGTAACCTAGACCGACGCATCGAAACTTTATTTCCCATTGAAGACCCCATTCTAAAAGAAGAGCTAATTACCGCACTCAATATCTCGTGGGCCGACAACATCCATGCCCGTCAGCTACGTGCTGATGGGAGCTACATTCGATTATCTCCTAAAGATGGCGAAGAAATACGAGATAGCCAACAAGAATTCATGGATATAGTTAAAAACAGGTAGCAGATAAGAAATCGGGATTAATTAACTTGTGCAGTTGGCCGTGAGAGTGGTTCAATCTTAGAGATTGAACCACTCTGGAGCGCGCAATTTATTTGATTCCGATTCCTATAAGAATCTGGTATGGTTCATTTTCGGCTAAATGATCTTTACAAATTGTGATGAATCGTAGGGGCTAGGCAGGGCGGTCTAGACTTGGAATATGCGACCATCTCCGCTCCGCCCCTGCCTCACCCGTTGTACTAAAAGAAGTGTGGCAAGAATGGAATTCTTGCACTCCGTAAAAAATGACAACTTAGAAATGAAAGTTATTTAACTTAAGGAAAAAAAGTTATGATACTCGTTGGTGATACCGGCGGAACAAAAACAAATTTAGCGATTTATTCAATTGATGATAAAGCCCCAAAGCTGGAGGTAGAATCGACCTTTCGAAGTGCCGACTTTCCTACTTTAGATGTTATTGTCAAAAAATTCTTAAACGATACCAATATTACGGTTGATAAAGCCGTGTTAGGTGTAGCAGGCCCCATCGCTAAAGGCAAGGCACAAGTTACGAACCTTTCTTGGGAAATTTCAGAAGCAACCCTCAAAGAGATTATCCAAGTTGAAAAGATGAAACTAATTAACGATTTGGAAGCTACCGCCTACGCTGTCCCATATTTGGCCGACCATGAAGTGGCTCCCCTAAATAGTGAGCGGGCCGAGCGACGTTTTGACGCAAACAAAGCCGTCATTGCTCCCGGAACTGGCTTAGGCGAGGCATTTTTGGTGCATCATGACGATGGGTATCAAATTATACCCTCAGAGGGTGGACATTCTAGTTTTGCCCCCACAACACCTGTACAACTCGGCCTTCTGCAATACATGTGGCGCACCCATAATCATGTTAGCTACGAGCGAGTCTGCTCCGGTAGTATGGGCATCCCTCATATATACGCGTATCTCAGCGAGACACGCTCCGAGGAAGGGAATAAGGATGTCACGGCAAAAATAAAAACAGCTAAGGATCCGACACCCATTATCGTGAATGCGGCTTTATCTGGTGAATGTGAACTCTGTTTAGGAGTGCTAAACACATTTGTCTCGATATTGGGGAACGAAGCGAGTAACTTAGCTGTTAAAACTATGGCTACTGGTGGGATCTATTTAGGTGGTGGAATACCACCTCGTATTCTCGACAAGTTGAAAGAGGGTAGTTTTATGGCCGCGTTTGTCAATAAAGGGCGCTTTGCCGACATGCTATCACATATTCCTGTTTTTGCTATCCTTAACGATAAAGCGGCGTTATTGGGTGCATTCCATTACGCGATGAGGTTATAATCCATGTTATTAAATCTGTCTGAAATTCGTCAACAATTTCCAGCTTTACAAGAGACTGACGCGCAGGGACAACCCTACGTTTTTTTTGATGGGCCGGGTGGCACCCAAGTACCACGCCAAGTAATGACCGCCATGAATCGTTATCTGACCGAAGCGAATGCTAATCATGGCGGATATTTCATCACCAGCCAGCGCAACGACCAAATTATCGACATGACTCGGCAGGCTATGGCCGATTTCTTAAATGCCCCCTCGGCAAACGAGATTGTGTTTGGGCAAAACATGACCAGCCTAACCTTTAATCTGAGCCGAGCTATGGCTCGCCTGTTTCAAGCCGGAGATGAAATTATCGTTACTCGGTTAGACCACGACGCAAATGTTGCTCCGTGGTTGGCTCTGGAAGAGCAAGGAATCGTCATTAGATGGATTGACTTTGAGGTTAGTGACTGTCGCCTCAACCTAACCCAACTGGCCGATTCTCTGAGCGAAAAGACAAAACTGGTTGCGGTCGGGTACGCCTCTAACGCAGTCGGAACCGTCAACCCTATCGCCCAAATCGTTGAACTTGTACGCCAAAAAAGTTCGGCTTGGGTCTGGGTAGATGCGGTACATTACGCGCCGCATGGCCCGATTGATGTTCAAGAACTAGGATGTGACTTTTTAGTCTGCTCGGCCTACAAATTTTTTGGCCCACATATTGGCATATTGTGGGGTCGATATGAACTACTCGAACAGATACCAGCCTATAAAGTCCGTCCGGCTGATGATGATCCACCCGGCAAGTTTGAAACAGGTACGCAGAATCATGAGGGAATAGCCGGAGCCAACGCAGCCATTGCCTATTTGGCTGACTTGGGACGGAGTTATGGTCAATCGGCTACCGCCTCAAGCCGTTATCCAGACCGTCGAGGGGACTTAAAACAGGCCATGCAAACGATTATGAGTGATGAACGCGACCTGTTTACCACATTGTTAAACGGCCTACAAGCCATTCCTGAAATTACAATTTATGGGCTAACTAATCCGGCTGAGTTTGCCGAACGTTGTCCGACCTTGGCCTTTACCCACGCCCATCATAGCCCCGCCGAAATTGCCGCGTACTTAGCTGAACGCGGTATTTTTGTTTGGGATGGGCATTATTACGCCATTAGCGTCATCGACCGTTTAGGGTTGGCTGAAACTGGTGGAGCAGTGCGGGTCGGGTTGGCTCATTACAACACTCCCGCCGAAGTTGAGCGTTTAATTGAGACCGTGCATGAGATGTCATAACATGACATGTGCGTCTCGTAAAATCAGAATACACAGCTCGATAATTGAAGTATAAAAACCATCAATTTATTATCATTTAATGCACAAAGTGTGACCAGTGACGGTATAACATGTTGCAACACTCACACCTTGTGCATTATTTTTTTAGGAGACAGCTTAACCCGATGTTGAAAGGTAAACGAATTTATTTGCGTCCCGTTGAACGTGATGATTTAGCTCGTTACGTCAAATGGCTCAACGATGAAACAGTAAACGCTCATTTAACTACATTTATCCCCATGAATTTGGACGATGAGGTTGAATGGTACGAAAATCAACGTCATGATTCTTCAACACTTAACCTAGCTATTGTCATTACCACCGAGGAGAAACATATCGGCTCTGTTGGGTTGATGAAGATACAGCCACGCAATCAAAGTGCCGAACTTGGCATCGTCATCGGTGATAAAGAGTGTTGGGGACAAGGGTATGGACAAGAAGCGATTGAACGGCTCGTTGAGTTTGCCTTTAAACAACTGAATTTGAATCGAATATATTTACGGGTTGACGCGCATCATCCTGCGGCAAAACGATGTTATGAGAAATCTGGTTTTGTTGAGGAAGGGAGGTTACGGTCTGCCGGATTTCGGCATGGTCAATTTCACGACCAGTTTGTCATGAGTATTTTGCGTTCAGAGTACAACAACTAAATCGTCAGAGTAAAAGTTCAATATAACCGCCCCAGAAACCCGATTTCTTAAAGAAATCGGGTTTCTGACGCTCCTTCTGGCGAGTTCACCGAATATTTACGATAGTTAAAGCAGGCTAAAGCCAGCTATTTAGGCCGCTTTTAGCGGTCTTGAGTTTTTAACCTTGTGGCTTTAGCCCAAAGCTATCAGTCAACACTACCATATTTTTATTACATCGGTGAGTATAAATTATACCCATCAGCAAGAAATTTTTCTCGCAGATTATTTATGAAAAAACAACTGCTTGGACAGTGACTTATCGTTTTTTCCACAAGAGGAGTTTTATCATGTACGGAGAGATAGCCTTATTTAGCGGTACAGCAAACCCAAAACTGGCCCAAGAAATCAGCCATTCGTTAGGTGTGCCGTTAGCCAAGGCAGATGTTTTCAAATTTTCTAACAATAATATTTTTTGTCGGCTACACCAAAGCGTGCGTAGCAAAGATGTATTTATCATTCAGCCCATAGCAGTCTCTTATGATGAACAAGGACGCATGTCATCGGCAAACGACAACTTAATGGAGTTGTTAATTATGATTGACACGGTCAAACGGGATTCAGGCGGACGAATTACCGCGGTTGTACCCTATTACGGGTATGGCCGAACCGATAAAAAAGATCAACCTCGCGTCCCAATAACCGCTCGTTTGGTTGCCGATTTAGTCAGCACCGCGGGCGCAGACAGGTTCTTAACCATCGACCTGCATGCCGGACAGATTCAAGGTTTCTTCAATATTCCGGTGGATGAGGTGACCGCCTTTTACCTGCTCAGTGACCACATGCGAGCTAAAAAAATCGAAAATGGTGTGGTTGTTGCCGGTGATATTGGAGCTACCAAACGAGCCAGAAACTTTGCTCAAGCGCTCGACATGCCGTTAGCAATTATCGAGAAACGTCGTATTCAGCGCAAAGATGGTAGTGATGCCGAAGCGCTAAACGTCATTGGAGATGTCGCGGGCAAAGACTGCATTATTTATGATGATGAAATTGACACCGCCGGAACGATGGTTCAAGCGGTTCATTTCCTAAAAGGGTCAGAGGCGGCTGATATATATGCCTGTGCTAGCCACTCTGTCTTTTCAGACCCAGCGGTAAAACGGCTAACCGAATCACCCATCAGAGAGGTGGCAGTGACCAACACCATCGCCCTTCCACCAGAAAAAACCTTCGATAAATTGACGATTCTCTCCGTGGCTCCTCTGCTCGGAGAAGTAATTCGCCGAGTTCATTTGGGTATTTCAGTAGGTGAACTATTTAACGAGTAGGAATGGATATTAATTAAGTTGCGCGTTTTCACATAAGAATGAATTCTTATGCTGACACGAGAAACCTGCTTAAGCAGGTTTTCCGTTTAAGACGCTGATTTCAATCAGTGGTCTTAGGCACAAGTTAAAAAATCTCATTCCTAGCAAGCAGTTATTTGGTTCTCTGGTAGATTCCGTGCAACTCAAAACTACGCCTTAAATTAGATACTTTGATGGGCAATCTTCCCGCAAGTTTTAAACTTGCGGGAAGATGATGACACAATCATGACGTTTGCACGGAAAACCCCAAAGAGCCAGTTATTTTTATTGACGTGTATCGGCTATAATTTTTTATAATCTTCGAGGAAGTTTAACCATTACGTTTGTTACTCCCTCGAAGAAACTCCTAAGGATTTTAAGTAGTTTTCAGAACTAACTTGTAAATTGTCATTCCCGCACGTTTTTAGCGGGAATCCACTGACAGCACTTAGATTCCCGCCCAAAGCATGCGGGAATGACATGCTAACAAAAGTGACAACTTAGAAATGAAAGTTACTTATGCCACGATGCACATCTTAAACAAACAGTTTTATCCGATACTAATATTGGCTCTCAGTAGTATGGTCATTATGCTGATTTTACATCCAACCTCTCAGAGCTTAGGCGCAGAATCGACCCCGCAAGCATCCCAGATTTATTTGCCCATGCTTCGTGAGCATGCCACACCGCCCATAATCCATACGGCAACCCCCTCGCCAACAAAAACCGTAACGCAAACACCAAGTGCCACCCCATCTACAACCCCAACTGACACCCCGACCGCCACCCTCACCCCAACAGATACAACCACTCCATCTCCGACCACCACGCCGACTACTACTCTCACTCCAACAGATACAGCCACTCCATCCCCTACTACTACGCCGACCATGACCGCTACACCAACAGAAACTTATACCCCCACCACAACTCCTACTTCCACGCCCACACCCACTGTTGACCCAACTGTCTATCAATGTAACCCCAGCCAAGGGAGCGGCGGGCTAGAACCCGGTATTTATAACGATGTGACAATCGCCGGACTCAAAGCGGTGATTGTTGTCGGTGAGGGGTACGACCCTCAACAACCAACCTATCTAAGTTTCTTTTTGCATGGCGATGGCGGTAACTACTATCGGTTTGAAGACCCAACGTATCCCGTCACGCAACTAGTCAATCAACAAGGCTGGATTTTAGTATCGCCTCAGTCACCCAACAATGGGGCGCGCTGGTGGACGGAATACTATGAAGCGGATTTTAACCAAAACTTAGCCGACGTGTTTAATGAGATATTTGCCCGTTACAATGTCTGTCAAAACCAACTGTTTGGAGCCGGAGTTTCTGGTGGCTCAGAGTTTTGGGCTAACAACTTTTTCTCCAACATGGGGAATCTTTATCCGGCCCACATGGTCTTAAATTGCGGGGGGGATGTTTGGATTTGGACCTATCGGCAACAAATTAAACAGTTAGGCAAACAGCCCAACATTGTCGCCAAATCGAGTTTCAATTTTGTTTATGGTACTAACGATTATCTTTATCCAACTATTCGTAACGCCATCAATATCTACCAAACCGCCGGATTTACAGTCACTATCGACGAGACGAGTGACATGGGACATTGCGATAGTTGGTATAGCCAAGGTTACCCCACCGCGGCAGACAAAATCGTCGAACATTGGAAACGCTTGGCTGAGACAGTTATTCGATGACGGATAGAACATAAGGCGTGAGAATGTAAAAGTTCAGTAAAGTAGCTCTAGAAACCTGATTTCTTTGAGAAATCGGGTTTCTGATGCTCTTTCTGGCGAGTTCACTGAATATTTACAGTCACACTGGTTTGTAAACTCAAAAAAATAGCGGGATTGTTCAGTCGAGGATTATTAGTGATTTTGCGTAAAATTGTTGACTACTTTACAATCAAGCGTAGGAATGAATCCTAAATAAGTTGTGCGCTCCAGAGTGGTTCAATCTCTAAGATTGAACCATTCTCATGACGAACTGCACAAGTTAATCAATGCTCATTCCTTAGTTAGGAATGGGGATTAAATAAGTTGCGCGTTTTCACATAAGAATGAATTCTTATGCTGACACGAGAAACCTGCTTAGGTAACTCCAAGAAAATAAACCTCCCAAATGTCATGCCCGAATGTTGTTATCGGGCATCCATTTGTATGCAGAATGTGGATTCCCGCTAAAAGCATGCGGGAATGACATAGAGAATTTAATCAGTTTGGGAGATTTATTTCCTTGGAAATCCCTTAAGCAGGTTTTCCGTTTAAGACGCTGATTTCAATCAGCGGTCATCAGCGGTCAAATGCACAAGTTAAAAAAATCTCATTCCTTAGCTTAATCTTATCGAAAACCGTTTGTCTCAAGGCCATCGTCTCAGGTATAATGAGGGGTGATTTTTGTTAATGGAACATTGAATTATAAAGGTAGGTAGAAATGACAATTCAAGAATTGGTTATCGAAATGAAACTACTTGAATGCCGTTTGACTTTGCACGAGGAAAAATATGGTATTTTAAGTGAAGATTTTTACATAGCTCTTATGGCTGGTAAGTTGGCAGAGTATGACGAGTATGACGAAACTCGAAACGATTTTAGCCGTTGGAAAGGTATCTATCAAATTTGGATACGTCGTAAAGAAGCCTATACCAAACAGATTAAGCAACTTAGTTTAAGTAAAATATTACGTTTTCAACCTGCATATTAACTATGAATGATAATCCATTAGTCTCTATAGAAAACTTTAGTCATTTCGTTGCTAAATTGACGGACCAATCACCTGTCGAAAGCTCTACAGTGAATTCAGTCGTTATATGTTAAGAAAAAACAACCCGTTGTAAAAAAAAGGATATTGTTATTTTATGAATGACCAACAACCGTCTTTAACAAGACAAGACTTAGACCAACTTCAGCATCTACGCGCCTCTGTTGTCGCTTTCCAAACCATGATTGCGCCCCTGCCGGCCTCCCACAAAGATGACAACCATAACGAGCAGTTTAATCAACTTCGCCTAGAAGTGCAGGCTCGCTTGAAAGATCCCAATTTTGACAAAAAAATTAGCTCTGCTACTACCGAGACCTTGGTTCGACAAGGGCGCTCAGGGCGTTTAAGCTATTTATGGGGTGTCGTAATTTTGGGCGTGATATTAGCCCTATTTGGATTAGGTTTTAACTCCCTATTTAGCGACTCTTTAAGTTTAGCTTTTGGCTGTTTAACCAGTTTGATGGGCATGTTCTTGGTGATGGGGGCGCTCGTAGCGTGGAGCATGAGCAACCTAAGTCGGAGTAAAACCAGTAATATGGGAGACATCTATCAACGCTGTGACTCCCTACGCTACCAAATTGAGCATACCTTGACTATGGCTATTCCAGAATTGAGTGATACCTTCTCCACCTCAGAAATCCCAAATATTCCCTCTGTGCTTGAGTTAGCCCTTGATTCGTTAAATAAGCAGGCCGCCGATTGGCAACAGAAACGGCAAGCTCTATATGACCAAGAAGCCCGACTCAGCCCCAACACCCCCACCGAACTCATGCTCAACATCGACTTTGTTGAGCGCCGTTTGAGTCAGGTCAAAACCGAAATTGCCCGTCTCCAAGGTGAAGGACAAACGGGTACCGGCGGAGATTCGGTTGTGCCAGTTATGGATGGCGCGCCCGGCGGAGTTCAGGAAATTCCATTACCGGGGGGGCGAAAAATAGCAGTGGCAAAAGTGGGTGAAAAACTGGAATCGATTCCGGTTCCGCCTGCCGACGCACCGGCTACAGGAGAAGCGGCCATCGACACTCGTGAGATGAAACGAATCGCCAAAGTCAAGGCCGAATCTGATGCAGATGCTACTGACCTGCCAACCGACAACGCCGATGATACATCCGAAACATCAAAAACCCCCGAACCCGACATAACAGACACTGAAACGTTAGAAGATGAAATAGACCAGATTATCGACCTCGGCGAACTTTCGGCCATGCCTGACCCAAAACCATCGACTGATAGTGATGAGGCACTCCATCGAGCCAACACTATCGGCATGCCGTTGAATCCTGTTCAAACTGAAGAGACCACTTCATCAGAATCAGAAGCCTCTACCGATGACCCAGCTACCTCAAAAATATAAAAAAGTGGTGGTCAAGATGATGTTGAAAACCATGTCATACTGAGCCGAAGGCGAAGTATCCACCCGAATCTCCCTAGATTCGGGTGAGTGAGACCCTTCGCAAAAAACGCTCAGGGTGACATAATCTTTTTCAACATCAAGCTGACCACTACAAAAAATATAAAAAAGAGATGAGACAACTAAACAATTGTTGTCTCATCTCTGCCATTGGTTTAATCACCCGTGTTTGCACATAAGAATGAATTCTTATGCTGATACAAGAAACCTGCTTAAGCAGGTTTTCCGTTTAAGACGCTGATTTCAATCAGCGACCATAAGCACAACTTAATTAATGCTCATTCTTTAAAATGGATGACATGTTGAGAGAATGGAATCTCGATATCGGCCTCATCAAACGCCTGCTTAAGTAGCTTGCGAAACTCGTAGCCAACCTCTCGATGAAACCCCGGCTTGGTTCGAGTCGCCGTTCGTACCACGATTTCAGAGCCACCAAAATCCTCAATCCCCTCCACCTCTGTTGGGGCGAGGACATATTTGCTGGTTTGGTTAAACTCCTCCCCCACCTTGGCGATCACCGTATACACTCGTTCCATATCAGAATCATAAGCCACCCCAACCCTAACAATCGCCAAGGTATACCCTTTTGAGTAGTTGACGATGTCCCCAATTTGTCCATTTCGGACAATATGCAACTGTCCGTCTGGGTCTCTAAGACGGGTGGTACGAATGTCAATCGCCTCAACAATCCCCTTAGCCTCACCAATTTCGATATAGTCACCCACCAAATATAAATTCTCAAATAACACAAATAGCCCCGATATAAGATCGTTGACCACAGGTTGCGCCCCAATACCAACCACTAAACCTACCCCACCAACTGCGGCCAAAATCGGTGCGATATTAAAATGTAACGTGCTGAGGAGTAACAACATGGCACTAAAATATATCGCATATTTGAGCGTACTTTTAACTAATGGCACCATCGTTAAACGCTGTTGCCACTGCACGTTGGTCAAGTCGCCCCGTACAAGTAGAAATTTATCGATAAGTAAACTAAATAACTCCACCAGTAGACGACTAAAGAAAATAATACCGATAACACGGATGATAATGCCACCATATAGGGCAAATTCAGCAATAAAACTGACCTGCTGAATCGCCAGAGTTGCCGTACCAACATAGATTACATACTCCATAGCCCGATTAAATAAAGGGAGCAGGCTATGCAATCGCTGATAAATCTCTTGCAACACCGTTAAATTCGTATATTTTTTAACCAACTCTTCCAAACTATCGATAATAACCCGTACCAACATCACGGCCAAGCGACCAACCGATATAATCAGATACACCTTTAGTAGCGTATATAATCCGTCACTCACGGTGTTCCAAAAAGGCAAGAGCATGGTCGAGATTGTGACCACGGTTAACCAAAGCATATTAACTTGGATGGTATTAAGAAGGCCAAAAAATTTATCAATATTTTGGTCATTGGCCTTGATCTGCTCAAACGCCTTAGCTTTTTTCCCTAATTTAGGTAAAATAATAGTTAATTGATTGGTTAAAAAATAGGCTATCGTTACCAATATAAAAGCCTGTAGTATCCCAACGCCCAGCCAGAGCCAGTAGTTGGATGGTACTGTAGCCAGTTGTTCGGTCAGATATATCCACAAGTCAATCTGTTTATATATCAAATACCCGTTCAGTGATAACAATATCAACATTAACCCTGAAAATAGAAGTAGCAACACCCCTCGAACATTACGCTGAATCGCTTCCAATTGGGTCTGATAGGGCTGAAAAAACGACAACACCTTAATCTGGTTTATGACAATTCTAATAATCAGATAGATAAAGGTGAATAAGCTGGTGGTAATGATAAACTCACCCGCGATGACAATGATATTACGGTATAGGCCATCAATGTTATTCATAAGAGGTCTCTCCTAGACTCGGTTGTAAACTGTATGGCTATAGTCTTTGTTTCGGCCAATCTTAGAACAGGATGCGTGGAATGACACTGATTAAATCATGCCAAAATCAGTGTCATTCCGCTCATCCTGTGTAAATATTCAGTGAACTCGCCAGAAAGAGTGTCAGAAACCCGATTTCTTTAAGAAATCGGGTTTCTAGGGCTACTTTACTGAACTTTTACCATCCTGTTCTTATGGCCCAAATGAAGACCAACGCCAATTGTATTATGGAAGGGCTGTTCAGTTCTAGTCTATATGGGCATAATTGTGACGCTACAAGCGTCACCTACAGTGATTTTGTCAGACATGAGGCCGTAGGTCATGCTTGTAGCGTGACGAATATGGAGAACTGAACAGCCCTATGTATTATGGTACTGAGAGGATAGGTGCAACTATGGAATGAGTCCTAAATAAGTTGCACACTCCAGAGAGGCTTAATCTTAGAGATTAGAGTTGTTCGGGAATAAAGGAGTGCAAAAGCATCTTGCTTTTGCATATTTACCTCTGGCAAAAGCAAGATGCTTTTGCACTCCGTGTACCTCGATTTTGAGTTTTTATGAGATAATTAGTTATTCCCGAACAGGTCTATTAAGCCTCTCTCATGACGAACTACTCAATTTGGCTGATAATGACATCTGTCGCCCCAGCTTGACGAAGATTCTGCGCGACTGCATCAGCCTGAGCCAGTTCGACAAGGGCGATCATGTTACCGCCCAGTCCTGCGCCAGAGAGTTTGGCTCCCCATGCCCCAGCTTGACGAGCCGCCTGAACCAGTCGTTCCAACTCCGGCGATGAGACTCCAATCTGTTCGAGCAGTTCCTGATTTTCATTCATCAATTTACCTAAGGCCTTTGGTTTGCTGATTCCCTGCTCGACGATAACCCGCGTATGTCTGACCAACGTCTCAATGTCATCAAAATACCCCTCGTACTGCTCCCGATTGGCCTGCCAGCGTTCCCGCACCCCACCCACTGCAATATGCGTGGGAGCTACCACACCCGTATCGCCAATCACCAGACAGAACGGTTGTTTAACCCGCAGGCGCTGAATCGGTCTCCCTTTGATAAAGTAGACCGACTGCTGGTAGGCGATGACCGTGTTATCAATGCCAGATGGTGTACCATGATACAGTTTCTCCACCTCAAACACTAAACGAGACACCATGTCGGTACTTAAGGGTTGCTCAAAATATTGAGCCAAGGCACGAACAATCACGGTTGAGATAGCCGCACCACTGCCTAAACCTCGTCCCAGCGGGATTGTAGCCGTAAGCTGTAAGGTTACATGAGGCGGTAATTCATCAAACTGAGCCAAGGTTAGCTTGATACTGCTGGCGATTGGGTCATCAGGCAACGCAGAATCAAGCCGATAATCGCGTTTTAAATCGGGAGCAATAATATGAAACTTCGTTTTTGTGGGGATCAGAACCGCTTTAGCCTCAACTTGCGAGACTGGCACGGCAATGGCTGGGCGACCATACACGACAGCATGTTCGCCGCATAAAATAATTTTTCCGGGCGCAGTCGTAGTTATAGTCATAAATTTACCCAAAATAAAAAAGCAGACTACCTCATTATGAAGTGTCTGCTTTGTTAAAGAAAGTCAAAATTATACGGATTCTTGTTAGGGAAGTTCGGTTTCATTAAGGTACAATCGAACTTCTTTTCGTGATTTTTCAAATCGTTTTTTCAACTGCGGATCTGAATCTCGTAAGGCGTTAATGGTTCGCTGAGAGCAGGCTGAACATCCAAGTGCCGCTTTATAGCTTCCTAAATCACAGTTTAGGCAGTCACACAACTTTATCATCATGTGCGAGAACGACAAGGAATCTTCGTGTATTTCCGGCAATAACGCGATTCGCTCTGTTAATTTACGCCACTCGTCACCCTTTAACTTTTTTAATCCACCCACCCGAGAATGAGGAAATAGAATTTCACACCGAGAATACATAACATCACGTCCTTTAGTTTTAAAAGATCATTGTTACTATGGAATAAGCACAAATAAACCTGTACATGTTGGTTATGAGAGTAGTTCAATCTTAAAGATTGAACTACTCTGGAACACGCAACTTATTTAATTCCAATAGATATAAAAACAGGCGTGTTGCCTATAACTCTACAACACACCCACTTTAAAGTGAGCCGTGTGGGGCTCGAACCCACGACCCATTGCTTAAAAGGCAATTGCTCTACCGACTGAGCTAACGGCTCGAGAGGGATAATAACATATCCCCCGATTATTGTCAATACCTAATTAACTTTTTTAAGGTTCGATTGACTCCCGTTCTTGGGAATGATATAATTGAACCGATTGCAAGAATTAGACCGCAACTCTGTTTTTTATTACCCGCTTACAATGAGGTAATGTATGATGATACCCGAAATTGATGAATTTACATCTCGTTTTCCAGACGAGATACGAACTTTATTAGCCATGTTCCGTATGAGTAACATGGGGGGCTTGGCGATTGCTGAGTGTGACGACCTAGACCTACGAGCGCGCCTGATTGACTATTTCCGGCGTAAGTTAGAAACCGACCAAATTTATGTCTTTAGCTTTGAACTGAGCAGTAAGGATATTAATTTAGCTCGAACTCTCACCGAACTCACAGATGGCTCGCGTTTTAAAAACCTAGAATTAACCGGAAAATACAAGTCAATCATCTTTTTTGTTTATGGTATTGAAAAGTTCGATACCGAGCAACGAGGGCAGTTCATCCGCCTGTTGAACTTTTTGCGCGATCGGTTGACTCAACTAGCTCAGCCGATTGTGATTTGGGGCAACGCCTCATTTGTGACCGAATTGGCTCGTAATGCGCCCGATTTTTGGAGTTGGAAGGGACATCTATTCCAGTTTCCTTCCAACGCGCCACTTTATGTCAGCCCAACCGCGGCCAGTGACCCCAACTATGTCTACAGCACCCTCTCTCCGCTAGAGCGATATTTGCGTCGTCTTGTTGAAGACCCTGACTACGCGGTCTGGAAAGACTTATACGTTCCACTCAAAGCCAACCGCGCCGGAGAAACCCTCAACCCGTTTGCGCCGCGTCACACCCTAACCTACCCTGAACTGCGCCAAATCGCCCCGCTGTTTCCCACCGCGACCAGTATTCCGACCAACCAAACTATCATAACTCGTGGCGAGAAAAGTTACGACTGTTACATCATCGTCAAGGGCGAGGTTGAAGTACGCGTCCCCGATGCTTTGGGCAATGACATCATCGTCACCAAGTTGGGCAAGGGAGACTTTTTTGGTGAAATTGGCCTGATTAAAGATGTACCCCGCACGGCGACCGTCCGTACCACCAAAGCCACCAAAGTGATTATCGTTACCCCGCGCACCCTACATCAGATTAACCAAAAAGCACCCGCCGTTTTCGAGATTCTGACCAACATCGCCGACCGTCGATTGGAGCGACGACTCTCCTCGCCGACGGAAGTGTCGCCATTGCGCCGTTTTGCGGTTGAGGGGGCGAGTCTGCTCAAAGACAACCCGATTGACGTGCGCGACCTCATCGCCAATGACCGTCGTACCGTCATTTTAGGCGAGGCAGGGGGCGGAAAAACCACTGTCCTGCGCCGTTTGGTACTAGATACGGCTGAACAGTCACAACATCTGTTGAACCAAACCAACGAACTGGTCATCATGCCCATCTTCATCCAACTAAATACCCTCACACCCAGCAAAACTATCGAACAGGCCATCCTAGAGATTTTCATAGGCTACGAAATCGAAGCCTATCAGACTGAAGCCGACATCATCAAACTGTTAAACGGGGAGCAGTCCGACGATACCCGCATCCATTCTTTGCTGATTCTGTTAGACGGGTTGAACGAAATGCCTTTCCATGAGGAAACTTCGCCGGAAGTGAGCCGCTTTTTACGTCAATATGGACAACACCGTGTCGTCCTGTCCTGCCGAGCCGAGGATTACACCACCTTACATGGCTTCCGCACGGCCATGTTACAACGGCTGTCGGGCGAGGATATCGAGCTATTTCTGGTTAACTATTTACGGGCCGAACAGGGACGCAAGGTGGCGGCTGAAATTTACCGTGACCCACAGTTGGAGGATTTGGCTCAAACCCCCTTGGCCCTCTACATGTTCGCCCAAATTGCCAAACGGAGCGATGAGGCGCTACCCAAAAATCGGGGGGTGCTGTTTGAGGTGTTTATCGACAATCTGTTGGAGCGCACCGATAGCGAATGGTGGAAAATCTTTGGCCCCCAAAGTTCGCAAGTACCGCTGGCCTTACGGAAACAGGCTCTCGCTAACTTAGGATTAGCCATGCAGGAGGAGGAGTTATGGGCCTTTCCCCGCCCTCGTTGGGTCGAGATGATTGTCAAGGCTCTGCAAAGTTACCGTGCCCAACTTTCGCCGATAGAGCGAGAACGGTTGGCTGACATCGCCGGTGAGGATGTGCATGAGGAGATAAAACATAGCGGCCTGATTCGCTATTCGGCTGACCGTGGCACCCTCGAATTTGCCCATCACACCTATCAGGAATTTTTTGCCGCTTTAGCCATTCGGGACAATGAGTTAGACCTTGAGCCGCATCTGACCACGATTGAAGGACGACGACGTTGGCAGGGGACTACCGTTTTGTTGTATGGAATTACCCATGATAAAGCTCTGTTATACTCTAAGATTTTGGGCGCAGAAAACGATTATGCTCGTATCTGGTTGGGGGCACAATGTTTAGCCAACGCGGGCGAAGAGGTAACTGCGGCCTTAAAACAGTTAGAGCGACAACTGCCCCTACAACAATATTTCGCCCTCCTATTTAGTGCCGGATTAGCCTCCCGTTTGTTAGGACGTTACCCCGAAGGGCTGACCTACCTCCATCTGGCAACGGAGGAGAATCCCGGCTCGGCAGAGGTACAGTACGAACTTGGCTCGCTCTATCGACAGGTGTTACAATACGAACGAGCCATCATCCATCTGGAGGAGGCGATTCGTCTGCGTTCGGACTTTGTCGATGCCTACAATCAACTCGGTATCACCTATCATGACCAAGAAAAATATGTGGAGGCGCTGACGATTTTCAAGGCTACCACCCAACTAGAGCCGGTTAATCCGCACCATTATTATAACTTAGGGACGACGCAAAAAATTCTGCGGGACTATGTTGGCGCTCGCACGGCCTTCCATACCGCGCTTAACCTCAAGCCGGACTACTCGGAGGCGCAGACTCAGCTTGATATTCTGGAAAAAGCCCTCTCGACCGGCGTGGTACGGGTGTTAGAGAGTATCCCAATTTTGAGCAAGATGACTCTGGAGCAGAGTGTTTTATTGGCGAATCGGATTCAGGTTGAGGAGTTTCGGCCCGGTCAAATCGTCTTCCACATGGGCGAGATGGGGCAGAGCTTCTACATTATAGAGGTCGGCGAAGTGGAGGTATTAGCTCCCGATTTGGGCGGGCAACGAAGCGGGGTGATTAACCGCCTTGGCCCTGGAGACTTTTTTGGCGAGATTGCCCTGTTACGGGCAGTACCGCGCACGGCCACCATCCGCACCACCAAGCCGACTCGCCTGCTGGCGGTCAATCGAGAAGATTTCGACCAAGTGGTCAAAAAAGTCCCCTCGATTGCCCACAGCGTGACCGAAACGTCGAGCCTACGTCTGCTGAATGACCGTCAAATCGGTCGCCGAGTCGAGCTTGACCGCTATTACGACCCCGGCTATATCGCCGAGTTGACCCATCAAACTGAGGTGACAGTCCTGATGGGCGACATTCATGGCTCCACCTATTTGACCAACGCCATCGGCCCAGAGTTGATGGTCGCCTTTTTGGATGAGTATCTGCTCCGCATGTCCACCATCATCGTGCAGGCGGGTGGGGCGATGGACAAAAGTTTGGGCGACAGTGTGATGGGCGTGTTCGGGCACATTCCAGAACGGCATGAGGATGAAAAGGTGACCTCGGCCAAGTCGGCTTTGCTGGCCTCGTTTAAGATGCGTCAAGCCTACATCACTTTGCGCGATGAGTGGAAGAAGGAAAGTCCAGAGTTTGCCCAAACTGGCATGGGAATTGGGGTCAGTACCGGAAAAATCACCACCGGAACCGTCGGTGCAGAAAGTACGATGGTTGGCCCGGCGGTCAACATGTCAAGCAAATTAAGTAAAATGGCGATTGGTGGTCGCACTGAAAGCGAAATATACATCGACGCGCGAACACTGAATCTAGTTGGCTCGGCTTTTCAGGTCGAGCCACTTGATTATGCGTACACTCGCAAAAAAGTAGGTGTTGATTTGGATGCCTACCATGTTATTCAACGAAAACTATAGGGACGTGAAATATGATACGTGATGCGTGATACGTAAGGAGTTACGCATCACGCATCACGTATCACGTATCATTTACTATGCATCAAGAACAACGAAAACGGACGGTTGATTTATTAAAGCAACATGGCATAAATCGAGCCTTGTTCACCGACCCGCACACGATTACATGGCTAACCGGATTTGCCCCACCAATTCAAACCGGCTCCAATTTGTTTGAGGGGAGTCCGCCGTTGATTTGGTATGAGGACGGCCAATTTATTTTGGTGGTGGTCAACAACTACGCGACCCAAGCCGCACATCTTGACCAAGATTCAGATGGCAAGGTCATTATCTACATGGGGTACACGGTGCAAGATCCGTTAAGCGGTATCCCCAACCTACAACTAACCATGCGAGAGTTGATGAAACGCTCTGTGGCTCGCGGCAAGGTTGGCATCGAGATGAGCCATTGTACCCTGCTGGTTTCAAATGCCATGCAAGAGATACTTCCGGCAATGGAGTTTGTGCCGCTCGATGGCTGGTTGGAGCCGTTACGCATGATCAAAACCGATGAGGAACTGGTAAAATTGCGGCAAAATTTTGCCCTAATCGAAGTCGGTCATGCTGTGGCTCGCAAAATCGTCAAACCGGGCTTACGAGAAATCGACGTGTGGAGCGAGGTTCATGGAGCCATCGAACGAGAGGCTGGTTGTCGGGTGCCGCTAGGTAACGACTGTATCGTCGGTTATCGGCAACAGAATATCGGCGGGTGGCCCAAAGCGCATGAACTAAAGGCTGATGATTCGTTAATTGTCGATTTGAGCACTATTTTGCACGGTTACTGGAGCGACAGTTGTGCCACCTACTTTGCCACCGAACCAAACGCTACTCACAAAAAACTTCATCAGACCGTCAGTGAGGCCTTGGACATGGCTCGATCCCTGATTAAACCCGGCGTAAAGGCCAACCATATCGACCAGCAGACTCGCCAATTTATAGCAGACGCAGGCTACAACGTCTATCGACACCATACCGGGCACGGGGTAGGCGTGTCGGGACATGAAGAGCCGCGTATTGTGCCCTATAACGAAACCAAACTCCAATCGGGCATGGTGATCATGCTCGAACCGGGCATCTATCTGCCCGGCCAAACAGGGGTGCGTCTTGAAGATGCCTACCTCGTCACGGCGGATGGAGCCGAGCAGTTGACCCATCATGACAAACGGTTGCCGTGAGGCGTGAGGAGTGAAACGTGAAACGTGAGGAGTGAGGCGTGAGGAGTGAGGCGTGAGGAATAAAACGTGAGGCATGAAACGTGAGGATTTACGTTTTACGCCTCACGTTTTATGTTTTTTAACCCAAAATTTCTCACCCTAACTTTTTCTTTGGTTCAGTAGAAAACAGGACTACAACGGATAATTGGAAGAAACGGATTGGTTCTCGATGACACGAATTAACCGAATTTGAATGTAATCAGTCCGTTATCGGAGAGGTTTTTATCCGTTAAATCCCCAAATCTGTTGTAGTCTTGCTCACCCAAAGATTCCGTTAGCGTCAGGATTATTTCTTTCCCTCTGCTTTCGGCTCAGTATGACATGGTTTTCAACATTATCTTGACTACCACAAAAAAACAGGTTTTAAACCTCATCCTCCAACAACTGTTGGAGCTTCTCTAACGAGCCGCTCATCATCTCTTCAAACGCGCCGCCGGTGGTAAAGTTGGCAATCCAGCGACTGAGCCAAAATCCACCGCTAATTTCCCAATCGACAATCCATTCGATCTGTGTGCCTTCATCTTGAGCCGTCAGCTTAAAATGGTTGATTTGACTCATCTGCATAGGCGCGTTCTCCGAGGTTTGCAGTTCGTAGCTCAACTGATTGGGGGCTTCCCACGCGGTTACTTTTTGGGTGGCGGTCTGCCCATCGGCAGAGACTCCAATCCAAATAGTGCCGACACCCTCGGTTTGCTCAGAGCCATATTTACCCTCGGTCGGGTAGGGGAATCGCCCCTCGGTGTAGGCCCATTCGGGCAGGCGGGTAACATCAGACAAAACGACCCATACTTGCTCAGGTGCAGCGTTGATATGTTGCGAACATGTTGCTTGTTTCATAGATTTTATTCGATACAGCTCGGTCAGGTATCGTCATGGCAACCGCATGACGATACCTGACCGAGCATAAGTCAGTTCCAACTTTTAACCCCCCCAATCGCTGGCTGAGCCTGTCGAAGCCAGTTCCCCTTCGACAGGCTCAGGGGACGGTGGGAGATTTATTTTTCTGGAACTGCCTAAGTCATAGGTTTTTCAACCACGCATTGTATCAGAGGATATACAGATTGACAATCGGTCGTGAGCAGTGCAACTCGTAAGTAACTTTCATTTCTAAGTTATCACTTTTCCCGGAGTGCAAGAATTCCATTCTTGCTGTCAAAATACAATTTTGACACTCCTGTTTTCCTGATCGTTGCGATTATGTAATCGCAACGGGTATTTGGCGGGTATATACCCGCCTATTATGGGTACACTTCTGTTTTTTACAAGTTAGTTCTGAAAACTACTTAACATGCCCACTCGATTTGAGTGGGCATGTTTGTTTTTGGACGATGCACGGATTGATTCACTCTGGATGTGCAAGGCTTACCGAAGAGTTGAACCGTTGAGGTCACTAGGTTGGCTGAGTTCACTGAGAAGACTGGAGTCCAGCTATTTGGAGAAACCAGATTCGGTGACTCTACAGACCAAACTGGTGCAAAATCCAGTTAAGTTTATAATATACTCAAAAGTTTGTCGTTTTATTCATGACCTGACATAACTAACTTTCAATTCTAAGTTGTTATTTTTACCCAAATACCATGTCCTGATCGTTGCGATTATGTAATCGCAACGGGTATTTGGCGGGTATACACCCGCCTGTTATGGGTAACGGGTACATACCCGTTACCATCATGGATACACTTCTGTTTTTTACAAGCCAGAGTGGCGAACTGCACAAGTTAATTAATCCCGCTTCCTTGTAACCTTGTCAATCTGCATGTTGAAATGATAAACTTCTGGTAATGTTGTTATCTTGACTGATGACACATCGGAATAAATCCCGATGCTGATAGCTAAAGCAGGCTAAAGCCAGCTAAATAGGCCGCTTTTAGCGGTCTTGAGTTTTTAGCCTTGTGGCTTTAGCCCAAGGCTATCAGTCAACACGTCAACACTACCAAACTTCTGTGGTAAATATTCAGTGAACTCACCAGAAAGAGCGTCAGAAACCCGATTTCTTTGAGAAATCGGGTTTCTAGGGCAGTTTTACTGAACTTTTACCTTCTGTGTACCATATCTATTATTCAGAAGGAGATATAACAATGAGTAATGAACAACTACAACGCAAACTAAAATTTGGTCAAATCGGTGGAGGGCGAGGTTCTTTTATTGGAGCCGTACATCGCCGAGCCGCGATTTCAGATGGTAAAACAGAGTTAGTAGCGGGTGCATTTTCTAGCACACCCGAAAAAGCAAAAGCATCGGGTGAGGATTTATTGATTGCCCCAAATCGTAACTATGGTTCTTGGCAAGAGATGTTAGAAAAAGAATCGGCTTTGCCAGTTGGCGAGCGGATTGACTATGTCTCTATCGTCACCCCCAACCATGTTCACTTTGAGCCAGCCTTGGCCTTTGTAGAGGCTGGTTTTAATGTCGTGTTAGACAAACCCATCGTGCATACTAGCGAGCAAGCGCAAGCATTGGCGGCCGCGGTTGAAAAAAATGGCGTGGTCTTCGGTGTCACCCATAATTATACTGGGTATCCGATGGTTAAGGAAGCCCGCCATTGGGTACAGTCGGGGCGATTGGGTAAATTACAACGAATCGTGGTCGAATATCCACAAGCATGGTTGCTTAATAAAGAGGAAGATACCGGTAACACCCAAGCCAAGTGGCGCACCAATCCGGCCAAGTCGGGCATTGTCGGTGCGATGGGCGACATCGGCACCCACTGCGAGAATCTGGTCAGCTACATTACGGGCCTAGAAATTGAGGCCCTGTGTGCTGAGTTAACCAGCTATGTGCCGGGGCGTTTGCTGGATGATGATGCCAGCATCCTCATGAAGTTTAAGGGTGGTGCAAAGGGGATTATGTGGGTATCTCAGATTGCCACGGGAAGTGAAAACGGGCTGAACATTCGGGTTTATGGCACGGAAGGCGCGCTTTCTTGGGAACAAGAGGAGCCGAACTATGTCAATTTCTACCCAGTGAGTGGGCCGGTGCAGGTTTATAAACGGGGCAACGACTACCTGTCCGAAGCCGCTCAACGAGCCACGCACCTGCCATTTGGTCACCCCGAAGCGTTCTTCGAGGCGTTTGGCAACATCTACATGAATGTTGGCGACACTATCCGCGCCAAGTTGGTTGGACGTGAACCGACGGCTTTAGAGCTTGATTTCCCGACCGTACAAGATGGGGCACGAGGTATTAAGTTTATCGAAAAAGTAGTTGAGAGTGCTAAGAGTGACCAGAAATGGACTCCGTTTGATTAGGCCTGACATTACGAGCCTTGCCCTGTGAATGAATTCACAGGCTGATACGGGAAACCTGCTTAAGCAGGTTTTTCGTTTAAGACGCTGATTTCAATCAGTGGATTGTTTGGGAGATTTATTTTTCTGGAATTGCCTAAAACAAGCAAAAAATCCGTGTTTTTCCGTGAAAATCCGAATCCGATTCCACTGTTCCTTAGAATTGTTCGGGAATAAAGGAGTGCAAAAGCTTCTTGCTTTTGCTAGAGACAAATCATGCAAAAGCAAGAAGCTTTTGCACTCCGCAGACCCATAATTTGAGTTTTTATGCGATGATAAGTTATTGCCGAACAGGTCTCTTATTCCGCAACATATCTACTTTGCATTAATTGAAGTAGTCTAAATCGGTTCGATTCAATCTGCTTGGTTGAATAAACTGTGGTATACTCTCAAAAATCTGGTCATGATGTTTGAGGGGCTGGGAACGCAAGCTATCAGCCTACTACAAACACGCATGCGGTGTCTGCGTGCCCGCCCCCTCAAACATCCATCAATTACCATGCAAATATCAGAAACCATCGCCGATATTCGCCAAAGCCGTTGGGCCAACCCTAATCTAAGCTGGGGTCTGGTACCGACCATGGGCTTTCTTCATGCCGGACATTTAAGTCTGGTGGAGCGCGCCCGTCAGGAAAATGATCGAGTCGGAGTCAGTATTTTTGTCAATCCGACTCAATTTAACGAGGCCAAAGATTTAGAGGTTTACCCTCGCGACATGGCACGGGACTTGACCCTGCTCAAAGAGGCCGGAGTAGACTTGGTCTGGACTCCAGAACCGGAGACAGTCTATCCACCAAACTACCAAACCCATGTTGAGGTGGAAGAGGTGACGCAACTGTTGGAGGGCGCGGCTCGACCCGGCCATTTTCGGGGCGTGACGACAGTAGTCGCCAAGTTGTTCAACGTCTTCCAGCCGAATCGAGCCTATTTTGGGCAGAAGGATGCCCAACAAGTAGCAGTCATCAAACAGATGGTACGCGACCTGAACGTTAATCTCGATGTGGTGGTCTGCCCCATCGCCAGAGACCATGATGGATTGGCCTTAAGTTCACGCAACAGTAACCTCTCGCCGGAGGCTCGTGAGCAAGCGACATGTTTGTACCGTGCCCTGACCGCGGCTCAAACGACTTTTGCCCAAGGAGAGCGTAACGCCGAAGCGATCCACCTGACCATAATCGACCTGATTGCCAGTACTCCACTGGCACGGCTAGACTATGTCAGCGTGGCTAATCCGGTCACGCTGATTGAGTTGGAAACGATCACCGATCAGGCACTACTCTCGATGGCGGTTTTTGTCGATAATACACGTCTGATTGACAATATGATTATTGGAGTTGTTCGGAAATAAAGGAGTGCAAAAGCATCTTGCTTTTGCCAGAGGTAACATGCAAAAGCAAGATGCTTTTGCACTCCGTGTACCTCGATTTTGAGTTTTTATGAGATGATTAGTTATTCCCGAACAACTCTAATATAAATCACACCGCAATAGAGCAAATCATGAACAAACAAGAAATTTTAGACAAACAAAAGAAATATCTATGGCCCAACCATTTGCTTTATTACACGGAGCCGTTACCTCTTGACCGTGGGGACGGCATGTACGTGTGGGATGTGGAGGGGAACAAATACCTCGACTTTTTTGGCGGTATTTTAACCACCAGTGTGGGGCATAACCATCCCAAAGTAACCAAACGGGTGCAGGAACAGAGCGCAAAACTGGTTCACTCATCGACCCTGTATCCACAAGAAAACCATGTCAATCTGGCTGAAAAAATCGCCGAAATTACACCGGGTGATCTACAGACCTCCTACTTCACCGCATCCGGCACGGCGGCGGATGAAACGGCGGTTTTACTGGCCAAAGTCTACACCGGTCAGCAGGAAATTATCGCTCTGCGACATGGCTACAGCGGACGCTCTTCACTGGGCATGAGTTTGACTGGTCAAGCTGGTTGGCGTATCGGTGGGACGCATATCATGGGCATCAAACATGCCATCAATCCCTATTGTTACCGCTGTCCGTTCAAAATGAGCTACCCATCATGTGGGATCGCCTGCGCTGAGGATGTGGAAGAGGTCATCAAGACGACGACATCAGGCCGCATCGCCGCCTTTTTGGCCGAGCCGATTCAGGGCGTGGGTGGATTTGTCACCCCACCGCCGGAGTATTTCAAAATTGTGGTCGATATTATTCGTCACTACGGCGGACTGTTTATCTGTGACGAGGTGCAAACCGGATTCGGGCGCACTGGCGACAAATGGTTCGGCATTGAGCATTGGGACGTGCAACCCGACATTATGACGATGGCCAAAGGAATCGCCAACGGATTCCCATTGGCAAACACCATCACCACCCCCGAAATCGCCGAAAGTACCGTCGGCAAAGGACTGACGATTAGCACCTTTGGTGGGAATCCGATCTCGACTGCGGCCGCGCTGGGCACGATTGAGGCCATGCAAGAAAATGCCCCACCTAGCCATGTCAGCGACGTGGGCGGTTATTTCCGTACTCGGCTCGAAGGTCTGCAAGAGAAATACCCGCTCATCGGCGATGTGCGGGGCAAAGGTCTGATGCAAGGTATCGAGATGGTGACAGACCAAAAGAGCAAAGAACCGGCCACCGACGCGGTCGGCGCAATCTTTGAGCAAACTCGCCAACGGGGTCTGCTCATCGGCAAAGGGGGGCTGTACAACAACGTGCTACGAATCGCCCCACCCCTTGTGGCGACAAAGGCGCATGTTGATGAGGCGTTAGAGATTCTTGATCATGCTTTTGCCAGTGTGCAAGAGATGGTGTGAGGCGTGAAAACGTGAGGCGTGAAAATTTGAAGATGATAGAACGAGAACAGGTCTGGCTCGTCGGGTTTTCTATCAATCCTGATGCCAAGGAGCCAGAACTTTATACTCTCATTTTTCCGGGTGAGGTTGATGAGCCATTATCGGAAGATGGATACCTGCTCTTTTTTAGCGACCCAAACTCTGCCTCCCGCTTCCTTGATGCGTCGGGACAAAACAACTCTCGTCAATTAACAGGTGAGGTCGATGCCGTCTACGATATAGCGCTTCTCCTACATCTGTTAGCCAATAAAGATACCGATACGACGGCCACCATTGTTGATGGGCTGAATATCCTGTTTGATTTGGTCAAGGTCAGCAAGTTGTCTATTCCCCCTGAATATAAACGGGCGTTGCATGCCTTAGCTGACCATGTCACCTTTCATCAAGAGTTTGCGACGTTTCTGAGTCAACAGGCTATCTCCAGAAGCACACTCATTGATGGGGTGACATGGTGTTTGGGGGCGATTGTGTCTAAGTCTAAGGTCAAACACTAAAGCAGTTCCAACTTTTAATCGGCCTTGCCCTGTGAATGAATTCACAGGCTAATACGGGAAACCTGCTTAAGCAGGTTTTTCGTTTAAGATGCTGATTTCAATCAGTGGGTTGTTTGGGAGATTTATTTTTCTGGAATTGCCTAACCGATTGTTACCCAGATGTTTATCGTTTCAACATGACTAAAACAAGATTAACAAGATTACAAGTGAAAAAATCCTGTTAATTTTGTTAATTCTGTCAAAAAATGCTTTTGATTTTGTCAGCATGTCAGGTCATGAATGAATCGACAAACTTTTGGTTACCTAGTCGAATCTGTTCTGTCAACACCCTATCACTCATACAAAACCATCACCGACTCACCGTTGACCAACTTTTCAAAATCGGCCTTACTGGTCACCTCCATTTCAGAATAGGTCAGTTCCGTGCCATGGTTGGGGCGTTCTTCTGCATCAACACAACTGACCAAGCGGCGTAATCCGGCAAAAAGCCTTATGGCAGGACGACCTTCGTGCGTGAAACTTCCTCGGCTGTCTCCTTCATCTTCTTTGGCTCTTTGCTCCGCTTTCTCAAACGCTTCATCAGAGGATGTGGCTTCAATCAAAATGATATTCTCCCAAAAGGGATATTTATCTTGATTGCCGTCCTTAAATTTAACATACATAATGGCATGCGCCGTGTACCAGGCCATAAATCACCTCGTTTTTCGTTTTTGCCGATTTCGACAATACAGTATAGTTCGGTTACTTTGAATGAGCAAGAAAACCCTTGAATTGATAGCCATTTCGGTGTGATGTATGCTGACATAACTCAAGTGTAAAGAATAGACCCCTACGCAGTCAAAAAGGAGTATCCAATGATCCAAAACTCACAGCAGTTAAAAACTGAAATCAGCGCGCTGATAGATATATTACCTCAAGAAGGGGTGCGGTTGTTGGCGGAGTTTATTGCTTTTTTGCGAGTAAAATTCAACCTTGGTCAGGTGGGGATTACGGCAGAACCATCCGATCTTTCATTAGAAGATGTCATAAAAAACATACGGCAAATACCGCCTAATCCTAAAAATATAATATCTGCGACCATGTCTATTGACGACTATTTAGCGATTCCATCAATCCAAGAGGAGACCATTGTAGATTATCATGATTGGGATGAACAATGGCAAAAGGTTGAGGCAGATATGAAAACGAGTAGCCTAAATCATGAGTTAGAGGAACAAAAGGCATGGCTCGATACCTTTTAGACACCAATCATATATCTCCATTAGTCACCTTGACGCATCCATTACGAGAAAAAATTCTACTTAAAATGGGAATGGGTGACACATTTATCATTCCATTACCCGCCCTGAGCGAATTTTTGTTTGGTATTCGGTTATTGCCTCGGGTGAAACAAAATTTGACAGAGTGGGAACGTCTTAAAGGGTTATTTGATTATTACTATCTTAACCTTAATTTAGCTGAACAATCAGCCGAACTACGAGTAGCACTTCGTAAAAAAGGATGGCAGTTGGAGATTGTTGATAGCTTTATCGCCGTACTCACCTTGAAGTATGATTTAACGTTATTGACAACCGATAGAGATTTTGAGGCCATTTCAGGCTTAAAATCCGAGAATTGGATGGTCTGAATTGACTTCCAAACCACAAACCATCCTCGAACAAACATTCTCCATTCGCCCCCACCTCCCCGCCGTGCTGATATTGCTGGCCTTCATCGGCTTGGGGATTATCTACAGCATCGCCACGCCGCCCTTTGAAGCAGGTGACGAATCCCGCCATTATGCGGTGGTCAAATACATGGCCGACACCACTCGCCTGCCGATACAGGACGGTGGTGAGGCCGCCCACCATTGGGAGCATGAAGGCAGTCAGCCCCCGCTTTATTATGCCCTCGCCGCTTTGACTACAGCGTGGATTGAAACCGGCAGTTGGGACGATGTTTTCTGGTACAACCCCCACACCTCCATCGGCGACCCGCTCCGCCCCGACAACAAACATATTACCATCCACCCACCGAATGAATCATGGTCGGGCCATGTGTTGGCCGTGCATCTGATTCGATTCATGTCGATTCTGTTTGCCTCGGTCACGGTAGCAGTTTGTTATCTGATTGCCCTGACTCTGTTTCAGGGTAATCGCTGGTTGGCGACTGGTGCAATGGCGGTGACGGCCTTTAACCCCATGTTTATCTTCATTTCGAGCGCGGTCAATAATGACAACGCGGTGATTATGTTTGTGACGTTGGCCTTGTGGGTGATGATTGGGATGGGAGATGCACCTCATGTAACACCTCCCCGAACTACCAACGGGCGAACGAGGAGAAAAACACACCTCGGAGGAGCTTCGCACCTTGAAAGAGGGGTTACAATTACCTCAATCGTCGGCTTGGGCGTTTTGATAGGCTTGGGGGCGTTGAGCAAATTGTACGCGCTTGGTCTGCTTCCCTTAGCAGGTTTGTGGTTTATTTGGTTGGCTTATCGAGATGAAAAAGTAAACCAAGGCAATTGGCAAAATCAGGCTTTTCTGTTTGATGAGTACTCTCCCCCCTCCCAACCTCCCCCCACAAGGGGGAGGGGCGCGGCTTCTCCCCCTTTGCCCCCATTCGGGGACGTAGGGGGGATTGAGGGGGGACTAATCTCCACGGTCTCGTGGGCCATTCTCAAAAAGGCAATTGGTTGGGGGTTGATATTAGGTGCAACCGTATTTGTGGTAGCTGGATGGTTCTATCTACGGAACGCGTGGGTATATAATGGAGACTTGCTCGGCCTTGAATCGATGCGTAAGACTGCCGACCCCCGCCCCACCGCGCTCTCGTTGGCGGTCTTGTGGGCTGAATTCGAAGGGCTACGCATCGCTTACTGGGCCTTGTTTGGCGGAGTGAACATTCTGGTGACAAACTGGATTTATCGCCTGTTAGATTTTTTGTCGTTACTAGCCTTTGTAGGATTGGTCGGATTTTGGATTGGCGATTTTAGATTGGCAATTTTGGATTTTAGATTTTGGATTTTAGATTTTAGATTGGTGTCACCTTCCCGCAAGTTCCAAACTTACGGGAAAGTTGGTCATGTTCATCGCCCAACCTTTTACCTGTTATTGGGTTGGTGTTTGATCATGGTGGCTGGCTTTATCGTCTGGAATCTGACTCAACCGGCGACGCAGGGGAGACTGTTCTATCCGGCAATCTCGGCGATTTCGGCTTTGATGATTCTGGGGCTGACATGGCTGATTGATCAGGTGATTTCGACCAAACAACATCTGCCCGAACTACCAACAGGCGTACGAGAAAAACTATATACCTCGCAAGAAATCAAGACCGCAATCATCGTCATCTGTACCACAGCTTTGTTTATCTTTGCCCTGAGTGTACCGTTTATTTACATAATCCATGTCTATGCGAAACCAAACATTCTTACCGAAGCCGACCTGCCCGCAGAGATACAGCCGCTTGATTATATCTATGACGATACCATGCAACTGCTTGGCTATCACCTGCCCATCGACACGATTCGTCCGGCGGAAAAATTACGCTTGACTCTCTATTGGCAACTGCTCAAACCGACGAAGCAGAACTACAGCCAGTTTATCCATGTGCTTGGTCGGCAACGGGAAAAAGTCGCCCAACGAGACACCTACCCGGGCGGTGGACATTGGCCGACCTCGTATCTCAAAGCGGGTGATATTTTGGCCGACGAGTATGAGATCACCATCCCGCCCCACACCGAAATGACTCATGCCCCGACTCGGCTGACCATCCTCGCCGGAATCTACGATTATCATGAAACGGGGCGACCCGGCAAACCTGTGGTCAATCAAGACGGTCAGCCTATCGAACCGATTATCACCAGCCTCAAATTGATTCCGTGGACATGGCCGAAGCTACCCGCAACCAACAAAGAACCGATTAACTTCTTGGATCAAGTTACTCTGCTGGACTATCAACTTGCCCCCATGAGCCAAACCTTGACTCTTGTGTGGCAAGTTCAGCAACCAATAGCCAATGACTACACGATATTCATTCAAGCATGGCCGCAGGAAGCCGACGGCTCAGTTGATCCGGCCAATTCGACCATGCTGACCGGATTCGATGGCCCGCCGGTCAATGGAGATTATCCGACCTCACTCTGGAACGCCGGTGAGGTGATTGTGGATCAGCATGAGCTTGATTTAGATAGTTTGGGAGATGAACCATTTACTTTATTGGTGGGGTTGTACAATCCGGCGACGGGGGAACGGCTACCGGCCTTCGATTCGCAGGGGGTGCTGAATCATTACGCGGTGGAGATTGTTGGATTTTAGATTGGCGATTTTAGATTTTAGATTGGTTGTTTCGTCTCAAAACAATTATTCAATCAGATATATTCTTAGATTGACTCATTTATTTCTCCTGAAGACAAATTCAAACGTGTCACCACAGGCAATTACCCGTTTAATCTCATCAAACAGTGGATGTTGTCCCACCCCACTCAGATGTACCCATGCCTTAGAACGGGTCAGACCTACAAACAACTGGTTGCGTAAAGTCATATCCTCCTCTTTTCGAGCTATATTATCCACTCCTATCACATAAACCATGTCGGCTTCGTTTCCCTTGGCTCGGTGGATATTGGAGATTGTCACTCCGCCTTCATGCCAAAACTGGTTGGGGTCATTGTTGGGCCAACGTGGAGCCAAATCGTTCAACCGCTTTGCCGATGGAATGAACACATCAATCCCAGTCTGTTGTAGCTGTTTGGCTACCATGCGGGTCAGTTTGGGCACATCGTAGGAATTCCCTAGCACTAAAACCAAAATCTCTCGACAAGGTTTCAGCTTATCCTCATGAATGTTTCGTTTGATATGCTGGGTTAACGCCTCAATCTCTTTGGCCCGAGACCGATACGTTCGGAATTGAAACACATACTCATGCCAAAATTGTGGTACTGGATTGGGGGAGTTCTTCTCCAATCTCTGTAACACAATTTTATTTCCCTCTCGAAATTCTCCTTGTAATACATTATATCCCAATTGCTCCCATTCTAGTTTAGTGGTTAATCCTGCGGTCAACATGCCATTTGGTCTGAGCAACCCCATCCCCAGCGCGTGTGCCGCCGTGATAATCGGCCCAGGTGTGCGATAACAAGCTGGCATAACCTCACTTTTCTTTATTCCCCCTTTATAACTGACCCCTTTGGTCAGTCGTTTTCCTAAATCTTCTCCGAAAATCTGTTTATATTGCGGGATTGTCAGATTAGTCAAGCTTTGTGCCTCATCATAAGCCCAATAAAGCCGTCGCTGGGTCGCGTCGATGCCGTTCCATCGTAGCATGGAATAGGCAAACCAGTAGAACGATTGTTTGTCATCAAACAATAAACTCTCATTATCAGTCACCAAATCTTGACCCTCATCAATTAGGATTGCATCAAATATCCGTTGAGGTTCAACCTGTTTTAGGAACTGTTGACAGACGTAAATCAACCCATCATTTGGGGTTAGGCGTAGCTCCTTGATGTCATTGACAATCAGTGGACGCACCTTGTGGGCCAAACATGCTTCCCGATAAAAGCCCGGTTGGGTCTTGCTTCCCCATGCATGGTAAACTTTTAGGTTACTGTTTTGCTGATTATAGCTCTGTTCACCTTGGGTAAAGTGGCGCATCCACTTGTCAATCAGGTTGATGATCTGGTCATACAACGACCGAGTGAAGAATATCAGGGCGATATTCCAATCAGGATACTTCAGGTGCATGTGTACCGCTCGTTGAGCCAACAATACGGTTTTGCCTGATCCGGCAATTCCTCGGATACGTTGGATACCCGGTGGGATCTGTTTGCCAATTCGCTCTTGTTGCAAATCAAATTTAATCAACTTCTCCCGAACTGTGTCGATGATTGCTCGACGGCTCTCTGGGTCGGGACTATCACCGGGAGTGTCCTTTTTCAGCACCGCAGAGCCGCACAATGCCACCTGAAATGCCTCCCACTGCTCATCATCCAACGCTTGGCCCTGGATGAGTGGGGGGATCATTTCCACCTGTTCGTAAAAACGAGCCAGACGTAGATCGCCTCGAAACAAAATAGGTGGTGAACTGGGCAACTTATCGAAGCCTCGACCCTCCCATTCCCCACGCGTGATGTATGGTAATGCTACTACCGCTCGACCAGTTACTCGTCGTCGGATGATTGGATCGGTATCACACCACCCAGCCACTGCGTACAGTTGGTTTTCTGCTTGTCGGTATGGCTGAATATAATCCGAATAAAAATCTCGCATTTGCCACTGATGACCTTGGATGGTGATGATATTCTGAATGTTAATCGCTTTGACCTCAAGCACTAATAAGCCCAAACTCTTGTCAGCAATCAAAATATCCGGTTCCTTGCGCGCCTTCCCTGTTGACGAGAATAGTGGGTAACGCCAGTATCCTAAGCAGTCCGAGTTCCGAAATGCCTTTTTTACCACTTCCCAAACTTTCTTTTCTCCAGCCTCACCGTTCTGTTCTAATGATTCAGTTTCAATAAAATACGCCATAATAGTCCTTTAATCGCTCAATATACTCTGTAGCCATGCCATTCCGCCAGAAAGTCATCACGGCCTGTTTATTAGCGTCAAAAAAATCCTCAACGAAGCCTGGGCTATTTAATACTGGTGGATAAGCATACCGCTCACCGTCATCGCCAAACTCAGTGACCCAATCCTGTGGTTCAGTCGAATCCACAATCTCAAACAGGGCATGAGGATACAGATAGGGACGACCATGATCGTTTAATAGTCGCAAATCATCGGCTTCAATTCCAATCACAACATACTGTTGTTGGAAAGTTAAGTCTGGATAGTTGGACGTTGGTTGTTGTAGGGTAATGATCAATATCTCACCTGCTTGTAAAAATTCAGTAAAGTAGCCCTAGAAACCCGATTTCTTAAAGAAATCGGGTTTCTGACACTCTTTCTGACGAGTTCACTGAATATTTACACCAGCTTTAACTTAATTTCAAATCGACCAAAAGCATGATATTATAGCGCAATTGATGAAAACAGGACAACGAATTGAGGAATAATCGAATTTTGGCTGACGGAATCACTGAATCGTTGAATCGCCGAATCGCCTGAACAATAGCAAAATAAATAGAGAAAATCTATTGTAGAGAAGAAAATAAGGAGAAAAAATGATTACGAATTCTTTTGAACAACGGAAAATGAGAAAAATAGAGCAGGTAGACACTATCCCATTAGTATTGCAAATGCTAATAACAATGGGGGTAGCAGAGGTAATAGATAACCACTGTCTGCAAGATGAGAATTATCAGGGGTTAAGTATTGGCTGGTTGATGACGATACTCTTGGTGTATGTATCGGTAGAATGGAATGACAACTGGGCATATATGGCAGAGTGGGTAAGTGACCACCGTTATACCCTAGAATGTCTGAGTGGTCAGAGGATGGAAGAGGATGATTTTTCAGTGGCCCGTTTGGAATATGCCTTGCATTATCTGAATGATAAGACGGTGTGGAGCAAGATAGAGCGGGAATTGGAAGACCGGATAATCCAAAATCAGTACTCGATGAAACGTCCTTTTTCTTATTTTAAACGTAAAACACGAAACATGCTTTCACCACGTATCCTACAAGATGACTGCAATACAAGCCTCATCCTCTTATTGGCGATTCTATCGAGAGCAGAAAGTATCATTGAGTTTGTAGTGCGACGTGCTTTGGCCGCAAATGAGGAAACTCTAGACCATATTTATGATGGTAATCCAAAACGAAAAACCGCTCGTCCCTCAATTGGGTTGATACTTCATACCTTTAGGTATATATATTTAGATATTCACTACGACCAAAAGGGGCAGGTTGTTAAGCGATATTTGACACCGCTCAATCAAACACAACTGCGGATATTGGAGTTATCTGGCTTTTCAGAAGATATTTTACCAGCACTTACAGAATAACAAGAGTTTGTCGATTCATTGTACTACATTTTTTTCGGGCACAAAAAAATGTACCTGAAGAAATACAGAGTAAGTCCATTTCAATCAAAGGTGATGTTTCTGAATTTATGAGTGGTGTTTTCAATGCTGGCTAATTAGCCACAACAAAGATATAATTATATAATATATTTTTGAACTACAGTCTTTCAGATAATGATTTTCAATTCAAGACCAACCTTCCCGCAAGTTTAGAACTTGCGGGAAGGTGACAACTGAAAATATTTATCTGAACATCTATAGCAGGGTGATTTGTCGGTTATACAAACTGATTTGATGGATCATTTTTTCTTCAAACTTGAAATCGCCCGCGTCGTCAACACCTGCGCCATCTCTTTCCGATACTCGGTTGAGCCTCGAAAATCAGCGGGCGGATTGAGAGTCACTAACTCTTCTTGGCTGACTAAAATTGGTGTGTCTGCGACACCGCATAAAGCCACATGGATATATTGAGTCTCCGGCTCTAAACGTACCAGCGCGGCTACAATCGGCTTATCAGCCGGAGTGCGAGCTACTCGCTCGGCGGCGGTTTTACCATGCGCGGGAAAACTGACCTGAGTCAGCAGTTGCCCTTTTAGTGCTGAGGCCGAATCAGCCAGAAAGTCGGTTAGAGACATGCTCCGTGTTTCATCTGTTCCCTCAAGTGTGACCGTAGCCTCGTAAACCAACAACGCGGCTAACAGTTCACTCTCCCAATCCCCACCAACGATAACTCCGCCGATGGTAGCTTGGCTTCGCATGGTATTCGGCCCCTCTCTCTGCGCCATCTCCCGCACTAACGTAGGCAGGTCTATATGATCGACCAATGACTGTAATCGAGTCATCGCTCCTATGCCGATTTGTCCGTCGTGACGGTCAATCGACCCCAGCCCCACACTTTGCAAATCGACCAACTCTTCCACCTCAGACGACATATTGGGGGTTAGATAAGTACCGCCCGCAATTAGAACCGTGTTAATATCGGAACGATTTAACAGGTGTAACGTCTCGGTGGTGGATTTTGGACGGTGATAGTTTTTTATTTGTGACATACGGTTGCTCCATGAAAATTATCAATTATCAATTATCAATTATCAATTATCAATTATCAATTATCAATTAATTATCGTACTTTCGTAATCGTCAGCCAGTCGCCGCCTTGGCTCTCGTTGACCGCCTCAATCGCTTCGGCAGAGCCAAGCATGCTCACCAGGCCAACCTTGTTCACTTCGGCCAACACCTCGGCCAAGGCATGGAAATGCTCAATCGTAGTACCGAGAATCTCCTCACGGTACTGCTGATGGTCGGCCTCGCTGTAGTTGAGCAGATGCCGGATCATCGACATGTAGCCTTTGGCATCGGGCAAGCGATAGGTATCAACACTGCCAATCACACCGATGATACTTTTGGTCAATTGGTCGTCGTTGAGGTTGAGTTGCCGCAAAAATTGGTTGGCTTGGTCATAGTTGGTCAACGTCTCTAGTAGGTTCGGGTCACGGTAAGAGAGGTAGCCAAACACGCCCGCGTTTTTATCAAAACTGCAAAATGCGCCATACGCGCCGCCTTGCATGCGTATTTTCTCCCACAAATAGGTAGTTTGCAGGTAGTTATTGATAACCGACATGGAGCCGTGGAACTGGTAGCCCAGATCATACAGATTAGCCGCTTTGCCAACGTAGTTAATCTGCGCTCCGGCGGCGGTTAAGCCCTCAGCCGCCACAATGGGGAACTCACTACGATCCCACTCAGCAGGTTGATAGGGCTGGGCTGGCAGACTGTCCATAAAGTCGGTCAGCTTCGGTTTGATCTGTTGCCAGTTGTCAGCATCAATGGTGATGTTGCAGACCGCGGCGTTACGATTGACCACAATTTGACGGATTCGTTCTAACTTAGCGACGACACCGGGCCAATCGTTCTCCACCTCGTCGACCAAACGTCGCAAGAAAAACAGATAGCTGACTCCACCAGTCTGCTCGCTGAGCCATCCGGCTTCGGTAAATCTGGCTCGAATCCGAGTGCTGACAAAACTATGTCCGCCCGGCACAACAATCGATTCTCGGTGAGCTTTCTCCTCTAGCACCATCTGCCGGAAACGCTCTTGATTGTCCAGTTTGACTGTCAACAGAACATCCCGCATAATCGCCAACATATCATCAACCTGAGCCACCGTGCCTTTACCGCGCAAAAACAGCCAGGTCAAACTCTCCGGCGATTCTTTTTGATTAGAGATAAACTCTATGCTCTGCACCCCGCCAGTCTTACGGCCAATTCGTTGCGACAGTTTGGTATAATCTTCGGTTTCGGTACCAATATCAAACAGAGCGTCGCTAAACAGCGGAAAATAGGGCAGTAGTTCTTGTGGAATTCCGTGGAAATTGAAGCCCACCTCCAGATAGACAATGCCACTAGTGAACAGATTATGATGAAGCAGTTCATACCCATTTTGAGGAAACAACTCAATCGGAAGCGATTTGTTCTCTTGGTCAATATCGCTCAGTTTAAGGCTCGGAATCATGGCTAGGGCCTCGGCTGAGTCGGGAGTTTCTTGGGCCAGTTGGAGTTGTTTGGTACTCTCAATGACCGCTTCTAACTCATCGGGGCTAAGGTCGGCCTTAACCTGAGCCAAGGTTGCCACCTCTTTAGCTTCTATTTGTTGTTTAATTTGCGCGTCCGGCTCCAAAATCATGGTCACACGGTGCGAATTAGTGAGCAGATGCTCGTTGATAAGCTCTTCTAAATAACGTGGGTTGTCTTGCAGAGCTTGCTTAACCGCGGCCAGAGGGCCTTCAAAAGTAATTTGCTCTAACGGATCTTGTCCATGCAGCCAAGTGGTCAGGGCGCTCAACATAATCGCCAAACCTCGTGGAAAACCGCCGGTGTTATACTCACGCATGCGGAACTCGATGGTGTTCATGGCCGCTTCCAACATGTCCGGCTCAATCCCCTGCTCGGCGATTTGGGCTAAGGTGTCCAGAATCAACTGTTCAACCTGTGGCACGTCGGCCCGTTTGACTCCCTTCATGCCGGTGGAGAAGGTCAACTGGCGATAGGTTCCGCTCGACCCGCCGCCCATGACATCCTCGCCCAACCCAGAATCGACCAATGCTTTACGCAACGGGGAGGCGTTGGTACGCAACACGGCGTGGGACAAAATCGACAGAGCCAAGCTAAGTTGAGGGTTATTGTTTTCGGGTAGAAGCCAGTTCAGGGTGACCATGCTTTTGGTCGCCTCGGTATCCTCCTCGTTGGCCGCGTAGGGACGAACGACCTCTTTCGGCTCGACAAAGGGTTGTTGAAGTGGAATGGCCGTATCGCTGACATCTTTGGCCTCAAAATCAGCCAAGTACGTTTCCAGAATCTCAAACCGTTTGGTCGGATCATCATCACCATAAAAGTAGATGAGGGCATTAGAGGGATGATAACATGTGTCAAAAAACGACTTGAATTTTTCGTAGGTCAGGTCAGGAATAGCCTGCGGGTCACCACCGGAATCAACGCCGTAGGGGGTATCGGGCAAAAGCGCCGCTTTACTATAGTTGTACATCAACCGCTCTGGGGCTGAGTACGCGCCCTTCATTTCATTAAAGACTACCCCTTTGTAGATGAGTGGTTCATCTTTATCGGTCAGCTCATAATGCCAGCCCTCCTGTTGTAGTGTCTCAGGCGAGATGTTGGGATGAAAGACCGAATCGAGGTAGACATCAATCAAATTGTAAAAATCTTGCAAATTTTGACTGGCAACCGGATAACATGTCTTATCTGGGTAGGTAAAAGCATTTAGATAGGTGTTGAGTGAGCCTTTCGCCAACTCGATAAACGGCTCTTTTAGCGGGTATTTGCGTGAGCCACATAGGACAGAATGTTCCATAATATGGGCTACACCCGTCGCGTCGGCGGGTGGGGTACGAAAGGTAATGCCAAACGATTTGTTTTCATCGTCGTTAATAACTGATAATAACTGTGCGCCAGTTTTAACATGCCGGTATAACTGAGCTTCAATGTTTAATTCGGGAATAGTTGTTTCTTTAATTAACTCGAAAGATTTTGTCATAAAAATATAAGTATTTGTCGTGGTCAGCAGGCAATGGCTGAACCCATTGCACTCCGTGCATCATCTTGACCATCACAAAAAATATAGGTATTGCGTAGTTCGTGATACGTAACATGTAACACGCAATACGCAACACGTAATTCATAATTCATAATTTGCATTACGTATTTTTCATTTTTGCTTCCAATTCTTCTTGAAAAGGGAACGAGCCGGGTTCGTAGGTGCAAAACGGTTCGGAGGCCATAGGATTGCCGGTCATGGCGTAGGCTCGCGAGCGAGAGCCTGCACATATCGGGGCGAACTCACATTGACCACAAACTCCCTCTAACTTGGTTATGTCGCGTAAATCATTAAACAGTGGTGAATCTTGGTATAGTTCGACCAACGATTTTTCTCGAACATTGCCCACACTCAAGGGCATAAATCCACTGGGGAACACATCACCTCGCCGCGAGATGAAAACAAAGCCATTTCCGGCGTTAATATGCATGGGCGTACGGAAGATATGCTCTCGTCGAGTAACCCCCTTTTGGGTCACAATCTCCAACATTTTGTCATGTAGCTGGTAATAAACAGGATGTAAGTTAAAATAATCTTCCATGTCGAGACCTTTCTCATCCAAAATGGCTCGTTGCAAGACCACCCGTTTGTAATGATGCCCCTCCGTTGTTTTAGCACTCACATATTTAGAGCAGTCGTACAAAAAGTGCATCACCGCTTCATACTCTTCCGGCGAGACCTCATCCTCGGCCTTCCCTCGTCCCACCGGCACGAGGAAAAAGGCGCTCCAAGTCATAGCTCCGTACTCTAACACAAGGTTAAATATATTCGGTAAATCCTCTAAATTGTAACGGGTGACGGTGGTGTTCAGTTGCAGTTTTAGGCCAATTTTGCGAGCCATTTTCCAGCCGTTGGTGGTTAACTCAAACGAGCCGGGCACTTGCCGAAAATCATCATGCCGTTCGGGGGTCGAGCCGTCGATACTGAGCGAGATGGCTTTACCACCATGCGCCTTGATTTTGCGTAGGTTTTCTTCGTTTAACAAGGGCGTACCAGAAGGGGAAACCGCCATCATCAGACCGAGTTCCTTACCGTAATCGAGCAGGTCAAACAGGTCATCCCGTTTAAATGGGTCGCCACCAGTAAAGATAAAAATGGGGCGAGGTTTGCCAAAACTTTCCACCTGCTCTAACAGGCGTTTGGCCTCCTCAAATTTAAGAATGAGCGGATCATGTTCCGCAATTGCCTCGGCCCGACAATGACGACAGGCGAGGTCACAAGCGTGGGTTGTTTCCCAAATAATCATAAACGGCCTATCGTTTAAGTCGTATTTAGGTTGACGAATAAGTTTTCGAGACATAATTTATCCTTATTATTGAATCATGCGGTTAGGAATTTGATTGATTCAATCAAGCCCCTAATCGTAGAACTTTTTACACAGCCTATATTTTACAACGATTTGATACAGAAACAAAGTCAGGCTCATAGTAGTAAAATTCTTGCGGAACACTAGGCTATAAACATAAGGCGAAACAAATAATGTGGGAATAAATCCCCACACTAAAAGCGGCCTATTTAGCTGACTTTAGCCTGCTTTGGCTATCAGCATCGGGATTTATTCCGATGTACATTGCCTATCCATGCCCCAACGCCCACAGCCGTACCGTTTTATCAGCCGAGGTGGAGGCTAGTAGGTCGCCGGTTGGACTAAAGGCCACTTGGCGCACGATGTCTTTATGCCCAACAAAGGTTTGTAGCGCTTGACCAGTTTCGACTTGCCACAGTTTGACCGTATGATCCATTTGCCCTGAGGCTAGGCGTTGCCCGTCGGGGCTAAAGGCGATGCTATAGACGGCTGAACTGCCGGCATCGATTTGCCGAATCTCCTGCCCCGTGTTGACCTGCCACAGTTTGATAAAGCCGTCGTTACTGGCCGAAGCTAGTAGGTCACCGGTTGGTGAAAAGGCTACATCAAGCACCCCCCGCGTATGACCAGTCAGACGCTGAATCTCCTGACCACTATAAATATCCCACAGTCGCACCGTTTTGTCACCACTGCCGGAGGCGATCCACCGCCCCTGAGCATGGAAGGCTACGGCCCAGCCATGAAACTGATGTCCCTGCATTTGCCGGATTAGTTGTTGACTGTCAATATCCCACACATAGACAGTTTTGTCGGCGCCAATCGTGACGACACTGCTCTCGTCAGGACTGAAATCAACCCCTGATACCCAACTATTATGCTGAAATTTGGCTCGTTCTTGGCCCGATTCGACATCCCACAGACGCACGGTTTTGTCCCAACTGGTTGAGACAAGCATGGAGTCGGTAGGACTAAAACGAATCGTGCCGACCCAACTGTTATGCCCGATGAAGGTTTGCAGAAGATGTTCGTTGGGCAGATCCCACAGCTCAAGCGATTGATAGCCACTCACTGCCAACCTGTATCCTGATGGCGCAAAGGCTACCCCATGCGGCGCGAGGGACGCGGCCACCGGCAAAACTGTATCCTCAATTTGATAGGGGCGAATTTTTTGAAAGGTTAGAAAAAAAGAGGTATTGTCGAAGGGGCTGGGGTTTTCCTCGTTGCCTCGCCCCACATCAGCTAACACGTCTGAGGGGAGGTCATCGTGAGCCATGCTGACTCGGTAGGTTCCTAGTCCGGCAGTCATCTGATAATCGCCTAAAAAATCGTCAGCCTGACCTTTGGTGAGAATCTGGTCGGCATGGTTAGGCCGCTCAACCTGAAAGGTGGCCTGCTCGATGGGTGTGCCGTTTTCATCCAGCGCTTTAACAAAGATGTAGCCGATGCCGCCTTCGTCACGATCGGCCCATTGCACGGTGCTTAAACGCCAGTAGGGCGACATGGGAACCTGAGTTCCCACCGATTGCAGAGAGGGTTGCGGCTCCAGATATTTGAGCCGATTGTCAACATTGCGTCCGTCCCAATCGACCTGATACCGTGCCCAATTGTTGGGCTGTGGGCCGTCGGCTCGTACTACGCTAGGCAAGGCTTTGAGCTTGGGCACAGTCGGCAGTTCGCCATTGAGGCCGAACTGCTGGTCAAACTGATGAGTGTACCACGGCCCTTGTTGCTCGTAGGGGGGAGCCAGATTGCCGATGCGGGAGACGGCTATGAGCCACGGCATGCAGGCAAAATAGTAGTCTGGCCCTTCGGTTTGGAGATAGTCGAACATGTCTTCGGTCAGCCGCCCCGTCCATTCGGGGGTTGGTTTGGGATAACGAGGATCGTCGCCCGCGGTGGTACCGGCTCGTTGCCCGACATTGTAACCCCCTTCGGTGGTAAAAATTGGAATCGAGTGCCCGACCGCATCGTTGACCAGTTTGTCAAAATATTCAAAGGCTCTAAAACAGGTTGAATCTTCCATGATGGAGGCATGCGGATTTGCTAGCTCTCGGCGGTGTTGGTTAACCTGTTGATAGTCCATCTCCCAGGCCCACATGCCGCCCCGCTCGACCCATTCTTGCTGAGTGAGCGGCGCTCCGGCCATGTTGACCGCGTCGTTAGGATAATCTAGGGGACGGCCTAAACAGTAGTTATGGATAGCAAGTCCACAGTTGCCATCTAAAATGTCTTGCCGACCTCGTTCGACAATCAGTTGAAAGGGGTTGCCTCGTCCGCCCGGCCCAAAGGCAGGAAAAAGGAGATAACCGCCCATGTCGCGGATGGCAGAGGCTTCAAAGATAAAGTTATCGACGACAATCTCTAGCCAGTTATCGGGTCGATATTTGTTCTTCCATTCTAAGGTTAGATCCGGCTCGTTGTTGGTCTCAAAATAGACGACCCCCCAGTCGATGTATTGCCTCGCGGCTTCGATTTCGCGGCTACTAATTGGGTCGGGGTTTGGTTCAAGACGATAGAAGCGTACCACGGGCATAACGCCAATGTCGATAAGACGCTTGGCTAAACCGATAGATGATCCGTCGCCAGTGTCTAACATTTTAACCCATTTTATATTCAGAGCCAGAATCTGTTCCTGCCAAAACCCCCAGTCGGGTTTGCCCCACCGTTGCGAATCGTGGCTCCAATGAACGCCCCGTCCGTTGTCGTTGGCCGGGCGAGGAAAATGATCGAGCATGGTGATTCTCCTTGTTATGATAGGGCGCAGAGAACGGTTCGGGGGGATATAACCGCCAATCAAAAAACCCACGAATTATCACTCGCAGGATGAATTTTGAGCCAAAAAGAGGTCTGTTGTTGGAGGTGACTCATTCGCGTCAACTGGATTAGCGGTCTTATACTGCACTCCCCCAACTACCCTATGCGCCCAATTTGCTACCCAACAGCCGATGAATAAAACAAGTTTCAGTTAGCTAATGAAATCATAATGTCGGATGATGTGATCGGTGAAGGCACCTCATAATCCCCGCAATTCACGAATAACAACCAACTCTAGGCCCGTGACTTGGCAGATGGCCTCATCATCCATCGTGGACAACAGATTGCGGGCTACATTTATCAGTTGTTGTTGGGCATGTAGTTCTGCCTGTTCGGTCCGCAGTTCTGCCTGTTCTTTGGCACGACGTTCATGTTCGGTCTGTAATTTTGCCTGTTCTTTGGCACGACGTTCATGTTCGGTCTGTAGTTTTGCCTGTTCGGCCCGAAATTCTGCCTGTTCTTTGGCACGACGTTCATGTTCGGTCTGTAGTTTTGCCTGTTCGGCCCGAAATTCTGCCTGTTCTTTGGCGCGACGTTCATGTTCGGTCTGTAGTTTTGCCTGTTCTTTGGCACGACGTTCCTTCTTGGCCCGTAGTTCTGCCTGCTCGGCCCGTGTTAATAACCACTCTCCGTTTGCATCATACCAGCGCAACCATTTTCGATGGATACCTTGATAGACACCTTCCCATAAGCCTATACCGACCTCCAAATCTGGCATCCACAGTCTGTCACCTTTTATTCTTATCTTCTTATACCTATTTTTAATCAGCTTAAAGACTTGTAGTTCGCTAGTCCGTTTATCAAACAATATATAATAGGGTACTTTTAATATCTGCTCATACATCTCCCATTTCGGTGGAGGCCGCCCCGGTAGAACCTCTCTTTGTCCTAAATCACTACTCTCTGTACTCGGTGATAGAAACTCCATCACGATGTAGGGTGCTACACCTTCATCCCAAACCACATAGCTCGTCCGCAAATCCCAACCTTGGTACAGTCTTGATACACCAACAACGGCATACCAATCAGGTCGTCTATACCATTTGGGATGGTCGGGGTCAAAATATAGATTAAGATCGCCAGCAGTGAATATCTGCTCCCGTGGATAGTTGGGCAAGGCATAAGAATCTGATAGTAAATTTGCTTGAAAATTATGGAATTCGTCAGGCAAGCCGGGTTCCTCCTCTTTATTCTCGCTTGGCAAATCATACATAGTTGGTAAACTCTTATGGTTTTCCTCTGGCCAAGCTTCTCTTCTTTTGGATGGAATTAGAAATATTTCCGATTCTGACAGTTGTGTCACTGTTGTCATTTGTACACCTCCAAACGTAAACTATTTATCATTGGAAATGATAATCCAAGAAAAAAGCAATGTCAAATATCAAACTGCTACCGATGTTCTGATAATCTTTTTCAAAACTATGCCCTGTGAATGAAATCAGTATGACATGCTTGTAATCTAACATGGTCAAGGTAGGGTCTAAGCCAAGACAAAAAAAACGCGGACACGATGAATGAAACGCTAAATTCACCATATCCACGTTCTAAGGTAACTCCAAGAAAATAAACCTCCCAAATGTCATGCCCGAATGTTGTTATCGGGCATCCATTTGTATGCAGAATGTGGATTCCCGCTAAAAGCATGCGGGAATGACATAGAGAATTTAATCAGTTTGGGAGATTTTAAAAGTTGGAACTGCCTAAACATGGCTAATCGATGATTTGCTACCCAACAGCCAATGAATAAAACAAATTTCAGTTGGCTAATGAAATGTAAAAATTCAGTAAAACCGCCCTAGAAACCCGATTTCTTTGAGAAATCGGGTTTCTGACGTTCCTTCTGGCGAGTTCACTGAATATTTACATTGAACCTCTCTCAATATCGGATCTACCCCTCCAACAACATCGTTTCTGGGTCTTCCATCAGTGACTTAATATGCACCAAAAACTGCACCGCCTCACGTCCGTCGATGATACGATGGTCGTAGCTCAGAGCCACGTACATCATGGGGCGAATCACCACCTCGCCGTTGAGGGCGATGGGGCGTTGTTCGATTTTGTGTAGGCCCAAAATACCGACTTGGGGCGGATTCAGAATCGGGGTACTGAGCATGGAGCCAAACACCCCGCCATTCGTCACGGTGAAGGTGCCGCCCTGCAAGTCGGCCAGAGAGAGGCTCCCGTCTTTGGCTCGATTTGCGAGTTCGACAATACCGCCTTCAATTTGAGCGAAGTTGCGGCGGTCGGCATCTCGTAATACTGGCACAACCAGCCCCTCTTTGGCTCCTACGGCAATCCCAATATCATAATATTGCTTGTAGATTACGTCACTGCCATCAATCGAGGCGTTAACCGGCGGGAACGCTTTTAGAGCCGAGACCACGGCCTTCACAAAGAAAGACATGAAACCTAAACGCACCCCATGTTTATCAACAAAATTCTCTTTGCGCCGTTTCCGAATATCCATAACCGCGCTCATGTCGATTTCGTTGAAAGTGGTCAGCATGGCCGCGGTCTGTTGGGCCTCGACTAACCGTTTGGCGATGGTCTGTCGTCGCCGTGACAGCCGTACCCGTTCTTCGCGGCCTCGGTCGGCCAACTCGAACACCGGATGGGAAGCCGGTTGTTTGACCGACGATGCGGGCGGTGCGACCGGTTTGGCTGAGAGTGCGGGAGTCTGTGGCACGGGGGCTGGCGGCGCTGTCGGTATTGGGGGAGGAGCGGGTACTGGCGCGACCTGCTGTTGCGTGACATGGCTCCGTACATCGTCTTTGGTAATCCGACTGCCGCTATAGCTGACTTGAGCCAAATCTACGCCATGTGCTTGGGCTACTTTTTTGGCGACAGGTGTTGCCTTCTCTTCGGTGGTAGAGGCCGAGGCAACGTCAACCGCCGGAACAGGTGCTACGGGTGGGGCTGGCGGGGTAGGCACAGAAGGCGCGGTGGTACTTGTTGATGGGGCTGACGGGGCGGCAACATCACCGCTGGGGTCGAGCATGCCTAACAAATCACCCACGACGACATCAGCACCTTCAGGCGCAGAAATAGTAACCAACACTCCGGCTTGTTCGGCAGATACCTCTAAGTTGACCTTGTCTGTTTCTAACTCGACTAACGCTTCTCCAGCTGATACGGTATCACCAGCCTGTTTTAACCATTGACCGACCGTGGCTTCAACCACCGATTCGGCTAAGGTGGGCACTCGAATTTCTATTGTCATAAGTTTTTATCCTTGCGTAGTACGTAATTCGTAATTCGTGTTGCGTGTTGCGTGTTGCGTATTGCGTGTTGCGTGTTGCGTGTTGCGTGTTGCGTGTTGCGTGTTGCGTGTTGCGTGTTGCGTGTTGCGTGTTGCGTGTTGCGTGTTACCTTGACAATGTTATATTAGCCTTCTTGCATGTCATTCTGAGCGTAGTTTGCGAAGAATCCACTCTAAAGTAGCATCATGGGGGACACTTCCCTTCACTCAGTGTGACATGTTGTAATCTAACATTGTCAAGTTACGCCCCACGAATTACGAATTACGAATTACGAATTACGAATTACGAATTACGAATTACGAATTACGAATTACGAATTACGAATTACGAATTACGAATTACGAATTACGAATTACGAATTACGAATTACGAATTACGAATTACGAATTACGAAAATATACGTTCAATAAGGGCTTCTTGATTCACTTTATGCCAAGCCGCGGTTCCCTCGGCAGGACTAGCTCGACGGGGTCGCCCGATATAGTCAAGTTCCCAACTGACTCCCATCAGTTTTCTAATTTGGATGAGTTGAGCCTTAAAACTACTCCAAGCACCCATATTTTTTGGTTCTTCCTGTGCCCAAATCACTTTTTTCAGGTTAGGATAACCGTTCAAAATATCACTCAACATGTCACCCAATAAGGGGTACAACTGCTCGATTCGCACAACCGCTACATCGGAGCGTTGTTCGCGAGCCGAACTGGTGACTAAATCAACATAAAACTTGCCACTACACAGGACGACTTGGGTAATTTTTTCTGGCTCGGCCTTGGCTTGTTCGTCATCAATAAATGGTTGCCATTTTCCTTCTACCAAATCTTTTAACGAGGCGGTAGCTAGGGGGTGACGAAGCAGGCTCTTAGGAGCCATAACAATTAGTGGGAGCGGATCACGGATTAGCAGGGTCGCTTGCCGACGGAGCAGGTGGAAATATTGAGCCGCAGTAGTACAGTTTACAATCCGCATGTTGATTTCTGCCGCAGATTGCAGGAAACGCTCGACGCGACCGGTGGAATGGTCGGGGCCTTGACCTTCATGACCGTTGGGCAATAGCATCATCAGCGAGGGGGTTTGACCCCATTTTGCGTGACCAGAGACAACAAACTCGTCGATAATGGCTTGCGCGCCGTTGACAAAGTCACCATACTGCGCCTCCCAAATCACCAAGCGGTCTGGGGCTTGGATGTTGTAGCCATACTCAAAACCAACTGCCGCGTTTTCGGACAGGGGGCTGTTATAAATCTCGAAGGAGGCTCTGGCTTGGGGGAGGGATTGCAGAGGGGCGAATGACTCACCGTTATTTTGGTCGCGCAACACCGCATGCCGATGGCTAAAGGTACCGCGTCCGACATCCTCACCCGTTAGCCGGATGGCGATTCCATCGGCCAGAATCGAGGCGAAGGCTAATGTTTCGGCGGTACCCCAATCAATCATGGATTTATCATAATCCTCTAACATTTCTCCCCGACGTTTGAACAACCGTTTGAGTTTGCTGTTTAAGGCGAAATTTTCGGGTAGTTCTAGCAACGATGCATGGAGCGCCTTGAGCCGTTTGGCCTTGATGCCTGTTTTGACTCGTTTAGCTGTGCCCGGTTCTGGTGGGTCTAAGTCTGGTTCAGGCATTTCGCTTTTTGGCTCAAACGATTCAAACTTTTGTTGCAAGTGGTTCAACTGTTTTTGCAACATGGCCTCGACCTCTTTGGGTGTAACCAGGCCTCGCTCAATCAGTTTTTTGGCCCAAATTTCGCGCACTGAGGGATGATTTTGCACCACGTTATACATCATCGGTTGGGTAAAACGTGGCTCATCGCCTTCATTATGACCATAGCGTCGATAGCCGATTAGGTCAATCACAAAATCTTTGTGGAACTCGGCCATGTAAGCAAAGGCCAACCGCGCCACGGCGATACAGGCTTCGGGGTCGTCGGCGTTGACATGCACAATCGGAATCTCAAACCCTTTGGCCAGGTCGCTGGCATAGGTAGTACTGCGCCCCACGTCGGCATCGGTGGTGAATCCAACCTGATTATTAGCGATAATATGGAGCGTGCCACCAACGGTGTAGCCGGGCAGACGGTGCAGATTGAGCGTTTCGGCGACAATCCCTTGGGCTGAGAATGCGGCATCGCCGTGGATAAGAACGGGTACTGAGGACATATTTTCGACAACGGCGGGGCCACGTCGACCGGTGAGGGTGGCCGCGGCTCGAGCCATGCCCAACACCACCGGATTAACATGCTCAAGGTGGCTAGGGTTGGGGGCAATCGAAATTTTTAGCTCCAGATGGTCTTTACTAGAGAGGCGATGCGCCGCGCCAGTGTGATATTTCACATCACCTGTCCAAGCCAAACTTTCGTAGGCTCGCACATAGGTACTGTCAATCGGGTCTTTAAATTCGGCCAAAATCTGCCCGTAAGGTTTTTTGAGGACATGGGTTAAGACGTTGAGCCGTCCACGGTGGGCCATGCCAATCAAAATATCATAGATATGGAGGTCTACCGCGGCGGAGATCATTTCATTCAAAATCGGAACCATCATCTCTAACCCTTCAATTGAGAAGCGGGTTTTGCCGGGGAAGGTACGATGCAAAAACTGCTCAAATCCCTCAATTTCGGTTAGCTCTTTGAGGAGATGTTTCTCATCAATCGGAGCATGGTTGACCGTAAAACGGCTCGTTTCGATTGCGTCACGAAGCCAGTTTCTTTCGGCATGGTTGTGGACATGCTCAAGGTCGTAGCCGGTACTCGATACATAGACCTCTCGAAGAGCCTGCAACGCTTGGGCGGCGGTACTGGTCTGTTGAGCCAGAGGCCCGTCAACCAAGCTGGCTGGCAGATTATTCAGGTCCGCTTCGGTTAGACCATAGTTCTCTATGTCTAAGCTGGGGTCGCCGGGAGGTGGCGTACCGAGTGGGTCGAGCTGTGCGCCTAAGTGCCCATAGTCGCGAATGGCTCGGGCATAGTTGACGACGGTGAAGATTTTTGTGGCATTACTAGCGCTTAACGAGGGTCCAAAAATTGCTCTTGGTGCGCCATTGGTTGGAGGAGGCGCACTGGCTTGTGAAGCTGGTGTCACCGAGGGAGTCGGCGCAGGGGCAAAGACCGGAGCCGGAGCTGGTGGCTCTATATTTGCAACCGGCGGGGGGGGAGCCTGTTCAAAATAAGACCGAGTGACCGAGTCTAAAGAGGCGGGGTCTTGCTGATATTGCTCGTACAGTTCTAAAATGTAGCCCGCGTTGGGGCCATGAAAATCATCCCAAATGGTCATGGGCGTGAGTAATTAGTGATATATAATGAACGATTGTTATTTGAACATCTTCATTACCTACCACTAATCAAAGGGGCGTTCCTTTCGTTAATCTACATTGATTGTAAAGTTTGATATGGTTGTCCAACGGAGCGTGGTTCAATCTTAAAGATTGAACCACGCTTAAGTAGTTTTCAGAACTAACTTGTAAATTGTCATTCCCGCATGTTTTTAGCGGGAATCCACTGACAACACATAGATTCCCGCCCAAAGCATGCGGGAATGACATGCTGATAAAAGTGACAACTTAGAAATGAAAGTTACTTAAGTGCATGCCACGATACTACCATGCACACAACATTCATTACAGGCATTGTAAACCACCTGTAATAAATTCACAACTTGGCGAATGGGTGAATGATGTATGAATAACATTGGGTAGGCGAGTGCCGGAGGGTTTTTGACCGACAAATATCGTCGTGATGATCCAACACCATCGTAAATATTCAGTGAACTCACCAGAAAGGATGTCAGAAACCCGATTTCTTAAAGAAATCGGGTTTCTAGGGCTACTTTACTGAACTTTTACACACCATCTGGTAGTCGAGGGCAATGATCACATGCAAAAATACCTCAACAACAAAGATTGGGCTATAATCAACGCGCTAGGAATCGAGATTATGACCGTCAACTTAAAAGTTCGTAGTAGGCACTTTAGTGCCGTTTGAAGGCGATAAATCGCCTACTACAAACGTTAAGTTGACACTTAGGAATCGGGATTAATTAACTTGTGCAGTTCATCATGAGAGAGGGTCAATCTTAGAGATTGAACCTCTCTGGAGCGCACAACTTATTTAGACCTGATTCCTACATCACACCAAAAGAGACCCTCTCATGAACAAGTATTTCATCGGACTAACACTCAGTATAGTTACCCTAATTTTTCTGATAAAACAGATACCTCCAATAGCTCAGGCACAACCATCATCGTTATGGATAGATGTGACCGAAACGACTATCGCCCGTACCGGACAAAAACGTCTCATCGTTCCTGCCCAATATCGGCTAGTACAAGTTGATAGGGTCAGCCTGATGGAATTGTTAGGTAATGCCCCTCAAAAAAGAACGGTCACTCGTCAATCGTCTCTGACCCTAACCTTACCTTTGCCTGATGGTACGATGGGGCAGTTCTACGTGGAAGCTGTGCCGTTATTGGCTCCGGCGTTGGCCGAGCGTTTTCCCGACATCAAAACCTATCATGGCTGGGGTATATCAGACCCAACCGCAACTATCCGACTAGATATAACTCCGGCGGGATTTCATGGCCTAATTTTATCGAGCCAAGGCACGGTTTATATCGACCCATATCGACAAAATGATACCGAGCATTATATTAGTTATTATCGACACGATTATCAGGCAACTAACCATTCATTTCGACAGTTTGCTCCGGTGGTCGATACGCCTCGCACGCCTCGTGGAGCTAACCGAGCCACCTCAAACGGAACCGTCTGGCGCACCTATCGTTTGGCTGTTGCCGCCACCGGTGAGTACACACAGTTTCATGGTGGCACGGTCAGCGACGGCATGAGTGCCATTGTCACCACCATCAACCGTGTCACCGGCATCTATAACCGAGAGTTGGCGGTTGATTTTGAGTTGGTAGAAAATAATGAAAAAATTGTCTACACTGACTCCGACAACGATCCATACACCAACGATGACGGCTATCCAATGATGTCCGAAAATCAGGAAACGCTCGATGAACTTATTGGCACCAGTAACTATGATGTTGGGCATGTCTTTAGCACTGGCGGAGGTGGTATTGCCTCGGTCAGGTCGGCCTGTCAAACCGGCAGTAAAGCAAAAGGTGTAACAGGACAAGATGAGCCGATTAACGACCCGTTTGATGTCGATTATGTATCGCACGAAATTGGACACCAGTTTGGTGGAGAGCATACCTACAACGCGGTTGGTGTAGCGAACTGTACCACTCGCACCGCCAATAAAGCCTACGAGCCAGCCAGTGGTTCAACGATTATGGGCTATACCGGCACTTGCACCGATGAGACTTACAGCCAAGATTTACAACCCAATAGCGACCCTTATTTCCACACGGCCAGTTTTGAGGACATGGTCGATTTTCTGAACGACCCGTATGGAGGGGATGCATGCGACATGGAGAGCGATTCCGACAATAAAATCCCCACGGTGTCGGCGGGCTTCGACCAGACGATTCCGGCCAATACTCAGTTTGCCTTGACCGGTTCAGGTAGTGATGCCGATGGCGACACCTTAACCTACAGTTGGGAACAGTTTGATCGAGGGTCGGCCTGGACTAATAAAGCGGTTTTGCCCAACACCGACCTCGGTAGCGGGCCGATTTTCCGATCTATGATACCTATGACTAGCCCCACCCGCATCTTCCCTAACCGTTTTAATCCCCGCTCGGCCAAAGGCGAGTCGCTACCGACCACAAACCGCGCCCTCAACTTTCGGCTGACCGTGCGGGACAATCGGGGCGGAGTTAGCTTCGATGGTGTCACCCTCAATGTGATTACCATGAGCGAGCCGTTTACCATCACCGAGGTCGCTCCTATATGGACTCAACAATCTGAGCAGAGTATCGCTTGGAATATTGCTGAGACCAATGATTCCCCCATCAATTGTGATAAGGTTGATATTTTCCTCTCCACCGATGGTGGGCGAACATTCTCCATCAACCTAGCCAGCGAACTCCCCAATAATGGACTGACCACTATCACCGTGCCAAGTGATGATGCAGTCAATACGACCAAGGGACGGGTTAAAGTGGCTTGTCATAATAATATCTTTTTTACTGTCAGCTCTAACGATATAACGGTTGTAGAGACCATGCCAACGGCCACACCAACCGCGACACCCCAACCAACCGCTACGCCCCTACCAACCAACACACCTCCTCCCGGTCAACCAATCTCCATCAATGTTTCTTCCGATACAGAAACAATCCTCAACTCCAACGATGCGGAGCAACGGGTAACGGTTCGATTCCCGGTGGGGGTTGTTAGTTCAAATCAAGAGACGACGGCCACCTTTAACTGGCAAACTCACAACCCAACCACCCATCCATTGAAAAATAAAATTGGGCTTGAGCGATTCTTTGAGTTGACGGTCAGCCCATCCGTCCCTCAATTCAATCTACCTATCACAATCACTGTTAAAATTCCAGCCAACGCGATCAATCCAGCTTTGTATTATTGGGATGATTCAACATGGAGCCGTGAGGGGATTGTTACGGTAGCCCGAACTAATACCGAGTTGACCAGTACAACCGACCATTTCTCGTTGTTTGCTGTGTTGGATGAACACCGAGTTTATCTACCGTTGGTAGTTAAAAATTAGGCTACAGTCTTTCAGATAATGGTTTTCAATTCAAGGCCAACCTTCCCGCAAGTTTAGAACTTGCGGGAAGGTGATGGCTGAAAATATTTATCTGAACATCTATATATAACGCCCGAAGACCAAGGCCAAAAATTAGATTTGGGGCGCGCAACTTATTACAGGAGAAAAATGACTAAGGTAGTTCCAGAATTTAAAATCTCCCAAATTGAGCAAAGTCTCTACCCCCTCCCAGCCTCCCCCTGCTAGGGGGAGGAGCCGCTTCCCCCCTAGC
>JAUCGA010000103.1 GCA_030377865.1 Anaerolineales bacterium HSG25 | reverse complement strand
TTGGGAGGGGGTTAGGGGGAGGGCTGATTCCCCTAATTTAACGCGCTTGTCCCCTTGCGAGGGGGTTAGGGCTGACTCCCGCAAACTCGAATCACCCTCCTCCTCTCCAAACCCCAAAATATGAGTCATGCGCTCGGTAAAAGCCATAATCTCCGGCGAGATGACATGGGAATTGGTCAAACAGCTAGTTTTGTCGCAAATTTGCTCCAACTGCTGAGCGGTGCGCCAGTTGGCTCCCAAAAAGATACGGTATCCGGCATCTTGATCGTTAATTACCAAGGCAGAGTCGGTTTCGGGGAGCCACTCTTGTAAAATCGTATGAGCAAAGGGGGTGTCCTCTTCGATATTGTCCATGATTAAATGGCGATACCGCTTGACCAGAAATTGCCGAATTCCGGCTACCGGCCATAAATGTTGATAGAAAGTGTCTATGCGAAGAGAAAAGTCGAGCAGATTTCGGGTGAGGCAGAAATGACGAAACTGATTGACACAGGCTTGGGTATGGTCGAGAGCGACTTTGCCCCCTTGTTCGAGTTGCATGGCCGCGGCCAGTCGATTGGCGACCTCGGTATGGGGCAAGCCAATCAAGGCCGATTTGTTGAGATTGTCCAGAATCTGGCTCATCAGGCGAGGCACGGAAATGGTCAAATCGACCTCGTTGGGGCCAAAATAACCTTGAGCCAGTAATGGCTCGATGGCCTGTTGCAGGTAATATTGGGCAGTTTCGATGGTCAAAAAAATGGGTGGGGCGGTGGGGCGACCAAATCCGGCTCGGTCGGCCACGAGAGGCCAAAACAGGCTGGTCGTCTGGAGGGATAGGCCACTGAGCGTGACCACATCAACCTTGCCCGAGGCCAGCAGAGTGGGGTCGTTGAGCAAATTTAGGTAGGGGTGAGCCAAGGTATGTTGGGGGACAATCACCAGAATATTGTTGGCAGGGACGTGTCGCTCTAGCAGGTCACGCAGATGGTTGACGGCTTGGCTGGTTTTGCCGGTTCCAGCGGGGCCGGTTAAAAATCGAGTGGTCATAATCGGTTCACCTTTGAGTTACGTGTTGCGTGTTGCGTGTTACGTGTTACGTGTTACGTGTTACGTGTTGCGTGTTGCTCTCCTCCAAGGTACGAAGTTCCTTGGAGGTGCTGGCGTGTATGAGACTCTTCACCCATTCACCCATTCGCTTTGTCATTATACCACAGTTGCGGTTATAATCAGCCCTAACGTAGTCCGATATGGCTATAAATTATCACTCAGTACCCGACATGCTGATTAAACAAGGAATTTTTCGACAGGATTAACAGGATTTTTTGCCTTTAATCTTGTTAATTCCGTTAATCCTGTCAGACATCTTCCTGTATTTAGTCGAGGCTAAAAAACCTGTCGGGTAACAAGAATGTAAATATTCAATGAACTCGCCAGAAAGAGTGTCAGAAACCCGATTTCTTAAAGAAATCGGGTTTCTATAGATATTCAGATAAACATTTTCAGTTGTCACCTTCCCGCAAGTTTTGAACTTGCGGGAAGGTTGGTCTTGAATTGAAAATCATTATCTGAAAGACTGTAGGGCTACTTTACTGAACTTTTACACAAGAATTATCATAGGAGTTACGTATGGATCAGATTGACCTTACTAATTTAAAACCACTGATTTTAGCGACCACGATTGTCGCCATGATCATCGGCATTATTTTTACCGTTGTCCCACCGTTACCCGGCACGGTGATTATTTGGGCCGCGGCGGTTGGATACGGTTTGTTTATGGGCTGGGATTTATATTTGGGCGGGCCGACCTTTGTGATTCTGACCATCCTCATGTTGATTGGCATCGCGATGGATATTATCGCTGGACATGTGGGGGCCAAAGTGGGGGGAGCGTCGTGGCTATCGATTACTTTGGGCATGATTCTGGGGTTAATTTTGACCATGCTCGGTAGTTCGATGACCCCGATTGTGGGCTGTTTGGCTGGCGCGGTGGGCATGATTGTCAGCGTTTTTGCCATTGAGTGGTGGCGCAACAAAGATCGTGACAAAGCGATTCAGGCCATTAAAGGTTACTGCGCCGGAACCACCTTGGGTATGATGGCAAAAGTGACGACTGCATGTATGATGATGATTATCTTTTTGGTTCGAGTATTCGCGTTTTGAGTTGGCGAATATGCGAATGTTCGCATATTCGCCCATTCGCCCATTCGCACATTCGCCCATTCGCACATTCGCCCATTCGCACATTCGCATATTCGCCTATTCGCACATTCGTCCTATTCGCTTCCCTTCCGTGCTTTAATCCATGCCTGCAACGCCTGCGGTGACATAACCGCCGGATCGCCCAAATCGGTCTCAGTTGCGGATTCTAGCTCTGGGGGCAGATGGTTAATCAGTAGATCTAAATCTTTGTAACTCTTAATCTCCTCGTCCAACACCTGAGCCATAGCCTCGTTGTGAGGAATTTGCCGTGCCCGTACCGCCTTGAGCAGACCCAACAACAGCGTCTCCCATGTGGTCATTGGCCCCTGCACAATCGAGGCCGATTCGGCGGCGGAGTCGATGAAGGCAAACGGCACTCGTTTCATTGGTTCTTGCATGGCGATAACGGCCAGTAGCCAATCGGTATCAAACGAAAAGTCGTAAACAGTTGGGTTTTGCAAGATATTCTGTAACACCTCGCGACTATATAGCTTAAAAGCCGCTTGGGTATCCCGAATTCCTTGCGAGAAGATGGCTTGCCCAATCATGCGTTGCATGTGGCGCAACACCTTAATCCCGATGCCCCACCGCGCCTCTTGTTTGACCAACACCGACTGCGGGTCTTTGCGATTGCCCAACACCACCTTATGCCCCGCGGCAAACGGCTCCAGCAGAAGACCAATCTGTCCCAAATGAACCGAATTGTCGGCATCGGTATAGATGACTGCCTCCATGCCGTCGGCCAGTGCTTGCTGACAACCCAAGATGACCGCCCCCCCTTTGCGCGAATCATTCGCCGAGGCCAGTTTGGCTAACGCGGGACCATTGCTAGGCAGAGCATCGGTCAAAAATAGTACCTTCACTTGGGAATCATCCCCCGCAATCTCCTGAGCGATACGCCCACTGCCATGCGGACAGCCATCGTCAACCGCGTACAACGTCCATTGAACGGGCATGTCTTGGCTAATCCAACGCAACTGCTCTAGTTTGACTCGCAAGGCATCCTCGCCATGTGGGTTGTCTGCCGATTTGGGATAGAGCCGATTCTGCTCACCCCACATGGCGAACACGACTCCGACTTGCACCAAACGGTTGATGCGTTGCACGGCCCATCGAGAGGCGACGAGCTTGGCCGCGATGCGTAACTCCAATGGCGCATCAGAACCAGCTTGAGCCTGTAAATCGGCTAGGGTTAAATCGGGTAACGCTAGAAGCGCTTCGGTCAATTGATAAAGATGCTGTTGCGCGCTCGATTCGGTTAGGTCAAACTTTGGTTGAGCGGTGGCAACAAGTTCTGCTGGAATTGTTCCCATGATATTCTTTTCCTTTTTTAAGTAGTTTTCAGAACTAACTTGTTAAAAATTTCAATGTCCGCATGATAGTAGCGGATGCATGCCCGCTACCCATACTAGGCGGTATATACCCGCCAAATACCCGTTGCGATTACATAATCGCAACGATCAGGAATATTCAGTGAACTCGCCAGAAAAAGCGTCAGAAACCCGATTTCTTTGAGAAATCGGGTTTCTGGGACAGCTTTACTGAATTTTTTCTGTTAGATGGGTATATACCTGTTAAATGCCCGTTGCAATTACATAGTCGCAATAATTTACCACCCTCAACATCCCAATCAAAATCGGTTGATATACCAGATAAACCAGCGGATGGCGACCAAAAAAACACAAGCCTTGGAATGGGGTTTAAATAAGTTGCGCGCTCCAGAGTGACTCAATCTCTAAGATTGAATCACTCTCATGACGAACTGCACAAGTTAATTAATCCCGATTCCCCTGCACTACGAATGATGCCTATTCTGTTCCGAACAAGAAATCCGTGTTCGAGATTACCGGCATGCTATCCAACGGTGCAGAGTATAAAAATGCACCTGAGCAAGCGATATCATTCCAGTCCACTCGAAGCTCTACCAGTTGTGCCCTCTGCTCGCTGGTGAGAGTTTTGTCTACTTCGGCAAAATTAATCGCATAGTTATAAACAATCTCGCCGTCCTGCTCTCCATAAACTTCCGCCAGAGACAGTACGGTGGCCTCGTCTACCGTTTCCTCTGTTATGAATTTTCGCAGTTGAGTAGACATGGATGCCCTCGTAGACACAATACCATACAGCGCATCTCGCTGGATGTCCACCAAGCTGGTCACCAACTGTGACTGAGTAATATTCAGCGTTGCCAAAAACGCGGCTCCCTTTTCGGCGGTTAAGTTGGAAGGAATGGTAAAGCCGGGATTGCCCATCGCTGGCATATCTTTCATGTAGAAGGAGCCAAAGTAAGTCCCTTGTCTCTCTGGGTTGATATAAGTATCCGCCTCGACAGAGCCAGCATACCAACTGTACATCTCGCTGGCATAGGTCATCACGGCCACATTCTCCCCTTGACTGAGGTTAAGACCCTCAAGCGGGTCTGACAGGGTGCTATCCCAATTTCCCACACCATTCAAGGCTGTCAAAGCATCCAATTTTGCCTTTTGCTCTGTGGTTAAAGACCTCAGAATGATGCCAAGTGCCTTAGCCCGGTCGTAACTGATTTGCCCATCAATCTTGTATATTTGAGCCGAATAGGTCATCACCGCACTTTTATCAAGCCCGGTACTCCCGGCCGGTACATCTCCCTCTAACTGGCGACGGAATCCCTTCATCAACGGAAAACGTCCGTAGGCATACTCATCAATCATGTTTATCTGGCCCTTGGCTAGAGTTATCATCTGCTGAGTCTGGCTCTCGTCCAAAATATTCAGAATATTGTAAGCAATGATCGTCACAAAATCGGTGTTATGTCCCATTTCGGTAGGGTCGTTATCACGCAAATATTGGAAGCCGGAAAAATCAGCCACTTTTCCGGGAGGCAAAAAACTATCGGAGCATAAATCACCAGTCAGAAAAGCAAGCGCATCATAAGCAATGGTGTTCTTTTGGGCCTCATCAGACAAAGTTTGATTGATATTCATACCCGTACCACCCGGCGTTACGGTTGATGTAGCAGTGCCGCTTGGCGTTGCAGTCGATGTCGATGTAGATGTCGATGTCGAGGTGGTCACATCATTAAATGTCAAAACTGCCGTGTCGATGGTTTTTACAGTCCCAATTGCAGTTTTAAGAGTATCATAGTTTACCGCTACTGTACTTTGAGTAGGCAGAGATGATGGTGTTTCTGATAAGGCGTATAGAGTTATTGTATACTCATGAGAACCTTCACTTGGTGAACATGGAGACGAATAAGAAACCCCAGCGCCATCTTTATTAGCTCCCATGAACCAACTGCCACTGTTGGCCCCACCATAAGCTATCTCTGTAACCGATGGGGCAATACCCCAAAGTAGCAAATATGAGTTTACATTCGAGGTATCGTCAGAATTTGGATAATGGTGCATAATCACTGCCAATGAGCCTGTTGAAGTAGGAACATTAGACCAGGCTAAAGGAATGGATTTTTCTACACCGTCCACCTTTTCTTCACATTTGTAAGCAGAAAGGAGTTCTCCATTAGAAACGGCACTACTCGTTAGCGTAAAATCTGTTGTTGCGGCTGTTGGTGTTGAGGTTGCGGTTTCACTACTGGTGGACGTAGATGTAGCGGTTGGAGTAGATGTTGCGGTTTCATTACTGGTGGACGTAGATGTCGAGGTGGCTTCACTGGTTGCTGTTGAAGCAGAGGTGGCTTCACTGGTTGCTGTTGAAGCAGAGGTGGCTTCACTGGTTGCTGTTGAAGCAGAGGTGGCTTCGCCGGTTGCTGTTGAAGCAGAGGTGGCTTCACTGGTTGCTGTTGAAGCAGAGGTGGCTTCGCCGGTTGCTGTTGAAGCAGAGGTGGTTGCTGTTGAGGTAGCACTGCCACTTGGCGTTGCAGTTGGTGTGGTATCTGATGACGAGCCGCCTTTAACCTGCATCGAAATAGTATAAACAGAGGTGCGGGCAGTTATGAAAAGCGTTTGATTATCTGCCCCGCCAAACGTGATATTGGTCGGTTCAGAAACGGCAATCGTTTCGATTTTATTACCGGATGAGTCATACACTAACACATCATTTTCGGAGACGGCGAGGTAGATGTTTCCGTTCGCATCAATCGTCATGCCATCAGCTCCCACCGAGACAAACAACGTCTTATCGGTCAGGCCACCGTTTTCGGCGATGGTATAGCGGTAGGTTTCACCAGCTCCGTGGTCGGTCACATAGAGCGTCTGACCATCAGCCGTACCGATGATACCGTTGGGTCTAACCATGTCATCGACAACTCGCATAATATTATCCCGATTGGGCGTTAGATAATAGACATGTTCCCCCTCCTGCGCTCTACCACTACTATAAATCGGGTCAGAAAAATAAACGCCATCTTTAGCATCAACCCATAAGTCGTTGGGCTGGTTGAATGATTCACCATTATATTCATTCTTCAGCACCGTTACATTGCCTTCCGAATCTATGGAGACCAATCGCTGGTTTCCACCTTCGCAGGCCAGTAGATTACCCGTTGAATCAAAGAAAAGGCCGTTAGCCCCACCTGAATTTTCGCGAAAGATTGATATTTGACCATCTAGCGACCATTTGTAGATGATGCTGGTGGCAATATCTGTAAAGTAAACATTGCCTTCGGAATCAACGGCTGGCCCTTCGGTGAACTGATAGTCACCGGATTGTTTGACCACCGTTGCTCCGGGGGATACCACACTTGAACTGGGCGTAGCTTCGCCGGTTGCTACTGGTGTTGAGGTACTGGGGTAATTTTTGAGAACGAGTGGCAGATAGACAAGATTAGGCGGCTCCTCTTGAGCGTAAACAGTGTTCATAGATGGGAGAGTCGACAAGAGAGAAACCAGCAGACCTGCCACCATTAGTAACATATAAAACTTGGTACGACTGTTAGATTGATAATACATAAAAAATCTCCTTTTTGGTTATCGAGGTGTTACCCTCTACAATTTTAGATAAAGCTGACCAGATAAATTGTGGTGGTCAAGATGATGTTGGAATCCAAACCTTCAGATTGACGATCATCCATGTTTATTCGCAACTTAACAGCAATGCCCTTCCTAGATAGCACGTTCCAGTGGCACCCATAATCCGAAGGTTAGGCTAACTACGATTAGTATAATTGGCATTTTTTCCCCCATTAGTACAAAAAAGCGGGTGCTATATAGCACCCGCTTTTTGTTAGCTAGTATAAATAATTAGGCTTTACTTTCGCTCTCTGTTTCGGTACTAGTTGTATCATCGTCTTTAGCCGAAGCATCACGAAACTCACGGATTGCTTTACCCATTGCCCCACCAACTTCTGGTAGTTTACCAACTCCAAAAACGATGATGACAATTACCAGAACAATGCCCCATTCCCAACCACCCATTCCACCAATCATAGTAATCAATCTCCTTATGTTAAAACAAACTTTGAGTAATTATAGCATTGACACTTAGCACTGGCAAACCTTATTAAATTATAAAGCCTCTGGCTGAGAGACGCTAAGGCACGTGGAAGAATTAAATTGTCCCACTTAGGCAGTTCCAGAATTTAAAACCTCCCAAAACCATTGTGACACTCTACCCCCTCCCAGCCTCCCCCTGCTAGGGGGAGGAGCCGCTTCCCCCCTAGCAGGGGGGACTGAGGGGGGTAGAGACTCTGCTCAATTTGGGAGATTTATTTTCTTGGAATTGCCTTAGTACCCGACAGAAAATTTAGCCTGAACTAATTAACACAGAGATTCACAAAGGAACACGGAGATTCACAGAGAAAAAGCGAACAAATTTTTGGAGCCTTGATCTTCGTTTGGGCCATGCCAGACCTTCAAGGAGAAAAACACACCTTGAAGGACACCGCTTGATCTCTCCTGCGAGGTATGCAGTTTTGCTCGTAGGTGTTGTTTGGCCGAAACGAAGACCATAGCCGCACCGCGACCAAATTGCCATGAAATTGCCATGTTGGTCGCAATTGATATACTACATTAATCGTTCCAAAAAACAGACCCTCAAGGAAGAGACCATGCCCTATCCATTACCCGATAAAATTCACCAAATATTAACCCCCACCGGCCAAATTGTAGGCGACATCCCCGACATATCTGATGAACAGCTCATAGAGTTATACCGCTGGATGGTCTTGGGGCGTATCTGCTCTGACCGCATGGTGGCTCTGCAACGACAAGGGCGGCTGGGCACCTTAGCCGCCATCAACGGACAAGAGGCCGCCTCCGTCGGCTTGGCCGCTTTGTTAGAACCAGAGGATTGGCTGACTGGCTCCTACCGTGAAATTTTGGCCTACATGGTCAAAGGTATACCCATCAGCACCATTTTGGGCTACTACCGCGGCTATCTGCATGAGCAGGCTCAATTCCCCTACGAGACCCGTTGTTTGCCGATTCAGATTGTGTTAGCGACGCAGATTTTGCATGCCACCGGCATCGCCATGGGCATCAAATATGAATCGAAACCACAAGTGGTGGTCGGCGTTTGTGGCGATGGAGCTACCTCCGAGGGCGATTTTAATGAAGCACTCAACTTTGCCGGCGTGTATCAAGCTCCCATGATTTTTGTGGTGCAAAACAACGGCTGGGCCATCTCGACCCCCCGCCACAAGCAAAGTAACGCCCAATACATCGCCCACCGCGGCCCCGGTTTTGGCCTGCCGAGCTACATTGTCGATGGCAACGACCTGCTGGCCGTCTACCAAGTCATGCGCGAGGTGATTGAACGCGCCCGTTCCGGTGGCGGGCCGAGTCTGGTCGAATGTTTGACCTATCGTTTGGCCGCTCATACCACCGCCGACGACCCGACCAAATATCAGCCTGATGAAGAGTTGCAACAGTGGCTCTCGCGTGACCCGATTCCTCGCTTCCGCCAGTTTTTGCAAAACCGGAATCTACTGACCGACGAGCAGGATCAGCAGTTGGAGGCCGACTGTCGAGCCGAGGTACAGGCCGGAGTCTCTGCCCTCAACGCCATGCCCGCTCAACCCCCCGAATCAATCTTCGATCTGGTTTACGAGACTCCCACCCCGCAACTGCAACGTCAAAAAGCCGACTATCTACACGAAATGGGCGGCGTGAAAAATCAAACATGGAACGAGGTGTGAGACGTGAGACGTGAATATGTGAGGCGTGAATATGTGAGACGTGAAATCACGCTTCACGCCTCACGTTTCACGTTTCACGTCCCACAAATGGAGAAACTATCTTGACAAAGCATATCCCCCGCACCATGCGGGCAATCGAAATCCCATTTTATGATTCAAACCGGCAAAATTTAACCCTAGTCGAGAAAACAACGCCAAACGTTGGCTCGAATCAGGTGCTGATAAAGGTCAGCGCCTCCCCCATCAATCCATCCGATATTGTGTTTTTGGAGGGGCGGTACGGGGTCAAAAAGAGCCTGCCCGTTACACCCGGCTTTGAGGCCAGCGGTCGAGTAGTGGCCGTCGGTTCTGGGCCGTTGGCAAGAGCCTTGTTGGGCCGACGAGTGGCCTGCGGAGCCAAGCGCAATCTGGATGGTTGTTGGGCCGAATACATGGTCACTGACGTAAACTCCTGCATGCCGCTCATCCCCTCGGTAAGCGACGAACAGGGGGCAATGGCGCTGGCAAATCCGCTGACAGCTTGGGGGCTGGTCGATTTGGCTCGCCGAGGGGGACATCAAGCCATTGTCCAAAGCGGAGCCAGCAGTGCCGTCGGGCGTATGATTTTACGCTTGGGGCAACGGTTTAACATGCCGATGGTGCATGTGGTGCGCCGTCCAGCCAATGTGGCTCTGCTCCAGTCGATGGGAGCGCGTTATGTACTCAACAGTAACGATCCCGATTTTCTACCCCGCCTCAAGGTAATTTGTCGCCAACTAAAGGCCAGCATGGCCTTCGATGCGGTGGCAGGCGAGATGACCGGCCTTATGCTTAAGGCTATGCCTCGCAAAGGAACGTTGTTGCTTTATGGTGCCCTTTCCAACAAACCCTCTCAGTTTGACCCCGCCGACCCGCTATTTAGCAAAAAAACCATCGCCGGTTTCTGGCTGACCGGCTGGCTCCCCAAACTATCTCTCGTCGAAAAAGCACACATGGCTCTGACTGTTCAGCGAGGGCTAAACAACGAGCTAAAAACCACCGTACAGGCTCGACTCCCGCTTGAGCAAGTCGCCAAGGGGTTGCAACTTTATACTCAAAACATGACCAAGGGCAAAGTGTTACTGATTCCATGAATGAACGAATGGAGCTGTTCGGCAATAAGAAAGGTGGGTATTTATTGGGCTATCGGAGTGCAAGAATTGTATTCTTGCCAGTCAAAATAGAATTTTGACACTCCTTTCCGCACAAATCCTTATTCCCGAACAAGTCTAATAGGCGAATGTGCGAATAGGCGAATGTGCGAATAGGCGAATGGGCGAATGGGCGAATATTCACCCATTCGCCTATTCGCACATTCGCACATTCGCCCCCATTCGTACAAAAAGGAGAACCATTATGAAGCTATGGCAAATCACCCTAATTATAGGACTGGCCTTTCTGTTACTCGTGTCATTAATGAGCAACATGGCGCTATTTTACTGGGCCAACCAACAAAACAATTTAGCCGCCGAACTCCGCACCGAACTGTCAGCCGTGCGAAACGAACGGGATGACCTACAACGAGAGGTCGAGCGATTGCGAGCCGAAAGCCAATCACCTGCGGCCCTAGCCAAAACTATGGACAGTATCGCCGCCGAAACGGAACGCCTGCGCGACCTCGCCCCGCTCAGTCCGGTCAGCCGTGAAATCGTCAGCCAAGCCGAGATGGCCTCGGTGGTCGGCGACCTTATGGCCGAAGATTATCCTCCTGCCGACCAAGCCCGCGACCAGATTGTCATGAGCAGTTTGGAGTTGATTCCGCCCGACATGGACATCGGTCAACTGGTTAACGACCTCCTCCAAGAGCAGGTTGCGGGGCTGTATGTGCCTCCCGACGAAAAGCTGTATGTGGTGCAGTATGGTCGCCGATTAGGCCCGCTAGAAAAGGTGATTTTCTCGCACGAACATACTCATGCTCTGCAAGACCAATATTTTGACTTGCAGTCGCTCGGTTTGGGTGGTGGCGAGAGCGACCGAAACAACGACGAACTGGTCGCGGTGCAAGCGTTGGTCGAGGGGGATGCCACCTTTACTATGCAACAGTATGTCCAACAATATTTCAAGCCGATGGACATGTTGCGTATGATGGGCGCGGCCATGTCGGTCAATCAAGAGGCTATCAACAGTGCGCCGCCTCATCTACGCCGTAGCTTCATGTTCCCCTATCAAGACGGGCTGACCTTCGTGGCGAATCTATACGGGTGGGGCGGTTGGGAGATGATTAATGAGGCTTATGTTGACCCGCCCCAATCGAGTGAACAGATTCTGCATCCCTACAAATACCCGCACGATATGCCGCAACAGGTCAGCCTGCCCCCCTTAACCGATACTCTTGGCTCTGGCTGGCGGCAGATTGATGAGAATGTCCTCGGCGAACTGACTCTGCACAGTTATCTGAACGTCTACACCACCCGTAACAATGCTGACCGTGGCGCTGACGGTTGGGGCGGTGATCGGTACGCAGTGTACCAGAATAAGACTGGACAAATAGTCCTACTGATCAGCATTGTATGGGATAATAGTAACGAGCAGGCTGAATTTGTGGAGGTTTATCAAGATTTTGCCGCAAAACGGTTTGGGGAGCCGCTTGCTCCGCCCGTTTCGCTTGATCGACCGGCAAAAGAAACAAGTCACTGGTGGGCCGATGAGACGCATCAGCTTCTATTGCTTGAATCTGAAAAGGAAGCGACGACCATCATTATCCAAGCCCCCACCGCCGAACTGGTTGAGCAGGTCAGCGGCGTTGTTGCGAAATAAGATTGAGGCTCTTTGGGGCTTTCCGTGCAAACGTCATGATTGTGTCATCATCTTCCCGCAAGTTTAAACTTGCGGGAAGATTGCCCTATCAAAGTATCTAATTCAGGATGCAGTTTTGAGTTGCATGGAATCTACCAGAGAACCAAAATTGAGACACGGATTTTTTATCTGTTTCAAAAGTTTGTCGATTCTGTAGTGGTCAGATTGATCCTGACATGCTGACAAAATCAAAAGCATTTTTTGACAGGATTAACAAGATTAACAGGATTTTTTCACTTGTAATTCTGTTAATCTTGTTAATCCTGTCAGATATTGTTTTAGTTTTGTTGAAACGATAAACTTCTGCTGTTTTTGTTTTTAATTGTAGTGGTCAGCTTGATGTTGAAAACGGGTTTAGCCGTTGCTACAGGCAATGGCTGAACCCATTGCACTCCGACATCATCTTGACCATCACAGATATTTGTAAATTCACACAACGAGGTAATAATTTTATGCTAACTGGCGAGATTCGCTCGCAAGTTGACCGAGTATGGGATGCCTTTTGGACCGGCGGCATCTCTAACCCCCTAGAAGTGATTGAGCAGTTGACCTACCTGCTTTTCATCAAACGGCTGGACGAACTCCACACCATCCGTGAACGCAAAGCCAACCGGCTCAACCAGCCAATTGAAAACCCTGTTTTTACCCCCGAACAACAGCATTACCGCTGGAGCCGTCTGAAAAATCTGGCTCCCGAACAGCAGTATCAGACCATTACCGACGAACTGTTTCCTTTTATGCGAACTATGGGAAGCGACGGCAGTGCCTTTGCCAGCCACATGGAGAAGGCTCGGTTTACCCTGCCTCCCGAAAAGGCCGGACTGCTGGCCCGCGTCATCGACATGATCGACGGCATCCCCATGACCGACCGCGACACCAAGGGCGACCTGTATGAGTACCTGCTCAGTAAGCTCTCGACTGCCGGACAGAACGGGCAGTTCCGCACCCCGCGCCACATCATCAAGCTGATGGTGGCGCTGATGGCTCCCACGCCCACCGACACGATTTGTGACCCCGCCTGTGGCACGGCGGGTTTTCTGGTCGCCGCGGCGGAGTATCTGTATGAGCAGTATCGCCCCCAAATCTTTGCTGATGAGACGCTGACCGCCCATTACAGCGGCCCCATGTTCCACGGTTACGATTTCGACACCACCATGTTGCGGGTGGCCTCGATGAACATGATGTTGCACGGCATCGAGCGCCCCATCATCAAAAACCGAGACAGCCTGTCGGAGGGGAACGCGGGCGACAAGGCGCTGTATAGCCTGATTTTAGCCAATCCGCCGTTTAAAGGCTCGCTTGATTATGAGAGCACGGCCAAAGATCTGCTGAGTGTGATTAAGACCAAAAAGACCGAACTGCTCTTTATTGCCCTCTTTTTGCGCTTGCTAAAACCGGGCGGACGGGGCGCGGTGATTGTGCCGGACGGGGTGCTGTTTGGCTCAAGCCGAGCGCACAAAACCCTGCGTAAAACGCTGGTCGAGCAACAGAAACTAGAGGCGATCATCTCCATGCCGAGTGGCGTATTTAAGCCCTACGCCGGAGTCTCGACCGCGATTGTGATCTTTACCAAAACCGATAGCGGCGGCACCGACACGGTCTGGTTTTACGACATGCAGGCCGATGGGTATTCGTTGGATGACAAACGCACCCCCTTGGCTGACGAGCATGCCCACAACAACCTGCCCGACATCATAACTCGTTGGGCCGAGCGCAGTACCGGCGAGCAGAGCCGCGCCCGCACCGAGCAATCCTTTACCGTGCCCCAAGCCGAGATTGCCGAGAACGATTACGACCTCAGTATCAATCGTTACAAAGAGATTGTGTATGAGGAGATTCAGTATGACCCGCCCTTGCAGATTTTGGCCGAGTTGGCTGAGTTGGAGACCGAGATTCAGCAGGGCATGGCGGAGTTGCGGGGGATGTTGGTGTGAGAAGAAATTTTTCCAAAAAAATATTACCAAAAGGTTGGAGTTTATGTCCATTGGGGGATATTGTTGAGAATCATGATCAAAAACGTATTCCTTTGAAATCTGCTGATCGTTCTCTACGCAGTGGGAAATATCCCTATTATGGTGCATCCGGCATAATTGATTATATTGATGATTATTTATTTGATGGTGATTATTTATTGATTGGCGAGGATGGTGCAAATTTACTAGCGAGAGCCACACCTATTGCATTTAAGGCAAGCGGAAAATTTTGGGTAAATAATCATGCTCACGTCGTTAAACCTAAGTCGAATGTCTTACTTGACTGGCTTGTTCGCTTTTTTGATGTTTTAGATTTGAAGCCATTTGTTACTGGGTCTGCTCAACCAAAACTAGCACAACGTCTATTTAATACAATACCTGTACCCCTTCCCCCGCTCGATGAGCAGAAACAGATTGCGGCCATTCTCGATAAGGCGGATGCTCTGCGGGCCAAGCGGCGGCAGGCTATCGCTAAGTTGGACGCGTTGCTCCAAGCCACTTTTCTCGACATGTTCGGCGATCCGGTGACGAATCCGAAAAGCATTTCAAAACTAACATTAAATGAAATAACCCTAAATATTACGGATGGGAAACATGGGGATTGTAAGCCATCAGAAAATTCAGGTTATTATTTCGTGAGCGTTAAAGATATTAAAAGTGGACAAATTGATTATAGTAATGCTCGTCAAATAGATTATGATGATTTTCTTGAAGTTCATAGACGAACAAGGCTAGAGGAGGGAGACGTATTAATTACGAATAGTGGCACAATTGGTAGAACGGCTGTTATCATGCAAAGCCCCTTAGTTGAACGTACCACGTTCCAAAAAAGCGTTGCTATTGTTAAACCCGATAAAAAGAAAATTGTATCCTTATATTTACGAGCCGCATTAGACATGTGTGTCGTAAATCTGACTCGGGTATCTTCTGGTTCATCCCAAAAAAACTTGCTTTTGAGGCAGTTACGAAATTTTGAGGTCTGTGTTCCTCCGTTTGACCAACAGCACGAATTTGCTCTTCGTGTTCAGGAGATTGGAAAGTTAAGAACGGTTCATAAACATGCTCTAACCAAACTCGACACCCTCTTCCATGCCCTGCAACAACAAGCGTTTCGGGGTCAGTTGTCGGGGGCGGGTCATGG
>JAUCGA010000102.1 GCA_030377865.1 Anaerolineales bacterium HSG25 | reverse complement strand
CCTTGCTTGGGTTACCTGATACTATCTTCGACCTCTCTTTCTCTACCTCATTACCTCAATTCTTCTGACTAAATTCCTTGCCATGATTTATTGTCACTACTTCGCATATACCTAGCGAATGGAGAGTAGACAAGCTAGTTTAGATAGTTTATCATTCTTTTGGGAGATTTTAAATTCTGGAACTGCCTTAGTCATGTTGAAATGATAAACTTCTGGATTTAATCAGTGTCATTCCGCGCATCCTGTTCTTATGGCCCAAACGAAGATCAAGGCCCAAGCAAATCAAACTGAACAAACAAAAAAGGCCCACTCTAAAGAGTGGGCTTTAATTGTTACGTTAACTTCGTTTTATTTACAGGTTTGGGCCAGCATTAATAATAGCTTCGCTACTACCGGCTTTATAGACTTCAAAGTTGTCAACAAACAGTTGTGCTAACTTCTGGGCTTGATCTTCGAAAGCCGCGCCGTCAGTCCATGTGTTTTTCGGGGTCAGGACTTCTGATGGAACATTGGGGCAAGAGGTCGGTACATCCAACCCAAATCGTGGATCTGTGACATACTCAACGTCATTTAATGTACCGTCATGAATGGCATCAATAATGGATCGGGTGTGTTTTAGACTAAGCCGTGAGCCAGTACCGTATGGACCACCTGTCCAGCCGGTATTGACCAACCATGCTTTTGCACCATGCTCTTCCATTTTTTGAGCCAACAGTTCTGCATATTTGCTGGGGTGCCAAACAATAAAAGCATCACCAAAACAGGCAGAGAAGGTAGCTTGTGGCTCGACAACTCCCACTTCAGTACCAGCTACTTTAGCGGTATAACCACTAATAAAGTGGTACATGGCTTGGGCAGGAGTCAGTTTACAAATCGGTGGTAAGACACCAAAAGCATCACAGGTCAATAAAATAATATTTTTGGGGTGTCCACCCACACAAGGAATTTTAGCGTTTGAGATAAACTCAATCGGATAAGAGGCTCGGGTATTTTGGGTGATAGAAACATCACTATAATCAACGGCATGGGTAAGCTCGTCATAAACGACATTTTCTAATACGGTACCGTATTTAATCGCCCCGTAAATTTCAGGCTCTTTTTCGGCTGACAGGTCAATGGCTTTCGCGTAACAACCTCCTTCAATGTTAAAGATACCAGTATCACTCCAGCAGTGCTCATCATCACCTATCAGTTTACGACGTGCGTCAGCGGATAAGGTAGTTTTACCTGTACCAGAGAGACCGAAGAAGATTGATACATCACCGTCGTCGCCTTCGTTAGCAGAACAGTGCATGGATAGAACGCCTTTCTTGGGCATGATATAGTTCATAACAGTGAAGACACCCTTCTTCATCTCACCAGCATATTCGGTTCCAAGAATGACAAATTGTTGTCGTTCAAAAGAAAGGTTGACACTGGTTTTAGATGTCATACCAGTGATGTGACGATTTGCGGGAAACTGTCCGGCGTTAAAAACTACATAATCTGGTTCACCAAACTCAGCTAACTCTTCATTAGTCGGACGGATTAACATATTCCACATAAATAGAGCATGGTATGGACGGGTACAGATAATCCGAATTTTAACTCGTTCGTTTGGATCCCAGCCAACAAAACCGTCAACAACATAAATACGCTCAAACGTGTTGAGGTAATCAATTGCTCGGTCATGGTTAATATCAAACGTTTTTTCATTTATTTCAATATTGACAGATCCCCACCTAATATCATCTTTTGAATCGGGATGGGCAACGATACGTTTATCTTTGGGGCTACGTCCAGTTTTAACTCCAGAACGAACCATTAGTGCGCCAGAATCGGCGATAGCGGCTTCTGGTTCATATTCAAGTGCTTCTTGATAAAGAACTGGTGGGCGGGCATTACGAACAATGTTTCCAACTTCAATACCATACTGCTTCAGTGTAAAATTAGTCGTCATGATTTTCTTTAAATGTTCCTTTTCGTTGTGTAGATTATTTTGCGTTCGTACTTTTTAAGAAGTAAAAGCGCTTCAAAGTGTTATGGGTTTATAACACCTCGTTATTACAAAAGATTATTTTTTAACATGAACTAGGTGTACTAGTTCAATGCAAATTTTAACATATTTTACTAATAAAACAACCTGATTAACCTGTCATGGTCATCAAAACTACGCATCTACTATAACCTAAAATTGTCGATATGTCACTATACAGATGGACAGTTTTGACCCTAGCCATGTGGCTAGGTTTAAATTAGCAGGCCAAATACAGGGTTAGGGCTGAAAGCTGTAGTTGTAGACTTGTAGAGTCACCGGACATATTGAAATCAACCCAAAGCCTTTCCGTTTGCGGGTTCAGGCTCATCTGTTTGACAAAAGCTCTACCCCCTCCCAACCTCCCTCTGCTAGGGGAGGAGCTATCGTCCTCGCCTGAAATTACTCGCACGGACAAAACTTCCCCCCTTGCAGGGGGGATTGAGGGGGGTAGAGTGCTACTCCGGCCATAATATCCAAATGTGGGGTGACTCTACAATTGTAGACTTGTAGAGTCACCGGACATATTGAAATCAACCCAAAGCCTTTCCGTTGCGGATTCAGGCTCGTCTGTTTGACAAAAGCTCTACCCCCTCCCAACCTCGCCCTGCTAGGGAGGAGCTATCGTCCTCGCCTGAAATTACTCGCACGGACAAAACTTCCCCCCTTGCAGGGGGGATTGAGGGGGGTAGAGTGCTACTCCGGCCATAATATCCAAATGTGGGGTGACTCTACAATTTACATTATGGTACAAGCAGGTCACACCCCGGTACACCTCGACCCGGAGCCTGACCTAAATGCCCCGTCCAAACGATTTCACCATTAGCAACCAGATTCATAGCCTCATCAAATGGTAAAAATTCGGCATCACCATCAAATCGAGCGATTGGATTTTCCATAATCAACTGGAACCCGTTACCAGTATACTTGAATAATACACCTTTACCATTTTGATAAACGAAGTCGCCAGCATGAGGGCCAACCACATTACCCGAAGCAACCTCTGATAATAGGTTGCTCAGTCCAGCATGGGAGGCACAAGTATATCGTTGATTATGGTGAACGACCATTGGAATTTCGTTAAGCATTTTATGGATTTCGGGATTACTAGCATCATAACTAACCGGCGGCGCGGCGGGTGGGTCGATGACTGGCAGTTGCGCGACTGCCGCTTGATCAACCTCTACAAATTGGTCGTTAGCTGTAATCCAAGCTTTGTCAGACGAGGTTTGAATTTGAAGCCAAGTACCGTCCTCTAGTCGTCCGATTACCATAAAATCACTATTTTCGTTGAGTGTCTCAATAACACCATAATTGGTGCCGGGGCCTTTTCGGACATTTAGGTTGGTTAACGTTTTACCTGTAACCGATGTCGCCTTAGCTGGTTCAGTTGGTTCTGGTTCTGCTTCGACTTGACTATCGTCCGCGGCTGGTTCAGATTCTTCCGCTGATTCCTCAACCGAATTGTCGGCTTGGTCCGACGAATCAGCTTGTTCGGTGGTGTTACTGTCAGACTTAGATTCAGAACTTGCTTTTTCTTCTGCGGGTTGGGGCGGAGCCTCCTCTGCTGACGAACAGCCGACGCTACCGAGTGCAACCAGAGTAACCAGTAGTACAGTCCAGAAAACTTTATTAAATCTTGTCATTGTATCCTCCAGTAGGATTAGTTATTTGTTAGCCATTTTTCTATCTTGACTGAGACTGAAAACAGAATGAGAACAGAACTTTTGCCATAGTTACAGCCTCAAACTAATCTCAGTTTGGCTAAAACAGGACAGTAAAAAAACTCTCGTCATGATAAATCCATCTTTATTTTCCGGCAAATTCGGATGAGCTTACAATAATTATTTCTTAAATCACCATAGGGCACGTGGAAAAAAATAATTGTCCCGTGGAGTAGGCACGCGTCGTGCCGCACCGCGGGTGCTGACTCCTCAATTGGGATGTTTTATTTCTTCTGTCTGCCTAGGTTTACAGAGCATGATAATGGTTTCAGTTGATGCCCCATAGCCCTGCTTTGGGTTTGGATAGCCTTGCGGTTGGTGTTACAATAGAGCCGCTAAAATTATCATCTCATCCTAAATATGGAGCCAAACCATGACCGATATACAACCTAATACAGACCAAGCGCGTCTCGATAATTTCTTGACCAAAATTGACGGAACTCCCAAAGAATCAGAGTTTGATAAAGATGGGCATTTAACCGGCCTCGATTTACAACGCCTCAACTTAACCGAACTTCCGGCTGAAATAGGTCAACTAACCAACCTGCAATGGTTGAATCTACAGTATAATCAGCTAGAAACACTCCCCGCTGAACTCGGTCAACTGACTGAGCTAAATCAACTTTTTTTACATTATAATAAACTAAATCAACTACCAACGGCACTTGCTCAGCTAACTAAGTTAGAATCGCTGTGGCTTCATCATAATCAGCTAACCGAACTACCTACGGAACTCGGTCAACTGAGTGCCCTACGGGAGCTATGGCTCTACAACAACCATTTGAATGCTATTCCAGCCTCAATTGGACAACTCAGTAATTTGCAATCGTTAAATTTAGAAACCAATCGCCTGAGTAAGCTTCCTTCAGAAATTGGGCAACTGACTAATTTGGATGAGCTGAATCTGAGTAATAATGATGATCTTGAAACTTTACCGCCCACTATTGGTCGACTAGAACGGTTACGTGCCCTCCATTTGCGGGTTAACATGATGACCGAACTACCATCTCAAATTGGACAACTAATCTCGCTTCGGCAGTTGGATTTGAGCTTTAATCAACTAACCAAACTACCCGCCGAAATCAATAACTTGGTTAATTTAGAGCAGTTGATTTTAAATGACAATCAACTTAGTGAACTGTCTCCTCGGATTGCACACTTAACCAACCTAAAACGGCTTGATTTAGGAAATAACCAACTGTCAGAAATTCCAGTTGAAATTTCTGAACTCAAGACGCTCCAATCGCTCCATGTGCCGGTTAATCATTTAACCAGTCTACCTGCCGAGATTATGCAGTTGACCCATCTGGAATCACTCGATCTCAAACGGAACGTTCTAACCGACCTGCCCGCCGAAATCAGCCAAATGACGGGTTTACAGGAACTTGATTTGCGAAATAACATGCTGATGACTCTGCCCGCTGAAATGGGAAACATGGTTCAACTACGAGAGTTACGCCTTGAAGATAATCAGATTGGCGAGATTCCCGTTGAATTTAGCAGTCTGGTCGAACTACGAGAATTACGACTAGAGAATAACCAGATTACCAGTTTACCAGTTGAGATTGTCCGATTGATGGTCAATAATCGACTAACTTTAAAGGTTACAATTTAAGGGCGAATGGGCGAATGTGCGAATTATGAATGTGCGAATGGAGTCCAATAGCTTGCATTGTCTCACATCTCATGTTTTTGTAGTGAACCAAATAAATTTCCCAAACAATCCACTGATTGAAATCAGCGTCTTAAACGAAAAACCTGCTTAAGCAGGTTTCCCGTATTAGCCTGTGAATTCATTCACAGGGCAAGGCTGCCATAGAGGACGTTACAATGAATCGAACTGAAACCTTAGAATGGATTGAGTTAATCCTTGACTCGTTAGACAATCATGAAATGATGGCCATTATTCGAGAAAGTGTCGGCCAATTTGATGGTGAGTTTTTTGAGGTAATGGGCGCTGAAATTGACAGATATAAGGCTGAGGGAAACACCAATACAGCTAACCGCCTCGAATCAATTGCCCGTGCAATTGCCAGTGTGCGGCAAAATCGAGCCGAAAATATATAAAAACGTGTCACGTTTTACGCAACACGCAACACACCTATGTCCATAGAACAACCCAACAATACCATCCTAGACGGAGCCGTCGTTACCCAGTTGATGCTGGAAGTCAACGATATTTTTTACGTAGACGACGTTAAGATACCTCGCGAGGCCCCACAAGATACCATTATGTTTGTCGGAAACCTCCTAATTCCCGACAGCGAAGTGGCCTACGACATGTTAGCCGAACGGTGGCTCAAATATCAATATACCCCCATGTTACGCCACTACAAGGGCAAGGTGGCTCTAGTGGCCCAACCCGGCGTGGTTGACCCTCAGCCAAGCAACCCGTGGATAAATCTGCTGGTTGGCATATTAACTGTCCTATCGATTCAGTTTACCGGCGCATTGTACGAGTGTGGCTGTATTCCCGCTACACTTGAGGAATGGAACGGTGGCCTACCGATGATGTTAGCCATGATGTCGATTTTATTGGCTCATGAGTTTGGGCACTACTTTGCGGCTAAATATCATCAGGTCGATGTTACTTTACCCTATTTTATCCCTCTACCCGCTCCGATTTCTCCGGTTGGTACCTTAGGGGCTTTTATCCAACTCCGCTCCCCCTTCAAAACAAAAAAACAACTGTTTGATATTGGCGTGGCCGGGCCGATTGGAGGTCTGATTGTAGCCTTACCGCTAATTGCTTGGGGTGTGGCTAGTTCACCAGTAGATGTACTTAATCGGCAAGAAGGATCATTTTTAGAGGGAAATTCTATTTTTTATCTAGGGCTTAAATACCTGATTCATGGTCAACTCTTGCCTCATTTTGACCAATATGCCGACCTACCACGTTATCAAGAAGCCCTCTACATCCTCAGCGGAGTGCTTCCCGCGGGCGGTGGAACAGACATCCATATTGACTCCTTCACTTTGGCCGCATGGTTTGGGTTATTCGTAACGGCCATGAATCTACTTCCGGTGGGGCAGTTGGATGGTGGGCATCTGGCCTACTGTCTTTTAGGTGAACGAGCACGGCTTCTTGGTGGGGTGCTTGTCGGATTGATGATTATTGCGGGTATCGTCAGTTGGCCCGGTTGGATTGTTTGGGTTTTGCTGGTTACATTCGTCATCGGTCTCGGACACCCACCCCCACTCAACGAATTGGCCGACATGGGCATGCCTCGTAAACTGCTGGCCTACGCGATGATTATCGTTTTTGTGCTAATCTTTATGCCCGCACCGTTACAATTGTTGTAAAAATGAGGGATATGGATTAAATAAGTGTGTACTCCAAAAAGGTTCAATCTTAAAGATTGAACCTTTTTTATGACCACCACAAATATTCAGAAATATTCTGTAGTGGTCAGCTTGATGTTGAAAATGTTCATGTCACCCTGAGCGCTTTTTGCGAAGGGTCTCTCTTACCCGAATCTAGGGAGATTCGGGCGGATACTTCGCCTTCGGCTCAGTATGACATAGTTTTCAACATCATCTTGACCACCACAAATATTCAGAAATATTCGCTCAAAGGAAAACAATCATGATCAACCCCACAACCATCGCTGAAACCATTCAACACCAAATCGATCGAGAACCATTTTCGGGGACGGTGTTCGTCCAAGAGAACTGGCAAACCATATTTGCCAAAGGGTATGGCCTCGCTAACCGCACCGAAAATATCCCCAATACAGCTCAAACTCGGTTTGGTATCGCCTCTGGCTGTAAGATATTTGCCGCGGTGGCAATCTGTCAACTGGTCGAACAAGGGCTAATCAGTTTTGAGACTCGATTGGCTGACTGTCTCGATATCGCCTTTCCCAACTTTGATCCCAACGTGACCGTGCATCAGCTATCAGACTTTAGAGCCAACTTTGCTGGACTGACGAAATCAAAAAATCAAAACGACAACTCATACCCCACACCGCGATGACTGATAATCAGGTCAGCCGCGTCGGGGCTGATTTTACCGAGCGTATTACGAAGCTTACTCATCATGCGGTTGAGGGCATCATCATCAATGCCCGGCTCGTAGGGACGTTGCCAAACCGCTTCCACACAATCTTTGCGACCACAGGGCATGTTTCGATTCTCATACAGATGGAGCAGGAGGCGCGTCTGCATGCCCGACAACGGCAAGAGATTCCCCTTAAAGAAAAAACTCATCTTTTTACGGTCATAATAAAGCCAGTTTCGTACAATGTCGGTAGAATCGGGATCATCAAATCTGAGCATGGCCTCTGCGTCACCAATGCCGATTTTATCGCCATGTTGCAACGAATGACCATCCTGAATACGCTCTCCGTTGACAAAAGTGCCATTAGTGCTGTGCGTGTCAGACAAAACATAGCGCGAACCATGCCGCTCGATTCTGGCATGATAACGCGACACCTTAGTCTGCTGAATCACGATTTCACATTTGAGCAATCGGCCAATCAAACAGAGTGTCCCCTCTAGGGGAAAGCTAGGCGGGTGGATATTATCTTTGATGGCAGTAAGTTTGGGTAAGTTTGGGGCTAGGGTCAATGGCTAATTTTCGACAGGATTGACAGGATTAACAAGATTTTTGCTTTTAACCCTGTCAATCCTGTCAGATATTAGTTTGATTGGTTTTTTATCACTCAACAAACGTATTTAATATAAAAACATCGGTTTTTGATTAACGTGCCGTACTTTGGGGCGATAAGCTTGGACATCGTACAGTTCATCCACATCGACTCGTTTAACGCCCATAGATAGAGTGTCAATAGAAATATTGGTATATTTGCCATCTTTAATCGCCACCATCTGACCAAAGGATCCCTCCTCGGCTAGGTCGAGCGCCATATTGGCAAAGTTAAAACCGACCATCAGGTCAATCGCATCGGGCATGCCAGAACGCATGAGATATGCCACCTGCTGATAGATGATATTCTCGTCAGTTACCTTCCTAAAAATCTCACTAGTGACCATGCCAATTGGCTTAGAGTCATCTCCATCACTATATTTGGCTCGTTTGCCCCCCATCATTGAGGCTCCCTCAGAGATGGTCATGAGAGCATAATTGTTGGGGTTATTTCGTTTATCTTCGACCAGCAATGCCGCTAGTCGTTCGGGGTCAAACGGCACTTCGGAGATAATCGCTCTGTCGGCATCGGCCAAATAGGCTGATATCAAAGCCGTCTCCCCAGAATTACGACCAAACAGTTCGACTACCCCAATCCGTTCGTGTGCCCCCACTGCTCGCCGCACATCATGAACAAACTGTACACTCCGCGTAATTGCCGTCGAAAATCCGATACAGTAATCGGTGCCATAAATATCGTTATCCATCGTTTTGGGGATGGCGATAATCGGCACGCCCTCGGTGTGGAGCCGATAAGCATAACTTAACGTGTCGTCCCCACCAATCGGAATCAATACATCTAATTCTAAATATGTGATATTTTCCAGAACATGTTCGGTAAAATCACGCGACTTGTCTGGTGTGGTTTCCTCATTATCGTTACGTAAAAATTGGGGAATATCGATTGGTTTCACTTGGGATGGATTTAGGCGTGAGGTGTGTAAAAATGTACCACCCGTACCATCTAATGAACGTACCTGATGTTTGTCTAGCGGTGCGACCCAATGCTCGGCTTTGGTCTCGTCGTCTCGATTATAGTTGAGCAATCCAGCCAAACCTCGACGGATGCCAATTACCTCATGTCCTTCGTCAATCGCTCGATTGACAATCGCCCGTATACAAGGGTTTAGGCCGGGGACATCTCCGCCGCCTGTTAAAATGCCTATTTTCATGGATAATCCTCTTTTTGATGTGGTTTTGTTTACGTTGATAGCCTTTCAATTTTAGTTTCCGCTAACTTTAATTCACTAAAACTACTATATGTAGCGGTTTTATTCTTAGATTTACCTGTATATAGTATTCCCGACTAGTTTAAGCTAAACTTTTTGTCGGGTAGCAAGTTGGCATGATGTAATCTCCTTGGTCTTGAAGCTAAACAAAACGAACAGTGTTCATTAACGCTTCTTGGCTGAGTGAGTCCAGCAGAGCAAGTGTTCGACGGAGTAACGCGCCTTTTTCGATATGTGGGGCGATAATTACACCGTAACGAAGATTTTTCTGGTAAAAATAACGTTGGGCGATGCTTACAAAATCGCCCACATTATGAGTGATAATCGCCCTTTCTTCCAAGGCAGCAAAGGCCATCTGTTCCTCATCAGACAATCCCTTTCGACCAATCTCATTAACCGAGATAGCGTCATAACCGTTATTCTGTAAAGCCGTCGCCAAACCAACCCAAACATCCTCATCAAGCAAAAGTAATATTTTCGGGTTCGACATTCAATCTTCCCCCAAGAAAATTTTCGCATCTTCTGCGCCCATTTCCTGCCGAATACGAGTTTGCCATGCTTGCGGATTGTTTACCGCCATCAGTTGGTCAATCTCAGTTTGATGATCTTCATAATAACTGAGAGCATCGTATACCTCGGCCAGTTTCAGATGGGGTAAAATTTCATCTGCTATCTGCTGAGGGCTGTATCCGGCTAGGCTGTATCCGACAATTGCATCTACACCCGTGCGAGTATGTTTAATCACCGGACGTAGGCCGCCAGCCCCTTTTATCATCTCTACATAAGGATGCTGAGGGAATAGTTGAGCGGCTAAAAATGCAATCGCAAACTGCTCTGGTGATTGCTGATATTCGATGGCTCGTTTTGCTATTTCCTCAAAAAGATTTTGAGGCAAAGTTATTGTAGTATCCATAATTATACTCCTTACCAAACAGTTTTCCCATTATACCAGAAGCCAAACTATTATGCCTCATCTCCTACAAAAAAGCCACCGATTTAGGGATTAACCTTCCTACACAACACGCAACACGAATTACGAATTACGAATTACGCAACACACCCTCACCTCTGCTCCGTCCAAATCGCTTCAGGTGACAGAATTTTGACCAACTGTTTGCGTAGGCGGTCACTGTATCGAATCCGGTGATTGGGAAACTCAATAACTGTTTCCTTTTTACCACTTGGAATATGAAACCGGAAATAATCTTTGCCCCCAGATTGGGTCAAAAAGTTAAAGATATTTTTCAGACGATGTTTATCATCCACCAAATCACCGGTGTAGGGGATGCGAACGTTGAGCCATAAAGGCGGCTCATTATCGAGTGATGGGATTTCGCTAAAAACGGGTAGCGTGGTCTGCTCTTTCGGAACCGGCTCCACTTGGGGTGGCGGGTTGATTTCAGAATCAGCCTCGGCAATCGCCTCTATAGGCCAATTGGTGGAAGAATCACCGTGAACCGGCGCCACATTCTGGAGTGTCCCCAAGTCAGGCAGAGGACTGTCCGGCATGGGAATTGGCTCAACATTACTGTGACTATGGTGAGGCGACTGCTCAGGCTCGACCGGCACTTCATTCACAGGTGGTGGCTCTAACATACGTGGTGGCTCTAACATCGAGGTGTCGTCATCCGTGCGAGGTGGCTCTTGGATGGAACGTCGTTCCGGCGGCGATTGCTTGAGGACGGGTCGTGTTTCTTCTGGAGGTGTCTCTTCGATAGTTGAGGGGGTCTCTTCTATAATAGAAGGAACATCTTGGAAGGTTGACAACTCAACGGGTCGTTTAGCCTGCACGTTAGATGCTTGAGGAGCGGGGTCCGTTTGATAACTGGTTGCCACTTCCGCAACAGTCTGTAATCCATTTCGATTCCCGTTGCCGTTCCCATTCGGTTGACGAGGCTTGAGTGTTCTGTCCCCTTTAGCTTCGACGACGGGCGGCAGTTCGGTCGTCATCTCATCAGCCAAAATTTTGATGCCTCGCTCTGCGTCTACTTTGCCCCGCACGATAACTAAGTTGCCTATTTCTAATATTTCGCTACTTGCGGTATAGGTACGCGGGAAGACAACCAGTTCCAGTTTAGTTTGCATGTCTTCGATTTCGACAAAAGCCATAGGGTCGCCCTTTTTGGTACGATGAGGGCGCACCGAGACAACGACTCCCGCGATTCGCACGTTGCGTTTATTCATGCTCTCGGTAATATCACCCATCATGGTGACATTAGCCGCCTTGAGCCGTTCCATGTTTTTGGAGACCGGATGCTCCGACAAGTAGGTGCCGACCAGTTCCTTTTCCCAATCCAAAATTGTCCGTCGCTCAAGTGGTTTGACGGATGGCGGCGAATCCATGACCGAGCCGATATCGACCTCGACCATGCCGAACATGCTCATCTGCCCTGCGGCAGATGCTTTGTGGGTTGCTCCCGACATGCTAATCATGCGGTCAACCAGTGCTAGTAAGAGGCCACGATCATCACAAAAATGATCCATCGCCCCAACTTTGGCTAACCCTTCGAGCGCACGTTTGCCGACCTTACGTAAATCGACTCGACTGCAAAAATCATCAATATCCTTAAATGGCCCGCTTTCGTCACGAACTGCCAAAATCGCCTCAATTGCACTCTCGCCCACATTTTTGATGGCGCTCATGCCGAACCGAATAACCGGCTTTTCCTCAGTCTTGTCATCAATCACAAAGTCGATGCGACTATAGTTAACATGGGGCGGCAAAACCTGAATCCCCATCAAGCGACATTCACCCATCAACATGCTGACCTTGTCGGTGTTGTTGCGCTCAACCGTTAGCAGAGCGGTCATGTACTCCAGCGGATAGTTGGCCTTTAGATAGGCCGTCTGACAAGTGACCATGCCGTAGTCAGCGGCATGGGCTTTGTTGAACCCATAACGAGCGAAGAACTCAATATCATCATAAATGCTTTGGGCCGCTTTTTTATCGATGCCATTGTTGACCGAACCATCGACAAATTTGGAGCGGTGTTCTTCGATTTTGGCCTTAATCTTTTTCCCGACCGCCTTCCGAATCATGTCCGCCTCACCCGGACTGTATCCAGCCAATTGACTGGCAATCTGGATAATCTGCTCCTGATAGACGATAATACCGTAGGTTTCGCCCAAAATCGTCTCAAGGCGAGGATGCTTGAATTCAACCTCCTCTTCGCCATGCATGCGTTTGATGTAGGTCGGAATATACTCCATCGGGCCGGGGCGATAGAGCGAAATCGCGGCCACGATATGCTCAAAAGTGCCCGGACGCATCTCACGGAGCATGTTGGTCATGCCCTGCCCCTCAACTTGAAACACCCCATTAGTACGCCCACTCGATAGCAGGTCAAACGCCTTTTTGAGATGGTTGGGCGGTAGTTTGGGGTCAAGCGGTTTCCAGTCAGGATCCTCGACGCGAATGTTCTCAATCTGGTAGGCCACGCCATGCCGATCTTCAATCAACTCCGCCGCTTTCCGCATGACGGTCAACGTCGAAAGCCCTAAAAAGTCGACCTTGAGCAGACCAATCGACTCGCAAACCGGAAACTCAAATTGAGTCACTGCTTGGGTGACGGTGGCGTTGCCGGTTGGTCGCATGAGCGGCACATACTCAACCAGCGGCTTATCGGTGATGATGACCGCCGCGGCATGAATCGAGGAATGGCGAGCCACCCCTTCCAAATTTCGGGCAAAATTGACCAGTTCGGTCACTTTTGCATCTCGGCTGTACATGTCGCTCAACTCGTCCGAGTAAAATTCATGCTCTGGATTTAGGACATTATCAATCGTGACCGCTTTGCCCGGAATGGCCGAAATCGTCTTGGCGATGCGGTCTACCTCATCAAGATGAATGTCCAAAGCTCGACCAACATCTCGAATGGCAGCGCGAGCCTTCATGCGCCCAAAGGCCACAATTTGAGCCACTCGCTCCGGGCCGTAGGTGTCGAGGGTGTATTTAATCATCAACTCTCGTTGGTCATCGGGATAATCCAAATCAAAATCGGGCATGGAGACCCGCCCCGGATTGAGGAAACGCTCAAAAATTAGGTTATTATGCAAGGGATCAATCAGCGTAATCCCCACCGCGTAAGCCACAATCGAGCCAGCACCCGATCCCCGCACATTCCACCAAATATTGTTTTCGCGGGCAAAACGGCACATATCCCAAACAATCAAAAAGTAGACCGCAAAGTTCATGCGGTTGATGATGCCCAGTTCGTGTTCCATGCGTTTCTGCACTTCTTCTGAGGCGGCTCGTTCTTCACCGTATCGCTTTATCAACCCTCGTTGGGTCAGGTAGAGTAGGTAGCCCGGATAATCTTTTTCTGGGTCTTGGTATTTGCGGGGCATGAGTTCGTAGGGTTGGTCGGGCAAATGGGGCAGATGAAAACTACTATCCTCTAACTCGACGTTGCACATGTCGGCAATTTTAACCGAGTTGGTAAAGGCGCTATCGGGCAAATCGACCAGCGGACGGAACAGGTCGCGCATCTGCTCCTCGCTTTTGAGAAAGTAGTCATTGTCCGACAGGCGCATGCGTTTCTGTTGGCTGACTAGCGAGTTGGTCTGCACACAGAGCAGGGTGTCGTGGGCGGCGGCATCCTCGGCGGTTACGTAGTGGACATCGTTGGTGACGAGGAGTTGCAGGTTATGCGATTTTGACCAGTCAAACAGGGTTTTGTTGATGTCGGTCAGTGCCGGAATCGAATGTTCTTGCAGTTCGACAAAGAATCGATCTCGCCCAAACACGTCCAGATACCAACGTAAACGCTCCATAGCCTTGTCCGGCTGAGGGGTGCGTCCATCCTCGGCGTTGAGCAACCACGGCACCTCGGCGGCCATGCAACCGGTGGTGCATATCAAACCATCAGAATGTTGAGCCAGAAAGTCCGCATCGATACGAGGTTTGTAGTAGTAGCCGTTCAGTTGGGCGTTGCTACAGATTTTGAGCAGATTTTTGTAACCTGTCATATTCTGCGCCAACAATAACAGATGATGTCGCACCTTGTCCTTGTGCGGGTCACGAGAGTTCATTGGTCGGCCAAAGGGAGTCATATAAGCCTCGACTCCAATAATCGGCTTGACCTCGTTCTTTTTACAGTTACGAAAAAACTCAATCGCCCCATGCATCACGCCGTGGTCAGTCAGAGCCAACGCTTTTTGACCGAGTCGCTTGGCCTCTTTGGCTAAATGGGCGGTGCGACCTAAGCCGTCGAGCAACGAATATTCACTATGGACATGGAGATGGACAAAATCACACATAAGCTATCTTCCTTAATATTAGGACACAGATTTACATAGAAAGCACGAATTATATCAATAGTTACACAAGTACGATAATTATGGTGTTTAAAAACTTTTATGATTACATCGCTGATAAAAAGCGGTTTTTTTCGGGAAGGTTCCCGATTGATCATTGATTGCCCGACGATGGGTCGGTGAGGTGAACTGTTTTAGTGGAACTTTCATTATACCATGAGTTAGCATGATTCAGCTATCGAAACCGAGTCATTTGAGGGTTGGGGGGAGTGATTTTAAGGTAGATAAAAAAAGTATTGTTTGGTTCAACCTTGTCAAATCAGGTACAATTGGATAAGAAGGGAGGGTATCATGAAATTTAGTGACAGGATTAACAAGATCAACAAGATTACAGGCAAAAAATCCTGTCAATTCTGTTAATCCTGTCGAAAATTTTTTATTTAATCAGTATATTATCCGCGATAGTGTTGATTTGGTCATTCCACAAAAAACATTAGTATCAGGATATTTTATGGTAA
>JAUCGA010000101.1 GCA_030377865.1 Anaerolineales bacterium HSG25 | reverse complement strand
AACAGAATTAATAAGATTAAAAGTAAAAAATCCTGTCAATTCTGTGTAAATATTCAGTGAACTCGCCAGAAAGAGCGTCAGAAACCCGATTTCTCAAAGAAATCGGGTTTCTAGGGCGGCTTTACTGAATTTTTACAATTCTGTAGTGATCAGCTTGATGTTGAAAACGGAGTGCAACGGGTTTAGCCGTTGCTACAGGCAATGGCTGAACCCATTGCACTCCAACATCATCTTGACCACCACAAAACCCTGTCGAAAAAATCTTTTCTCTAATCAAGATGTCGGATACCAAGCTCAAACTAAAGCTGATAGAGTTCGGGTATTTCTTGTTTCTTGTTATTTAACAAAAGTAAATATTCAGTGAACTCGCCAGAAAGAGTGTCAAAAACCCGATTTCTCAAAGAAATCGGGTTTTTAGTACGGCATTACAGAAGAACGTGATGCCTCACGCTTTACATTTTTTTACAACTCACTTCGTCCGCTCAAGGCTCGACTGAGTGTAATCTCATCGGCGTACTCTAAATCGCCGCCAACCGGCAAGCCACGGGCCAAGCGAGTTACCTTAACCTGATGCCCAGTCAACTGACGAGCGATATACATGGCCGTTGCCTCCCCCTCCAGATTAGGATTGGTGGCAACGATGATTTCGCGCAAGGCATCATTCTTGTTGACGCGGTCAATCAGTTCGGCAATCTTCAAATCTTCGGGGCCAGTCCCCTCTATCGGAGCAATCACCCCATGCAGAACATGATACAGCCCATGATAATCGTGAGTACGCTCAATCGCCATGACATCAAGCGGCTCTTCGACCACGCATAACACCGATTTATCTCGATTGTCATGCCGACAGATGAAGCATGGATTGACCTCGGTAATATTAAAACATTCTGAGCAGAAAGTGATTTTTTGATGCAGTTCCGTAACCGCAGAGGCTAACCCTTGCGCCTGCTCTGCCGGACGACGCAAGAGATAAAAGGTCAACCGAGAGGCTGATTTTGGCCCAATCCCCGGTAAACGAGAAAACTCATCAATCAGTTTTGAAACTGGGGCAGGTGTTAGCTCCATCACGTCCTCCGATAGTTACAGACTTTACCGTGGTGGTCAAGATGATGTTACAAACCATGTCATGCTGAGCCGAAGGCGAAGCATCCACCCGAATCTACCTAAATTTGGGTAAGAGAGACCCTTCGCAAAAAACGCTCAGGGCGACATGATCTTTTTCAACATCAAGCTGACCACCATAGTTACAGACTTTCCCGACAAAAAGTTTCACATAAGAATGAATTCCTATGCTGACACAAGAAACCTGCTTAAGGCAGTTCCAACTTTTAAAATCTCCCAAACTGATTAAATTCTCTATGTCATTCCCGCATGCTTTTAGCGGGAATCCACATTCTGCATACAAATGGATGCCCGATAACAACATTCGGGCATGACATTTGGGAGGTTTATTTTCTTGGAGTTACCTAAGCAGGTTTTCCGTTTAAGACGCTGATTTCAATCAGCGGTCAAACTACAACAATCCAGATAATCCGGGAATATTCAGATCACCAGTAATACCTTCCATTTTTTCTGATGCCAAGCCTTGTGATTTTTCAACCGCCTCATTGACGGCGGCCATAATCAAATCTTGTAACATCTCCACATCTTCGGGGTCAACCACCTCGGGATCAATCGTAATCGATTCCAGTTTTTGGTGTCCGGTCATCACAATTTTGATCACCCCACCTCCGGCTGTAACCTCAACGGTTTCATCACCCAATGTTTCTTGGGTTTCCATCATCTGCTGTTGCATAGCTTGCAGTTGTCCGGCCAAACCACCTTTCATGCCGCCGGGTAGGCCACCGCCACCGCCACCACCGCCGCCAAATGAGAAACCTTTACCTTTACCCTTACCACCTTTTCGTTTTGCCATGATTATATCCTCCTAAAATTAATTGTTGCACAACATGTCCAAGAGTTTATCGTTTCATTCATGACCTGACATATTGATAAAACCAAAAGCATTTTTCGACAGGATTAACAGGATTGACAGGATCTTTTTACTTGTAATCCTGTCAATCCTGTTAATCCTGTCAGATATTGTTTTAGTCATGTTGAAATGATAAACTTCTGCATGTCTATTATCCTGCGGCCAGTTTTCGAGCCTCATCAACCAGAATTTGCGGCCCTTGACCTGTTTTACTCGACTGTGCGAATCCTTCTTTTGCTAAAAACTTTATAGATACTTTACGCCGTAAAGCGTTGCTAAATACATCATTGAGTGCCGCTTGCGGTTGAGCCTTCTCAAAACGAGTTTTCCAACTGCCATCAACGACAAAATATATCTCATTACCAGCTATTTTGAATAACTGGGCGTTATTCCGTAATACTTCTGACATGAGTTTGCTTTTTCGTTCTAAAGTTTGCACCACCTGCTCAAAACAGCCTTTGACCGCGGCTACATCAAATTCAGGGGGCTTATCAGGAATGGCCTCGGCTCCGGTTGGAACGGCTTCTTTTTGCGGGACTTGCTCCTGTTGAGGTTGTGCCGCGGTCTGCTGAACCACCTGTTGCGTTTGAGCCACCGCCACAGGCTGAACGGCTACCGGCGCGGTGGTTAGCTCGGTAGTGGCCTCGACAAAGGCCAACTCCAACGGTAGGTGTGGGATTGCTAACAAGCCTGACCGTAGCTCAAACACCGCTTGATTAAACAGTTTGGTTGCCTGCACCAAATGAGCCGGATTCGCCTGATGAGCCTGCGCGGTAATCCGTTTGAGCACATCATCCGGCATGTTCAAATTGGTCGTCGCCCCGCCTAAGCGTACCAACATCACCGAGCGTAAATACTCGACTATCTCACGCCCAAATTGGCGCGGGTCACCGCCATCGTTCACCACCTGATTGATGATGTCTAGCCCTTGAGCCACATCTCGTTTAAGCAGGGCATCAATCAGATCCATGACCGTTTCCGAGGCAACCACACCCAACACGCCCTGTACCCGCTCAATGGTGATGGTTTCGCCCCCATAAGCGGTCAGTTGGTCGAGTAGGCTGATAGCATCTCGCATGGAGCCACCACCCTGTCGAGCCACGTACTCCAAGGCATTGGACTCAGCCGATAACCCCTCTTGCTCTAAAATAAAGGCTAGTCGCCCCGCTACGTCTTGCACGCTAATCCGTTTAAAGTCGAACCGTTGACAGCGTGAGGTAATCGTGGCTGGAATCTTCTCCGGTTCAGTGGTGGCTAGAACAAATATCACATGACCGGGTGGCTCTTCGAGCGTTTTTAATAGCGCGTTAAAGGCCGAGTTGGAGAGCATGTGAACTTCGTCAATAATATACAGCTTGATGCGGGCTTCACTAGGCCGAAAACTGACCTTGTCCCGCAAATCACGAATATCATCCACCCCCGTATTGGATGCCGCGTCGATTTCAATCAGATCCATCAATCGACCTTCGGTAATTGCCTGACAGATGGTGCATTGATTACAGGGACGCTGAGCCAAATCATCAGCCAAACAGTTGACTGCCTTAGCCAACAGGCGAGCCATACTGGTTTTACCCGTCCCTCGTGGCCCAGTAAACAGGTAGGCATGTCCAATACGTCCTAAACGCAGGGCATTAATTAAGGTTTCAGTAACATGACGTTGCCCAATTAGATCATTAAATGTTTGGGAACGCCATTTTCGGTATAGGGCTTGAGAAGCCATCTTATTCATCTCTCCTTGACTAACAACGGTTTGTAGTTTACCATCCATGATTCATTTCAGCAAAGAAATGTATCACCAAAATAATCAAGTTAACCAGCTCGTAATAGGGTGAAAATTTATCAAAAATTGTAGTGGTCAGATTGATGTTAAAAACTATGTAGGAATCGGATTCAGAAGTTTATCGTTTCAACATGACTAAAACAATATCTGACAGGATTAACGGGATTGACAGGATTACAAGCAAAAAAATCCTGTTAATCTTGTTAATCCTGTCAAAAAATGCTTTTGGTTTTATCAATATGTCATGAATGAAACAACAAACTTTTGGGATTAATTAACTTGTGCAGTTCGCCATGAGAGTGGTTCAATCTCTAAGATTGAGCCACTCTGGAGCGCGTAACTTATTTGTAAATATTCAGTGAACTCGCCAGAAAGAGTATCAGAAACCCGATTTCTCAAAAAAATCGGGTTTCTAGAGCTACTTTACTGAACTTTTACACTTATTTAGAATCTCTTTCAACATCAACCTGATCAGCACAATAATCTTTAACTTATGAACAACCGACCATTAATCTTAATCACCAACGATGATGGCATCGAATCGCCGGGGTTGCATGCCTCGGTCGCCGCTTTAGCTGACTTAGGCGATCTGCTCATTATCGCCCCTAAACAGCAACAAACTGGGTCTGGGCGGAGTTATCCACGCATCAAAGACGCGGCCATTTACCCAATCACGGTAACTGCACCGGCTTATTATACCGACAAAACCCGCGAGTATTCGGCCTACATGGTCGATATGACTCCGGCTCAAACTGTTGATATAGGTGTGTTAGACCTCGCCACTCGCCCGATTGATGTATGTGTTAGTGGCATCAATTACGGCGAAAATATCGGCAGTGGGATTACCGCCTCGGGAACCGTCGGCGCGGCACTAGAAGCGGCAATTTTGGGTATTCCATCTCTCGCCATGAGCTTGGAGACTTTGCCCCAATACCATTTTAATTATAGCAACGAGATTGACTTTCGGGCCTCTGCTCATTTTACTCGTTACTTTACTCAACAGGTTTTAAGCCAAGGGTTGCCTCCAAAGACCGACCTGCTGAAAATTGATGTACCTAGCTCGGCCACAATGGAGACCGCATGGCGCACGGCTCGAGTGTCGAGACAATCCTATTATGTACCGCTTCCAAGTGGCCGAACCGAGTTAAACGAGCAAAAACCGTTAGGGTATACCACCTCATACAACCCCGACACCTTAGAACCTGATTCCGACATCTATATTACCATGATTGACAAACAGGTCGCGGTGGTACCAATTCAAATCGACATGACCGCAGAAAATGCCTTATCGAGCATGGATCAGCTCTATCGAAATGGAGGGAAACAATTATGTTGAAGTTCATGATAAACCGCTTTTCTATAGAACAGATAATTTTATTTGTCAGCCTATTTATTTTGTTAGGCACAGCTTGCCAACCCTTCGCCTCGGCTCCAGATTATAAGGGGGCAGTCATGGATCCGCCCTTACCCATAGCGGACTTTGAGCTATTAGATACGGAGCAGAAACCGTTTCAATTGAGTGACATGCCGGATAATATCAAGCTCGTTTTTTTCGGCTACACCTACTGTCCCGACGTTTGCCCGTTGACCTTGGCCAATGTGCGGCAGGCGCTCGATGGACTTCCTGAACGAGAACGGGTCAGCACCATTTTTGTGACCGTTGACCCCGAACGAGACTCGCCCGACGCATTGGCGCGATATCTGAACGCCTTCGACTCATCATTTATCGGCCTGAGTGACACAGCCGAAAACACCGCGCCAGTCCTAGAATCGTTTGGGGCGTATGCCAAAAAACAACCCATCGAAGGGAGTGATAACTATCTGGTTGACCACACCGCTCGGCTTTATCTGGTCACACCCAAACAAGAGATTCTGCTGACCTATCCCTTCGGTTTCTCATCCGAGGATTTACGAAGCGATTTAGAGTATCTGTTGGCTCAATAAGGATATACTATGACAACAAATGACAACCCGCTCTCAAAAATTAAACGTTTCTGGTTCGTTCCCGTTATCCTGATAGCCCTACTCCTACTCGGCTGGTTCGTGTCGGTTCAATATGAGACCGCTCGCACCCTGACCTATACCATCCCTGCCGGAACCTCTGCCGGTGCGTTGGAGGTTGAATTCCCCACAGAAATTACCATGACCCTTGGGGTAAAGGATATTCTGGTCATCGACAATCAGGATGATGTACTACACAGTTTTGGCCCCTTTGTGATTGCCGCCAACTCAACCCTGCGCCAACGGTTTAGTCGCCCATTAACGTTTGAAGGAACCTGTACGTTTCATCCCGACCAAGCCATGACCTTGGTGGTGCATCCGGCTCCGTGGTATGTTTTTTGGTAAAAGAGTTGTTCGGCAATAAAGGAGTGCAAAAGCTGATTGCTTTTGCCGGAGACAAACATGCAAAAGCAATCAGCTTTTGCACTCCGCAGACCTCCTTTAGTTTAATCCAGACAGTTGTTCAAACAGGTGCGCCATACACAGCGCACCTGTTTTTTATTGTACTTTTTTCCCAATTGTGCCCCTAAGCCCATTGAAAACCGATGGATTTAGCCTTACACTGGTACTATACCGCCCCTTAAAAACTTAAGCTTTTCGGCTAACGATGCATGTCCCCCAATCGGTGCTACTACGCATAAATCAACCGGATATTCTGCGGACATGGAATCGGCGCTAGGACTGTTCAGAAAAGGGCGGGGCGCGGATATACTGAGAGCAATTAACCAGTTGTCACATTAAGAAAATAACCGAGGATAAACAAATGGATGCCAAACAATCAGCGATAACCGTCACTCAACCGATAACCGTTCCAGAAGCCACGCCTGCGCCTGCTCCACCTGAGTTAGAGTCTTCTTCACCCATTCACACTCTCGACCGGATATTGGCTCAGGAACGGGCAGAAGTGTTTCAAAAGTATACCGCTAACACCGCCCATCCCCATGTTCCGGCCGCGCTGATGGTTTCGGCCTTGTCGGTCTTAATGGTGATTGCTATGGTCACACTTCTATCGACCATGTCGCTGATGAACCAAGCCGACATCGCCTCGAACTTGCAGAACATCCCTTTTTTTAGCCCGTCTGCCTCAGCCTTTCCCGTTCAGCCCGATGTCAATACTCGCCAACTCAAGCCGGTTAACGTGAACCAACTGGGCGACTCGTTACGACTAGACGGAACCAGCGGAGTCAGCCTGCGCGGCGCAGAGGTAACGCAAGGCATCCAAGTTTTTAACGAGCCAGAAAACCCCCGCTGTAACCTCGACCCGACGCAGGCCGACTATATCTTTTGTAACAACTCCATCCCCCTTGTTGCTAGGCGACACACCATGCTGAGAGTCTATCTCACTTGTGACGGCCAATGCCCCTTTAACGACAGCACCGTGCGTTTGCGGGTCTTAAAAGACGGCCTAGAGCGAGACCGCCAAGTCTACCATTTGTCGGCGCTCAAATTGGCGCAACTCAGCAACCTGCCCCTAACCCAACTACAACTTAGCCTCGACAACTCGATCAACTTTCAGTTTCGTTCACAGCCAGCATGGTTGTCGGGCGATGTAACCTTTGAGGTGAGCGTCACGCCGGCCACTTTGCTCCCAGAGGCGCAAACTGAGCCGGAGATTCTGGTCGAGTTGCCACACACCTTTACCCCTCGCAAATCCTTACGCATTGCCTACTTGCCGATTCAGTATCAGGGTCAAATCCCCGGCGAGTTGGAAAATGTTAGCTACTGGCTGACCCGCATGTTCCCCGTGGCCGAGGTTGATTATTACCGCCTGCCAGTACCCGATTTAGTGTGGGAGGGCGAACTCAACAAGAACCAGATTTTGCAAAAACTACTCTACACCTACTGGCTCTACGCCATCTATCATCCGCCGAGCGAATGGCCGGATCAACTGTTTGGTTGGTTGCCCAAAGAGGTTTACAACGGCGGCGCGTCCGACCCCTACTGGTGTCCCTACTGCGCCGGGCCACACTCTAGCCGAGTCGGGTTTGGTGGCCTCCGTCCCGAACTAGACATCGGTGGGCCACGGATTTTGGTGCATGAGTTGGCTCATAACTTGGGGGCACAGCATGCTTGGTCGCCCACGCAAACCGAGGACTCAGCCTGTTTTCGGGGCGAGGGGGTTGACATTCAGGTTGACCCGACTTGGCCCTACGCCGAAACGGCCTCGATTCAGCAGGTTGGGGTTGACTTGTACAGCGACCCGCCCATCGTCTACTCGACCGCTCATTATGACATGATGGCCTACTGCGCTCAACCGTGGATCTCGCCCTACACCTACCGCACCATCTTTAATAGCCCGTTTCTGAACCCGTACGCCACCACCACCTTGCCCATGTCCGATTATCAGCCACAATTAGAGACCTCTGGCAGTGGGGCATTGTTGATTAGTGGGGTGGTTTATCCTGATGGAACCGTCGCCGATCCGGAAATCATTCAGCTTGACGGGGACACCGCCTCCATGATGGCGACCGCCTTTAGCCCGCCCTCCGAGGGTGACTACTGCGTGCAAGTGCAGAACGAGCAGAATCAACAGATTGGGAAGCAATGTTTTGAGGTTGGTTTTATGGACATAGAGACCGGCCTGTCGACCGACTCAGCTAGTTCGTTTTTTGTCACCCTGCCGAACATCTCGGCTGAACAGGCTGACCAAGTGCTTGTCAAAAAAGGTGATGACCTGCTCTTGCAATTAAATGCCAGCAACAGTACCCCCCAAATCAGCCTGATTAGTCCTACCGGCGGCGAGACTTTGGACGGTCAGCAGACCATCCGCTGGCAAAGTTCCGATGCTGACGGCGACAGCCTGTTTTACGATGTGCTGTACAGCCCTGATGATGGACAAAGTTGGCTTCCCTTAGCGGTGCGGCTGACCGATAACAAGTTTACCTTCCATACCCGCCAACTGCCACCGAGCGAGCAAGGCCGAATTCGGGTCACGGTCAGCGATGGCTTCCATAATAACATGGCGGAAACGGATGACCGACTGAGTTTGAATCTGCGCTTAGAGAACAGTATCAGCCTGCATGGGCCGATGGATGTCACAACCGGCGACAGTTTTACAGTCAAAATTATGGCCAATGGTGTGGCCGATACGGGGCTGGCTCAGGCTGATTTCACCCTCAACTTCGACCCTGAAACCTTCCAAATCGAACGAGTCAAACTCCATCCCGAATTGGCGCTCAACAGCCAAGAGCGAATCGCCAACTCGTCGGGACAGATGATCGTTAAAACCGGCTCCACCCGCCGTCCCCACCAGCTATCGGGCGACGTGGTTCTGGCGACGGTCTATCTGACCGCCGTTGAGCCAGCATCCAGCACCCAACTCTACCTTACTGACTTCTCAGTCCAAACCGGCCTCAACCAACCGCTCGAGGTGGTCGATATTTGGGAACTGACTTTGCAGGTACGGTAAGTGGCCCAATTTGCTGGAGTGTCAAAGTTCTACTTTGACGGTCAAAATGCAATTTTGACACTCCGGTTTTTGATAGGTTAGCTCTGAAAACTACTTATGTCATGCCCGAATGTCTGTATCGGGCATCCACACAACCTGTAAGGAATAGATTCCTACTCGAATGTTTGTATCGGGTATAAAAGCATGCGGGAATGACATCGAAAAAGTTACATTTCCATTCTAACTCTCTGCCTAACCGTAGATTTGCAGACAAGGATGTCTGCGCTCCCAGAAAAAGAGGCTCACCCCGACATGGAGTGAGCCTCTTTTGTGTTTTGCAACCATAGACAAGGGATGCACCGCCTGAACCGTCACCCGATGGCTACCAATTTGACAACACTCCGGTAAACACCTTCGAGGAGCAGAGCACCTCGAAGGTGAACGATTCCACGTTTTTCAGAAGAAATTCGTTTTTCCCCCAATTCGCTGTCCTCCCCCCGATTCAGCAAAAACAGGAGTCAGAAAAACAGAATTTCAGAAGATAGAATACCAGAACTACGCTTCAATTGTATTGATATGTACCTGAAATTTTACAAATCCGGCATATATCGACGCAGAGCGTCTGGTATGCGTTCCCACGTAGAGCGTGGGAACGAGGGGGGTGAACGGTTACTGCAAAATAGTAAACCAATTGCTTTTAATATCGGTTCTGTCTATGCTATAATCAGATTTTCAAATAGCCAAACCTTAAGGAGCATTATCATTATGGACGAAACACGCAATCGACTTACCGAGGTGCAACAGCGCGTCGGTTCAATTATGGTGCGACTTTGACATCGCGAATAAAATTACTCAAGCTGATGCCTTAGAAAAAGAAACCCATCAAGCCGATTTTTGGAACGATCAACGAACAGCTCAGGATAAAATGCGGCAGTTATCTGATTTACGAGGCGAAATCGAAACTTGGCAAAGTTTTTCGAGCCGCATTAATGACATCCTCGACCTAATTGAAATGGCCGAGTTGGAAGATGATACCTCAATAGAAGAGGAGTTAACCGCCGAGGCAAAAACTATTTTCAAAGAGTTAGCTCAGTTAGAGTTCCAACTAGCACTCTCTGGAACCCATGATAAATCATCGGCGCTACTTTCGATTCATGCTGGAGCCGGTGGTACGGAGAGCCAAGATTGGGCAGAAATGCTCATGCGGATGTTTATGCGCTGGGCCGAGCGCAAACAGTATAAATCTCTTTTGGTTGACTATACAGACGGCGAGGGGGCGGGTCTAAAGAGTGTCACTTTAGAGATTAGCGGTTCTTACGTTTACGGCTATCTCAAATCTGAACGGGGCGTACATCGTTTGGTGCGTATCTCGCCCTTTGACTCGGCGAAACGTCGTCATACTTCCTTTGCCTTGGTCGAAGTGGTACCGAACATTGAAACGGACATCGATATTGAGGTACGCTCCGAAGATGTGGAGGTGGATGTCTACAAATCAGGCGGAGCGGGCGGACAGCATGTTCAAAAGAACTCGACTGCTATCCGGCTGAGGCATCTACCCTCCGGTATCGTGGTTACATGTCAAAATGAGCGTAGCCAACTGCAAAACCGTGAAACTGCTATGCGGATTTTACGGGGTCGTCTGTATGATATAGAGTTACAAAAACAGGAGACTGAGCAAGCTCGTCTAAAAGGAGCGCATGTGGAAGCTGGTTGGGGTAATCAGATCCGTTCCTACGTGCTACACCCCTACAAAATGGTCAAAGACCATCGCACTAATTACGAAGTTGGTAATGCTGAGGCCGTGTTGGATGGTAGTTTAGATGATTTTATTCAGGCATATCTACAACATAGTATCGGTGATATTAAGTAATTTTCAGAACTAACTTGTCAAAGCCGGAGTGTCAAAATTGCATTTTGACCGTCAAAGTAGAACTTCCACATGATGGTAGCGGATGTGTATCGGCGGGTAGCGCGAAGCCTCCTTGAAGGAGGATATACCCGCCAAATACCCGTTGCGATTACAAACCGGAGTGTCAAAATTGCAAAGTCAACAAGTTTAAAGGCAAAAAATCCTGTCAATTCTGTTAATCCTGTCGAAAAAATCTTTTTTCTAATCAAGATGTCGGGTACCAAGGAAGGGTATAAAGGAAAAAATAACCATGCCAACTCATTCTCATCCTCAAATTGCTCGTGAGAGCTTCCAATTATCAGGTCTTGCCGCTGAAAACAAGCTCACAAACCCAACCGGTTTGGCTGATTTTCAGCGTAAAACAGGCTTGTCAGACTTTTATTGGGAGGTGTTGTACGACAAATCAAGATGGACACAACCGAATATGGAGACTGCTTTAGCTGAGGCTGAGGGGTATATTTTCTTTATCCACGGCTGGGATGCTAGTCATCAGATATGGGAGGATTTGCCTCTGCGCTTGCTGTTGCAAAAGGGACGATTAGTCTGTTTTTCACCCGATGTGAACGGATTCGGCAGAAGCCCTTTCCTTAAAGATACGCCTACAGCCAAGGATTGTTGCCCTTCGGCGTTGATGTTGGCTCTTGAATTATGGATGTCTACCATCGGGCTGTGGCCGGTCAAAAATCGCCCTTGGAAGCCCTTTTATCTGTTTGTGGGTCATTCGATGGGGGGCGCGGCCCTGTTTTATAAAGCCGAGCAAGGCTGGAAAAACGAGGCTTATGGGTTATACGCCCTTGCCCCAGCGCTGTTGTGCAACGACGTACAATTAAAAACTTTTTATAAAACGCTTGGTTTTGGTATCGGTCTGCCTTCCTTCTCCTTTTTGAAAAAACGCCTAGCACCTCAGGTGATTGAGGTACTCGGCGGTGGGGCCAGTAATTTGGTCAAAAATGAACATATTCGTATCTTTAACGATACTCCGTTTGGTACGCTGGCTCAAACGATTTACGCCATGGGAGCTATGGCAACCCTGCCTCAACGAGACGATTGGTCGAATCTACGTATCGCTTTGGGTAATAAGGATAAGCTGGTTAACCTAACCTCTATGCTAGAACTGGTCGAGCAGTTTGATATCCATGCCGACCAGCTCCGCGTAGCCTTGGGGGATCATTATTTTTTCTCGCATGGTAGTCAGTCACCCCACAGCCATCGCCACAATCGTGAGGTAGTGCTCAATGACTTGCTGACCTTTTGCAAACAACTAGAAACGGATGTCTAAAAAAATGTAGTGGTCAAGATGATGTCTATGTTGTTAAAAATGATACTTTGATGGGCGATCTTCCCGCAAGTTTTAAACTTGCGGGAAGATGATGACACAATCATGATATTTGCACGGAAAACCCCAAAGAGCCAAAGATGACACATCGGAATAAATCCCGATGCTGATAGCTAAAGCAGGCTAAAGCTAGCTATTTAGGCCGCTTTTAGCGGTCTTAAGTTTTAGCCTTGTGGCTTTAGCCCAAGGCTATCAGTCAACACGTCAACACTACCCTATATTTTTTCAAATCGAACTTGTTAACCAGAGCTTAAATTCTTGAGTTATCCATTTCAAGCTAAAACTGGTATAATGGCGCAGATAATTATCATTACTGTTATGTAAGGAGATTTAGCATCCTACTATGGAAAATGTACAAAAATTTGCAGACGCAATTATCGAAAATGTCGAGAAGGTCATTGTTGGCAAGCGCTCTGCCGTTGAAAAAACCTTAATTGCCTTGTTATGTCAAGGCCATATTTTAATTGAAGATGTCCCCGGTACGGGGAAAACCATGTTGGCTAGAGCCGTAGCCCGTTCGGTTGGTTGTACCTTTCGCCGAATTCAGTTTACGCCCGACATGCTCCCCAGCGATGTGACCGGTGTATCCGTATTTAACCAAAAAACTACCGAATTCGAGTTTCGCCCCGGCCCAGTATTTGCTCAAATCGTCCTAACCGATGAGATTAACCGAGCCACACCCAAAACCCAAAGTGCTTTACTCGAGGCGATGGACGAACGCCAAGTAACTGTTGACGGTCAGACCCATACCCTAGAAAAACCGTTTTTAGTATTAGCCACCCAAAATCCCATCGAATATGAAGGCACCTTTCCGTTACCAGAGGCTCAGTTAGACCGCTTTCTGCTCCGTATTCATATGGGGTACCCCGATAAAAACCAAGAAATAGCCATTTTGGGCGCACAACAGTTTGCTCACCCCATCACGACCCTAAAACAGGTGGTTACGAAAGAAGACCTACTGACTGCTCAGGAAGCGGTAAAGAGTGTGCAGGCCAACGAGCTTATCAAAGAATATATCGTTAGCCTTTGTATCGCCACCCGCAACCATCCTGATGTGTATCTAGGAGTCAGCCCCCGTGGGAGTTTAGCCCTCTACCGAGCCAGCCAAGCCTTCGCCGCCCTTCGTATTCGAGACTATGTCATTCCTGATGATGTTAAAGCTATGGCCAAAGCAACCTTAACCCATCGGTTAATTATCAGTCCCGCGGCTCGGATTCAAAACATCGACCCCAGTGAGGTTGTGCAAGAGATTCTTAACATGGTGCCTGTTCCAAAAGCTAACATTAAATAACAATGGAATATTCAGTGAACTCGCCCGAAAAAGCGTCAGAAACCCGATTTCTCAAAGAAATCGGGTTTCTAGGGCGGCATTACTGAACTTTTGCACTCCTTTATTTTCGAACAACTTCAGATTAGAACGGCCTCATTACCGCTATGAGAAATATAGTAGAAAATTTAGAACGTAACTGGGTACTAGGATTGATATGCCTCGCCTCGTTGATTGCCGCGCTCGCCTTTGGAGAACCGCTCTTTTTTACATTAACCTACCTTTTTGCGGGTATCTTAGTCATCTCCTTTATATGGGCTTGGCTAAACGTACATTGGATTCGGGTTAGTCGGAAGGTGAAAAGCCACTACGTGCAGGTCGGCAATTTTTTTGAGGAGCGCGTCACCCTACATAACACTGGCCCTTTGCCAAAACTATGGGTCGAGCTAAAAGATTGGTCGAATTTGCCCAATCATCGAGCCAGCCGCGTCGTCTCTCGGTTAGGCCGTCGTCAACAACGAAACTGGCATATCCGCACCCCCTGTTATCAACGTGGACGCTACACCCTAGGGCCAATCTCCATTTTAAGCAGTGACCCCTTTTTTAATTTCATATTTACCAAAGATTTGCCTGAAAACTTCACTTCTACCGTGATTGTCTTCCCCTTGGCTGTTGACCTGCCCAATTTTCAACCCGCGGTTGGTGAACTAACGGGTGGCCTAGTTATCGATCGGCGTACCCATTACACCACCACCAATGTGTCTGGTGTGCGAGAGTATGTGTCTGGCGACAGCTTCAACCGTATCCATTGGCGCAGTACGGCTCGTAACGGGCGACTGATGGTCAAAGAGTTTGAGCTTGACCCGGTGGCCGATATATGGATATTTGTAGACATGGGGCGCATGGTGCAGGTCGGCCCAAGCTTTGACGAGATTCAAGTTCCCGAATTACCCAAAGTTCATTGGGAAAAACTCCCCGATTTCACTCTCGCCCCCAGTACCGAGGAGTATGGGGTCACGATTGCCGCCTCGTTAAGCCGTCATTTTTTGCGACAAGGACGAGCCGTTGGTTTGATCACCTACCCCGAAGGACAACACCGCGAAATTGCTCAAACCGATCGGGGCGAACGGCAATTAACTCGTATTTACGAAATCCTTGCCGTTACCCAAGCCCACGGATCGATTCCTATCGCTGAACTACTCGCCCTTGAGGGTGCGCGGCTTAGTAGAAATACCACAGCCATCGTTATTACCCCTTCACTCGATCCCAAATGGGTCGCCGCTTTGCGCCATCTTAACGACCGCGGTATTCGCAGTACTGCCATTGTCATCGACCCGTCCAGTTTTGGAGTTCCTAACTCATCTAAAGAGGTCGAGGTGGAACTAACCTCGAATCGTATCCCCTATTACGTCGTCAATGAAGGTGATGATTTGGGTATGGTACTGTCGAACCGACGTTAATTCACCGTCAGCTTAAGCTAAAATACATTATAGGCATCGTTTCAATCGTAAATATTCAGTGAACTCGCCAGAAAGAGCGTCAGAAACCCGATTTCTCAAAGAAATCGGGTTTCTAGGGCAGTTTTACTGAACTTTTAGTTTCAATCTGCACCGCTGACTGCCAGCTCTTATTAATACCGTGAGCTATAATCGGTTTTGCCAATCGTTAGCCATCCAAGTATAATTTCTTGTCTGTTAAGTACCAGTGTGCAGAAGGTTTAGAATAGTTTTCCCGTTATGCCTATGGAAACGAGATAGATACAATCAATCTGT
>JAUCGA010000001.1 GCA_030377865.1 Anaerolineales bacterium HSG25 | reverse complement strand
CAACGCCGACCAATACACCTGTTCCGCCGACGGCTACCTCAACCAACACCCCCACCGCTACACCTAGCCCGACCAACACGCCCACCAACACCGCCACGGCCACTCATACCCCAACCGAAACGCCCACCGCCACCAACACGCCGTCACCAACCAATACAGCCACCGCGACAAGCACCGCCACGGCCACGAATACTCCGACCATTACCCCCACCCCAACCCCGACCGATTCAAACTTTATGACCGACCATGCCCATACGGTTGAGGTGATTTTCGACAGCGAAATCGTCGAGGTCGGGCCGAATCAGCAAGCCTACACGGTGCGGGGCGAACAAACCGGAGTCTATACCGGAACTTACTACCGTGAAGGGAATACGGTGCTATTTGAAGCGCATCAGCCCTTTAAACCGGGTGAGTTGATCATGGTGCGTCTGCCCCAAAACCCCCGCGCTCCAGAGGGTGAGCCGCCCGTGCCCTACACTTGGCAGTTCCGAGCGGCGACTGACGGCGGAACGGCCAGCTATCAAGAGGCGTATTGGCTGGGAAGCAGTTCTAGTCATGATGTGGCGTTGGGCGATTTGGACGGTGATGGTGATTTGGATGCCTTTGTCCTCAGTGACAGTAGCCAGATTTGGCGCAACAACGGCGAGGGACTGTTTGCCGACACGGGTCAGCGACTCTACAATCCCAGTGGCGCGGCGGTAGCTTTGGCCGATTTGAATAACGATGGCTCGTTGGATGCCTTTATCGCCAACAGTGGAGCCAACCAGATTTGGCTGAACGATGGCACGGGTGAATTTAGCACGGCTGACATGTGGCTTGGCAATAGCACTAGTCAAGATATAGTTTTGGGCGACTTGGACGGCGATGGCGACACCGACGCGGTCATCGCTAATGGTGAGATATTTGGACAAGCCAATCTAGTTTGGCTCAATGAGGGAGGGCAGTTTAACCTTAATGGGCAATATTTGGGGAGTGCCGTCAGTTATGCCATTGCTTTGGGCGATGTTGACCATGACGGTGATTTGGACATACTGGTCGGCAATACGGGGGCGAATCTGGTCTGGCTGAATGACGGCTTTGGTCAGTTTGAAGATAGCGGTCAGCGCCTTGGTTTTTCGACCAGTCGTCAAATTACGCTCGGCGATGTGGATGCCGATACGCACCTCGACATGTTCGTAGCTAACAGTTTCGACGAGGCCAACCGCGTCTGGCTCAACGATGGGCAAGGGCAGTTTCGAGACAGCGAGCAGTATCTAGGCTACTCGACCAGTTACGGAGCCGCGTTTGGCGATTTAGACGGCGACGGCGACTTGGATGCTTTCATCGCCAACGGCTTTAGTCGGCCCAATCGGGTGTTTGTCAACGACGGCTCTGGTCAGTTTGATGATAGTCTCAAAAGTTTGGGCGGTGCATCGAGCAAGGCCATCGCCGTCGGTGACTTGGACGGTGACGGTGATTTAGATGCCTTCGTCGCCAACGTCGATGGTCGCCCCAACTCGGTGTGGGATAATCAGGACTAGCGATTTTAGATTGGCGATTGTTGATTTTAGATTGGCGATTGTTGATTTTAGATATACCGCGTAAATATTCAGTGAACTCGCCAGAAAAAGCATCAGAAACCCGATTTCTCAAAGAAATCGGGTTTCTAGAGCTACTTTACTGAACTTTTACACCCAAACGGCCTCGTGGACGGCCCAAAAAAGAGGACTAGGCCAGTTACAGAAACGACCTCGGGATTCAACGAGGTCGCTTTTTCGATTCGCGGCCCATTGTTCACCATCCTGTTTCGCCAGTCGAATAGTATGACAGTGAGGTATCGAATTTTCCTTTATAGTACGATTTCATCATATCAAACTATCCTTTTCAGGATTGAAGGTGCTGATATTCAAAGCTCGACAACAGTTGAGCAGGCCATTATCTGACGCGACCATTACTATATTCGGGTTGGTTTGTTGCAGTAGATTAACAATTGCAATATGGATAGCATCCATCGTACCAAAGTCATAATTGTTGTGGATCAATATGATCCTTTCTGCTTCTCGATAAACGCCGCTCGGTAACGGTACAACCATGAATTTGCCCGATTTTCCAATTTCAGCCCGGATTTTTTTCAGTAACCTTGGCGATTTACGCCGTTTAACATCGCCTTTCCGAATTGCTTTTGCAACACGACCATAAAACTCTAACTGCGTGAATAACGATATCCAGATTGGTTCCTTTTGATTAGCCACCAGATTGTTTACGATGTGAAAACCATTTTCATTTGGGCCACGATAATATTTCCAGTAAGCCGAAGTGTCGAAATAGTAGATTTTACCCATCAGGCGGTCTCGTACTCCGGTATAGCCGACAGAATGTGATGAATCTCCTCTGGTGACATTACCTCAGCCACCTGACGAACTTTATCGACAAATTGCCCCATGTCGAGTCTAGATTTATCAAACCAAGCGTCAACCCCATAATTCAAGGCTTTAACCGCCTCGTTTCGTTCGCCATGTCCGGTAACAACTATAACCCCCGTATCAATATCCTCAACCTGTATAAGACGAGCAATCTCAATCCCATCCATCTTTGGCATACGTATATCAAGAATCGCTACATCAAACTGATCCTGACGCAGTTTCTCTAACCCATCCAATCCATTTTGAGCAGTCTGAACTTCAAATCCGCGTCGTCGGAGGATATCGCTATATTTTTCTAAAAATCCTAGTTCATCATCAACAATTAAAACGTTATAGATTTGTTCCATGTTCTTTTTCCTTATGATTAACCAAAATAGGAAAGGTCACAATAAACTGCGTCCCCCCTTCTAGCCTATTTTTGTGATAAAGGTGTCCTTCAAACTCTTCAACAATCCGTTTGGAGAGATATAGCCCCAATCCTGTACCTTTTTCAGTTGATTTACTACTGACAAAGGGTAGATAAATATCATTCTTTAACTTGTCAGGAATACCTGAACCATTATCTGTCACTATAAAACCACACCGATTATGGTCAAATTGCTTGACTTCAATCATTATAAAAGATTTAGATTGATCGTTAACCGCGTCTTTGGCATTGTTTAACAGATTGATAAATAGTTCCTCTAAGGCATATAGGTTGCCCCACACGGTCACATCATCCTGATCCGCGAGAGTAACGGTTAAGGTAATGTCATCCTGCTTTAGTTGCGCCTGATACATGTCTAGCACATTTTTAATCACCACATTCAAGTTGACTGGATGCCGTTCTAAGCGATCCCCTCGAGTAAAATTTCGCAGATTATCAATCGTGGCTCCAGTTCGGTCAAGTTGGGTTAACATGCCCTCCAGTAATGGCTTTAGCTCCTCGGGTTGAAATAGGTTATCTTCAATGTTAAGTAACGCCCCGCTCACATCAGCTCGTAGAAGACCTAATGGTTGATTCAACTCATGGGCGGCAGAAGTTGCCATCGTACTAAGATATTTATATCTTTCATTTTCAGCATTGCGAATACGTTCTTGTTCTAATTTTTCTTCTAATACTGTAACACGCTTATGATATCTATGACGCAACAAGCTTAGAAATGTTACCCATAAAAGCCCTCCCACAGGAGAGGCGGCAATATTTAAGATCAAGAGCGGCGCATCGAAGAGTAAACGGCCTAATTTTACGAGAAGAATTTGTGGTTTTTGTTGGCTAATACTACTCATTGTTGATTGCCCATCTCAGTTACAGTCTTTCAGATAATGATTTTCAATTCAAGACCAACCTTCCCGCAAGTTCAAAACTTGCGGGAAGGTGACAATACTACTCATTGTTGATTGCCCATCTCAGTTACAGTCTTTCAGATAATGATTTTCAATTCAAGACCAACCTTCCCGCAAGTTCAAAACTTGCGGGAAGGTGACAACTGAAAATGTTTATCTGAACATCTATAGATAACGATATTACTGACGCTAACGGAATCTTTGGGCGAGCAAGACTACAACAGATTTGGGGATTTAACGGATAAAAACCTCCCCGATAACGGACTGATCACATTCAAATTCGGTTAATTCGTATCATCGAGAACCAATCCGTTTCTTCCAATTATCCGTTGTAGTCCTGTTTTCAACTGAACCAAAGAAAAAGTTAGGGTGAGCGATATTATATCATAACTTTGGTTATTCTCCCTAAACAAAAAGCCATGTTTGTCCGCTATTCAACAGGCAAACATGGCTACTCAACCCAACTCATCCTACCACCCGCACCATCAACGCCGCCGAGGTAAAATTACCAAGGTCGTTTTTTGTAGCCCACAAAGTATACCACAGCTTGCCGATTCACTCTAACAAAAAAGCCATGCTAATAGGTTAGCCGATTGTCGGAAACTGAGCATAATTTGGTGAAAAGCAGGCTTTTAGAGTATAGTATCAACCCTGAAATCCATCAAACCGAGTCCCAAACCTCTCTGTGTTTTGTATTATGTGTTACGCCCCACGTAAGTAAATATTCAGTGAACTCGCCAGAAAGAGTGTCAGAAACCCGATTTCTTTAAGAAATCGGGTTTCTAGGGCTACTTTACTGAACTTTTACCCACGTAATACGAAACATTCAGTTAAAAAGTCAGAGAGTTTTGTGATTTTATAAGTTTACACGATATTATGCCTGAATTTAAAATTGTCTCTCCCTTTGAGCCAACTGGTGACCAGCCGGTTGCTATCAATAAACTGGTCGAAGGTCTCAACAAGAACCTTAAGCATCAAACCTTGTTGGGAGCCACCGGAACAGGTAAAACGCACACCATCGCCCGCGTCATTGAGACGGTGCAAAAACCGACTCTGATTATGGCCCATAATAAAACTTTGGCCGCGCAACTCTATAGTGAATTTAAGGAGTTTTTCCCTCAGAATGCCGTGGCTTACTTTGTCAGCTACTACGACTATTATCAGCCGGAAGCGTATCAGGTTAAAACCGACACCTACATCGAAAAGGAGTCCCAAATCAACGAAGAGATTGACCGCCTACGCCTCAAGGCCACGCAGTACCTGTTTTCTCGGTCTGATGTGATTATCGTGGCTAGTGTGAGTGCCATTTATGGGTTGGGCAGTCCCGAAGATTATGGGCAGGTGGCGATCAATTTGCGACAGGGCGATTATCGCAAGCGGGATAAACTGTTGCGCCAACTGATTGATATTCGGTACGAGCGGAACGATTTTGACCTTGGGGCTGGCAAGTTCCGAGTACGGGGCGACACATTAGAGGTGATGCCCCCTTATGGCGAGCAGGTTTATCGGATCGAGTTTTTTGGCGATGAGATTGACCGCATTACCGAGGTGCATGGTATCACCGGCGAGGTGCTGAATCGCCATGTCAGCATTGACCTGTATCCGGCCAAACATTTTGTGACTATGGAGGAGAAGCTCAACGAGGCGATTGTCGATATTGAGGAGGAGTTGGAGGCTCGGCTAAAAGAGTTGCGCGAGCAAGACAAACTGCTCGAAGTGCAACGATTGGAGCAACGGGTCAACTACGATTTGGAGATGTTGCGCGAGGTCGGCTACTGTTCGGGTATCGAAAACTACAGCCAACCCCTCTCTCGTCGTGAGCCGGGCAGTACGCCGTGGACGTTGATGGACTATTTCCCCGATGATTTTTTGCTGGTCGTAGATGAGAGTCACATCAGCGTGCCCCAAATTCGAGGCATGCATGCTGGTGATCGTAGCCGCAAAACGACACTGGTCGATTATGGTTTCCGTTTGCCGAGCGCGCTGGATAATCGGCCACTCAATTTTGAGGAGTGGGAGGATCATATTCATCAGGCCATTTACACCACAGCCACGCCGGGGCCGTATGAGTACGACCGAAGCCAAAAAATTATTGAGCAGGTCATCCGCCCGACAGGTTTGTTAGACCCAGAGGTGGAAGTGCGTCCGATTGAGGGGCAGATTGATGATCTGGTGGCGGAACTGAATGATCGCCTAGAACGAGGTGAACGGGCTTTGATTACCACCTTAACCAAGCGCATGTCCGAAGATTTGTCGGACTATTTGATGGAGTTGGGGATTAAGGTGCAGTATCTGCATAGTGACATCGACACGATTGAACGGGTCGAAATTTTACGAGATTTACGGCTAGGCGTATACGACGTAGTGGTCGGCATTAACCTATTGCGAGAAGGGCTAGATTTGCCAGAAGTGTCGCTTGTGGCGATTTTAGATGCCGACAAAGAAGGCTTCCTGCGTTCTCGTTCGGCCTTGGTTCAAACGATTGGCCGAGCGGCTCGGCATGTCAATGGTAAGGCGATTATGTACGCTGATAAAATCACCGATTCTATGCGTTACGCCATCGACGAGACGAATCGCCGTCGTAAAATTCAAAAAGCGCACAACAAAAAACATGGCATTACACCCCGTTCGATTGTGAAAAAGATCAAAGATTTAACTGATGATGTGGCTGAAATGGTTGAAGAAGAGGACCCTGATTTGCCCTTGGCTATGGTGGCTGAGGAAAAAGCAACTTACGAATTTGAGCAACGTGGTGATCCTGAGCAGACGGAAAAACTCATTGCTCAACTAGAAACGATGATGAAAGCCGCCGCCGCAGGGTTGGAGTTTGAGAAAGCGGCTAAATATAGAGACCAGATTGCGAAGCTAAAAGAGCAGATGGAGCAATAATCAAAAAAGGTTCAATCATAACGATTGAACCTTTTTAATTTCATAATCTAACCTTGGCATCCTACTTATTCTCCTCCACAGAATCTAAATACATCACCATCTGTAGCTCATTACCATCGGGATGACGACGGCTTTCCACCTCATCCATCAAAGCCTCAATGAGCATCATACCCCAACCTCGATGATCAGCTCTTTCTTTCCGTTCAACGGGAAATGTAGGCATGGATTTTTCCGATTCGTCCACTACCGATAACTGTAACTGTTCAGCCTCAAACAATGCTTTAACTTGCACCCGCAGGTTTTCGTTAGAGGCATTGCCATGTTCAATCGCATTGGTTACAGCCTCACTCACAGCGGTTTTTAGATCTTCAATACGTTCAAGAGGAATTCCCTCTTTTCGAGCTAAACAGGCTAAAGCCGACATAACGATTTTTTCGTTACCGAGTTGGCTTGGCACCGATATTTGTATCGCCGGATTACCGCTCATCACATCTCTCCTCTACATTAACTATTGACGATCAATTATTGATAGATGGCAAAATATATATTTTGCCACGACTAAAGTATTTGTTTACCCCTCACCCTAGATCGTGGCGGATGGTAAAAGTTCAGTAAAGTAGCTCTAGAAACCCGATTTCTCAAAGAAATCGGGTTTCTGATGCTCTTTCTGACGAGTTCACTGAATATTTACAGCGGATGAATATCTGCCATGCCTCGATTGTGTTGATATGTACCTGAAATTTTACAAATCCGGCATATCTCGACGCAGAGTGTTTGGTATGTAGAGCATGGAAACGAGGGGGGTGAACAGTTATACTAACGATTAAATAGCGCTACATACTACACCATCATCAACGATTTGCAAAGTTTGATGTTTCGCGATTGTTTCGTAAAATCCTTGTTTATGTTATTCTTCACGCTCTTAACAGTGCCTCAATAACCGAATAAATCAGCGGCTCGGTATGTCGTTTCGCCAAATAAACCAGCGATAAGTTACCCGTAATTGGTTTTTCTGTCCGGCCTAATTAGAGTTGTTCGGCAATAACTTATCATGGCGTTGGTTATGGTTTCGACCAAAGAGACCAGACCTTCAAGGAGCTTCGCACCTTGAAGGTCGTGGAGTCGTTCTCCTCCGAGGTGCGAAGCTCCTCGGAGGTGTTGGCCGAAACCATGACTATCGCCTTTTGTCCGGTACTTAGGGGATTAAATCAAATATTGTTAAGTGGTTAGCCTAATTTGACCCTCTCAACGTATAATACCTTTTTAAAAACAGGGTGACTGTGAGTAAAAGTTCAGTAATACCGCCCTAGAAACCCGATTTCTCAAAGAAATCGGGTTTCTGACGCTCTTTCTGGCGAGTTCACTGAATATTTACGACTGTGACAGTCCCTCTATTTTTGTTTGTAAACAAGGAGTGGACATGACGATTCAACTAACCAGTAAACTCCCCCATGTGGGGACGACAATTTTTTCGACCATGACCAAACTGTCGAATGATTTGGGAGCTATCAATTTGTCGCAAGGATTTCCCAATTTCGACCCGCCGGATGCGTTACGGGCGTTGGTTACGTATCATCTTAACAACGGCAAAAATCAATATGCTCCCATGGCCGGTGTGCCGAAATTACGGGCACAAATCGCGGCCAAAGTAGCCGATCTGTATGGACGCAACATTTCGGTTGATGACGAGATTACCGTTACCAATGGCGCGACCGAAGGACTGTTTGTCGCCATTAACACTGTCATTAATCTGGGTGATGAGGTAATTATCTTCGATCCAGCCTTTGATTCGTACCAGCCCGTGATTGAACTAAACGGTGGGCGGACGATTCACATTCCGTTGGATGCTCCCAATTTTGCTATCGACTGGCAACGGGTGCGAGACAGTATCAGCCCCAAAACACGCCTGATTTTGCTGAACTTCCCCCATAATCCTACAGGTACAATCCTTACTCCCGCAGACTTGGAGACTTTGGTCGAGATTGTACGTGATACTAACATTTTTTTACTGTCAGATGAGGTGTACGAGCATATTATTTTTGATGGTATAGCTCACCAAAGCCTGCTTTGCCATGCCGAGTTGGCCGAACGAACCTTTGTCGTTTCCTCCTTTGGTAAAACCTATCATGCTACCGGCTGGAAAATCGGCTACTGTATTGCCCCGTCCCATTTAACTGCCGAATTTCGTAAGATTCATCAATTTTTGGTCTACAGTATTTTCTCTCCGGCTCAACATGCCTTGGCCGATTTTTTGGAACAGTCCCCAGAAACACATAAAAACTTGGCTCAGTTTTATCAACAGAAACGAGACAGGTTTTGTAACCTACTGACCGATTCTCGATTTAAGTTCACCCCCACCCAAAGCACCTTTTTCCAATTACTCGACTACAGCACCCTAACCGACTTGACCGATATCGAGTATGCTCGTCAGTTAATCCAAGACATCGGGGTGGCTTCGATCCCTATTTCAGCCTTTTATAAGGAGAAGCCGCCTCAGCATTACTTACGTTTCTGTTTTGCCAAGGATGATGCAACCCTAGCAGAAGCCGCATCAAGATTGTGTGGGATATAAAACGTAAATATTCAGTGAACTCGCCAGAAAGAGCGTCAGAAACCCGATTTCTCAAAGAAATCGGGTTTCTAGGGCGGCATTGCTGAACTTTTACTATAAAACATTATGGAAAATCTAACCCTAACCATCGTCCAATCTCATTTGCATTGGCATAACCCGTCCAAAAATCGAGCCATGTTCGAGCAGATTTTGACTGGCCTCAACCAACCGACCGATTTGGTGATTCTGCCCGAAATGTTCAGCACCGGTTTTACCATGCAACCCGAAACCTGCGCCGAGCCGATGTCTGGGTCAACAGTGGCTTGGATGCGCGACATGGCCGCCCAACACAACATCGTGCTGACAGGCAGTCTCGTTATCGAGGCGGATGGTCAGCATTTTAATCGGTTGATATGGATGCCGCCGGATGGTCAATTTGTTAGCTACGACAAACGTCATCTGTTTCGCATGGCAAATGAACATGACCATTACCAAGACGGACAGAGTCGGCTCATCACCGAGCTAAAAGGCTGGCGTATTTGTCCCTTAATATGCTACGACCTGCGCTTTCCGGTTTGGAGCAGGAACCATCCGCAAGTTTATGACCTGTTAATATACGTCGCCAATTGGCCCGCCAAACGGCGTTCGGCATGGCAGGCGTTGCTCAAGGCACGGGCAATTGAAAATCTGGCCTACGTGGTCGGAGTCAATCGAGTCGGCGAGGATGGCAACGGCATTGCCTACAATGGCGACAGTGTGGCTCTCACCTATCTCGGCGAGGAGATTGTCAGCGGTGCTTATCAACCTTTGCTGACAAATGTGACCCTCAATTATGAGGTACTAACCCAATATCGGGCCAGTTTCCCCGCCTATCTGGATGCCGACTCGTTTGAGATAGGTTCGTGACAAATCAGTTGGTATTTCTAAACCATCCGCCTCTATTTTGGCTAATCGTCGTTAGTGCCGTGATTTTGGTCGGTATTGCCAAAGCTGGTTTTGGTGGTGGTTTGGGAGTTATCGCCACTCCCCTAATGTCTCTTGTTATGCCCGTCGCCGATGCCGCGGCGCTGTTGTTACCCCTACTAATTGTGGCCGACCTGTTTTCTGTCCGTCATTATCGGAATCATTATGACTCGGTCAATCTACGCTTGTTACTGCCCGGCGCGTTAATCGGAATAGCTCTAGGTGCGTTCTTTTTTGATCTTTTTAGCGACAACGAACGTGTCCTGAAAATGGGGGTGGGGTTTATTGCCTTAGGGTTTGTACTATTCCAAACCACTCGTCCTTTAGTCATGGAAAACTTCGTTTCCAAACGTCCCTCTCCAATTTTAGGTACTTTGTTAGGAGGACTAACTGGTTTCACCTCAACCTTGGCTCATGTCGGTGGGCCTCCGGCAACCATCTACCTGTTACCGCAAAATTTACCTCGGCAACTGTTTGTGGGGACATTGGTGATTTTGTTCATGGTTGTTAATCTGGTCAAACTGGTTCCATACTGGTATTTGGGGCTACTCCGCTGGGGTAATCTGACCACGACTCTGTTGTTACTTCCGGCCATCTATATTGGGGTAAAATTGGGGGTTTGGCTAAACCAAAATTTTAATGAATTGTGGTTTAATCGGTTAGTCTATGGTCTGTTCTTCTTAACCGGTCTGCAACTGATTATTGGTCAAAGTGTAATGGGATTGTTCTGGCGGGTGATGGGATGGTAAGTACCCAAGTAAAAATTTTGCGAACTTATCTCCTCCGAGGTATGTAGTCTTCCTCGGAGGTGTTGGGGTCTATGCTTGAGCCTGAAATATACCAGAAGTTCATCATTTCAACATGACTAAAATAATATCTGACAGGATTAACAGAATTGACAGGATTACAAGCAAAAAAAATCCTGTTAATCTTGTTAATCCTGTCAAAAAATGCTTTTGATTTTATCAGGTCATGAATGAAACGACAAACTTTTGATATACGGAGCGAATCTATCAGGACTCATAAATTCACTATTCACAAATTCGCCCAAAATAAAGGCTGTTATATAATAGACCTGCTCGGCAATAAACAGTTGTCTCATAAAAACTCAAAATTAAGATCCACGGAGTGTAAAAACCTCTTGCTTTTGCCAGAAGTAAACATGCAAAAGCAAGATGCTTTTGCACTCCGCGGGTCTCGATTTTGAGTTTTTATGAGACAATTAGTTATTGCCGAACAACTCTAGTATAAACCAAACCCATCCCGCTGTCAACGCAAAAAAGAGGCCGACCATGCGAGTCAGCCTCTTTTTGATTCTGTGTTCAGACGAGCATAATCTAAAATCCAAAATCGCCAATCTAAAATCCTATGCTATTGCAAACTCAGTATGTTGGCGCATCTCTGGCGGATGGAAGGCCAAAACAATATCCTCTCGTGGAATACCGGCATTCATTAACACAGGCGTGATACCATCCTCAGTCCAATCTTCTTCGATATAGACTTTGTTCTTATATAAACGGACATAAATCGTGGTGGAGTGAACCCGTTTTGGACCCCACCAACCTGTTTCAAAAATCATATATCGATCGCGAGTTTCATCACATAAGGCATGAGTTTCTAAATTAGGTTGCCATCGTGAACGATTAATCAAAGATTCATGGTCAAGTAGTAATTGTTTTATCAATTGACGGTATTTGGCTAATTTATCCATAAAACCACCTCTTCTTTTGGAATATTTACTACCAGTAAGGCAATGTGATAACGTTCTAGCATTAGTTTGATAATAGCACGTTGAAATGCTCCATAGTAAGTCACCTCACTAATCGCCAAAATAGGCTTATAATTTGGGGCAACCTCAGTAATGAGTTCGCGATAAATCAGATATTGCCCCAATGCTTCTTTGAAATCATGGATGGCTGATGGGTTAAGAAAACTCTTTATTTCTACCAACACTTTCGCTCCGTCCCGCTCTGCAATAAAGGAACGCTTTGCCCCTAAATCAGCGTAAACAGGCTCACCTTCATAAATAATGGTGAACGGTTCATGCGTAATCGTCCAGCCATCTTTGATGAGGGCGTTCTTTACTTGGTCGTGAATGATGTCTTTGGCCATGCCGATAGTATAAACCGAACGGGGCGAATAGGCGAATAGGCGAATCTGAAATCCACAAAAACCAAACAGCCCCGACCTTTTGGTCGAGGCTGTTCAATCTAAAATCCAAAATCGCCAATCTAAAATCGGCTCATCCTCCGAGCAGATATGCCATTGACTGTAGCTGGCAATGGCACAAGCATGGAAAAACGCGCGCATGGCCTGCCACATGTCAACCTGTCCGTCATGGGTATGCTCACACGCGGTGCGAGACATGCCGAACAGAGCTAGACAGTCGAGCGGCGATAGCTCAACGGTGACGATGCCATGTTTGATGTCTATTAAACGCATACTGTTCTCCTTTTGTTTACCGTTATTTTGTACGTAAAAATTTACGTACAATTATACGTACAAAATACCGATTGTCAAAAAGCAACTTGACAATTTTTGAAGTAGGTTTACAATGCTAAATCATGAGGGAACTTAAAAAGAAAGTCGGACGAATTGAATTACGGGTATCACTTGATTTACTAGAAGAAGCGAAAGAGAAGGCTAAAGAGGCAGAAATACCCCTGTCTCGTGTTTTGCGTAGATTGTTGGAGTTGTGGGTAGAGGGAAAAACCAAACTCCAAAATGACTAGTCCTCAGTACCCACAAGATTGAACGAAACAGGTAACATAACTATGAGAGTAGCAACAAAAGGCGCGCCCTTCACAGTGTTTATTCAACCCCATATTATATCGGCAGAAAAGGCCCGAAAACGAGCCAATGTGTGGTTGTTGGTGAATATCGGTAATTTATTACGAGCCGACAATCCGAGGCTAATCATTAACGAACAGCATCGACTTTGTTGGCAAGTGGACGTTGTATTGACCTCTCCAGAGCATGGTCCGATGGGGCATGTAGGGCAGATAGAGATTAGTGTTTTTACCGCCGAGGTGTTAACTGACGTAACCGTATATAAGGAGTTTGTTGTTCAAGCCGATGCCCTTATTGACAATTGAGCATGCTCGCCAAGAAGAATCAGCCGGTTGTTTAGCGGCTTGTACGCAAATGGTTCTCAACTATATCGGCACAGCCATCTCCCAAATGGAGTTAAACCGCCTATTTGACCTAACGAAGATGGGGGTTCCTTACTCTCGGTTGAAACGATTAACGAAATATGATGTTGAAGCTATGCTGAAAGAGGGGGATTTGTCCGACCTCCAGCAGTTAATCAATCAAAATGTTCCGCCCATTCTGTTTTTACGTACAGGAGAGTTAAGTTATTGGCAGGATGATACGCAACATGCGGTGGTTATGAGTGGTTATGAAGATGATATTCTGCTTCTCAACGACCCTGCTTTTCCATCAGCGCCACAACGCGTTTTGGCTGATGAGTTGATGTTGGCTTGGGATGAATTTGATAACGTCTATGCTCAATTAACTCGGTTGAAGTAATGAGGCGATTGCTCAGATGTTGTTTGAGGGGATAAAAAAATATAAAAAGAGGCCGACCATGCGGTCAGCCTCTCTTTGATTCTGCGTTCAGACGAGCGAGTCAATCCAAAATCGGCAATCGCCAATCTAAAATCCAATTTGGGTCGTGGGTGTCGAGGAACTGGATTCGGCTTGGCTACTCTCCGACTTGTTGCAATACTGTTTGGTAAAGCGAATTACTCAGTTTGAAGTTGCCCTTTTGTCGCAAATTATCCAACTCAGTTCGCAAGGTTGTAATCAATCCTTGGTGTTTGGCCCAAATCAAGATGCCAACTGTTCCTAATGTTGGTATAGATAAACGTCGGGTTACTCGTCTAGCCTCTTTTTCATCGAGCAATGTTAAATCGGCCTTGAGTTCTTGCGCCAAAGCGATGACTTCTGCCTCCCCTTTGTCCAAGGTAGCCTGCAATGCGACAACCAAAGCCGGATTTTGAACCGTTTTTCGAGTCAGCCAACTTGCGTTTGACACCTCCACCGCGCCAGAACGACCAGTTCCAGTGACCACCACTTCTTGCCACACGGCTTGGGAATGATAACACCTTTCGGAAAACGTTGTTTTAACAGTTCCAATTGCCCGATACTACTCAAACCGATTAAAACTGATGAGTTGGCAATCACAATCATGCCAATTGCTCCAATGTTTCTAAATCGTACTGTAGTTCATCATGGTCGTAATGTCGCACGATGTTTTCACGAGTTAGTAAGCTCAAAAACTCCCATTTTGTCAGTCCAGCTAGTTGACGGGCTTTACCAAGCGACAACAGATTTTTTTCGTACAGTCGAATAGCTAACTCTTGCTGTAATCGAGTTTCCTGCTCTTGGGTAGGAATACGTAAGGCATCACATAACTCTTCGGTAAAGGTTAAGGTTAGGGTTGTCATAAAGTTACTCCTAAACGATTTAAGTTAAGATAGTATAAACCAAACCCATCCCCCTGTCAACGCAAAAAAGAGGCCGACCATGCGGGTCAGCCTCTTTTTGATTCTGTGTTTCGGTGAACGGGTTATTTGGTGATGATGGGGAGATAGGTGTTTATTGTCGTTGTAGCCAGTTCGCCCGCTAAGGATGGGCCAGCACTGATACGATAAAGCCCGTCCGTCGCGGTGTTATCTTGATGAGATATTGCCACATAAATCGATTCACTGGCAATACCATCTACGAAACTGTAGAAGTAATCCTCTCCTTGTGGAGTGAATGATTGGCGTTCGGTTTGCCCATCGCTGGCTAAAAACTGAATGTTAGGACGCATGCCCAACGCTAACCCGCTTACCCGAACAACCAGTTCGCCAGTTTGAGTCGGTGTGATTTTGAACATGTCCACATCACCCGCTGAGTTGATTTGACCGACCGTTTTAAAGTTGTTGGTTGATAGGAGCGTGGCCTCAGCCGCACTGTTGGCATGGTCATCGGTCTCTGCCCCACTGATGTTCAGGTTGAGTGAGCCTTGGGCGGTAAAATCCTCACCGACTGGTTGGGCAATGATATCGGGGGTATTCCCATCTGGGTCGGGCAAAAAGTCGTAACCCCGTTGAGTCTGTTCTGCTGTGCCAGCCGCGTTATCAAAGGTAACAATCACCTCATAATCGCCATCTTGCTGATAGGGCATGATGCCCGTATACAGACCATCATCCGCCGTTACATCGGGCGATACCCCATCATCGTTCATCGCAAAACTGGTCACACCACCATCAGCGGGGGGATGAACCTCTACCGTGATTCCGGCTTTGGCAATCGGGTCTTCCTTAACCACCCGGGCCACGATGAGGGCTGGTTCGGGAGCGACTAATGCCTGACCGTAAAACGATTCCAGATAGACTTGATACGGCTCTTCCGTCACCTGTCGCCGTGAGGCTGAGGGAGCAACCCAAGTTACCTTGAGTTCTGTGCGCCCGGCAAGGGTGGGTAACTCGATGGAGGCGGGTTGATTGGGAGCCGGAGCGACTTTGGCTAACTCGGGGAAGTAGGCCCGACCATTGATGGCGGCTAATTTATCGCGTGGTGGGTCTTGCGAAGGTGGTCGGGCTATGGTTTCCCAACCGCTGGATTTATAGACACGATAATGAGCCGTGCGGTCAGCGGTGGTGTAGTTGTGCATTACCGAGAAGTTGAGCCAACTCAAATCACCCTTAGCGGCCTGCCATTGGCTAGTCATAATGGAGTTTTCCACGGGTACATCATCACGATGGGGAGATGAATCATCAGTGTAACATGTAACTTTGGTACAGCGATACTCATCATACACCCCGTAGTAATAATGACCCCATTCATGCCCAAAGCCATACCCGGCCTCTTTCCAATGGCTTTCTTCAAGGGCATTGTAAGGCGTATCAAACGGCCAAACATCGCCCATATAAACCTGATAACCGGGCTTGCCATACCCGGCGGTGTTAGCACTCGGCCATTTGTTAGCCACCCATAAAACCTCCGCTTGATTGGCCTTTTCGCCATTTTGATAGATGGTGATGTTGCGGAGTTTGTGCTGACCATTGCTCATCTCGTAGACCGCATCGGCAAAGTGGGAGACGATGTTGGTATAGGCGCTTCGCTCCTCTGCGGAGGCAGTTTTGTACAGAGAGATATTCAAGTCAATGGGGCGTAGACCATTGGGATAAGGCGGGTCAATCGTCTCGTTACATAGTCCGGTGCGTTTCTTCGTGGGAATGATTTCATCTAACCAAGCCAAGAATAGCTCGTCATCCGGCTCACATACCAACGTGCCAGCGTAATAAAAATTATCGTGCTGTAATTGTTTTAAATTGAGCAAACTATACGGCAACTGCCCCGATAGGTTAGCATTATTACCCACAAATAGAGTTTGCAAATTAACCAACTGCCCAAACGACTCAGGCACAGAGCCACTGAGTTGGTTGGCATAAACCGAGAGATAGGTTACTTGCGTTAGTTGGCCTAATTCTGCCGGTATTTCCCCCGTTAGTTGATTGGTGCCAACATCAAACTTCTGCAACTGGCTCAGGTTTCCTAGCTCTGTCGGTATCTCACCCGTTAGTTGATTTTCACGCAGATAAAGATATTGTAAGGCTGATAGTTTCCCTAATTCCGGTGAGATTGGCCCAGATAGCTGATTGGCATGAAGCCACAGACTTCGCAAATTGGTTAATTGCTCCAATTCTGAGGGCATTGAACCAACAAGGCTATTATTTTTTAGCTTTAGGTCAAGCACATGGCCGTTCCAACAATATATCCCAAACCAGCTACAGGGCGTATCTGTCTGTAGCCAACCACTATTGTCTGTCCAGTTATCGCCATTGGTGCCGTTATAGAGCGCCACCAGCGCAGTACATTCCGTTTGTGGAATCTGAGTGACATTTTGACATTCAGATGAAATCGTTGATTCCACCGTCACCACCACCGGAATCTCCGCCGACCCACCATTACTACTAATGTTGATGGTCGCGCTATACGTTCCGGCAGTTAATGCTGATGGGTCAACCGTGACGACCAACGTATCCGGTGCGAGACCCGCGAGACCTGACAGGTTTAACAAACCTGTCAGGTCTGAATCCGAGAGACTCGCCGTCCAACTCAACACCCCCGTTCCCGTATTGCTGATGTTGACCGTTTGGCTAATCGGCGCGTCTCCGGCGGTGAGATTATAGGCCAGCGACATGGGGCTGACTGTCAAGACTGGCTGAGGCAGGGACAAGGTAATCGAGTCGCTGTAACTTTGGCTAACTTTTCCGGCCTCGTCTTGGAACTGGATATAGACTGTGTGAATCCCGGAGGTGCTGGGCAACGTCCATGTACGGGTCGGCGTGTATGTTTGCCATGCCTCCCAAGTCGTGCCATCGTTGGAAAGTCGCATTTTAATCCTCTCGATAGATTGCCCCGCACATGGGCCATCATCCGTGGCGGTTAGGCTCAAATTGACCTGCGATTTATCGGTACTCTCCGCCCCATCATTGATGCTGAGTGAACCTGTGGGTGCAGTCTCATCGGTCTGTACCAGCAAAACAACGGTACTGCTGTTGTTGGTTTCGTCACTTTCAGCAACGATGCGGGTCGAATCGACGATAGCTTTGAGTGTGTGCGTGCCTGTCGATGTGGGCGTAAGATGATGGCTGAACGATACCGTACCGCCAGCCGCCAACGGATTAACCGAGAGGGTATCCAACAAGGTGTCGTTGTCATACAAGGCCATGCTGTTCGTTCCAGCCTCGGCCAACCCCTTATTCATGACCGTTGTCGTTAAGGTAGCCGATTGCCCGACACAAACTGGCGAATCGGTTATCGTAGTTACGGTTAAATCGGGGTACAAGGTTTCGCTAATGCTCAAACTGACCGTAACCGTTTGCGGACTGTTCACCGCCTCACTGCTGCTGAAGGTAATCGTTCCGGTGAAACTGTCCGCATTCAATCCAGACGTATCAACCGAAACCGTCGCGGTTGATGGCACAGTGCCAGAAGCACTGTCTAAACTAAGCCATGAGAGAGACTCGCTGGCAGACCAGGTGAGTGTTGTGGTATAAAGATTGTTAATAGTGATATTTTGTGCCGCAGGATTAGCCTCCCCAACAGCTCCATTAAAGGTGAGGCTGGTCGGACTGATTTGGAACGTCGCACAATCAGAACGTTGTTGTTGCCAATCCGAATCTTTATCACTCAACACTGTTGCTTGAGCATCATCAAGAGCCACCAAACCACAGTTATCCTTGAGGCTGAGTGAACTAATAGTAGTCCAATCTAAATCCGGTACCGGCCCGCTCAGTTGGTTATTGTCAAGGTAAAGCCACTCCAAATTAGGCAGGTTGCTGAAATCTGGGATAGGCCCGCTCAGTTGGTTATTGGAAAGGCCAAGCATCCTCAAGTTAGGCAAGTTACTGAAATCGGGGATAGAGCCGCTCAATTGGTTAGAGGAAAAGTAAAGGTTCATCAAGTTAGGTAGGTTACTGAAATCGGGGATAGGCCCGCTCAGTTGGTTATTGGGAAGGCCAAGCGTTCTCAAGTTAGGCAGGTTGCTGAAATCGGGGATAGAGCCGCTCAGTTGGTTATTGGAAAGGGAAAGATCCGTCAAGTTAGGCAGGTTGCTGAAATCGGGGATAGAGCCGCTCAGATGGTTATTGGAAAGGGAAAGATCCGTCAAGTTAGGCAGGTTGCTGAAATCGGGGATGGGGCCGCTCAGTTGGTTATTGGAAAGGAAAAGCCCTGTCAATTTAGGCAGGTTGCTGAAATTGGGGATAGGGCCGCTCATATTGTGAAGAGAAAGACTCGTCAAGTTGGGCAGGTTGCTGAGGTCAGGGATAGGGCCACTCATATTGTAAAGGGAAAGGCTCGTTAAGTTAGATAAGTTGCTGAAATCGGGCAGTAGGTTGATATCAAAGCCAAGCCGCGTTAGATTAGGCAGGTTGCTGAAATCGGGGATGGGGCCGCTTAGTTGGTTATCACCAAAGTCAAGCAACGTCAAGTTAGGCAGGTTGCTGAAATCGGGGATGGGGCCACTCAGTTGGTTAGAGAAAAGCCAAAGCCTCGTCAAATTAGGCAGGTTACTGAAATCGGGTATAGGACCGCTCAGTTGGTTGTTCCAAAGGTAAATATCCGTCAATTCAGGCAGATTGCTGAAATCGGGTATATTGCCGCTCAGTTGGTTATTGTCAAGGCCAAGCACCCACAATTTAGGCAAGTTACTGAAATCGGGGATGGGGCCGCTCAGTTGGTTATTTCTAAAGGAAAGGCTCGTCAAATTAGGCAGGTTACTGAAATCGGGGATGGGGCCGCTCAGTTGGTTATTGTAAAAGGAAAGGTCCGTCACATGTCCTTCAGTACAGGTTACGCCGTTCCAGCTACATGGCGTGTTACTACTCAACCAGCCACTATTATCTGTCCAGTTAGCACCATTCGTGCTGTTATACAAAAGCAGTAAATCTTCACATTCGGCTTGGGGTATTTCGGTTACAGAAGAACAACTAAAGCTTTGCGCCTGTGTCTCCGGCGCGCTACGGGTTAGGGCTACCAGTATCAACATGGCGGTTAGGGCAACGATCAATCTGAATATGGTTTGGTGTTTCATAATAGTATCTCCTTTGAGCTAATTAAATGGGATAAAAATGTTAGACAATCTGCCCGTGGCTCTTGGGCATGGACAGTGGGTGTATTTGCCAACGCCGTCATGCTCAGTAGAATCGGAGTCACAGCGAAGGTTAATGCTTTGATAGTTTTCATGGTAATACTCCTTTGTTTTGCCAACGCCGTCATGCTCAGTAGAATCAGGCTCACGGCGAAGGTTACTATTTTTACAAGTTTGATCGTATTTACATTAAACATAATTCAAGTTCCTTTTGTGTAATGGCAGGCATCAACCTGCCACAGCTAATATTTCCCATTCCCGACCTGTTGGTTTGGGTTTGGGGTGTTTTTTTGCTTTGTCTATTCGGTTCAAGTGAGCGTTTCATAAGTTCGCTGATAATATTCGTATCACACAAAAAACGCATCTGGACTCTCCAACATAGGGTTATGACGGTCAACTCGTGGCAGAATTTCAATCTCAATCGGCTCTTGGTGTTGAATTTGACGTAATTCAGCACACAATTGAGCAATCGTTGGTTTTTCAGGCTCAACGTTTACAAGTTGAGTATCAAGATAAAAGTTGAGAAATTTCATAACTACAGTCACAATCTGCGATAATGAGACCCCTTTTTCTTGAAATCGTTTTGCCATTGTGTCGGGAAGTTCTAATGTTATTTTCATCACAGGCTATCATCTCCTTTAAGTTACTTTAAGTTGATCTTAGTACCCGACAGAAAAGTTAGCCAAAACTAATTATCACAGAGGAACACGGAGATTCACAGAGAAAAAGTGATTTGTTTTTCCTCTGTGCCCCTCTGTGTTCCTCTGTGTTACGGTTTGTCGGGTAGCAAGTAAGTTGATAACGGCAGGCATCAACCTGCCACAGCTAATATTTCCCATTCCCGACCTGTTGGTTCGGGTTTGGGGTATAACAGGATTGCCCAAAAGGGTAAATTTGTATCCATTCTGACTAGTTATTCTGTTATAAATAATAAACGGTACTACGATACTACAACAATAGTATATCACTCTACAGGGCATTGCACAAAAGTTCACAATATCATTGCTTAACCTATTTTCTGACATTATCCCGTGTCTATTTTAACCCATCTTAAGCTCATAATCAATGAGGGAATCCCCTGATTCATTCAGGGAAACCCCTGACTACCATCAGCATAAAACGTTTCATAATTCAATTCTTCTTGTAGAACCGGATATCCGGTTACTTTTTGCACAACAGATTTGGGAACAAAACGAATATCGATCAATTTGTATAATTGAAGAGCAATCCGTTCCTTTCAATTATCCGTTGTAGTCTTGTATGACGTATCGTGAAAAGCGTCACAAAACGCGTGACTACCATTTTATCACATTGTCAACTGGTTGGCAAAAACATGCCACTATAGTTGTTTTTTGGTATATCACGGTAATTTATGGAAGGCCGACTTTTAAAGTCTCCTAAAGCTAGTCGGTATAAAAAACAGGATTCGCAGGATGGCACTGATTTGTTCGATTTTAATCAGTGCCATCTTGCGAATCCTGTTCTTTATTTTGAGAGATTTATTTTCTTGGTGTTCCTTAAGGCAGAGGGAAAGAAATAATCATCCCAAGATTCTCCTACGAGGTATTAGGACAATCTTGTTACTATAGCCGAATCGGTAAGTGATGAAAAACATCCTTGACAAACAAACCGTCATAGGCTAAAATAGAGCCACTTTATAATCTTTAACAATCTATTATCAACCAACAATTACACCGCCACCGAGTTTCTTAAACTCAGCGGCGGGTAAACCACCCAAACTGAATACACAGTCGGGTAGCTTGGCTATTGTAACATGATTCGGATGAATCGACATCTCCGATACAACGACACCTCCGAGGTCAAAACTATACCTCGGAGGTGGTGCGAGACATAACCACAGCGACCACTTCAAAACATTGGGGTGGTCGTTTTTTGTTGGCTATTACAAAGTAAATATTCAGTGAACTCGCCAGAAGGAACGTCAGAAACCCGATTTCTCAAAGAAATCGGGTTTCTAGGGTGGTTTTACTGAACTTTTACTTTACAAAGGTTTAACAGGTTTTAAAAACCTGTTAAACCTCATCGTACAGGAGACCGAATCATGATTGATTATGTTACCATGTTCAAGCTCGACAATCAGTTTATCTTAAATGAAACCTATCTCGCCACCAGCAAACGCCAAGCCGAGCGGGTTATTGCTCTGTTGGATAACGACCTGTGGCCGGTTAAGTATGGCTCAACGGTGCAGTTCTCCTTTTTGGATGAGGCCGACCGAGCCAATTTTCAGGCCACGGTGCAGTGGGCCTTGGCTGTCGTACTAGCCGAGAAAGCCGGTCGGTTGCAAGATTACGCCACATTATACGAACTGGTCACACAACGGCTCAATCGGCATGCCTGCTTGCGCCATTATCACGCCTTTGTATCCGAAAATGACTTCTGTCGGGATGATGTGGCCCACCTGCGCTGGGTGATCGAGACTCCCCTGCCGGAGCTTATTCTGTGGCTCTCGGCGGCTAAGGGACGGTCATATTGGGCTTAGGCATAGGGATTAAATAAGTTGCGCGTTTTCACATAAGAATGAATTCTTATGCTGACACGAAAAACCTGCTTAAGCAGGTTTTCCGTTTAAGACGCTGATTTCAATCAGCGGTCATCAGCGGTCAAATGCACAAGTTAAAAAAATCTCATTCCTACGCGTCGACGCTCAGGGTGACATGAACTTTTTCAACATCAAGCTGACCACTACAAAAACTCGTTTATAAGGCGATTTTTAGCTTTTCTTCATATCCCTTATGCTCTTCATGGTAGCTGAGAAACGATAAACTTCTGAATCTTTTCGTCTAAACACAGAATCAAAAAGAGGCTGACCATGCTGGTCGGCCTCTTTTTATTTTCATTAGAAAGTCACTATTTATCCTAAATGAACCGTCACCTGTCGAACCTGTCCATCACGGGCAAAAAGATGCTGACACACATCTGCCGATAGGATTTGTCCGTTAATCTCGGTTGATTCGCCATTGGTATATTCGACCAGAATCATGCCCCGCTCCGCCCCGTTCTGGTAAACGAATGGCACTTGACAAAAGGTGAAAGCCAGCGAGTTGGTCGGTAGCGAGATAGTTTGGGTTTCATCATTTAGGTCAACATAGCTAAACTCGGTTGCCTGCTCGATAAACTCGCTTTGTCGAAGTAGAGTCGGGTTAAAACTGAGTTGACCCTGAGTCACAAACAGACCTAACTCGGCCAAGCGAGTCAGCAGTTCCTCTTTTACCTGTCCGGTCATGCCGGGCTGTTTGGCTCCCTGCTCGGCAGGCGAGTGGGAGTAGGGGTCGGTTGGAAATGCGCCATAAACTTCTGGCGTTTTGTTGAAGCCGATTCCGGCGCGCACGTCGTAATAGGCTTCCCATAGTTGGCTCAAAACTTCGTCAGACTCGCCCCGTTCCTTGGCCCACAGATAGTTCTCTTGCACGGCCAGCAGTAGCTTAGAGACCATGTGCCAGTAGATACTGCCTAGCCCCTCGAAGGCAAAAAATGTACCCGAACGTCCGGTAAACTGGTCATGCTCAAAGGTCGTTTCAAATAGCGCCAACATAACATCTCGCTCGGCCTCGATTAGCGGGGCATAATCTGCCTGTTGTTGCAAATCGGCCAATACCCGCGTCACATCGTCAGCATTACGGAAAGTGCCATTAAAATGATACACTCCATTCTCGTCGCGGCTGATTAAACTCGTATCGTTCGCCGTGACTAAGGCCGAAACCAAGGCTGAATCACCAACTTGTGCGGCTGTAATCTGATTTTTATGTAGGAAACCGGCCAAATCACGGTCAGGATAAAGGATGTAACTGTGTTGGTCGGTGCGATAGAGTTTGCTGTGGCGCAAACTGTGTAACAAGGCCAAGGTTTCCTCGCCCGATAATAGCCCCGCCGACAGCACGGCCACCTGCCCCTCTAACATTTCGTATAAGTAACCGACCGAGGCGGTATCATCGCCCAACTGTAACAGATTATAGGCATGATACATGTTGTCGGAGCGTTTGTTGGCGCGCAGGGTATGCTCAATATACTGTTGAGCCACATCAAAAAAGCCCAGTAAATCGGTCTTGTCCAAACTAGTCGTTTCACCCGAAAATCCATGCTGATAGTAGTTCTCACGGTAGTCGGTTCCGGCTTGTCCCAAGGCAGTCATGATGGCGCGGCGTTGCTGGTCATCAAACGAACCCTGTAACTGTGGCTGGTAATCGGCAAAAATAGCGGCAATTTTACCAAAAAGGTCATTTAACTCTACGGTTACTGTCACCTGATTGGTCTCATAACTGCCATATAGAGTCTGACAAAAAGCGATAAAGCGGCGCAGATACCCGACCGTCACCACCGACAGCCCTTTGCCGACCAAGGCGTTGTTGGCATCGTTCCATTCGGGGCGTTGGGTGTTCATCCATATACCGCCCTCTGGCACCAGATTGACCAGCTTTGCCAAGAGCAAAATCAACAGTTTTTCGGTCATCGTCACATGGAAAACCTGCCCCTTATCGTCCAGAACCAGTTTGCCATCAGTGCCCATTTTTTCGACCAGTTCGTTAATTTGGGCATCTTTTTCCTCCTCAAAGTCGATGGTGTTATACGAGTCAGCCAAGATTTCCTGATAGGTTTTGATGCGATAGGGGACGTTGGCATGGCAGAAAATCGGCTTATTGAGCATGGTCTCTAACTGCCCCGGATGAAAGTTGGCCGATACCTCTAACAGTTTGGCGAGATAGATAATTTGATGGTCGCTCCAGTAGCCGATATTGGCCCACGGATCGTCAGGGTCGGGTGTTTCCCACTCAATGCCCTCGCGGGTAATCCGATAGGGGTTATACCCATCGGCAGTGGTGGCGTTGAGAAACTTGCAGATAACGCTCTCGGTAAAGGTGGGGTAGGCGTACAACAGCGGCTCCCAATTTTGGAAAATATCTCGCCAATTGCCTTGATAATCGAGCCGTTGCGTCCCATCCGGTTTTTTCACATTGATAGAGAATCGGTTCCACGGGCGGCTGGGGTCACCATGTCGCCGACTAAAGGTCAACGGCAGATATTCATAACCAAGCCGCTCTAAATCGGTAGAGTTCTGTTGGGTGACGCGTTCTAACAATTCGCCTACCCCGACGCTATCGGGTAAACTGGCCCAAAAATCATCATGCCCATTTAACACTGCCGAGTTCCTAATCTCGACAAAGGTTCTAAAATCGGCCTTGCTGATTTGATAATGGTTGGCAAAGATGCCGCCGCGCATAGTGTTGAACAGGGTGTTGGCGACATGATGGGCCGTGGTCAACTGGTCAGCAGAGCTTTGTAAACCGTCCACTCGCCCCACGATTTTGACCAAATCTAGCCCGGCCTGTTCGATATCTTGCCCGACCATCGACATGAGTGTATCCTTGTCGCTCCGCAAAAGGTTGAGCAGACTGGCAATGTTGTTACTGTCCTGATCCACCTCGCCCACAATGTTCCACACTTTTTCACCCTCGGCGGGTAGGCTGATGTTGGCGTTAATCAGATATGCCCCGCGTCGACCTCGCACGTCCTGTTCGGGTATAATATCACTGCCGCGCCGGAAATGGTCAAGCTGATTGGCGGAGAGCAGGTAGTTAGGCGCTTCAAAACCGACCTGCCACACAGTTGTCGCTTTGAGCGATTCGCTCGGCTCGGCTAAGTCGGTCAGGGTCGAACTCAGGGCAAAAATACCGAGTCCCGTTTCCGATTCTAGTTCGCTCCGTTTGTAACCGTTGAGCAGATTGCTATAGGTGCGTTGCAGGTGGGTGCTGGCTCCGTAGGGCAACAGATTTTGCAGGCCGTCAAGCAGACTAATCTCGCTCGCCTCGCCTTGGTTGGTCAGCCAACTGGTTTTGACAAACCCGAATCGGTCACTGGTACGCCACGCATAACGATAGGTCAGTTGGAGATCATGGTTAATCTCCTCAAATATCAACTTATCGCCATAAATATTTTTATATAGGTTGCGGGTCAGGCGATACAGGCCGGTGTATCGGTCAGAAAATGGTTCCCACAGAAAGATACGTTCGCCCCGATTTACCCGTAAAATCGTTTTAGGCCCAGTTTGATCATGGTTCTCGGTCACTTTATCAACCGTATAATAAGGGAACAGCGCCGATTCAGCATTAGATCGCCCAGCCGACAACCCGCCGGTGCTAGAAATAAACAACCAATGATTAGAACTACTGATAATACTCATAAAAAATGGGGGCATACGGTCATAGTTACCAATGCAATAATAGTCTTCACCTAACATGGTGACATAATTTCCTGAAACGATTGTTTCAACGTGTTGATAGTTACTGTTACCAACGTAAATCTCTTTACCTTGGATTGTCATAAAGAACGATCTCCTTTTTAATTTTACTTTAAGGCATGTGGAAGAATTAAATTGTCCCACTTAGTACCCGACAGAAAATTTAGCCTGAACTAATTAACACAGAGGAACACGGAGATTCACAGAGGAAAAGTGAACAAATTTTTCCTCTGTGGGTCTCCGTGAATCTCTGTGTTCCTGTTTTTGTCTTCCCTAAACCACTTTGTTTTTCTGGAACTGCCTTAAGGAAGTTCCAGAATTTAAAACCCCCAAAATCATTGTGACACTCTACCCCCGTAAATATTCAGTGAACTCGCCAGAAAGAGTATCAGAAACCCGATTTCTCAAAGAAATCGGGTTTCTAGGCTACTTTACTGAACTTTTACCTACCCCCTCCCAGCCTCTCCCTGCTAGGGGGAGGAGCCGCTTCCCCCCTAGCAGGGGGGACTGAGGGAGGTAGAAACTCTGCTCAATTTGGGAGATTTATTTTCTTGGAACTGCTTTAAGAGGGCAGATGCCAATTACAATGTGTGGATATTAACAAAAAGGTGTGGATTGTGCAAGTGATAAATCATCACGGTTAGCCGACCTCATTGTAGGATGAGATTTATCAGCTAGAGAAAAAGATAGTATAATCATTGGTTTGTCCTGATACTTTAACCAAGGAGTTATGTAAATATTCAGTGAACTCGCCAGAAAGAGTATCAGAAACCCGATTTCTCAAAGAAATCGGGTTTCTAGGCTACTTTACTGAACTTTTACGGAGTTATTACAACTATGGAGTTTTTGAGACCATTTATTATTTTGTCCACCACCTTATTTATTGTCGTTCTTGCCGCTCGGCAATTGGGAGATATTTTTTCTCGGTTCAAATTGCCCTTAATCAGCGGATTTTTATTCGCCGGGATTCTTGTCGGCCCGTTCCTGCTCGATTTTGTTCATGCCGAAAATATTCCCCAGTTTTTAATCCTTGATGAATTGGCTCTGGCCTTCATCGCTTTTGCCGCCGGAGCTGAACTAGAACTGCATGTCATTCGGGGCTACTTTCGGAGTATTATCTCTCTTATCGGCGGGCAAGTCGTAGCCGTACTTACCTTTGGGATTGCGGCCTTTTTTTTGATTAAGGACAGGGTTTCTTTTATGGCAGAACTTCCTCAACATGAGGTTTTAGCTATTGCCTTACTTGGAGCCACGATTATGATTGCCCGCTCACCCTCCTCTGCGTTGGCGATTATAAAGGAACTGCGTGCTCGCGGCCCATTTACCCACAAAATGCTCGGAGCCACTGTATTAATGGATGCCGTAGTTATCATAATATTCGCCGCTTCGGTTTCGGTGGCCGCAGTTCTGGTCGAGGGTGCAGAGTTTGATATCACCTTACTCATTTTCGTACTGTTTGAAATTTTACTTGATATTGGGTTGGGTGTTCTCATTGGGTTTTTGCTTCGGGTAATTATGATTTTGCCTTATGATTATCTTAAAAAAGGTCTGATTTTACTGATGGGTTTGAGTGTTTTTTTGCTCTCGACCATACTCCACGAGTTTTATCTGTTCTCACTCCCCGTTGGGCTTTTTTCCGAACCGCTCTTGATTTGTATGATCGCTGGTTTTTATGTAACCAATTTCACCACTTTCGCTTCCGATTTTCATCACACCCTTGAAGAGATGTCGCCCGCGATATTCCTGTTATTCTTCACCCTCGTTGGCATCGAACTCGAACTCGATGTCATCCAACAGGGTTGGGGAATCATCCTGTTCCTATTTGTGGTACGACTGGTTGGCATATTAATTGGAAGCTTTGCGGGGATTATAATCGCCCGAGATTACGGTTCCAGAAATGTTTTGCTCGGCTTCGGTTTTATCACTCAGGCAGGGGTCAGTATTGGGTTGGCCAAGGAGATTGGGGTCGAGTTCAGCAGTTGGGGGCCAGAACTGGCGACCCTTTCCATCGGGGTTATTGTCCTCAGCCAGATTGTCGGCCCACCCATTCTTAAGTGGACCATCAATCGAGTTGGTGAAGCTCACACTCGTGCCGAAGGGCATGAATTTGATGGTGTTCAGGATGCCATTATTTTTGGGATAGAAGGGCAGTCGCTCGCGTTGGCCCGACAACTCGAAAGCCATCAATGGAATGTCACGCTGGTCACTTGTAATCCCGAAACCAAGCAGAACATAACCGAAGAATCGCCCCAGATTGAGCTACTCTCAGAAATCACCATTGATTCACTTCGTCGTCTAAACATGACCCAAATAGAATGTGTGGTTCTTTTGTTTTCCGATGAAGAAAATTATGCAATTTGCGAACTTGTTTATGAACATTTTGGGGTGAAAAATGTAATCGTTCTCTTGGAGAGTCGCATCAATTTTGAAAAGTTCCACGAACTAGGCGCGATTGTGGTCGAACCGGGAACTGCTATGGTCAGTTTGCTCGACCAGTTTGTCCGTTCCCCCTTCGCTGCATCTCTGCTTTTGGGCATGGATCCCGATGAACGGTTTATGGAAATCGAGATGTGTAACCGAGACATGCATGGGGTTGCGATTCGTGACATTCACTTTCCTCACGATATACTAATTCTCTCTATCTCTCGGAAAGGGAGCCGCCTCGTCTCGCATGGATATACTCGCCTTGAATGGGGGGATCACATCATGGTGGTTGGTTCACCTGACAGTTTGACCGAAGTAGAGGTTAGGTTGGGAGCCTGACGCTTGCTCAATTTGGTAGTGCTGACCTGCTGACTGATAGCCTGTTCGATGTCATACTAGAGTTGTTCGGGAATAAAGGAGTGCAAAAGCTTCTTGCTTTTGCATGTTTGTCTCTAGCAAAAGCAAGAAGCTTTTGCACTCCGCAGACCCAGAATTTGAGTTTTTATGCGATGATAAGTTATTGCCGAACAGATCTACTGAGGTGAAGCCGAAGTATCCCCCGACCCTACATACCCTCAATTTAACAATTTAACATAGCTTGAAATTTGGTCTTAAGAGGTTGCGTAGAAACGTGCTTTCGTCTATCATGGTACAGAAGTTTATCATTTCAACATGACTAAAACAATATCTGACAGGATTAACAGAATTGACAGGATTGCAAGTAAAAAAATCCTGTTAATCTTGTTAATTCTGTCAAAAAATGCTTTTGATTTTATCAATATATCAGGTCATGAATGAAACGACAAACTCTTGATGGTAATCTGAGGTTTATCATTTTATCATTTCAACATGGCTAAAACAATATCTGACAGGATTTGGCAGGATTACAAGCAAAAAATCTTGTTAATCCTGTCGAAAAATGCTTTTAATTTCATCAGTATGTCAGATCGTGAATGAAACGACAAACTTTGTAATAATCTATTTTAGGGGATTTGAGTGAAAATTTTATACATTGAAGATAATGAAACGCAAGGAAGCATACTCAAACGAATGTTGGAGATGATGGGTGGTCATGAAGTCAATTGGGTTAAGGATGGACAAAGTGCCCTAGAGATTACCAGAGCGTCAGATTGGACGACTGATGTGATCATTACCGACCGTCGTCTGCCAAACATGACCGGTTCTGAATTCATTGAAGCTTGTAAATGCAATCCGAATCTGGCTGATGTGCCAATTATAATGCTCTCGGCAGATTTAGCCGGTATTGCCGAGGAGGAAGCCCTCTCTGCCGGAGCAACCGCCTATTTTGCCAAACCTGTCGATTTTGACAAACTTGACGCAAATCTGAAAAAACTAGTCGGTCACGACTAATCTAAATTTAGACAACTCAAACAATATTAAGATTACATCTTTGCAATTAATTCCAGTTATTAATTTGCGACCTCTAACAAAAAATGGCGTATAGTGTTTTATAGTGAGCCAATCTTTAAATGGAGCTGTTCACTGTAAAATTCTATGCGCTATTTCTATTTAACTACTCACAGTCTTTCAGATAATGATTTTCAATTCAAGACCAACCTTCCCGCAAGTTCAAAACTTGCGGGAAGGTGACATACCCGACATCTTGATTAGACCTGTTCGGCAATAACTTATTATCGCATAAAAACTCAAATTCGAAGTCTGCGGAGTGCAAAAGCTTCTTGCTTTTGCATGTTTGTCTCCGGCAAAAGCAAGAAGCTTTTGCATGTTTGTCTCCGGCAAAAGCAAGAAGCTTTTGCACTCCTTTATTGCCGAACAGCTTTTTTAAATCTTGTTAATTTTGTCAGATATTATTCTATAATTAGCCTAGACAAACATTAGGAGCATTTATGAGTAAAAATCCATTACTAACCCCAAAAAACAGTAACTTATCTACTCAACAAACTCTGACCCTCATCGGTTTAGCCGGATTAGCCACTATGTTGATGATGGCGGTTCCGGTGCTAAATTGGTTCAACTACCCATTTCGGTTGTTGTTGACGATGGTACACGAGTTGAGTCATGGCTTGGCCGCCATTTTAACAGGTGGTGAGTTTGTTCGTTTCATTATTGAGTCAAATGGAGCTGGGCTGGCCTACACCGCAGGCGGATTACGCGTCATCGTAATTCCGGCTGGTTACTTGGGAGCCGCTTTATTTGGGGCAGTATTGATTCTGCTTGGGCGCAACCATCGTTGGTCGCGCTGGGCCATCGGCCTGATTGGTGGAGCGTTTTTTCTGTTCGGTTTTACTTATGGATTATCGGGTATCTTTGCCGGTCTAGCTACCGGAGAGGCTGGTGGAGCGGTTTTAGCCACCATCAGCGGCTGGCTGTTCGGAGTGATTTTTATCGCCATTGCCCTTAAATCGAATCCAAGTGGGATTATCTTCTGGATTCACTTCTTGGCAATTCAAGCCGCGCTGACCGCTTTTTCTGATATATGGGCCTTGATAGGCTTGACGACCCAAGGCGGCGAAGTTCCGGCTAACGATGCCCTCTCCATGGCCGAATTGACCTATATTCCGGCCATCGTTTGGGCGGTATTATGGGCCTTCATGGCAACAGTTTTTATTGGTGGTGCAATCTGGTGGACCTGGATTCGGCCAGTAACGAGCGCTAAATAGCCGAATGGGCGAATCTGCAAATGGTCATTCAGAAGTTTATCATTTCAACATGACTAAAACAATATCTGACAGGATTGACAGGATTACAAGTAAAAAAATCCTGTCAATCCTGTTAATCCTGTCAAAAAATGCTTTTGATTTCATCAAAATATCAGGTCATGAATGAAACGACAAACTCTTGGGTCATTTACCCGCAAGTTCTGAACTTGCGGGTAAATATCAGCTCTGGTCTAGCTCCTACATCGCAACTCGTTGTTCAACCAGCCGATGCAACTCGGCCATTACCTGCTCGATATTCAACTGATCCGTGTCGACCAACACCGCATCTTCCGCCGGAACGAGGGGCGAAATCGGTTTTTCGGTGTCTTGACGGTCACGCTCTCTGATAGCTGTCAGCACCTCCTCATAGTTGGCCGTTTCACCTTTTGCAATCAACTCATCGTACCGACGCTCGGCTCGGCGTTCGGCTGAAGCGAGCATGAAAATTTTTAACTCGGCCTGAGGCAAAACCACCGTGCCGATGTCCCGTCCGGCCATGATGATGGCCCCCTGTTGAGCCATGACTCGTTGTTGTTCGGTCAACGCGGTTCGCACACGGGGATATGATGAAACCCGCGACACATACTGCTCCACCTCCGCCGAGCGAATCGCCCAGGTAATATCCTGCTCACCGACTAAAACGGTGCATTGTCGCCCATCATCTTGCGTGGGCGGAGTGATCCTCAACGACATTCGTTCAGTCCGTTCAGAAACCGCAGACTCATCGGCAATATCAATTTGTTGGTCGAGCGCGGCCCAAGTCGCGGCTCGATACATCACCCCCGTATCAAGATAAAGGTAGTTTAGCTCTTGGCTCAATCGTTCTGCGACTGTACTCTTGCCCGTCGCCGCGGCTCCATCAATCGCAATCGTTATCTGTTTAGACATTGTTCGTCACCTTGTTGTATAGTTATCGTTTGGCTTTCTATAAAAAAGCATGCTATTATAGCACACATCTTTAATTTTAAGGAGGCTAAAACAGCAGTTAATACAAAAGTTTGTCGTTTCATTCATAACCTGACATGTTGATAAAACCAAAATCATTTTTCGACAGGATTAACAGGATTTTTTGCCTTTAATCCTGTCAATTCTGTTAATCCTGTCAGATATTGTTTTAGTCATGTTGAAATGATAAACTTCTGTTAATATAACGGGATAATCAGCGCCAGACCTGTTGATAGTTATCAACAGGTGACGAGGAGCAGGGTCATCGAATTTTCGGCGGATACCTGCCGGACGCAATCACCGTCCGATTTATCTCCTTTCCCCCTCTGGGAAGCCTTAAGTCATCTGACAAAACCAACGAGTAATCGTCGGCACAAAACGGATGACCGTGATTAGTCAGCATGGTCATAATCTGGATCATGATATCTTCTATCGTTTATCAAATTTAATAGGTACGTATGGTGGCGTAACTCATAAGACGTGTTGCGTTGTTTGTGATGCGTATAATGATTAGAGTTGTTCGGGAATAAAGGAGTGCAAAAGCTTCTTGCTTTTGCCGGAGACAAACATGCAAAAGCAATCAGCTTTTGCACTCCGCAAACCTCGAATTTGAGTTTTTATGCGATGGCAAGTTATTGCCGAATAACTCTATTACCGCATGCTTACTTAAGGAGCGAAAAAATGTGTGGTATTGTTGGATATGTGGGGCCAAAAGCGGCTCCGACAATTGTATTTGACGGTTTAAAAAAGTTGGAGTACCGTGGCTATGATTCGGCGGGCATCGCCTCGATTAACGGAACGTTAGAACTTCGTCGCGCCGAAGGGAAACTGTTTAACTTAGCGAACAAACTCCATGAATCGCCGTTGGTGGGGCAAACCGCCATTGGACACACCCGCTGGGCGACCCACGGCGCACCCATCGAGCGGAACGCCCATCCCCATGCCGATGAGCGTCATCATGTGGCAGTGGTGCAAAACGGTATCGTCGAGAACTTCATCGACCTGCGAACCAAGTTGCAGGCGCAGGGGCATGTGTTTGTCTCGGACACCGATACCGAGGTAATTACGCACCTAATTGACCAAGGCTTGCTCGATGGTCACACGCTATTGGAGGCATGCCGCTTGGCCTTTGCTCAGTTAAAGGGAGCGCATGCCATCGCGGTGGTCAGCCAATCAGCGCCCGACACCATCATCGCCGTGCGAATCGGCAATGCGGGCGGGGTGATTGTCGGCCTGGGTGAGGAAGAAAACTATCTAGCTTCGGATATTCCGGCGATTTTGGAGCATACCCAACGCATGGTCTATCTGGAGGATCGGGAGATGGCGGTCATTATGCCTAAGTCGGTCACGTATCAGACGTTAGCAGGGCAAACGGTCAGCAAAACAGCCGTTACCATTGGCTGGGATCCGGTCAGCGCGGCCAAAGGGCCGTATCGCCACTTTATGCAAAAGGAGATTTACGAGCAACCACAATCGATTCAGAATACCTTGCGTGGGCGCGTCGATTTTCTCAAAAACAAGATCGAGTTTGAGGCGCTAAGCCTGACTCATGAGGAGGCCAAGAACATCCGCCGGATTATTATCGTGGCCTGTGGCACCTCGGCTTATGCGGGATTGGTGGGCAAGTTTGTGATTGAGCAGTTGGCGCGGGTCAGTGTTCAGGTTGATTACGCTTCCGAGTTTCGCTATCGTGATCCCTTAGTCGATGAGCAGACCATCATTTTGGCGATTACTCAGTCGGGTGAGACGGTGGACACCTTGGCCGCCATGGAGGAAGGTAAAAAGAAGGGAGCCAAACTGTGGAGCATCGTCAACGTGCAGGGGAGCATGGCTCATCGTATTAGTGACGGCTCGATTCTGATGCGCTCTGGGCCAGAGATTGGGGTGGCGAGTACCAAAGCCTTTACCACGACCATCACCGATCTGGTCATGTTGGGGGTTTATCTGGGACAGTTGCGGGGCACGCTATCGCCAGAAAAACAGGTTGAGATGATTAAGGCGCTGGCACACTTGCCGGAGTTGGCTGGAGAGGTGTTGGCCGAGGGGTATAACGATTACGACCATATCGCTAATTTATATCATCAATATACTGATTTTCTCTATTTAGGGCGGGGTAGTAACTATCCGATTGCCCTTGAGGGGGCGCTAAAACTGAAAGAAATTAGCTATATCCATGCTGAGGGGTATCCGGCGGGAGAGATGAAACATGGCCCCATCGCCCTGATTGACGATAAACTGCCGGTGGTCTGTATCGCCACTCAAGACCATGTGTATGACAAAATGATTAGCCAGATTGAGCAGGTACGAGCCAGAAACGGGCTGGTCATCTCGCTGATTAACGAAGGGGACGACGCGGTGGCCGATAAGTCTGACCATGTGATCCGAATTCCGAAGGTACATCCCTTTACTACGCCGATTATTTCGGTAATTCCATTACAACTGTTGGCCTATCACATCGCCGTGTGGCGAGGGGCTGATGTTGATCAACCGCGTAATCTCGCCAAAAGCGTGACCGTGGAGTAGCCTTGCCCTGTGAATGAAGGCTCTTTGGGGCTTCCCGTGCAAATGTCATGATTGTGTCATCATCTTCCCGCAAGTTTTAAACTTGCGGGAAGATTGCCCCATTAAAGTATCTAATTCAGGATGCAGTTTTGAGTTGCACGGAATCTACCAGAGAGCCTGAATGAATTCAGCGGATTGTTTGGGAGATTTATTATACCATAGTTCTGGTTAACGCTCATTGTGGCAATGGTGGATATCGCCCGATTTTTTAGATTTGCCAATTCTTCGATTCCGTTTATCATAAAAAAGAGACTCAGGTTTCTCCCTGAGTCTGCTTTATCTGTTTGATGTTGTAAGTAGTTTTCAGAACTAACTTGTAAAAAACAGAGTGTATCCATGATGGTAACGGGTGTGTACCCGTTACCCATAACAGGCGGGTGTATACCCGCCAAATACCTGTTGCGATTACATAATCGCAACGATCAGGAAACCCGATTTCTCAAAGAAATCGGGTTTCTAGAGCTACTTTACTGAACTTTTACTGCTCATGAGGCATTTTTTGCAAACTTAACTGCGATTTCCCATAGGTTCAATTGACAAAATAATTTCCACCACCACGCCATCCTTATCGGTGCGGTTCGTAATGTGATACGCGCCATTTACCTCACGAATTAACAACGCCACTAACGACAACCCTAGCCCCATACCCTCAATCTCACCCGTAAAATATTTTTCACCCTGATAATAGGGGCTCCAAGCATTCGCCAATTGTTCAGGCGAAAGGTGGATACCATCATCATAAATCTGAATGCTGACCTGCTCATTTTCAATCAGGGTCAAAATCACTTCGACATTCGGCTGTTGTTGGGGATGGAATTTTTTGGCATTACTCAGTATTTCCACCAAAATCAGTTCAAGCGTTTGCCGAGAGAGATTAAACTTAAAGGCTCCAAGCGGGGACTTTTCGGTCAGTTTGATATTATGAATCTCTAAGTCGTTACTGATAATCGCCAAGGTCTCAACCAACTTATTAACCGGAAAACCTTGTCCGTCATTGGGCAGGTTAGGCGCATGCAGGTATTTCAGAACATCTTGAACTTGACTATGAAGTCGCTTAGTACTTTTTAGAGCCATGCGGGCAAACTGCATCACCTCACCATGCGACATTTTATCAGCATGTTTTCCTAATAGTTCTAAATTGTTCAACATGCCCAAAATAGGGGTGCGAAGTTTGTGCCGCACTGCCTCATGGAAGCCCCGCATATCCTTTTCCAGATTCATCTGACTCGTCACATCTCGGAGGCGGATGATGAGGTTATCGCGCGCTTCGGTCAGGTTCAAAATATCAACTTGAAGCCAAAACGCGGGTGAGGCAGTCGATTCTGGACGCATAAGATACCGTGTCGCCTCTCCGGCAGATTGATAAGGCCATGAAGTCCATGCTTCGGTTGGTTTACGGTAGTAATCTTTGTCAATCAGTTCTAAAAATGATTGGGCATCTTCCGTCTTATCCGTTTGAGGAAGGCCAAGATTCAAGTACAATCGAGCACGAGGATTGGTATATAAAATATGGTTCTCTTCGTCAATAATAACATACCCATCGTCGGCATTTTCGACCACCCACTCAAACTTGGTACGTTCCATCATCAACCGTCGAAAACGGTTAAGTCGGATAATCGTTTGTACTCGAGCGCGTAACTCATCTCGGTCAAACGGTTTGGTGATGAAATCGTCTGCCCCAACCTCAAGCCCCTGCACTCGGGCATTCGGCTCATCCATTGCGGTAAGCATGATAATCGGAATGTCCGCTAACACGGCATCTTTTCGCAACCGCCGACAGACCTCAAACCCGTCCATGCCGGGCATCATCACATCAAGCAGGACTAAGTCGGGCACTAGTTGAGCCGCTTTATTTAGGGCCTCTACTCCATTTGCGGCAAAAGCTAACTGATAGCCTTTAGCAATAAGAAGTCGCCTTAAAATGTCGCGTCCGTATTCATTATCATCAACAATTAAAATTGTACTTTTGCGGGCCAAACTCAATTCGCTGTTTGTTACTTTTTTATCTGCCACTAACGTTTACCCTGTCAGCTAAATTATATGTAGTTATTATAACACATTACCGCCAAATTGCAGATTTAAGGTTAGATGGTTGAAGAATAAAGTTGGCAAGGTTATAACCCTCCAGATAACTTGCCTAAACCACAAGCTACTTAATATAATAGACGAAATTCTTGGTACTCGACATTTTGATTAGAGAAAAGATTTTTTCGACAGGACCTTTGGACCTTCGGCAGAATTGACAGGATTTTTCGCTTTTAATCTTCAGAAGTTTATCATTTCAACATGACTAAAACAATATCTGACAGGATTAAGGCAGACGGAAGAAATAAAACATCCCAATTGAGGAGTTAGCACCCGCGGTGCGGCACGACACGTGCCTACTCCGCGGGACAATTATTTTTTTCCACGTGCCTAACAGAATTAACAGGATTACAAGCAAAAAAATCCCGTTAATCTTGTTAATCCTGTCGAAAAATGCTTTTGGTTTTATCAACATGTCAGGTTATGTCAGGTTATGAATGAAACGACAAACTCTTGAATCTTGTTAATCCTGTCAGATATTATTCGTAAATATTCAGTGAACTCGTCAGAAAGAGTGTCAGAAACCCGATTTCTTAAAGAAATCGGGTTTCTAGGGCTATTTTATTGAACTTTTACTATTATTCTATAATTAACCTAAGCAAAACGTCTTGTCGGTAGTAAGTAGACGAAATTTATTCTAGGAGTGGGATATGGCAAAATCAATTACAATTGTCGGATTAGGGCCGGGAATGACCAAATTTTGGACATTGGCCGCCTATCAACATTTAACCGAAGCAACGACAGTCTATGTACAGACGAAGTATCATCCGAGTGTGACAGATATTCCGGGGCAGGTCAACTCATTTCAGGGGTGGTATGAAACCACAGCCAAACTTGAGGCAATTCATGATCGGTTGGCGGTAGAAATTGTCCGTTTGGGGCAACAGGAAGAAGGTGTCACCTATGCAGTGCCGGGGCATCCTAATTTTGATGAGACAGTACCCCGAATCTATACTTTGGCTAAACAACAGCAGATTCCGGTCACAATTATTGCCGGTTTGAGCTTTATTGAGCCGGCAATAACGGCACTACAGCCTATTAACGTTGATGATTTGCAACTTTTGCGAGCAGAGCAGATACCATCACAGTACTATTCACCCCCCATCAACCCCGATAAACCGGCCTTAATTGGGCCGATGTATGACGCTGAAACGATTAGACTGTGGCAACCAGTTTTGTTGAATCTCTATCAACCTGATTATCGGGTAACGTTGGTGCAAGCGGCAGGACAGACGGACGAACGAGTCTGGTCATGTCGTTTGGTTGAGTTGGCCGAACTGTTGGCATGGGATAACAAAACGGGAATCATGCTCTATTTGCCTGCCGATGAGCAAAACTGTAGTTTTATCACTTTTCAGCAGACCATGGCCCAGCTACTCAGTCCCGATGGATGCCCGTGGGATCGGAAGCAAACCCATCAATCTCTGCGCCCGTATCTGCTTGAGGAATGTTACGAAGTATTGGAAACTCTAGACCATGATGATTTACCAGCTTTGGTCGAGGAGTTAGGTGATTTATTGTTACAAATTGCCCTACATACTCAAATTGCTACCCGTGATGGAAATTTTCAATGGGGTGACGTATTGGGTCATATCAACCGCAAAATGATCCGTCGCCATCCCCATGTATTTGCTAATGTCGTGGTCGATGGAGCGGGAGAGATATTGGTTAATTGGGAGGCAATTAAAAAGAGTGAAAAAGCTGAAAAAGGGCAGTCCCTAGTCGAAAGTACCTCGGCATTGGATGGTATCTTGGAGGGATTACCTGCGTTAGCCCAAGCGCTGGCAATCTCAAAAAAAGCCGTTCGAGCTGGATTTGAGTGGGATGATATTGATGGAGTACTCGAAAAGGTGATTGAAGAGGCGGGAGAGATTGCCCATGCCACCGACGCGGCCAATCTCGAAGCGGAGATTGGCGATCTGTTGTTCAGTGTGGTTAATCTTGCCCGCTGGCATAATATCGATGCAGAAAGTGCCTTGCGAACCATGAACGCTCGTTTTACGCGACGCTTCAAACGCATGGAGCAGTTGGCAGTCGCCCAAGATCAACGATTGGCTGACATGCCTTTATCTGACATGGAAGCGTTGTGGCAAAAAGCCAAGCGGCAATTGGCTGAAAGTGGGTAAAATTTGCCCAAATCTATTTTCGTATAGAGGGTCTTGAAAGAAAGTAGCCAGCGATCGTTCACACGTAAAAGTTCAGTAAAGTAGCCTAGAAACCCGATTTCTTTGAGAAATCGGGTTTCTGATACTCTTTCTGGCGAGTTCACTGAATATTTACGTTCACACTGTGTCATGGTTTGTTCATCTTCTCCGTAATCTGCGATATACGATATCTCTAATATCCCGATGGCTAAAATCATACAGACTCAATTGCTACCTTGTCCTCCTTTTTTTGATACCATACAGGGCCTAATCACGTAACGCTTCCGGCAACCAAAGTAATGAGCATTAATTGACTTGTGTATTTTGCCCCCATATTGGCCTGTGGTATGATGCAGTTTTTATCATCGTATCAAGTGTAGGCTTATCTTTATCCGATTCTATCTTGGACAAATCGGCTGTACTGATGTAAATATTCAGCGAACTCGCCAGAAAGAGTATCAGAAACCCGATTTCTTTGAGAAATCGGGTTTCTAGAGCTACTTTACTGAACTTTTACGTACTGATACCAACTTTAGTCGCCAACGATTGCTGGCTCAATTGACGATACTCACGCCATACTTTGATAGGATTTTTACCGTCTAATATGGTGTAGGTGATATGACTAGGGATAAGCTCTTCGCCTGCTTCAATTACTTGTTTGGCTTGGTGATACTCTTGGATGTCTTGTGACATCTCAGCATTTTTAATAGAGTTGTTCGGCAATAAAGGAGTGCAAAAGCTTCTTGCTTTTGCCAGAAGTAAACATGCAAAAGCAAGAAGCTTTTGCACTCCGTGTGTCTCGAATTTGAGTTTTTATGAGACAATTAGTTATTCCCGAACAGGTCTAATAAGTTGCAAATAAAAATCGTAAGAGATTACAGTCCATTCAGGTTTGCCATTTTTTTCAATCACTTGCAGATTCATCGGGTATATTTCATTGGGGAACAAGCCTCACGTTTCACTCGTCACGTTTTCCCTTGACCTGCATCTCGCCATCAAGAATTTTGACCTGAGTAATCTCTACCTCAAGCGGTAGTTCGGCCAAGGCTTCGTTAATCGTTTGGGTCAAGGAAGGTAGCGTTGTTTGTGGTAGGTCGAGGTAGTCTGTTTGGGCTGATGTTATCTCGAATAACAGTTGACCGTCCTGCACAAAGGCCGAACCGATGAGATGCATAGTTACATTAACTCCAACTACCGCCGAAACAAAGCCCGTCACGTGAATTTGACCCGATCTGAACCAGATTTGCGGCTTTCGGATTGGAATTTGTCCCGTCCGAGTCAGTTCTAGAGCCACCAACGAGGTAATCTGCTCATCGGTGACCCGGAAGGTGGCAGTGTAGCTGTCGCTGGCTTCGGCCAAGGCTTGATAGGCGTTCTGTTTGAGTTGTTGTGCCGCTTCCTGTTTGACCACAATCAACCCAGTTGGTGGTGTAGCATGCCGTTGCATTTGACCACCGCAGGCTAAGACGATTAATGTGCAGAATATTAGAGGTATTCGGCAATAACGGAGTGCAAAAGCTGATTGCTTTTGCATGTTTGCTTCTGGCAAAAGCAAGAAGCTTTTGCACTCCACGGATCTTAACTTTGAGTTTGTCATGATATGATATAGTAAATATTCAGTGAACTCGCCAGAAGGAACGTCAGAAACCCAATTTCTTTGAGAAATCGGGTTTCTAGGGTGATTTTACTGAATATTTACATGATATATTCTAAGTCCCTATATTAGAGACTTTTGGGGCTGGTTTGTCATGAAATACAGGTTATGACATGATACGCAAGATAAAAGGAGACGCTTCAAACGGGTAGGAATTGGGATTAAATAAATTGCGCGTTTTTACATAAGAATGAATTCTTATGCTGACATGAGAAACCTGCTTAAGCAGGTTTTCCGTTTAAGATGCTGATTTCAATCAGCGGTCATCAGCGGTCATCAGCGGTCTTATGGGCAAATTAAAAAACTCATTCCGTATCGTTTGAACATAGCATGGAAATCTCTACCGAGCAACAGCTAAAAGTGGCGATAGAGGGCATTTTATTTGTCGCTCCAGAGCCAGTGACCCTAAATCAACTTGCGGCAACAATTCAATGTAAAGTGAAACAGGTTGAGCAGGCGGTGCAACAGTTGGCTCTTGATTATAAAGAACGGGGTATTCGGCTCCAACGGAACGGGAATCGAGTACAACTGGTCACCGCGCCGGAACTAACCCCTTATGTGCGGAAACTACTCGGTTTGTCGATTTCGAGCAAACTATCGACTCCGGCTTTGGAAACATTAGCCATTGTAGCTTATCGCCAACCAATTACTCGATCTGAAATCGACGGGATTCGAGGGGTGAACAGCGACAGCGTGCTACGCACTTTACTTAGTCGAGGTATCATTGAATCGGTGGGCCGGTTGGATACAGTTGGACATCCAACGCTGTATGGCACTACCTTTGAGTTTTTACGCTTATTAGGTTTAGAAAATTTAGAACAGTTACCCAAATTGGAACTGGAGGATGAAGAGGAGAGCGTGGACACAGATAAACATGGATAAACACGGATTACTTATCACGTTTCACGCCTCACAAGACTATGAACAATAAATTAGAACGATTACAGAAAGTATTAGCCCATGCCGGAATCGCTTCACGACGGGCGAGTGAACAACTGATTAAGGATGGCCGAGTAACGGTCAATGGAAAGGTCGTTACCCAAATGGGTGTAAAAATTAATCTCCAACGGGATAAAATCACGGTGGACGGTAAATTATTAGATCAAGCAGAATCGATGGTTTATATCATGCTCAATAAACCAACTGACGTATTAAGCACCACCCATGATGACCGCAAACGAATTACCGTGTTAGATTTGGTAACTGAGGTAGAGGAGCGGGTTTATCCGGTGGGGCGTTTAGATCAGCATAGTGAGGGGTTGATTTTGTTAACTAACGATGGCGCGTTAGCCGAAAAGTTGACCCATCCACGCTATCATTTGGAAAAAGAGTATGAGGTGCTTTTGACGGGCAAACCATCATTGGAGACCATAAAAAAATGGCGACAGGGTGAGGTAAAAATTCCCGGTGAACCGCCACTCAAACCGGCTTGGGTGCAGATGCTCAAAGGGGAGCATAAAGCCACATGGTACAAAGTTATCTTAACCGAGGGACGTAAACGTCAAATCCGAACTGTAGCCGATATTCTTGGGCATCGGGTTAAACGACTAGAGCGGGTACGGATTGGGCCACTACGACTGGGTAAACTTAAGTTGGGGCATTGGCGTTACCTGACCCCCCGTGAGGTAAATCTGTTGCGCCAAACTGTCAATAAGCCTCCTAAAAAGAAGTTTAAAGGGCATGATCGACGGTAACAAAAGGGCGGTGTTAGTCCTTGTTTGGGCTAATGAGACCTTACCCCAAGAGTTTGTCGTTTCATTCATGACCTGATATATTGATAAAATCAAAAGCATTTTTTGACAGGATTAACAAGATTAACAGGATTTTTTTGCTTGTAATCCTGTTAATCCTGTTAATCCTGTCAGATATTGTTTTAGTCATGTTGAAATGATAAACTTCTGCTTACCCATTTGGGTACGTAGAAGCAGAGCAATTGAAGGGCATGACCTCTCCTGCGAGGTATGTAGTTTTCCTCGTAGGTGTTGGTCGAACCGAAAATCATAGCCAAAAAACTGTTAGGTAATAAAAAGCACCGAATTTAATTCGGTGCTTTTTTAACACTTCCTTGATCGTTGAATGAAATCCTGTACTAATTGACAATAATTGATTGTCAATTAGGCAATGGCTAAACCCATTGCACTCCAACATCATCTTGACTACCACAAAACCAGCTAACAATTTATTTAATGCCCATTTCTTACCCTCACTCACTCACTCACTCACAAACAACGGAATATTATAGTTGCCGCCATAAGCTCGGAAAATCTGGTTGATGCCCTCATGGTCAGAGACATAGATGTCTGACCGATCCGTAACATAGGCTAATACCTCGTCGGTAAAACCTCCCGTAGAAACTAGCCAGATTTGGACGGTCGGTTCAGGCAGGCCATTCTCTATCAGTTCTTGCTTAAAGGCTGTCACCGCCTGCTCCAATTTTTGCACTTGGGATAGAGCCATTTTGCGTTTGGTGTATTTACATTCGCACACCCAATACAGATTTGGCTCTGAGGCTCGACCCACCAAATCAAGCTGATAGGAAGGCGTGGTCGCTCCTTTGACCTGTTTGGTATCGACAATTTGAAAGCGGGGTAGCTCTATTTTTTGCTGAGGGCGACCAAACCAAGCCCCAGCTAACGATTCATGGTTAAACTTCATCATCGTCACCTGTACCACAATTTCCAAAAAACGGCCTTTCAGGTTATTAAACTGGCTCTGTTGGCTCAGGTCAATCTCTTCCAACCCTTCTAAATCCTGCACATAGAAATATTTGATAAAGCGCATCAAGCAGATGTCGTTGAAGGTATAATATTTGGCCGCGCTCCGATAAACCAAATCAGCCTGATGGAGTTTTTCGATTTTTCGGTCTACGGCTTGTTTACTGACTTGTAGTTTGGCCGCAATCGCTTTGGTATCAACGGGTTGATTATTGTATTTGGTAAAGTAGTAGATAATCTTCTTACCCAACTCGGCATCATCATCAGCGTTGATATATTTTCGGTTGTTATCAAAATGGGTTTGCCAGAAACCATAAATACTGCCTTGTTCGGTCTCATATTGAATCAGTTCATCAATATCAGCTCGACTCTGGAACACCTTAATCCCCGAATTGGAGGTGCTGAGACAGTAGAGGTAGTAGGGATGTCCCCCCACGCGGGTGCTGGCATATAAGGCATTTTCAATAGAAATCGGGGTGTTATCGGCGTACAGCTTTAGTAGAACTTGTAACAAGGTGGCTCCATCAGGAATCGATAACGGTTTGAGATACCTAAAGTTAAATCGCCCCCCTAATGGCCCACCCATCACCGTTTTGAATATCAAGGTTACGGCAGAGCCGGAGACCAGCATAGGAGCCTTTCGGCTTTGGGATTGATGGCTGTATGAGGCGGTCAGATTTACGCCTTGATAATCGGGTGTTTTTTTGCGTTGGGCATGGATATGCCCTAACCTTTCCTTAGCTATATCATGGATATAAAATTTCATATCCTGAAACTCATCAATGATAACCGCCACTCTAGTACCGGAAAGAGAGGCTAGATTTTCTGGCACGACAACAAAGTTTTCCCAATGAAGACGAGCATCTTTTGGCCCTTTTTTGTGATAGCGATCTAAAAATTCTCGAATAAACTGTTGGGCCAGTTTAACCGCCTTATGCTCGTTTGGATAATCCAACAATGTTTCCAAACCAAGGTGGCTTTGTCGATATAACGATGGGTCTTGCAGGCAATAGGCGATATATTGTCGAAAAAACGAGGTCGCATATTCGAGCAAAAAATCATGTAATGTCATCTCGTCCCGTTTGATGCGAATATAGAACGGAGCCACCCGATAATCCGGTTTGAAAAAAACGGTGTTGACGAGGCGGTCTAATAGCACACTTTTGCCCAAACGGCGCGGGGCAATGAGGGCTGTACTGCGAGAGGCCATGCGTTGAATATTTTTGACCCAGGTATCCAACTCCCGCAGAATCTCGATACGGTCGGTAAACTCTTCGTAAGCTACCATCTCATCGATGGGGAATATTTTTTCATCCATTGTCTTTGTAGTCCTTAAAAATAAGGTAATTCAGTCGTCCAAGCAATATCATCAGCCTGACATTTCTGGATGGCCTCTTGGGTAAAACCACCCAACGATAGAAAACCAGCTAATACTGTTTGTTCTGGGTTCAAAGTTCGATAAATCGACACCTTCTCCTGAAAATCCGTTACATCTGTCAGGTTCGATTTGTCTTGCCGAGTTCGTACTTCCACCAAGTCAACAAACCAAATTGGTGACTCGGGAATACTGATATAAAAGGGGATGACCAGCCCATTGGCTGACCAGAGTTGGTTGAACAACCGTTGTACAAAAGCCGTCTTGCCACTTTTTCGCCGTCCCAAAATGGCCCATGATTTTGAAAGTCGTTTGGGCATATTATCAATCCATTTATTAAATTGTTTAAATTCTTGCTCACGACCGATCAGTAAATCGGGGGCACCAATTTTTTCAATTAAGGGATATTGCATCTTGCCATCTCCTACGAATTAATCTGACCCGAGATTGGTTAATAAATCTCCCAAAAATCGTAAGTCTGCTGAGGCAAATAGATATCATCATCCCACACCATAATGGTGTGTGAGAAGCCAATGATAGATAGGGCAAATGGATTATCTCTGTCCTTAGTGATTTTCGCAAACTTGTTCTCTCTCTTTATTTAATTACGTGAACTTATGTAGTGGTCAAGATGATGTTGAAAACTATGTTATACTGAGCCGAAGGCGAAGCATCCACCCGAATCCCCCTAAATTCAGGTAAGAGAGACCTTTCGCAAAAAGCGTTCAGGGTGACATGTGTAGGTGCCCGAAACCTTGACCATCGCCGCTCATGACATGATAATTTTTTAATTGTCAAATTCACATCCACATTTTTAATGTGCGTTTGCTTAATATCTATAATTGTATATAATTACCGCTTCGCGAACTGCACAAATCAACATAATCAATCTGAAATTAGGATTGCGCCCCAAATAAATTTGAGGCGTGTTTTTTTGTCTGCAACACAGTTTGATAGAATTTCCCCTACACTATCCACTTAATATATTATGTAGCGGAGTGTTTGACCCATAACTTTAGATTTAAGGTTAAATTACTAATTAATATATTTACTGCTACGCTCCCCCATATATTCAAATTTAATCGTCGATGTGTAACCCATGAAATATAATCCGTACATGGAGTTATGTTTTAGGTGTTTAGGCATCAAATCCTTATTTATATCTTTAGGAGGATTACATTGGAAGTAAAAGATTTTCGTGCTTTACGTATCAGTCTTGCTTCACCAGAGGAAATTCGAGGTTGGTCGTATGGAGAAGTAACTAAACCTGAGACCATTAACTATCGGCGCTTACGTCCTGAAAAGGATGGCCTATTTTGTGAAGCGATTTTTGGCCCAACCAAAGATTGGCAATGTTATTGCGGTAAATACAAACAAGTTCGATATAAAGGCATTGTTTGTGAAAAATGTGGCGTACTTGTTACCCGTTCTTCGGTTCGTAGAGAGCGAATGGGGCATATTGAACTAGCCGCACCAGTAGCCCATATTTGGTATACCCGTCGAGTTCCCTCCTATTTGGGTTTGTTATTGGACATATCTCGACGGAATTTGGATCGAGTACTCTATTTTGCCCATTATATCATCACCCGAGTTGATGAAAATGCTCGAACCAAGGCTTTAAAGCGTTTAGATGATGAGTTGGTCAGAGAAGAGAAAAAGCATGAAGATGAACGTCAAGATAAAATCGACACGATTACTCAACAACTTGATGAAACCATCGCTATTTTTAGAGATGAGGAAGAGCAGATTGTTAATGAACTGAATGAGCGCCAGAATAGCGCCATTGAAGCCTTAATGCAAGATGCCCAAACGGCACAACGACACTTAGAGGATAAGAACAGTATTTTGGCCCGCGAGCCATTAATGTTTACTCTGGCTGGTATTGAAGAGATGGTCGCCGATAAAGGTGAGGTGATTGACAGTAGCCACCTAAAAGTGTTGAATGGTCTGGTTGAGGGGCGACTCAACGAAATTAAAGTCGAAACCGACACGGAAATCAATCGTGAGCGTGGGCGTATTCGAGTCGAGATAGACCGTTTGCGATTAGCGGCTGACCAAGAGTCAAGCACACTCGACCAACAGTCAACTGATGAGGTCGAGGATATTGGCTCACGAGTGCAAGAACAACGTCAGGAACTGATGTCGATTAAACCCATGACCTTCCTGAACGAATCAGAATTTCGAGTTTTGGCTGACCGTTGGGGCAATATCTTCTATGCCAGTATGGGCGCGGAAGCCCTGCATGAAATTTGCCGATATTTAAGTCTTGATGATTTAGCCAAAGAGCTACGCACCCAAATCCGTACTACTCGCTCAAAACAGCTTAAAAAGAAAGCGATTAAGCGTTTACGCGTAGTTGAAAGTTTACGAAAAAGTAATAACCGTCCTGAATGGATGATTTTGACTGTTTTGCCGGTCATCCCTCCAGATTTACGTCCTATGGTTCAGCTTGATGGTGGACGGTTTGCGACATCTGACCTAAACGACCTGTATCGGCGAGTGATTAACCGGAACAATCGCCTAAAGCGTCTGCTCGATTTGGGCGCGCCTGATGTGATTGTCCGTAACGAAAAACGGATGCTCCAAGAGGCCGTTGACTCTCTCATCGACAATAGCCGGCGTGGAAAAGCTGTCTCTTCTCGTGGTCGTCGTCAGCTTAAGAGCTTGAGCGACATGCTCAAAGGGAAACAAGGCCGCTTCCGTCGTAACCTGTTAGGGAAACGGGTTGATTATTCTGGACGTTCCGTGATTGTGGTCGGTGCTAAGTTGGCATTGCATCAGTGTGGCTTACCAAAAGGCATGGCCTTAGAACTGTTCCGACCGTTTGTTATCCAAAAATTGGTTGAGTATAACTATGCCAATAACGTCAAAGGTGCTAAACGCATCGTCGAGCAGCGTCGCCCCGAAGTATGGGAAGTGTTAGAAGAGGTGATTCAAACTCGACCGATTATGTTGAACCGAGCGCCAACCTTGCACCGTTTGGGTATTCAAGCCTTCGAACCTCTCTTGGTTGAAGGGAGCGCGTTACAAATCCACCCTCTCGTCTGTTCTGCCTTTAATGCTGACTTTGATGGCGACCAGATGGCAGTTCATATCCCATTGTCGAAAAAGGCGGTCAAAGAGGCTCGTGAGTTGATGCTCTCCTCACATAACCTACTGCTACCAGCCAACGGTGAGCCGATTGTATCACCCACGAAAGACATGGTTTTGGGTGTTTATTACCTCACCATGGAAGAAGATGGCAAAAAGGGAGAAGGCAAAATCTTCGCCAATATCAACGAGGTGGAGTTGGCCTATAACCTAGAAAAAGTGCATATCCATGCCAAAATTAAAATTATGCACTACACCAGCGACAGCGATGAGCTAGAGCCGATTGAAACTACAGTTGGTCGAGTACTGTTCAATCAAGTTGTGCCCGAACCGTTGCGATTAGTGAATCGGGTATTGGACAAAGGCACATTAAAAGAGTTTATCGGTGAATGTTACAACAAACTTGGACAAGAAGTAACTGCTCAATTTGTGGATGACGTTAAAGAGATTGGCTTTAAGTTTGCTACGATTTCTGGAGCGACTATCTCAATTTCTGATATTAACGTGCCTGAGCGTAAAAAAGAGATTATAGAACAAGTAACACGTGAAGTAACTAAAGCCGAACAACAGTTCCGACGTGGGTTAATCAGCGAGGAAGAACAGTACCTCAAAACAGTTCGTTTGTGGGGGGATGCCACCGAAGAAGTGACCGAAGAGGTACGTCTAGCTATTGACCCTGAAAGCCCAATTAAGCTTATGGCTGATTCGGGTGCGACCAAAGGGGGCTTCCAGCCGATTCGGCAGTTAGCCGGTATGCGGGGTTTGATGACCGACCCAAGTGGACGGATTATCGCCTTGCCAATTCGCTCTAACTTCCGCGAAGGTTTAACCGCCCTAGAGTATTTCATCTCTACACACGGGGCACGGAAAGGGCTGGCTGATACCGCCCTTCGAACTGCTGATGCGGGATACCTCACTCGGCGGTTGGTTGATGTGTCACAAGATGTGATTATCAACAAAATGGAATGTACGTGTGATATCAAAACTGGCATGATCATCAACCGACAAAGTAGCGAAAAAATGGGTCAAACCTTCCAAGAACGTTTGGTAGGACGAGTTTCGGTTGACCCGATTGTTGACCCCGCCACGGGTGAAGTGGTGGTTGACAAAGACGTGTTGATCTCGGTGGATCATTTCCGAGCTATTGATAAAGCAGGAGTCGATACGATTGTTATTCGCTCTCCGATGCACTGTGGTTTAAGACAGGGTATCTGTAGCCTTTCTTATGGCTCAGACATGGGACGTGGTGGTGCCGTAGCCCGTGGAACAGCCGTCGGTATTATTGCCGCTCAGTCAATTGGTGAACCCGGTACGCAGTTGACCCTACGAACCTTCCATACTGGTGGGGTGGCTGGTACGACTGACATTACCCACGGTTTGCCTCGGGTACAGGAACTATTTGAAGCTCGTAACCCCAAAGGGGAAGCGATTATCTCTGACCTTGATGGTAAAGTGACCTTGATTAGCAACGATGATGGTAGTCGGGTGTTACAGGTGAGTGCCAAAGAGATTCGTCATGATGAGCATCCGGTTCCCGACGACTGGTCGATTATGGTTGCTGATGGGGATAAAGTCGCCGTCAAAGCTGTTATTGCTCAACTAGAAGGTCAAGAAGTTTTGGCCGAACATGGTGGAGTCGTTGAAATTAGTAGTGATGGGAAACTTGTTTATGTACATTGGGAGGCGGTAGAAGAAGAAGAATATGAGATTGAAGCCTCAGCCCGTTTGCGAGTTCAAGATAACGACATTGTCTCGATTGGTGAGCAATTGACTGAGGGTTCCCTGAATCCGAACCGAATTTTACAGGTTCTAGGTCGAGAAGCGGCTCAGTTGTATCTACTAGAAGAGGTACAAAAGGTCTATCGGTCTCAGGGTGTGCCAATCAGTGATAAACATATCGAAGTGGTTGTTCGTCAAATGACCAATAAAATTCGCTTGGTAACGAGTGGTGAAAGTAAATTCTTACCCGGTGAACTGATGGATTATCAAAAATTCCAAGACATGAACCAAGAGTTGATTGATGAGGATAAACGCCCTGCTTCGGGACGACCTGTTTTATTAGGGATTACGAAAGCGGCGTTGAATACTGACAGTTTCTTGTCAGCGTCATCGTTCCAACACACCATTAATGTGTTAGCTCAAGCGGCCATTGAAGGTAAAAAGGATAACTTGTTTGGATTAAAAGAAAATGTTATCTTAGGGAAACTAATTCCGGCAGGTACGGGATATTTCCATTATTACGACAAAGAAGAATTATCGGCAGAGGTAGAGGAAGAAAAACTTTCCACCGAAGAGTTCGCAGAAGAAGATATTCTTGATATGGTTGACGATGGTGGCTCGATAGATGACCTGTTATCATTAGCCGCGATGCAGTTATAGATAAATAGAGTTGTTCGGGAATAAAGGAGTGCAAAAGCTTCTTGCTTTTGCAGTTTGTTTCTGGCAAAAGCAAGAAACTTTTGCACTCCGTGGGTCTCGATTTTGAGTTTTTATGAGACGATTAGTTATTCCTGAACAGGTCTAATGAGCAATCGTAAATGGTATGATATTTTACGATTAGTACGAAATAAAAGGAGGTGAGGTAACGTGAGTGTACAACTACGACCCGGTGAATCCCAAGAATCATTATTCAAACGGTTTAGAAAAGAGATTGTTAAAACCCGTGTGTTAAGCGTGTATCGCAAAAAACGATGGTTTGTTTCAAAAAGCGAGCAACGTCGATTAGCCAAACAGCGAGCTATTCGTAAAGCACGTCGCAAAACTATGCGTCGGCGCTATTCGTAGTCAGTTAATTGTTAGTGTCATTAGCTTTTCGCCACCTCAACGAGGCCACCACTGATTGAAATCAGTGTCTTAAACGGAAAACCTGCTTAAGCAGGTTTCTCATATTAGCCTGTGAATTCATTCACAGGGCATGGCTGACTATATAAAATGGACATGGTATTAACAATAACTTGTTCACGATAATGTTCGACTGAACGTTGCCTCATACAAAGACCTACCGTTCGCGGTAGGTCTTTTTGTGTGAGGTGGGGATGATTCCAATTTGTTCCTGCTTTACTTCATTTAAAAAATCTTTATAATAGAACATAGGTTCTAAATTTTTAAAGGTTAAGATTTAAGCGCTAAAAATTATGTCTTTGTAGTTCTTACCGTTTAACTCTTATATAACTCTGACTTATGAATATTGGCACAATACTTCAAGTTGATATTAACCAACAAATGCAAAAGGCATATCTTGATTATGCCATGAGCGTCATCGTCTCGCGAGCCTTGCCCGATGTCCGAGATGGCTTAAAACCGGTTCATCGTCGTATTTTATACGCCATGCATGATATGCGTCTGCAAGCGAACCAGCCTTATAAAAAAAGCGCTCGGATTGTGGGTGAAGTTCTTGGTAAATATCATCCGCACGGTGATGCGGCGGTGTATGATGCTATGGCTCGCATGGCTCAGGATTTTTCCATGCGGATGCCGTTGATTGATGGTCAGGGTAACTTTGGCTCGGTTGATGGCGACCGCCCCGCGGCCATGCGCTATACCGAAGCACGACTAACTAGCCTGGCCAATGAAATTATGGCCGATATAGATCAGAACACGGTCAATTTTGTAGACAATTTTGATGGTAGCTTAACCGAGCCGGATGTTGTACCGACCAAATTCCCCAACTTTTTGGTCAACGGAGCCACCGGTATCGCGGTCGGCATGGCGACGAGTGTGCCCCCTCATAATTTACAAGAGGTATGTAATGCCCTTATCTTTATGATTGAGCAGAGAATTTCTCAAGGTGAGGTGACAATTGAGGAATTATTACAGTTTGTGGCTGGGCCAGATTTTCCGACAGGTGGGATTATCCATCGTTATGGAAATGGTAAAAAGAGCGATGACCAACAGGTCGATCATCTTAAATCAGCCTACGCGGTCGGTAAAGGCAGAATCACCGTCCAAGCCAAGGTTCATATCGAAGAGATGAGCCGGAATCGGAATCGGCTGGTGATTACCGAACTGCCGTATCAGACCAATAAGGCCAGTTTGGTCGAAAAGATTGCCAATTTGGCTCGGGATGAGAAAATCGAGGGGATTGCTGATTTGCGAGATGAATCGGATCGGCATGGCATGCGTCTGGTGATTGAGTTGACCCGTATGGTCGAACCGAAAGCGGTGTTGAAAAAACTGTTCAAGATGACTCCGCTCCAAGGTACCTTTAGCATCAACATGTTAGCCTTGGTCGACGGAGAGCCGACCCTCGTTTCGTTAAAACGAGCCTTACAACTGTTTATCGAACACCGCGAGGAGATTATCACCCGTCGTACTGAACATGAGTTGTCTGAGTCGAGAAAACGGCTTCATATTTTAGAAGGGTTGCGGATTGCACTCGCAAATTTGCAAGAGATAGTGCAGGTGATTATTCAATCTCGCAACGCCGATAGCGCCAAGAACAATCTTTGCAAAAAATTCAAGTTTAGTGACGAACAGGCAACCGCTATCCTGAATATTCCCCTGCGTCGTTTGGCCGCGTTGGAGCGTAAGAAAATCGAGATTGAATATAAGGATTTGGTCAAACGGGTTAAAGAGTTGGAAGCGTTGTTAAGTTCTACCGAGAAGATTTTGATCTTAATTAAAGCAGAGTTGACGGGTATTAAAGCCGATTATGAAACGCCTCGTTATAGCACCATTCTTGATGAGCCGGTTAAACCGGGCGAGATAATTACGGCTGATGATCTGATCCCTGATGAGACTGTCATGGTCGCCATTAGCCGACAGGGGCAGATTTGTCGCTGGCCGGTAGCGGAGCATGTCAAACCGGCACGTAGTCGGCATGAGGATCCGTTACATGTTGCCACACCGGCTCAGACGCGTGATGCGTTGTGTATGCTGACTGAAGATGGGCGGGCAATTATCGCCCCCATGCACCAGATTCCAATTGGTGACGCACCGGGGCAAGGGATTAATGTGACCGAATTTATAGAAAATGGTACGGTGTCCATTGTAGCGGCTTTATCGCTGACGGAGTCTGATCAAGCATCAAATAGCTATCTATTTTTAGTGTCGGAACGAGGGCGAGTGAAGCGGGTGGCTCTGAGCGATTTGAGTGCGGTGCGGGGAAGCGAAGCCACGGTGATGGGCTTGGATAAAGGCGATAAACTGGTGGCTGGATTTATCACCTCTGGTGAGGGTGAGATTGTGTTGGTTAGTAAGTTGGGGCAAGCGATTCGTTTTACCGAGGCTGAGGTGCGTCCTATGGGGCTTTCTGCCGCGGGTGTGCGAGGCATGAAACTTAGCAGTAACGACCAGATTATTGGGGCAGATTTTGTTCGAGCCGAGGCCGATTTATTGGTGGCGACGAAACAAGGAACGGGCAAACGAACGCCCTTAAAAGAGTACCCGACCCAAGGTCGATACGGTCAAGGTGTGCCAACAATTGCCCTGACGCAGGAGGGGGACACGGTGGTTAGTACCGCGGTGGTAGACCGTCATGATCGAGTTATGCTTATTTCTAACAATCGGTTTAATAAAACCAACTATGCCAAAGCATTACCGGCTGGACAACGGTTCGCCTCGGGACGGCCTCTAATTTCTCTGCGGGGGCGTGACTATCTGTTAGGTTTGGTGGTGGTGAAGAAATGAAGAATGAGAAATGAAGAATGAGGAACGAAAAACTTGGTAAATATTCAGTGAACTCGTCAGAAAGAGTGTCAGAAACCCGATTTCTTTAAGAAATCGGGTTTCTGGGGCTACTTTACTGAACTTTTACAAAACTTGTCTGTTTGCATATTCGTATATTTGTACATTAGACTTGTTCGGGAATAAAGATTTGGGATTTGGGTGAAAAGGAGTGTCAAAATTATATTTTGACGGCAAGAATAGAATTCTTGCACTCCAATGAGCCTCATAAATGCCAGTTCTAGTTATTACCGAAGAACTCTATTCTTTACTCAGAACGTAATATCTTTGGTCAGTGCGTCAGCGAGGCGCTGATGATATTTCAGGCGAGGAATGTTCATGGCTCCGAAACGTTTTAGATGACTGGTCATAAACTGAATATCAAGCAAAACAAACCCCTTGGCCCGTAGATGCTCCACCAGATAGACAAGGGCTACTTTACTACCGTCAGTCACGCGACTAAACATACTTTCTCCCGCGAACAACCCCCCAACGCTGACTCCGTATAATCCCCCGACTAATTCTCCGTCTTGCCATGTTTCTACGCTATGGGCATAGCCACTTTTATGCAGGCTATAGTACAACTGAATAATCTCATCGCTAATCCATGTCCGTTCGCGCTCGGGGCTAGGTTCGGCGCACAATCGCATAACTTGCCGAAATTGAGTATCGACTCGTATGTCAAAATTTCCGCGTCGGATTGTGCGCTGTAATCTGCGGGAGACGTGAAATTTATCATCTAAGGGCAAAACAGCCCGTGGATCGGGGTCGTACCAGTATATCTGTTCGTCATCGGCATCGGCCATGGGGAAAATGCCTTGACAGTATGCGTTTAGTAGGATTCTAGGGGTGATAACCATGTGTGATTTTAGATTTGCGATTTTGGATTTTGGATTGAATCTTCAAGAGTTTGTCGTTTCATTCATGATCTGATGTTTTGATAAAATCAAAAGCATTTTTTGACAGGATTGACAGGATTTTTTTACTTGTGATCCTGTCAATCCTGTTAATCCTGTCAGATATTGTTTTAGTCATGTTGAAATGATAAACTTCTGAATCTTGTTCCCATCGCTCTGCGTGGGAACGCATGCTGGACGCTCTGCGTCTACTAATGTTGCCACCAATCTTTGCTCGATCTGGGATCAAGAAACGAGCCGTTATCTCGAATTGCGACTTGAAGTTCACCATGTAAGGCGGTGCCAAGAGGCTGATTGTTGGTTAGAGCCGGGAGCAGGCCCCCGTTTCGCCAGCCATGCTCATTATTTTGAGTACGATAGGCGGTCAGTAGATTCGGGTCAACACAGATATTTTGAATATGAGCCACATAGCCCAATGTAACACCATCTTGACGAGTGTAGCCCAAAGTGACTTGGCGTTCTGAGGCGTACAGTACGAGAGCCTTGAAGCGGCCCTGATAAATATCGGCCCACCGTTTTGGAATATAGATGGCCTCGCCGGAGGTGGTTGCCACCCCGATGAGGGTCGCGCCCCAATCTTGAATCGGCCCACTCGGACAGCCATGTTCATTACTGCTACAGCCCCAATCCCAATGGTTGATTTGATAGGTCGCGACAATTGCCGGATGGCGATTCGGCTCGAATAGACCGCTGAGTTGGGGCGGGTCGGGCGCGGTGGCTCCGTTGTAATGCACTTGCTCCAAAGGAGCCTCTACTCGCACATAACCCCGCAAAGCCAGATTCAGGTCAGCATGGTAACGGTCTGGGTGATCCATCGCTGATGATTCAACCGGAATTAGCTCAAACTGGTGGGGTGAACTGGTTGGACAGCCATACTCGTCAATGGGAGTCTCCACCTGTGTAAACTCTGGAGTTTCTTCGGTCGCGGCAGGTTCAACGAGTGCAGGTTCAGCAAGCAGGTCTTGAATCAGGTTCAACCGTTGGAACGACCAGCGAGTTAGGATGTTGGTTTGCAGTGGATGCCTAACCATCTCCTTACGCTGACGGATCAGGCAGATGGGGCATGTTGACTGAGGGAGCAAGGCTCGAAGTGAGCTATCGGTGATACGCGCCGAGGCGGAGAGTAGCAGAGTCGGCCAATCATGTCTCTCAGCCCTCCCCCTAACCCCCTCCCACATGGAGGGGGAACTGGCCTCTTCCATGTGGTGACGCAAAGCTAGGATTGAGGGGCGAGACTCCGCTAACTTAACGGCCTTGGCCTTCAAGGCATGATGTTCTCTAATGGTCTGGTCTGGAGCCTCTACTTGCCTAACAAACAGTTCACCCTGACGATCTGAAACATGGGCGCTACGATTCACACAATCAATCCCATTTTCACATGCGGAAACGGCCTCGGTTTGTGGTGGGGAGACCGTTTCTGTGGGTGCGGCAAAGGCAGACAAGAGCATCATCACGGCTCCGATTATGGTTAACAGGAAGCCAAAACTGAACAGACGCAGGCTGACATAGCCAATCCATTGCTCCCATGAATTAAGCGGTTCCAACAGCTACCCTCCGGCCAACTTGGCTTGATAGCCCAGTGATTTCAGTTTTTCGACCAGCTTGGGACGATGGTCGCCCTGCACCTCAATAAGTTGGGATCCGTCATCCTCAAACTTGATGGCTCCACCAGCCCCACACAACGCTTTGAGTTGTTTGGATAGTTTTTTTAAGTCGGCCTCGGTTAAGGCAAAGCCGGAGATAACGGTCACGGTTTTACCTTTGCGCCCTTTTTTACTACGCATCACTTTGAGCGATTGCTCTGCCGGCGGTTTTGATTGTAGCCGCCCTTTGCGAACTGGCCCCTGTTTGCGTTGATCACCACTGCGGGTGGAGTAGACCAGTTTTTCGTTTTTGTTTCTCATAAATTAGGTATTCCAAGTATTCAAATTATCTATCCCAAGCGCTCATCAGCCATTTCTCGCTTAACATCCTGAATCAATACCAAAATATCCTCACGATTAGCGGTTTGTCCGGTTTCGGCTTCAATGATGGATTGGCGTAAATGTTCTGCATTGGCAGGTTCAGAGAGCAAGTATAATGTTTCTTGCCAAGCATCTAACTCATTCAGTAAATTTGCTGGCTTCTGCACGGTTCGACTTTGCAAATATCTTGAAAATTCAAATAAAAGTCTTAATCTTTCCAGTGGCAGAGCATCTAAGGCCGAGATTATCTCAGCTTTCATGGTTTGTACGTTCATAGTCATGATAATCTCCTTTTGCGTAGCGAATGGGCAAATAAATAGCGAATGAAATGATTAGGCAGTCACAAAAACCGCCTCATGTACAATTTTCGGCAGTTCGACTCGTGCAAAATAACTAGCCGGATACAGATAATCCTCACCCGACTCATCAACCACTCGAATTTGTTGATATTTCTCAGCCCTCACATCCGGGATAATCTGATAAATTTTGAGTCGTTCTAAGGATACCTCGTAATTGCTGTTGTTAATACAAACCACAAATGCTGTTGTTTCTTTCATGATGTTACCTCATTAGCAACAAATGGACGGCAAATAATTTTAATCTGTTGGGTTTGCCTCAATCCGATTAAGTAGGGCTTGAGTTTCCCCGAGTTGTCGTTTCATTTTTTGTTTGATAAATACATCCATTGCATCTTTGCAGAGTTGCTTTGCATCATTGATTTTTCCTTGTGCAATTTTTAATTCAGCTAAATACATTTTTGATTCAGCTATATCTTGAGGACTATTTATTGTTTGTGCCATTTCTAGACTATGTTGTAAATATTCATTAGATAAACCATAATTCTTTTTAAGAAAGGATACATAGCCTAATAAACGATATGTAAACGCTAATCCTGATGATAGCGATCGTCCATGTTCTTGAAGTTGTTTTTTGCGAGTTTCCTTAACTTGTTGTAGTAATTCTTCGGCTGTATCATAATCTTTTTCGGCAATATCTATTATTGCAAGCCTACGTTTAACGCGTACAAGATGTCTTTCATCTCCTAAATCCTCAGCTATTTTTGTTGCATTTTGAAGGTTTTTTCGTGCCTCTTTATAATTTTTTTGCTTTATCTGGATTGATGCTAACCTCCACAATGATATCGCTGATTGAGATGTGTTCTTATGTGCCTTATGTAATCGTATTGCTCTGCGAATTAATTTTTCCCCATCGTCTAGCTCGTCTTGAAAATCTTTCATCCCAGCTAATCGACCAAGAAATCGTACTTGAGTCAACTCTTTTTTGGCTTGGATAGATGCATAGAGACCTTGTTCAATATACTTATACCAAGTATTCCAATCCCCCGTAACCCATAAATAAAAATCCATCTGTATTGCAAAATCAATGAAAATATCTGTTTTGTTTGTGTACCAACACCAATCCATTACACTAAGGATGTTCTTTAATTCAGCCTTTACATCGTTTAATGTTTTATACTTGTCTTTTTTCTTTGCATATAAAAATTTATGAAACCAATCCACCCATCGTTTCTGCAATTCCGACTCAACCTCACCATCCCCCGACAACTCCGCCTTCGCATACACCTTCGCCAACGGCAACAACCCAAACCGCCCACCCACCTTATTCACCAGCGACAACTTCTCCAACTCCACCAGCCCATCATCGCGGTCAAGATCGGGTAAATCGGCCACATGGCCCAACGCGTCGCGGCTGGCATCCGTCGCAAATAAGGACAAGGCCATGAGCAGTTTATGGCTTGGACGGCCTTTGATACGTTCTACCGCGCCCTCAAAACAGAACTTGGCAATGTCGTTGTTCGGTTGTCCCAAGCGGGTTAGCACCGACTCCACGCCGTAGCCAAAACCCATCTGCGCCACACTCCAGACAATGGCTAGGGGTACGCCGCCGGTGCGGTGGTACAGTTGGCGGGCCTGTTCCACAGTCATCAGATGGCTATCAGCCATCGGATGACTACCATCCGCAGATTTCGCCTCATCCAGCAACGTAATTCCCTTGATCCGCGTCTCGTCGGCAATCAATTCTAGCGCCTCATCTTCCGACATGCCGACCAAGCGCACCGGATAGGCTATATCCAGTCGATGGCGGGTAGTAACCATCACCTTGGTCGGCGTTGGCACATCCCGAATGAAGGCCATGACCCGTTCATCATCTACCGTCTCCAAATTGTCAATAATCAGCAGGGTACGTTGTTGGGTTAGGGCATTTGTGACCAGATCATCCTGCTCCTCGGTACGGGCGCGGGTAATATCCTCCCGTTCCAGCGTCACCGAGATGGTGGTGTAGATGTCATCCAACGTTCGCAGGCTTTGGGTGCGAGTGATAATCCCCTCGCCAGTCAGCATGCTCAGCTTGGCCGTTGTCCAGATAATCGCCTCAAAACGGTCTTCTTTGGGCAAATTGTCGTAATGGCGACGGTAACTGTCAGCCACTTCTAAAGCCAAGGCACTTTTGCCGATACCGCCAATTCCATCAATCGTGACCACCCATGAACGATGCTCCGGTGAGAGCAGTTTGCGAATCTGCTTGAGCGCTGTTTTACGACCAATGAATCGTTCATAATCGGGTTGGGGCAGATTGTGTTTGGGCAAGAGTTCCGAAGTTTTCAAAACTTCGGAACTCTGCTCTCCAGCAGGCAACAATTTCTGCTCGGCAATCGCTTCGGTCAGTTGCAGGAGCGCCCCCCGAATATCTTCACTCATGTTGACTGTGGCTTGCAGTTGGGCATGTTGCAAGGCCACCTGCTCTTGTACCGCTTCGGCAGTAACTCGTTGAAATTGCAGTTCGTATATCGGGCGTAGTTCGGGCAGATTCCAGACCTCTTCTTGCAGACATTGCAGGAAGAAGTTCACGGCTCGGTTGACTCGCTCGCGGTTGCGGCGACGGGGCAGGATACCATCGAACGATTGGTTGACCAAGGTCTGCTCATCAGCCTGATACACACCGGGGTTACGGAGAATCTTTAACAAGGCTTGCTGAACCTGCTCATCCTCAAAAAAGGTCACATCATCGGCCAAAGCAGTCGCCAAATCCTCATCTTGGTCGATATATTCCCTAACAAAACGCTCACCCGCCCGTTGCAGAGCGGCCTCAAACCCATTTTGAAACTCACCGTCAGAGCGCAGTTTTTTGATGCGGCTGATAATCTCACCGCCGAGGTAGTTTTTGCCCGTATTGACCACAAAGTCAACCGTAACATCCATCGCTTTTTTGCGGATTGGTTTGGGGATTAGGTCAAGGACGTTGATTTCTAGCATGAAAAACTCCTAAATTTTTAACGACTTACTTTATCCACTCACTATTTTAACTTGCTGAGTAGGCCCATCCAACAACACCTTGAGCCGATTGAGCACATCTCGTCCGATGATAATCTCATCTCCTTCATCATCCCCGACCACTTCAATAGCTGGTCAGAAGTTTATCATTTCAACATGACTAAAACAATATCTGACAGGATTAACGGGATTGACAGGATTACAAGTAAAAAAATCCTGTTAATCCCGTTAATCCTATCAAAAAATGCTTTTGATTTTATCAATATATCAGGTCATGAATGAAACGACAAACTCTTGGCTGGTAATCGTAACTTATCGATACCAATATCAACAACAAATAACGAAACGGTTCGCCATTCGCCCCAATGACTACGTAAGCGGGCTTCATCACTAAACGGCGCACCGATTTCATCAAGCAAATTATCTGGCACGAGTGTGCTATCGGCTCCAGTGTCGATAATGGCAGGCAACGGCCCTCGCGAAAAACTCTCACTTGGATAGCCAAGCCAAATCCAAGGTAGGCATAGCCGGGTAATAGTTGTGAGAATAGGGGTATGTCATGGTAAAGAACGCTCCATTCGAGGACTACGCATGGTCAACACCCGTTCGGGAGATTCGGTCACTTGGCGAATAAGGATGGCTTGACGGCCAAACCGTTGCCGAATTCGCTGGTGGACGACCTGAAAATCGGCATCATGGTCAACCACCTTACCGACATGCATGGCTATATATTGCCCTAAATAGCGTTCAACTAGTTCGTCATGCCTCTGTTGAAAGGTTTTTACCTCTCTTTTTATCTTCTCACGCTCAAGTTGTCGCAAAAACTGTTGCACTGCTTTTTCGGCCAAATCATCCGCCGAGGTTGCTTGTGTTTGGGCGACAAATGTCAGTTCTTGCATGGTTTCTGATGATAAGGTTATGGTTGACATACGCTCTTCCTATTAATACGCACCCAACTCTCTTAGACGATCATCGCTGATGCCAAAATGGTGAGCGAGTTCATGCTTGACCGTACGTTGCACCTGAGCGCGGACTCGCTTTGGGGTACGGCAGACCATCTCGATGGGGAGGCGGTAGATGGTGATTTTATCGGGCGGAACCAGACTATAATGGGAGGTACGCCGCGTTTGTGGTACACCTTGATATAAACCGAGTAACAGGCCACCCGGTTGCAGATTCACGGCTCGTTTTTCGGCCTCGGTCGGCCAGTCGGCGACCACGACCTCGATATTTTGTAGCTTCTGTTTGAAAAAGTCGGGCAGGGCATCGAGGGCCTCCACGACCAGTTGTTCAAACTCGGCGGGGGTAAATTTAGGATTAACGGTTGGATTGTTCATGATTTTGTAGCGGCCTAAACGATGACTAAGGCCGATTTTTTAATATTTTTTCCCACAACATCTTTTGTATTTTTTACCACTTCCACAAGTGCAAGGCTGGTTTCTTCCGATTTTAGGAGACTTTAACGGGTTGACAGTTCGTCCTTTAGGTTTGTCAAAACAGGCCCACCATTCCATTTCGCTGATAGTATCCCCAATAAAAGCATGCCTCTGGCTATTTTTTAACTCCCTTAAAGTTTTCTTCTTTCCCTGATCTATACTCCTTTGCACATCTCCAAATCCTACAAAAAAGCCCTCCACTAACCCCTCCTCATAAAGCCGTTTAATATCCTCATACAGTTCTTGTGGATATAACCTAACCGCCGCAGTCACAAGGGATGTCCATATATAATCATTGTCTGGATACAAATTTCCTCTAAAAAGAAAGGTAAGGTATTCGACTAAATCATCGCGTAAAAGCTGTCCTTGAGCAACAAGTGTCAATAAGGCTGTTAGTCCGGCAGATCTTATATATTCATTAAGATCTGCGTTTTCTATCAATGACTTTATAAGGCTGGTATCACCATGAGAAACCGAAGCCAAGATACGACCCAAATCCTCAGTAATAACACCGCCTGCAACCTTCATAGGCATTTCACCTGGAACTGAGAAGAACTTAATAATTACTGGGTATGCCTTCTTTTCTCGGAACTGGGCCAAAAGATACATGGTATAAATGTGAGCTATATATTTCTCTCGCTCATATATTTCCTCTATATTTTCTGCATCACGTTCTATTATCTCTAATAGTTTTGGTGTTATCGTCTCTTGATTTAAGACAGCTTGTTTGAGAGCCTCACGGGGAAATTTTCTCGTATTAATTTGGAGTTTATCTATTATCTCTTGAATTTCCATAGTATCCTCTTGAATATTTTCTCAAAAATATGTTTTTATTTATTCTATAAACTGAACGATCACCCGATTCGCCAGCAAATAACCGGATGGGGTCAGACGGAGACGCTGATCGTCACCTGCCTCAATCCACTCTAACAAACCGTTGGAGCGACCATAGTCGATGGCGGTTTGGTAATGGTCGGCCAGATTCACCTCAAAGCGGGTTTCAAACTCGGTGGCGCTGACTCCTTCTTTGGTTAAACGCAGACCAAGCATGATATGCTCCATCATCGCGGTTGGTCGGTCAATCGCTTCGACAGTTTTTTCATCTTGAGCCATGCCTAACCCTGTGCCGGTTTCAATCCGTTTGATGTAATCATGGGGGCGTTTGAGGTTGGCTCGCCGAACCTGATTATAGGTTCCAAACGCACCTGCACCTAACCCCAAGTATGATTGGTTGCGCCAGTATATCAGATTGTGGGCTGAGGCGAGTTTGGGGGTCGAAACCTCTGTCCGACGGACGGATGCAGGCTGGAAGCTTGCGTTCCCAATATCTCGTTTGGCCCAGTTTGAGATTTCGTACTGCTCGAATCCGGATTCGGCGAGCATGGTCATGGTTGCTTCGTACATGTCGGCACTCACATCATCATCGGGTTGAGGAAGCTGGCCTTGGGTGACTTGGCGTTGCATGGGGGTACCGGCTTCCAGAATTAGGGAGTAGATTGAGAGATGATCGGGATTGAGATTAATGGCCTGTTGCAGATTATATTCCCATTGGGACAGAGTTTGATAGGGCAAATTAAATATCAGGTCAAGGCTAAGATTATCGAACTCGGCCTGACGTGCCCACTCGACGGCATGGTGAACGGTTGGCACGTCATGCAACCGACTGAGCAGGCTCAACTCTTCTTGCCGAAAACTCTGTACACCCATCGACAGACGATTGATGCCCCCACGTCGAATAGCTCGTAAATAATCTAGGGATAATGTAGCTGGATTCGATTCGGTGGTGATTTCAGCTTCGGCATGGAGCGTGAATGATTCGGCGACAGTGTCGATAATCTCTAACATTTGGTTCGGGTTGAGCGTGGTTGGGGTTCCGCCACCAAGAAAAATCGTATTAAGTGGTGGGTGTCCGGTGGCAATGCCGGTTTCTCGAATCTCTTTGAGTAGAGCGACATGGTAACGCTCTTTGAGGGATTGGTTGGCCTCAATGTAGGTGTTAAAGTCGCAATAAATGCACCGAGTCGGGCACCACGGGATATGAATGTATAGACCGAGCGCGGTCATAAATCAAGTATCTCTAGTTTTTCGGTAATTTTATCGAGCAGACCCTGTTGCATTTCAAACAAACTTGACCAATCAATAAAATCGGCAATTTCGTTCAAATGTCCAGCTTGAAATTTTTGATAAAAGGTGAGGGTACTGAGGGCGTATCGCTCCTCAAACCGATTTAATAACTGATTATATTCGATCAGTTGGGTTTGATAATCGTTCAGGCTGGCATCTGAATCATCACCTAAAGTCACTTCCGGCTCTGGTTCACGGCAAACTTTGGCGATCCGGCGTAACCAAATCAACCGCTCTAACAGTTGATCCCGTTCCGTTTCTGGAGCATTAAAGGTTATTACCTGCTCTAAATCGGCCAAAAAGTCGGTCTCAACTAAAAAGGGAAACAGAGCAATTCCTTGAACCAACTCACGGTATGAGGAGGCAGTCCGAAACAGTTTTAGGGCGGCTCGACCTTGAGAAGTTTGGAAACTAATCGGAAGGCCACTTCCTGAAGGAGATAGTTCTTGGTTAATTAGGTCAACCAATTGCTGTTTATCAGACGGTGATAAATCTTTGATATAACGCTCATAAAGTTGTTTGATAGATTCTGTCATGGCACGCACCTTTGCTTCAACAAAATTGCATCTTCGTTCGTGTCGACGCTCAGAGTGGCATATCCATCAGTCAATGATGTAACACCACCTGTTAAAGTAACAACATCGTACCATATCCCCAAATACGGGGCAAACATGATGTCATTACGGAGATGTAGGAGAAACCACAAAAGTAGCGCGCACATTTCGCACACAAACCACACTTAAATATCATAGACATAACATTAAATCCATGATAGTTTAGGGGTAGATAAATTCAAAATTAAGCAATTGTTTTTTAGAGAGTTATTTTGTCAAATTTACCCTTATCTATCAAGGGCTATAGAACTTTTTTAGAGTTTAATAATTGGGTTTGTTTTGGGTCTAAAGTGGGTATTTTGTTAAGACTAAATCATGGTATAGTATAACTATACATTTAGCTAAAATTAATTATCACCCTCATTGAGGAGGCTTCCTATGAAACTGTTACAAACGTCATTAACCACACTAATGTTAATTTTATTCTTTCAAAGCTTTGTTCAACCAACATTGGCTCAAACACCGGTACATACCTCCACCGAGCAAAGTTTTATGGTTATCCCTACCACAACAAGCGCCACAACGGCCAAACAACGTAACCAAAACTACCCCTCCGATCCCATCAACAACATCCCTTGGACGGGCAGTATGGCGACGGTTGCGGATATTGAGCAGGCCTTTAACTCTGCTCGACAGGCTGAAAATGAACAACTAGGTCTGAATATTCCCACGTTACAATTACCCACCGAATGGAATAGCTTGGGTGATGCTGAAAAGGCGCTATGGCTCATCAACCAAGAACGAGCAGACCGGGGTTTGATGATGTTACAAGGTGTTGAAGAGAATGTGACTCAAGTGGCACAGGCGTATGCGGAATACTTACTGACAAATAACGCCTTTTCTCATACGGCCAATGGTCAAAACCCGTGGGAACGGCTTAAAGCACAATCAGAAATTGCCAGTTGTCAAGATTTTTTGGGAGTGTCAGAGAATTTAGCCGTATTTATGACTAGCGGTGACGAGGTGGCATTACCCATTGAGCGAGCTATTTATTACTGGCTGTATGATGATGGAGATTGTTGCGATTGGGGACATCGGCATGCTATTTTGTGGAGCAGTTACACCGACAACAATGGTCAACTCGGCGAGGAAGGATTTTTAGGAATTGGGCGAGCACGAGGGCCATACAGTTATAACGGGCATGATTGGGCAACTGCTGAGATGATCGTCATGAATGTGTTTGATCCATGTGCTGACTGGGGTGTAGAACCTGAGCCAACGAATTATAGTTTTATGGGACAAATCACCGATAGTCAGGGAGATGGAATTAGCGAGGTGCTGGTTTCGATGACCGATGTCGGCGAGACAACGACTGATGCTAACGGTGTTTACATATTTGAAGAAGTGCCTATTGGAGAGCATCAGGTGGTACTAACAAAAACGGGATGCAATATCAGCCCACAAATTTTTACAGTTGGCGTTTCAACCGATTATGTGGCTACTCGATTTGTGGTAGCAGAAACTCCCGCGATGGCAACTCAAAAGCAGGTTCATTTACCATTGGTGGTAATGCGATAAATAGCCGATTTATCCTCATCAGGTAGACTGATTTTCAAAGAGATACAATCAAGATCAGTTTGAGGCGGTAACTCAAAAATGGTTCTGTCTTGAACGAGTTGATCAAGCGGCCACTTATGGGGTGGATACCAACCAGCAAGCAGTAACTTGCGAGTGAGAGGAGGAAACGAATTCGGACAATCCGTTCCGAAAAGCGTCAGCATGGGTTGATTATTTTCAGGATTGAGAAGCGAATCATCATTCCGTTGCCACCATGTTTTGACAATCAGGCTCTCATCTGCATATAAAGTAGTATTCAGGCCAAGCAGGGACATAGCTCCCAACTGAGCGGAGTATTGCGAATCGACTGGGACATGGTCAGCCTTGGCAAAACTGTAAAACTGTTCTGGAATCGGTTGTGGTGATGCACCTCGCTGAAACAGTAGATAGCCATCAGCGGCATCAATAAGCCCAAACTCAGCTTGCTCGAACAAGGGTAATACAGCCTGCTGATAATCGGGCCAGTTTTCAAAGGGATAGATTGCAACCTCGCCAGATACATCAAGCAAAAGCCATTTGGTATCGGTGTCTAAACGAGGAAAGATGTAAACTCTGGGTCGCTGACTTAGATGGGCGACATAAGGGTTTTGAGCCGAAACAACCGCCTCGGGTGGGATTTGGTCTAAAAAGCGATGCGCTAATTGATGATGGGGTGTAATTTCTGGTAGATTGAACGTGATTGACAGCGGCGTTCGTCCCCGCAGGGCATGGTTCGCCATACTTAATAATAACACGTAACCGACCAGTATACTCAATAAAAATTTGGGCGATACTCGACTCACCCGTTTGAGTTGATTATGAGCAACCCGTATCCCGACAATGGCTGAAGCAAAAATAAACGGCCATATCGGCGTGGAGTAATGTTGCTCATCGACGGCATACATCAGTTCATAATCACTGAGCATGTTGACGGCCAAGGAAGGCGCACTGAGTAAAAATATTTGTGGAGCCAGCAGAGACAAATAACCAACGGGAAACAGCAGTTGCAAAATATAGTTGATTTTATCTGGTTTGGTCGCGACCTGCCAAATTTGTAGCGGGTCGGTCAAGGCTGTTTTGATCATGCCACTCAAACCTCCGCCGACGCTGGCGTATCGCTCATAATGAATATTTTCACCTATCGGACTATGAGCCGGAATGATAAGTAGATTAGCCACTAAAAACCAAATCAGCGCCCCAACCATGACTCCTAACCCGCGCCGATCATGGTCAAACAACCAGATGTAGCCCCCCATCAGCAAAATAATTAGCGGAATTTCCTCCTTGCAGGCCGCGCTTAAGATGGCAAACAGAACGAATCGCCAAAAATATCCCCTCAACATATAGTAAACAGCAAATAGCAGTAATGTCGCGGTAAAGGTAACAGCATGGAAGTGGAACAAATTTGCCCCTTGGATAATCGGGGAGAACAGATAAACGACAGCCATAACAACCCCTACCAACGGATACTCCAGCTTCCAAACCGCAAGTTTATAAGCCGGCCAAGCCCCTAGAGCTAGTACAACGGTCTGGATAATCAGCAATAATCGGGGATCGGGGATAATCCAGTAAAAGGGAACAAGTAAAAGAAGAATCGGCTCGGCGTGCAGACCCAAGCGCGAATATTGCCCTTCCATAGTGGTCATTTGCAAAAAACGGCCTTGGCTACTGTTCCATAAGGATTGGTTGACGTTCCCTAAATCAAGCCCGCCGGTCAACATGGCTTGATGCTGATGCAAGGAAAGGAAGCTGAACCAAACGATATAAAGAGATATAAAAAAGGCAACAATTAGTTGCGGCCAATATTTAGTTTTAGTATGAAGCATCTTACACCTTGCATCTAACCGCTTGAGAGTTGCTCATTTATAAGAATGAATTATCATTACCAAACGTCAAAATCATGTCGGGTGATAACTATGTGTGGTATTTGTGGTATTTTAAATTTAACAGCATCTCCGCCGGTTGATGAGAATATCCTATTGAGAATGACAGAGTGCATCGCCCATCGAGGGCCTGATGAGCAAGGGATATACTGTCAACCTATGGTTGGTTTGGGTTCGAGACGATTATCAATCATCGACCTAGCCGGAGGAAAACAACCAATTACGAACGAAACAGGTTCGATGTGGATTGTTTTTAACGGAGAGATATATAACTACAAAGAATTACGACTGTTTTTAGAAAGAAAGGGGCATCAGTTCCGAACCCAAACCGATACAGAAACAATACTTCATCTTTATGAAGAGTTAGGATTAGAGAGTATTCAACATTTAAGTGGTATTTTTGCTTTTACGATTTGGGATGCCACTAAACAAGAAGCTATTATTGCCCGTGACCAAACAGGGATCAAGCCACTTTATTATACTCAAACCAATAATCAACTCATTTTTGGCTCAGAGTTGAAGGTATTGTTAGCAAATCCTCACATACAACGAGAAATTGACCTTGTCTCTTTAAATGAGTATTTAACGTTTGAATACGTGCCTTCCCCTCGTACAATTTTGCGAAATATCTATCGACTAGAACCCGGGCATTATTTACAATACAATAGTAATGGTTTACATATTAAACAGTATTGGAATGTGAGTTTTGCTCGTAGTGAAAGCCGCCCGCCGGTAAATTGGCGAGATTATACAGAAGGATTGTATGATACGCTGAATCAGGCTGTCAGGCAAGAACTTGTGAGCGATGTTCCGGTAGGGGTCTTGTTAAGTGGTGGCCTTGATTCAAGTACTATCGCGGCACTCATGGTAGAACTCTATCCGGGAACGGTTGAAAGTTTCTCAATTGGTTTTGAGGAGGCTTCGTTTGATGAATCTGGTTATGCCCGTACTGTTGCCAACCATTTAGGAACCAAGCATAACGAACTGATTTTAACCAGCAAAATGGCGGCAGAGATGGTGCCCTCGATTACGGACGAGTTTCTTGACGAGCCGTTTGGTGATTCTTCGCTTATCCCAACCTACCTTCTTTCTAAATTTGCGCGTAAAAAAGTAAAGGTTGTTTTAGGGGGCGATGGTAGTGATGAACTGTTTGCAGGATACCCTACCCTTGCCGCACACCGACTAATCGAATATTATGAACGCCTTGTACCTTGGTATATCCGAGCAAATATCGCCCCAAGAACACTTGATGTCTTGCCCGTTTCATTTAATAATATCAGCTTTGATTTTCGAATGCGTCGTTTTTTAGCGGGCCGAGGTGTTCCACTACAAGCACGTCATCATCGATGGTTAGGGTCATTTATTGATGCTGAAAAGGCTGACCTATTGCAAGATTGGTTAAAACCAGTGTTACGTAACACCTATACCCAAGCATATCTGCATGCTAAAGAGTGTGATGCACGGTTACCACTTAATCAAATTTTGTATAACGATATGAAGATGTACCTCGAAAACGACATTTTATACAAAGTAGACCGAGCCAGCATGGCGGCTTCGCTAGAAGTACGGGTACCATTTCTGAATCGGAAAGTTATCAACTTTGCCACCTCATTACCCATTGGGCTAAAGCTACATCGTTTAACTGGTAAATATATCCTCAAAAAAGCAATGGCTCATGCGATTCCTTCTAAAATTATTAACCGTCCTAAAAAAGGGTTTAACATGCCTGTCGCACAATGGTTAACTAGTGAGCTTCGTGAGCTAACTCTTGACATGTTATCTGAATCTCGTATAGAAAAACAAGAACTGTTCAAGTATGGGTATGTCAAACAGTTACTAGACCAACATTTTTCTCATAAACGTGACAATCGCAAACTATTATGGACACTTCTAATCTTCCAACTTTGGCATAATAAATATATCAAATAATCACAAATAGAGATCTGAATGACCAATAAATTCCCACCCAAAGCATTTCCAATTCTGCTTTTCATACCCGTCTTATTACCCTATTTAATTTTAGTCAGTACAGGTTGGTGGGGCGTTGATTTTGGAGATCATTGGGATCAAAACTATACTCTAGACCCCCTAAAACATTCCGTTAAAGAAGCGTTATTTTTACCCCGTTATTATGTCTATCCCTCTGTTAATTATTGGTTGAGCCTAGTTGGGGCAGTTCCGGCGGTTATAATAGGCATGATTGAGACCGATGGCGATTTACTTGCCGTACAAAAACAGATTGTTGAATTAGTCCATACCCATGCCTATCATTTACAAATGCGAGGTATATATTTAGTTGTATCGGCTCTAAGTGTCGTATGGGTTTATGTGTTGGTACTACTGTGGCGTAAAAATATCTTTGAAGCGCTTCTTGCCGCTTGTCTACTCGGCTTCTCGTGGGAAGTCGGGTATCATTTGCGCTGGGTTGCCCCTGATGGCGTGGTAATGCAATTCACGGCCTTCACAATAATGTGCGCCATACTGGCTCAGATTCGGCCTCAAGGCCTAAATTGGTTATGGGGCGCGGCAATTGGGGCCGGGTTAGCTTGTGGAACAAAATATCCAGCATTCTTACTGATTGTCCCTGTCTTAATTTCGGCCTATTTTTTATGGCCAAGAGTCTCAACAAGATTTCGTTCCTTATTACTATTTTTAGAGATAACCCTTATTATATTTATTTTGACCTACTTATTTTCAACACCGGGAACGATTCTTGATCCAATAACATTCATTTCTGATATTCGCCATGCCGCTAACGTATACCGCACTGGTCAACGGGGTTACACAATGAACAAGGGCCTAGAGCATCTGGCTCGCAATATTTTCTATCTGGCTACATCGGGTTTATCCTATTCAACACCTGTGGCGCTATTCTTTTTTCTGTCGGCAATTATTGGAACGATAGCTACCTTTAAGGAAGCACCGAGACTAGGCATAACATTAGTTAGTTTTCCTATAATTTACATTTTATACATGAGCAATCAACGGGTTATGATTATCCGAAACATGTTAGCAATTATGCCATTTTTAGCGATTTTATCAGCACGAGGCATCGCTTGGGGGTATCAAAAACTACCTAAGCCTTATCTATCTAATGCGTTAATGGTAATTGTGACTGTCATGCTAACAGGCAATGCGCTGTGGCTCATATATACCGCTCAAACAATTGCTGATAAAGATTCACCTCGATTCATCAACGAGACATCTAATTATATAACATCACATCCAGAACAATTATTTTTACTCTCACCACAACTAGCAACAAACTTAGACAAATTGAACAATCAACATTATCCTAATGCTACTACCACACCCTCAGATTCAGTTGATTTTGTCTTATTATATGCATCGGAAGGTATGGAACGGTATGCTTGGAAAAGTAATCAACCTAATTTAACCGTAACTTGGTTTGGCCCTTGGGATATAAACTTTAATTACTACCCAAGTTGGGGCGGTAATGACCGCATTATTCTTATGACCAAAGAAAAAGCAGAACAAAACCAACTTGCCATTCTTAAATAACAAAGGATTTCATGGCTATGAAAACATTTACCGACGAAACTCAATTTATCCAGTGGAATGAGAATATGGCTCATAAATATGACCCTGAAGCCTATCATTTACGTTCCCATCCAATAATTCGTTGGATTGAACGACGACGTGTCAATGCTATTTTAGAATTTATTGCCGCTAAACCATTAGACAAAGTATTAGAGGTGGGTTGTGGGGCGAGTAACGTATTAGCTCAAATACCAGCCCAAACATTATATGGTGTTGACTTATCTACCTACTTACTAAAAAAATCTCAAAATCGGTTACAAAAACGGGATGCAAGGTTACTTCAAACTAATGCTGAAAAGCTACCATTTTGTGATCAAAAGTTCGATAAGCTGATTTGTACCGAAGTGTTAGAACATGTGACAGACCCTCGTCAGGTTATTGGTGAAATGGCTCGCATGGCTCATAAGGAAAGTACCATCGTTATCAGTGTTCCTAATGAAGCTTGGATTAACATGGTTAAAAATGGTATTCACAGTACCGGTTTAAGCCATTGGTTCCTCCAACAAAGTGGGACAGACAGCTATAGTTCACCTGACCGTATGACTGATGAATGGCATCTGCATGAATTTGACCTACCTTTATTAGAAGGATTTTCTAAAGATTTTTTACGTATTCAACAAGTTAGAGCCATTCCTTTCCCATTTCTCCCCTTACGATACGTTGTTCAGTTTGAGTTGCGTTAACGACGATGCGTATCCAACGGTATCAGAATTGGGGTATTGCTATTTTCCTAATAGTATTAGTGACGTTGCTCCGTTTGCCGTCGTTAGATCAACCCTTTGACAACGATAGTGGTGCAAATGCTTATCATGGTCGTCTAATTGCTCAGGGTGAACCTCTCTATACCACGCACCACTCATCTCACCATCTTCCGGCAGTTTACTATAGTTATGCGGCCGCATTTTTATTATTTGGTGACAGTGTATGGGCCGTTAAATTTTTCCTATTGCTGTGGACAATCGTCACAGTTTATTTGATATACCTTTTTGGTTATTTTTTAGACAAAAAACTAACTGGTTTTTTAGCGGCAATATTCTATGCCGTGTTATCAGCGAGCCTTGGTTTAATGGGCACTAGCGCTGAAATTGAGCTATTTGCTAACCTCCCCCGTATTGCATCAGTATTCATCCTCTTATATTTAACGGCACACCATGCCCCAGCATGGCGATATATTTTCGTTGGTTTAATCACCGCCATCTCCTTCTACTTTAAAGCCGTATATATTACCCCCCTAATTTTAGCCGCCATCGTTTTAATCGTAGACACATGGTACAACAGAACAGAAGTCGATGTTCGGTCACATGTATTCACTCCCTTAATTTGGGTAGTGGCTGGATTTTTTATTGGTATATTTATAGTAATTTTCTATTTCGGCAGTTTAGGCTTGCTCTCTCGTCTTGGGCTAGTTTTTGTAATCGGGCAAACATACATCCGCTTCCGTACTGCAAGTAGCTCTCACATGTCGATTCTGTGGCTACTTCATCCAGTAATCGCCTTAGTCGTGACCAACTTTATCATATCTTTTTTTGCCATGAGCGGATTTATATTTACCATTATCAACCATAAAAAACGCAATACCCAACTACCAGAAAAAACGTTACTAATGCTTTACATTAATGTTTGGTTATTATTGTCATATATAGAAGCTAACGTAAGTCGAGCCTTTTTTATGCATTATTACCTGCTTGTCCTTCCTCCCTTATGTCTACTCGCTAGTTGGTTTCTCGTTGATCTTTATCAAAAAATAAAAACAGCCACATCTCAAAAATTGGCTGTAGTAGTATTATTGGGGTTATTATGGAGTGCTTTATTTGTATCGATTCGGGCTAATTACAATTATTATAATCATTTTGTCCGATATAAACTGGGCATAGAAACCTTTGAAACTTTTATAGAAAAGGGATGGGGCAATACCGAGTTACTTGAATTACAAGAACTAGCGGACTACATTCAACAAAACACAACCTCCGATGATTACATATATTACTGGTCGGGAAATATGCAACTGTATTATTTGAGCAACCGCCGTGCCCCCATCGATATTATCTGGCCGATTTACATTGAGGCTACAGGGCCATATAATCGTATTTTTACCCCTCAAACGAAATATATTATTGTCGGAGAAAGCAATAATATTCCCCAACCAGACTGGTTGTATCCTGAGTTAGAGAAAAGTTATGATCTTGAAACTATTATAGCAGGTCAAGAGTTTTATCGTCGTCGAGAGTGAACTCGCTAGAAAGAGCGTCAGAAACCCGATTTCTCAAAGAAATCGGGTTTCTAGGGCGATTTTATTGAATTTTCACCATTTTTTATTTGAACATTAGCAAACTCTTTCGAGGCCATGATACCCCATTTATTCAGCCGATACAGTAACGATGTTTTTAGAACACCAAGACCATAAATAGCCGAGCGAGAAAAGTTAATTGATGATGATTCCTCCATGTAGAGTGTGGGGCAAGTAATCTCACCAATACCGTATCCACCGTAAATGATTTGAGCCAACATCTGGTTATCGAACACAAAATCATCAGAGTTTTGCGCCAACGGTAACGCCTCTAAAAGCTCTCGGCTAAAAGCCCGATATCCAGTATGATATTCTGACAGTTTATATTTCAGCAACATATTTTGAAAGAAGGTTAATCCTCGATTAGCAATATACTTGTATATTGGCATGCCCCCCTTTAAGGCTCCAACTCCTAATATCCGTGAACCAAGCACACAATCAAATAACCCATCGGCAATGAGCGAAGCCATCGGTACAATCAATTTAGGCGTATATTGATAGTCGGGATGAAGCATAATGACAATGTCGGCTCCCAAACTTAAGGCTTTGGTGTAACAGGTTTTCTGATTGCCTCCATACCCTCGATTCTGATCATGAACAATGGTGGTCAGCCCCAATCGTTGCGCCACTTCCACGGTGCGATCATGACTCTTATCATCAACTAAAATAATGTCATCAACAATCCCATGCGGAATCTCGTCATAAGTCATTTGTAGGGTCTTTTCGGCGTTATAGGCCGGCATAACCACAATAATTTTTCTATCCTTTAGCAATATAAATAACTCCAGTCGATATTATAAAATTACTCAATAATCTGATTCTGTTGATACCGATAAATCCGAATTCCGCCAATATTATGCGCTTCTAAACGGTTATAGCGAGTATCATACTCTTGAAACAGCGTCTCTTGTCGCTCGGCGTTAAAGTCTTGAAACAGTACCAGCCAGAACATGTCGGGGAGTTCTGCATCGGCCTCAATCACCCGTCCGCCCATCAGTTCAAAGACATCTGGTCGAATTTGGCGGTTACGTTTGTCGAGCCAGATAAAACGATGGTCGAGGTCGGGGGTGTAGTATAAAAAAAGGCGAAAACTACTGTCGTTGGCATGGATAATCGCCTCGTCGGATTGAGCCATGCTTTGAATAAACAGGGCCGCTTCGCGAGCGGGAGGTTTGGTATATTCAGGATTAAACAGCCAGTTATAATCAGCGACAAGGCCAATCAGAAGGATAGGTATAATTAGTGCCATGTTGACAATCGCCTCTTTGGGCCGAGTTACGCCCCAAGCGAGGAGCAGATACAACCCCGGCGCGGCGACCATCATCAAACGGGGCAAGGTGAGTGGTGTCCAAAACAATGACACCCCGAACATGATCAACACCGGCAACCAGTAGGCCATCAACACGAGCAGTAAAAATGGCGCATCAGTCGTTCTTTGAGCCAAAGTGCGTCCGGCTTGTAGCAGAATGACAAAGAGCAACATGAGCACAAATCCATACCCGACCACGAGCAATGTTGGTGGCAGAAATTGCCCAATCGTAAAGGCTAACGGTATCGACAAAAATTGCCCCAAACTCGCCTCCTGAATCCAGTAATCCTCCGATTGGGAAAGCTGGTCGCGCACCCAGAAGATAATCGGCAAATAGAGAAAAAGCATGACCAGATGGACACCGATAACATCGAGCCAACTTGGTAAACGCTCCGGTTTCGGTGGCGACGGTTTATCGAGGAAACCCGCTTGACGCAGGATAAAATAGAGACCAAACACCCCGATAATCAAAATAAAAAAGTAATGGGTGTATAATCCCCACAAGCCAGCCAACAGGTACAAGAGCCACCAACCGTACCGTTTATCGGTTCCTTGCCACAACTTAACTTGACAAAAGAATACAATTGTGGTTAATAAAAACAGTTGGCTATACATCCGCAGTTCTTGCGAATAGAACAGATGAAACGGCATGAAACTGGTCAAGATGGCGGCCCATAAACCAGTGTTCGGTTTGAACATGGCTCGCCCCAACAGATAGATCATCATGACGCTCATCACGCCCATCAAGGCCGAGGGGAGCCTCAGCCAAAAGTCGGATGTACCAAAAATTTGGCTCCAGCCATGTAAAAATAGGTAATAGCCGGGCGGATGAAGCGAATGAAACTGATTGGTCAGAATCTGAGTCGTGGTGCCGCGGGCAATAAAAGCACTAATGGCCTCATCGTTCCATTGGCTAGGCTGACCCAAATTGATGAGGCGTAATACCGTCGCCCCAAAAAGTACAACTGCCAGAATGATATGATGTCGAGAGGATTGTTGAATCATGAAAAATAAACGAACCGTTCAAATTGTTTTCGTTAGTTTGCTCGTCAGCACCCTGCTTATGACCTATCCGTCTTACCGTTTACTGGTTGAGCCACGCGGACAAGGGTTCGACTGGTTTCCGGTTTGGGTTGGTAGCCGAGCTATCTTGGGCGGTGTTGATCCTTATGGGCCAGAAACAACGGCAACGATTCATTATGGGGTATACAAAAATTTTCCTCAGCCAGACGAGTATCAGCATGGCTTTTCGCATCCACCGTATATCGCTTTTATCCTGCTTCCGTTTGTCAGCCTGCCCTATTCGTGGTCAGTTTTGCTGTGGGTGTCCCTGCAAATTCCGCTATTTATGATGATGCTGTTACTAGGATTGCGATTGTTGCGTTGGTTGCCCCGCCCGTGGGAGCTATTCGGCCTGATATTACTGAGTCTGATAGGATTCCGCTTTCCGATTATTGTGTATGTGTTGGGACAATTAACCTTTTGGGTAATGGCCTGCCTATTATTGTCGATTTGGTTGTACCAGCAGGGCCAAATCCGATGGGCGGCGTTGGCCTTTGCCGGAGCGACTATTCGACCCGATTTAGCCATATTGGCGACACTCCCCATGCTCATGCTTGTATGGCGAGAGCCTCACCGGAACCGATTTCTGGTCATGCTGATGGGTGTTGGGGCAGTTTTGGCGCTCTTGCCCGTGCCATTTTTAGGATTTTGGCCGACAATATGGGTCGAGTCGATTTTGGCGTACGGGAGCAACAATCCTAACGCGACTTGGCCGCCGAGTCTTTTGGGTAACGTATGGCTCGGTGCAGGAATGTTGATAATGTTAGCCCTGTGGTTGGTCTATTATAGCCGATTAGCATGGCAAATCCCCTCGCCTCGCCATCAACAGTTGTTTATTTCGGCCACAATATTGACGGGCTTAATTGCCCTAAAACAAACCGGCTCTTATAACCTAACCTTGGTGTTAATACCAAGTATCATTTTGATGCGGCAAACCCCAAATCAGGCCATGCGGGGGTTGATTGCTTTGAGTCTGCTCAGTCCGTGGCTCTATTTTAGTTTGGGTGAATCGTTTGAGCGACTGATTTTTTTACTGATTCCGGCACAGTTCATCGTTTGGCAAGAGATTGTGTATCGTGGCTGGTTTAGGTCGAGGCCAAGTAATCACTCCAACCGATACAACTGATACGCCCCCGAACCCTCAAGCTCAAGTTCTGTCAGATACTCAGTCTCAATTGTCGCGAAGGCAGAGACTGCTTCAGCAGAAAGTGGCTCCGACTGTTCTGCAATCACAAACTCTAACCCGGCTCGAAACAGTAGCACATGGGTAATCCCCTCATCCCGCCATGCCTGGGCGATGGCACTAGGGGTTTGGTGTTTATGATGATCATGAGCCAAACGGTCTAAAATCGAATCGGGCCGACAGGTCACGTCACAATAATAACTTCGTGGTTCCCACAAGAACAAAACGACTGCATCCGGTGGAACCAGATCGTTAAGGCTGGTTATGGCTTGATAATGTGCGCCTAAGTTCCGATTAAGATACAACTCTTTAGATTGCGCGCCGGTGATATAGGCTAATGGATTCTGCTCAATGACATGTAATAGCAGTGTTAAACTATTAAACACCAACACCAACCCAATCAGCAAATTAACGAATCGTTGCAAAGAGAATTGGGGCAGGTCGAGATGTTTGAGGTCATGCCAAATCCAGCCCACCACAGGCGCAAAAGCCACTATGCATGGTAATAGCAAGCGACTTTGCCATAAAGTGCGTGAGTTGAGTGCGCCCAACGTCCAAAAAGCAAACTGAGCCAAGGCAAACAACATCAACAAATCAAGCGCCCAAGGTACGGTTTCTAAGTTGTTGTGGTCTGTTTGATTTGAGCGGAACCAAAAACGAGGCGTACGGTATCTGAACAGGCCGTATAGCAGAATCAAAGGCAAAAAGAGTAAAAATAGGGGGCCAGTTCGACCATCACCGGGATTCGCATCCCAAGCGTTTAAGGTCAACCAAATCGGTAGCCCTAATATAGAAACCCAATCACCTGCGATGCCGGTTCCGGGTTGAGCGTACCAAACGGCTCGAAATTCATCCCAAAATAGGCCGCCGAATACAAAAGGGTAAACTGGATTTCCGGTAAAGAAATAGTTCTTGAGGTACCACGGTGCGGCGACCAACATGGCCGGAACCACAAAGGCGCATAGAGCCGTCGCTCCGGCTCGATAGGTGGGGTCGATATTGAGTCTTACCGTTTTTGGATCGACAATGATCTGTTTTACCAGCCAGTATATTAGCACCAAACCGATAAACAGCGGCCCGACAAAACTAGTATATTTGACCCCCATCGCCAAACCAGATAACAGACCCGTGACAATCAACCATCGTATTGATTGAGCAGATGATTTGGCTCGAAATAGCGTATAGAGCGCGGCCAGTTGATAGAACGCCAACATGAGATCGTTGTAGGCCCAACTCGCCAACGTCAAGATCATGGGCATGGAGAGCAGAATTAGCACCGCTCGCCAACCAGCCCGACGATGAAGAAAGCGAACGGCCATCAGGTAGACAAGTCCGGTCAGCAAAAATGCAAAAACAACATGGATTAACTTGGCTGTGATGTCGCCTCGTAGTAACATGGCATAAGTAAATAGCATCTCGGCCAAAAAGGGAAAGTTAAAATGAGGAACGTCGATACCGCTAACAATCTGGTGCTGGGCGATAAATATCTTGGGGGCGGTCAGATGATAAAAAAGGCCATCCCAGTCGGTGGGCGGGCGTAAGGCCAGCCCAAGGCTAACCAACCCTATCAGCCCGATATACACAGCCAGCCAACGGTCGGGTAAGGCCGGTCGCCAGCGACGCGCCTGCCGAACTAGCTCTCGCCAATCAGACCAGAGCAAACCTGTAAGGAGTATGGTCAGTCCGATAAATAGGGCTGGATATAACAGCCCAACCAACCCTAAAGCAAGGGTTAGCAAGCCGAGCATGCCAAACCCAAGCCCAGAGCCGAGAATCAACTGCTCTCCAGTTGAGAGATTATCGAGAGCCAACCAACACAACAGTCGATGACCGCCTGCAAGCGCCAACAGAGTCAACCAGCCAACCACCACCAGGTCTAATGTTGTCTGTCCCAAAGCAAAAACAGTTGCTGAAGCAAATGGTTTTTCAACCCCATAAAACAGGGTTAACATGGCAAATATCCAGAGTATGAATAGCCCTAACGATATAAATTGAGGTGTTATATATTTCAAAATAATTTTTATTCTCAGAAATTAAGGAGTTACACGTTCCAGAGTGGTTCAATCTAAAAGATTGAACCACTCTCATGACCAACATGCACAAATTAATTAAGCCCCAAATGGTCTTGAAGGCGACTTGAGGCTAAAATATATCAGTGCTGTATGTGATAGACATGACAGTCAGGCTTGAATATGGTAAAATCAGTTTCAGTAATAGATAATCATTTGATAATACCTATACCAAATATGACGTAAACGTGAGACATAGCCGAACACAGAATAACATATTTTTGTCTGTGTTTATCTATGACTTACCGCTGTGCGATTATATCATTAAATGACGGTACATACTTATGAACAATCAAACAAAGCAATCTTGGATACCATTTCTTTTGTTTTATCTTGTTTTATTACTTATTATTTCGGTACTAGACAAGATTAATGACCTGCTCACTATTCAATATTGGGGAACCCAAGTGGCATTATTGACCTTGGGGGTCGGTATCTTTGCCCTAGTTGGGTATCGCGTCCCCGACTTACAGGCCACAGCCAGCGTTATGTTGGCCTTTACGGTTGGGGTGTTGACGATTATCCCAGCCATTATGATGGGCTTGGGTGATATTCCTGAATTCTGGAACCAATATTTTTCGATAGCTGGTGGTATGGCCGCGGGTAGCTTTTTGACCTTTCTGTTCCTTGCCTTTTCGGACAGAGTCTCTAAAAAGAAAGAGGCCGAGAAGGCGAACCCATACGAAATCGATATGGAATAACCTGAGCATGGTATGGTACAACGAAATGCAAGTCAAGATTGAATTAGGAAAACAGAAACCCTAATCATCTTAAAACGTAAAATCGTGATACGTGAAATCGTGCGTGATCGCTCCTATAGCTTGAGCTACCAGACGGTACAACAACATGACCATAATCGCTGGGTGATGGAACTGGAGGATTTTGGTGGCGATTCAATCAACCAGCTAAATTTGGCTGGTCAATTGGATATTGCTCAGTTTCTCCAAGTTGCGATTCAGGTGACGGAAGTATTGGGGCAACTCCACCAAAAGCATATCATCCATAAAGATATTGTAAATATTCAGTGAACTCACCAGAAATCGGGTTTCTAGAGCGGTTTTACGAACTTTTACATGTGCGGCTTGTAATGAAGCACTTGGAGAGGAAGCAGAGTTTATAGCCCGAACGGGGTTGTATGTTTTAGATGTAAGGATGGACAATCCAGGCCTGTCGGTGAGCCACGTCAAACATTTGTATGGCGTAGATAAAGGATATCATCATGACCATTATGCAGACCGAATCAATCTTACAACTACCTTTGAGTTGGGCCAGAATCAGCACCGCTAATCCGGCGTTTAAGTTGGTCAAACTCCCATTTAACGCCACTAACTGGATCCCCACGGCGGAAGTTCCGCAGAGCTATTCTTTTGACCAGCTTTACCAAAGCCATTTGAGCCAGCTACCAAACGGTTTTGTGCTACAAAGCTGTGGCTTGCCAGTGCGCGACTATCTAATTGAGCAGGGCTGTCAGGTTGCGGCGATGGGGGCTGAGGCGGTTTTAGAGTTACCGTGGCGGGGCAAACGCTCTGTGCGTGAGCTGGCACGGCGGGGACGACGACATGGCACGGTGCAAGAGATACCATTGAATCAAACTCATCAACATAAACTAGCGCAACTGATTGATAACTCCCCCGCTCGCCAAGGAGTTCAACTACGTCACACCGAGCGAACCGAGTTTGATGAGAGTACACGTTGCTTTGTCTTTGAAACGAAAGAAAAGGTGTGGATGGGCGCGATCACCCTCTCGACTGTTGTTGCCCCAACCTATTTCCATACCGAACTACTACTGCGCCACAAAGACGCACAGGTTGGAGTGATGGAGGCGCTGGTTACGGCCATTGCCCGGCAGTTGGCTCAAGAAGGGGGTGAGCGTTTAAGTTTGGGTAACGTTACTCCCTTACCCGAAACCGAAAGTGAGGCGATTTTTGCCCCGCACCGACATCCGCAGGAATTGTGGACCCAAAGTCAACTTTCTTTTCAGGTGGGGAGATCGCTCAACTTTGCCTATAATTCAGAGGGATTATGGCGCTTCAAAAACAAGTTCATCTCGCGTTGGGAACCGTTGTATCTGTGCGCCTCGCCACGGCTCTCTTGGGCAACCATGGCCGGACTGCTCCACGCTATGGGGTATGTCAATCTGGTTTGGAGTCAGGTGCGTGATTCGTTGACTAGCGCGCTTCCAACCTTCAAACCACAATTCCCCACTCCTTCGGGTCACTGCGTCCTCGGTCTCAAATTCATTCGTTCGATGATGACGGCCAAATAGTAAGTGGGTAGCAAGAAACAAAAAGAGGGTCTTGTATCGACAAGACCCTCTTTTTTGGGTAGTGTTGACCTGTTGACTGATAGCCTTGGGCTAAAGCCAATACCCGTGAACGAAAATATTTTAGCCCCGACTCAATCTGAATCGGGGCTGTCTACTTTACGGATATGTCTCTCGTGGTAATTATTAAGCGGCTAACGGGCGCATAGAATAGTTGGGGGAGTGCAGCATAAGACCGCTAAACCAGTTGACACGAATGAGTCACTTCCGACAACAGACCTCTTTTTGGCTCAAAATTCATCCTGCGAGTGACAATTCGCGGGCTTTTTGATTGGCGGTCATATCCCCCCGAACCATTCCCTGAGTCTGCCGAAGGGAAATCGGCTTCGACAAGCGTTCGATTGAGCGCTCACGCTGAAGTCTCAGCCAACGATTTTTGGGAGGTTTTAAAACTTGGAACTGTCTCAGGCTACGTTGGTTGAGCTATAGATGTTCAGATAAATATTTTCAGTTGTCACCTTCCCGCAAGTTTTGAACTTGCGGGAAGGTTGGTCTTGAATTGAAAATATTGAAAATCATTATCTGAAATCTGAAAGACTGTAGGGCTGTTCAGTTCTCCATGTTCGTCACGCTACAAGCGTGACCTACGGCATCATGTCTGACAAAATCACTGTAGGTGACGCTTGTAGCGTCACAATTATGCCCATATAGACTAGAACTGAACAGCCCTTGGTTGAGCCTGTCGAAGTCATGTTGAGCTAAATGTTTCGGTCTCTTTCTATTTTCGCTGTCTCATAAACTCCGATAACGTCAGCAAGTTTCATAAGCAGAGAGTCAATGCTATAATGATTTTTATAGCTCGTTGAGGATAAACTAGGTGTTTAATATGACCGATAAAATCAAAGCATTAAAACATCAATTAAGCCAAAGCATGGATATTGTGGCTAAAATTGATACTCTAAATAGTTTGGGCTGGGAGTTACGTCATGTTGATCCTCAACAAGGCTTAACTCGCAGTCAAACAGCCTATGAACTAGCGACAACTGGTTCGTTTGCAGAAGCACCTTATCAAAAAGGAGTGGCCGATAGTCTTAAAAATAAGGCTAACTTAAATGAGCGCTTGGCGAACTATTCCTTAGCTTTAACCGAATCATTTGCCGCGCTGACCTTATATGATAAATTAGCAGACAAAAAATCACAGCTTGATGTATTGTTAACGTTGGGCAATGTTTACATTGACTTAGGCGATTATGCGGAAGCGCTAGATACATTGCTAAAAGTACTTAATTTAGCCGAAAAAATAGCTGACCAAGAACAAAAGGCCAAAGCCTTAAACAGTATTAGCGTTGTCTACAACCTGTCGGGGGATCATGCCAATGAGTTAGAAAGTTATCAGCAAGCACTTGGAATTCATGAGGCGTTGAACGACCAACAAGGACAAGCCGTTGTACTGAACAACCTTGCTGTCACCTGTGATGAAACAGGTTTATCAGAGCAGGCACTCAGTTATGCCCAACAAAGCCTAGAGATCGCACAAAAAATCGACAGCAAGCTCCTAGAGACTAACGTTTTATGCACATTAGGCGATATTTACCTAAAATTACCAGACTACGATCATGCTTTAAGCTACTTTCAGCGAAGTTTAGTCGCCGCTCAAGAGATTGGTTCCAGATATGTCGAACTCCAGTCTTTATTAAGTATTGGGCAAGCCTACTTACGCCAGCAAGATACCAAATCAGCCTTAGTCTATTTGCAACGAGCCTTATCCTTGGCTGAGGAAAATCAAGCTCGCAAAGAGATGTATCGCAGTCACCAATATTTGGCAGAGGCTTATGAGGGCTTAGACGATTATCAAACGGCTTTAATTCATCATAAAGAGTTCCAAAGAAATAAAGAACTGGTCTTTAACGAACAGTCAGACCAAAAACTCAAAAATTTACAGGTTCTGCACCAAACTGCAACCGCTCGGCAACAGGCCGAGATTCATCGCCTAAAGACAGTTGAGCTAGAGAAAGAGATTCAAGAGAGAAAACGGGTCGAAGCGCAACTACGTCGCCAAAATGAAGAGCTAGATGCCTTTGCCCATGCTGTGGCTCACGACCTAAAAAACCCGCTCAGTTTAATCATTGGCTACGCTGAACTGTTGGGCAATGACATCGCTGGTACCTCGGATGAAGAGTTGGTTGAGAGCTTTGGCATCATTAACAACGCTAGCCATAAAGCAGTTAACATTATTGACGAACTACTCCTCTTAGCCGGGGTTCGTAAAGGTCAGGTCGATATTCAACCGATTGACATGGCTAGTATCGTGCTGGTCGTTCAAGAACGGCTTATGATGATGAATCAAGAGTATCAGGGACAGATAATTTTACCTGATGTCTGGCCGATTGCGAATGGATACGGGCCTTGGATAGAAGAGGTTTGGATTAACTATATGGGCAATGCCCTTAAATATGGCGGACAACCACCCATACTTAAACTTGGCTCAGACAAAAAAACCGATGAGGGCATGGTTCGATTTTGGGTGCGTGATAATGGGTCGGGGCTTTCCGCTTCTTCGCAGGCTAAACTATTTACTGAGTTCACTCGTCTGAATACAGAACGAGCCGAAGGGCATGGCTTAGGCTTGTCGATTGTACGCCGTATTATCGACAAACTAGGCGGACAAGTCGGTGTAGAAAGTCAGGTCGGTGAGGGAAGTTTGTTCTATTTTACTTTGCCCGAAGTGGTTATGTAAGGTGTGACCATGTATCAGATTATTGAAGGCTCAACCCAAAACCTACCCGATGTGGAAGAGTTTCTGGAAACTCTAACTCTGCTAGAGCAGAATCCTATCCCCCAAGCCCGTACCCTGTTTGACCCGCAGGCCGACGACCCGCGATGGGGTGGCTATTTAGCCAATGTGACTTCCTCTGAATTTGAGAAACATTATCGAGCCAATCTGCCTGAAACGATTCAGGGCGACCAGTTTTTAGAGCGTTACTGGCCGTACTCGGCAAAACCGAGGCCATCTCCTCTCGCATGGCGGTGGTGCAACAGTACGCCTTTAAGACCGGCTACAAACCTTATGTGTTTATGGGGTCGTCTCCCGGCGCGGTGGCATTTGGATATATGGAGTTACGACCAACATGAAGCGTAATTCGTAATTCGTGAAACGTGATTCTCATAAATGATTTTTGGACCAAATAAGGTTGAAAATAGCCTTGTTACCCGACAAGGTTTTTAGCCTCAACTAAATATAAAAATATCTGACAGGATTAACAAGATTAAAGGTAAAAAATCCTGTTAATCCTGTCGAAAAATTTTTTATTTAATCAGCATGTCAGGTACTGAGGCGATTAAATTCGATTTAATCCATTCAGTGCCGCGACCCGATAAGCTTCGGCCATGGTTGGATAGTTAAATGTAGTGTTAATGAAGTACATGAGGGTATTGGCCTCACCTGTTTGACTCATGATAGCCTGCCCAATATGGACAATTTCTGAGGCTTGAGAGCCGAAGCAGTGAATCCCCAAGATTTCCAGGCTTTCTCGGTGGAATAGAATTTTCAAAATACCTGTGGTACGCCCACTGATTTGGGCGCGGGCAAGGTGCCTAAAAAAGGAGTGACCGACTTCGTAAGGGGTTTTTTTTGCAGTTAGTTCTCGCTCATTAAAGCCGATGGAGCTTATTTCTGGGATGGTGTAGATGCCGGTGGGGATATGGTCTACCAACTGATGAGGACATTGATCAAATATTAGATGAGTGGCGGCAAAGCGACCTTGGTCATAAGCGGCACTCGCTAAACTCGGATAACCGACTACATCTCCAATTGCATAAATATGGGGTTGGGTCGATTGATAGTTTTCATTGACGACAATACTACCGCGTATGTTCCGTTCAATACCTATTTCTTCTAGCCCCATGTTGTCAGAGTTACCAGTACGTCCCTGTGCCCATAACAAGTAGTCACTCCGTATTCGCTTGTTCGATTTAAGATGTAAGGTTACTCCATTATCGTCTGCTTCTACCTTTTCGTACTCTTCGTTATGCCGAATTAAGACCCCCTGTTCACGCAGGTGATAGGCTAATGCGTCGATAATTTCATCATCTAAAAATGAGAGAAGCTGATTTCGGGTGTTAATTAAATTCAATTTGACCTGCATACTACGAAAAATTGAGGCGTATTCACATCCGATAACACCTGCTCCGTAAATAGTTAAAGAACGAGGGGTTTTTTTTAAGTCAAGAATCGTATCACTATCTAAAACACGAGGATGACTAAAATCTATATCGGGGGGATGATAGGGTCTTGCACCTGTGGCAACGAAAAAACCATCTGCTGAATAGCGACGCGTTAGTTCATTTTGGGAATGTACCTCAACCGCATTAGAGTCAACAAACTTAGCTCGACCATGAATAACCTTAATTCCATTACGGTCATAAAAACCACGGCGCATGGTTACTTGTCGGGTTATAACCGAGCTTGCCTTATCTAATAACAATTTATAATCAGCGCCCAGTGTGGATCCGTATTCGGCCATTTGTTGAATGCTTTGGCGTAGTGCTTTACTTGGAATGGTTCCGCGATGAGTGCAATTACCCCCCACTTGAGAGAATTCCTCAACTACAGCGACCTTTTTGCCCTCTTTTTTGGCCTTCATAGCCGCACCTTCTCCACCTGGACCAGTTCCAATAACAATAATATCATAATGTTTTGTCATATTAATCACCTGTTGTTTAATAATCAGTATTTGTTACCTGATATGTTGAATAAATAGCAAATTTGTGGTCTTTGTGTCACTACCAAACAGATATTTCTTTCGGACTTGAGCTAAATATGGTATCACTACCATAAGGTCATTATCATCATAGAAACTTAACTTGACGTAACATTTTATCTATGATAATATTATGTCTACTTAAACATTATGTCTACTTAAAAATTTAGCATTGAAGGAAGATAAATATGGCCCATTTCCCAAATATTCGATATATCATAACCTTTGCAGTTTTAATAGTTCTCTTGACAGGATGTGAACTCCCGCGTGATAGTGCTGTGGCTGATGTTGCACCTGTGGACGAAATGCCTCCAACCCTAGCTCCTTTGGGCGCTGAAAATAGCCTTCAAAATGAGGTTGTAGTCGAAGTGGCAACTCCCATCGCCACTGTGATTAACGTGGAACCTGTTGTTGCGGTTGAGGTTTCTGAAGAGACAATTGCTGTTAGTGAAGAAGCCGTGGTCGAAACAACGACGACTACTACTGAAGAAGCGGTTGTTGCCACAAATAGTCAACCGGTTAACGATGACGCATTAGAAGCGGCTGTATTAGATGAAAGTAACATCACTCAATCGGAAGAAGCTCCAATTGTTGTTGATGCAACCGTTAGCGAAGCTGAAACCATGACCGATAATCCTGTTGCCGCCAATCCACCCACGAGTGAGACTTTTGGTGATTATTATGTCGACTCTGCCGATATGCACACGGTTGAAGTTGGCGACACTCTGTTTGGGATTGGTCGTCAATATGGTGTTTCTATTGAAGCTATAGCTATTGCGAATAACTTGTCTAGCGATGTTGTGTGGATTGGTCAAGTCCTTGTAATACCAACGACTGAAGGGTATGCTCCCACTGCACCTGCCTCAGAGAGATATACAGCTCCTAACTATGACGACTACCCTTCTCCTAATTATGAGGCTCCTACGAACCCTGCTCAGAGTAATGGATACCATATCGTTACGCATGGTGAAACATTGTACAGCGTAGCTCGGCAATATGGCACTACTGTCGAGATGTTGATTTCGGTTAATGGTATTGCTCACCCTTATTTAATCTATGTCGGGCAACAATTGGTTGTTCCAATTGCTACCGAATACCCAACTCAACAGTCTGCTCCCCAATACCAACAACCGGAGACCCAATATCAACAACCTATTGACAACTATTCGACCCTGCCCGGTAATACACATACCATTATTGCGGGAGAGACTTTATACTCAATTGCTAGTCAATACGGTACAACCGCCGAAGCCATTGCCGTTTCAAATGGGCTAACGAACCCCAACCAAATTTACGTTGGTCAAGTTTTGTATCTTCCTTAAGTATTTTAGTGATAGTTTAACTTTGTTAACAAGGCACCCTGCTCAATATTTGAGGGGGTGTCTTTTATGTTTCTACTTGCGGTAACATCTGTTCAAAAAGAGTTTGACAATTATTTCTTTTATCGTACAATAGATTGGCTTCGCTGGCTAGACCTTCTATTATCTCTCCAAGCGGGATGTTTTTATATTAGGCAGTTCCAACGTTTAAAACCTCCCAAAATCGGCCTTGCCCTGTGAATGAATTCACAGGCTAATACGGGAAACCTGCTTAAGCAGGTTTTTCGTTTAAGACGCTGATTTCAATCAGTGGATTGTTTGGGAGATTTATTTTTCTGGAATTGCCATAGAGGGTTTACCAAAACTCATCCATTTATATAAATCCATTATGACTAAAACTCATTCAATGTAGAAGTTATAATCTGTACCTAATAAACAGGTATTATTATTGGGGAACCAGTAACTTTCGCGTGTTTAACGGAGCCTATTCATCTATGGTTTGTATGTTATCTAACAACAAGATCAAAATTTTGATCATCCTATTTGTTCTGATTAATTTGGCCTGTGGGCTAAATATACCATTTATTGGTGATGGAGATACACCTTCTAAATCAGGTGGCTCTTCAACAGAACAGGGTGATACCTCTGAGATTATTGCTGAATCTACCCAAAAGCCTACCCCCTCTGAAACTGTCGAATTGGAATCTACTCAACCTGATGAGGAATCCTCGGTAGAAAACGATGTTGTTTCCTCTGAAAAATTAGCCAAAGATCAAGTTTTTATTACCTTAGGAAGCGAACCACCAACCCTAGACCCCCATCTTAGTGGTGACGCGACCTCCGCTGAATATGTGGTTGAAATTTTTAGCGGTTTAATGGCTTATGACCAAGCACTTAACCTCATTCCCGATGTGGCAGAAAGCTATGAGATTTCTGATGATGGTTTGGTGTATACCTTCAAACTTCGGCCCAACGCTGTTTTTGAGGATGGGAAACCGATTCGGGCTGAAGATTTTAAGTGGTCTTATGAACGTGCATGCGACCCCGCCACTCGGTCTCATACGGCTGATACCTATATGGGCGATATTGTGGGCTGTCGTGAAAAGCTTCAAGGTCAAGCAACAGAAATCATGGGTGTTACTGTTGTTGATGAGCAAACGCTACAGCTAACGATTGACGAGCCGAAGGGCTTTTTCTTGGCTAAAATGACCTATCCAACTGCTTATGTACTTGATCAAGAAGCCGTTGAGCGAGGGGGAGCCACGTGGTATACCAATCCAAATGGTAGTGGCCCGTTCAAATTGGCCGAATATTCACCTAATGATGCAGGGATGATTATATTAGAGAGGAACGAAAACTTTTATCGTCAACCTGTACCTGTTTTAGAGCGAGTTATCTATTTAGTAAATGCGCCTATCAACGGTATGACAGGTTATGAACAAGGTTTGGAACCGATAGCTCCCGGTGTTACATTTGATGCTATTCAAATCGGTTCAGCTAACTTAAACAGAGCCACCGACCCTAATAACCCTCTTAGCAAAGAGTTTGAAACGATAAATGAATATAGTATTTTTTATATCGGTTTTAATGTCAGTAAACCTCCGTTTGACGATCCTAAAATTCGTCAGGCCTTTAACTTAGCACTTGATAAAAAGAGAATCGTCAAATTGGCTTTTCAGGGAACTGTTCCTGTAGCTAACGGTATTGTGCCTCCTAACATGCCCGGCTATGAAAATCCTGATTTGAGTGATTATGAATTTAACCCTGAACGAGCGTTTGAACTTATTGCCGATTCGTCTTATGGTGATGTTAGTGAATTACCGGAAATTACGCTTCATGTAAGTGGAGTCGGAGGTGCCGTTGGTCCAGTCCTCGAATCAATTGCGGAATCTTACAAGGTTAATTTAGGAGTTGAGGTTGCCATCGAACAGTCACCTTGGGCCGAATTCCTTCAAGACCTCAACGGGTCAGAGCCATCATATCAACTTTATCAATTGGGGTGGGTGGCCGACTATCCTGACCCACAAAACTTCTTGGAAATTCTATTTCATTCTGAGAGTTCTCAAAATCATGGTGGATATTCTAACGTAGAGGTGGATAACCTGTTGAATGAAGCAAAAGCATCTCGTGACCCTCAAACACGTTTGGTGCTATATCAGCAGGCAGAGCAGAAAATTTTAGATGACGCGGCTTGGGTTCCTATCTATTTTAGTGTAGAGAACTGGTTGGTAAAACCTTATATTAGGAATTTTCAGCCGCCACCTATGAAAATTCCTAAATGGCAATATGTATCTATTGTAGAACACTAATCTGATTTACGGTTTTAGGTCTACGATTTGCGACATGTACTCTCGAAAAATCGAAAATCTAAAACCGTAAACCATACACTGTATCAATTAATGGCTCCATTATTAGATGTAAATAATCTAACCACTCATTTTTATACCCAAGACGGCGTGGTCAAAGCTGTCAATGGGATTAGCTACTCTGTTGACGAAGGTGAGACGGTTGGAATTGTTGGTGAAAGTGGTAGTGGTAAAAGTGTGGGTGTTATGTCACTCGTGCGCCTTATTCCTACGCCGCCCGGTAAAATTGTTGATGGACAGGTAATGTTTAACGGGCAAGACCTCCTAACCTTGAGTAAAAATGAGATTCGTGCTATTCGGGGTAATAAAGTCGCTATGATTTTTCAAGACCCGATGACCTCGTTGAATCCAGTTTTGACCATTGGGCGGCAAATTAGTGAAGCTGTCGAACTCCATTTGGGAATGGATAAGAAGCAGGCTCGTAACCGCACCATTGAACTGTTAGAATTGGTCGGAATTCCTTCGGCGGCGGATCGTATAGATAACTATCCACACCAATTTTCGGGCGGAATGAGGCAACGGGTTATGATTGCGATGGGATTATCATGCAATCCTCAGTTGTTAATTGCCGACGAACCAACCACTGCGCTAGATGTCACGATTCAGGCTCAGATTGTTGACCTAGTTAAACGATTGCGCGAAGAAATTGGCATGGCAATTATTTGGATTACTCATGATTTGGGTCTCGTAGCCGGATTAGCCCAAAAAATGATTGTGATGTATGGGGGTAATATTGTTGAGCAAGCACCTGTCGTTGATTTGTATAAAAACCCTCGTCATCCATATACACTTGGTCTTTTGGCTTCTTTGCCTCGGCTAGATGAAGATCGACCTAAGAAACTACTATCTATTGAGGGGTTGCCACCCGATCTGGTTAATTATCCTCAAGGTTGTCCGTTTTATGCTCGTTGCAATTACCGAATAGATAAATGTGCTGACACGCCGCCTCAATTAAAAGAAGTTGGCGTTAAACATAAAGTAGCGTGTCATGTGGATGTTCAAACTGCAAAATGGACGACTGAACATCCCTACGAAGAGTTTAATTTAATGTAATACGGCTTTTAGGCATCGCCATTTTATTATGATGGTCTATTTTATTAAGCTATATCAAAGGGGCGCGTAGTGCTAGAAAAGAAAAATGTTGAGTCAGATATAATTGTTAGCGTACAAAATTTAAAGATGTATTTCCCCATTACTAGTGGGATTATTTTTCAGCGTCATGTTGGTGATATTAAAGCCGTTGACGGTGTGTCGTTTGATATCCAACGAGGTGAAACACTTGGCTTAGTGGGAGAGAGTGGTTGTGGAAAAAGTACCACCGGACGAGCCATCCTGCAACTCTATCGCCCAACCGATGGAACGGTTAATTTTGAAGGTTCTGAACTGACCGACTTAAAAGGAGGGGAGCTACGTAAGATGCGACGGCATATCCAAATGATTTTTCAAGACCCGTATGCCTCCCTTAACCCACGGATGACTGTTGGCAGTATTGTCGGTGAACCATTAGAGGTACATAGATTAGCCAGTGGAAAAGCTCGCAAAGAACGGGTTCGAGAGCTATTGGACATCGTTGGATTGAATCCTTACTTTATCAACCGTTATCCCCACGAATTTTCGGGTGGGCAACGACAACGTATTGGAATTGCTCGAGCCTTGGCCGTTGAACCAGCCTTTATTGTTTGTGATGAACCAATTTCAGCCCTAGATGTATCTATTCAGGCTCAGGTTATTAACCTGTTAGAAGAGCTACAAGAACGAATGGGTCTAACTTACCTGTTTATTGCCCACGATTTGGCTGTGGTACGTCATATCAGCGATCGAATAGCGGTTATGTATTTGGGTAAATTAGTTGAATTGACTGGGCGAGCAGAGCTTTATGCCCAACCTATGCATCCTTATACCCAAGCCCTACTCTCTGCGGTGCCCTTGCCTGACCCCCTTGCTGAAATGGAACGTGAGAAAAAACGAGTGATTTTGCAGGGCGACGTACCAAGTCCATCCAACCCACCTCAAGGTTGCAACTTCTGTACCCGTTGCCCATCCTTGGAACGAGCCAAACAGGAGAAAGGCATCGACTGTCATACCGTGGAACCTGAGTTTCGGGAAGTCGAATCGGGGCATTGGGTAGCATGTCATCTTTATTAATTTAGCTATCATTTGTCATTAATGTTATTATAATGTTAGTTCGTAATAATCTATAGCGGGTCAATGGTGATTCAAAAAAGAAATACCTCACCAATAAAACAAATATTACTATTTGTTGTGGGCTGTAATTAAGCAATTCCTCAACTGCACCACAAATCATCATTGCCTCAACTATCATCTGGAGGTGAAGTCCCGTAGAATAAAAGATAATAAACCTTTGTTCAAGAAATTCACGTATTTAATGTTAAATATTGTTTTGATTAAATTTATCTTTAGAATTAAAAAGGAGAAAAGTATGTTTTCTAAGAAATTTCTTGCTGTTTCCGCGTTAGCTGTATTGTTGGTTGTTATTGCCGCATGTGGTGGCCCCCCACCCACGCCACAAACAATCACGGTTGTTGAAACGGTTGAAGTTAAAGTGATTGAGACCGTTGAAGTTGTGAAAGAAGTTGAAGGTGAAACCGTTACGGTCATCGAAACGGTTGAAGTCGAAAAGATCGTTGAAGTTGAAAAGATTGTTGAAGTTGAAGTCGATTCGGGAAATCCTGATGAAGATCGAGTCGTACTTGACACCCATATCGGTTCTGAACCGCCAACACTTGATCCGTCATTAGCAACTGATACCACCTCATCATTCTTTATTGACCAAATATTTATGGGTTTGACCACCTTTGATGATGAAGCTAACGTCGTACCTGCTTTGGCCACTGATTGGGAAGTTTCTGAAGACGGCTTGGTATGGACATTCAATATGCGTGATGATGTACAATGGGTACATCGTGATCCTTCAAATGGTGAAATTTCTACTGTTCGTCCGGTAACCGCTGACGATGTAAAATTCGGGATTATGCGTACCCTGAATCCAGATACCGCGTCGGACTATGCCTATATTCTTTACATTATGGCTGGGGCTGAAGAGTACAACACTGCCGACCCAGCCTCTGACGAGTTTGCTGATTTTGAAGCCGCAGTTGGTGTTGAAGTGATTGACGAAACTACTATCTCTATTACGGTAAAAGAACCTGCCGCTTACTTCCCTTCAATTGTTGGACAAGCGACCACTTATGCCCAACCGTCTGAAATTATTGACCTATATGGCGACAATTGGACTGAAGCTGGTAACATCGTCACCAACGGCCCCTACACTTTACGTGATTGGCTCCATAGCGCTGAAATCTACATCGAAAAGAACCCAGAATGGATTATGGCTGATGATGTTCAAATCGAAGTGTTTGGTGGCCCCATCATTCAAGAAGCTTCGACTGCGATGGCTATGTACGAAAACAACGAACTTGACACGATGGCTGACCCGGGTTGGGGACCTCCATTACCTGATATGGATCGTATTAAAGCTGATGCTCAAATGAGTGAAGAGTTGCTGATTGCGCCTCGTCTGTGTACCTACTACTACGGTTTTGTTAACACCAAACCGCCGTTTGATGATCCAGTGGTTCGGAAAGCCTTTGCCGCCGCTATGGATCGCCAAAGCCTGATTGAATTTGTGACCAAAGGTGATCAGGTTCCGGCTCACTCATTTGCTCCTCCGGGAATCTATGGTAACGTCGCCGCTGATTTCTCGATTGGTGGATTTATGGTCGAAGCCAGTTATGATGATCAATTAGCACAAGCACAAGAATGGATTGCCGAAGCCGGTTATCCGAATGGTGAAGGTTTAGACGTTGTGTTGATGCACAATACCTCTGAAGCCCATGCTCAAATCGCTCAAGCGGTTCAAGCCATGTGGCAAGAAGCCTTTCCTGATGCAAATATCGATATTGAAAATCAAGAATGGGCCGTTTATCTGAAAACCATGCAACCCGATACCGATGATTCTGAAAAACCGAACATCTATCGTTTAGGCTGGTGTGCTGACTATCCAGATGCGAACAACTGGTTAAATGAAGTATTCAACTCAAAGAGTTCAAGTAACTATGCTAGGTTTAACAGCCCTGAGTACGATGCGTTGGTAGAAGAAGCCGCTTCAGTTGCTGACCCAGAAACTCGAGCCGAACTGTATCGTCAAGCGGAACAAATCTTGATCCAAGACGAAACAGCTATCGCCCCGATTTACTACTACACTTATGTACGATTGTACAAACCGTGGGTGTCAATAGTGATTAACCCAGTCGGTGGTGACCCAGTATGGCAGTGGACCTTGGATGCCGATGCCAAAGCATCAGCCCGTGGTGAATAATCCAATTGATTAAATAAATTAAAGCGGCGCAGTTCTTAAGACTGTGCCGCTTTTTATCGTTAATATGTCCAGTAATGAATAACGATTAGTGAAGAATGGATGAATTATTCATTATTCATTATTCATTATAAATAAAATAATGTTAGCTTATATCATTCGTCGTATTTTATGGTCTATTCCTGTTTTGCTATTGTTAACCCTAACTGTCTTTTTAATGATGCGTTCTTTACCCGGTGGCCCCTTTGATTTTGTGGGCGACAAAAGTTTACCGAAGTCAGTGGTTGAAAATTTAGAGCGTCGCCATCATTTAGATTGGCCCTTAGCATGGCAGTTTTCATCTTATGTGTTAGGTGATGGAATTACGGGAGGAATTTGTACAGGTCTCTCCTTTTTACCCGGTTGTGAATTGGTTCAAGCTGGTGCTAGAATAGGGGTTTCAGAAGGGCTGATTTTTGGTGATTTAGGCATGGCGCTCAAATTGCGGGGACGAACGGTCAATGAATTAGTGGCAGAATCACTACCTATCTCATTTCAGTTGGGTATGGTTTCGATGGCTATTGCTTTGATTATCGGAGTCCCGTTAGGTATTATGTCTGCTTTAAGACAAAATAGCTGGGTCGATTATAGTAGTAGTTTTATCGCTGTATTGGGATTGTCAATTCCTAATATGGTACTCGGTCCTTTGTTGATTTGGATATTCCCGTTAACCTTAGGCTTGTTTGCAATTGCTGGCTGGGGGGCTAGGCCACCATTTTTCTTAGGATTTATTCCCAATATTTTTGATTGGGAGTTTTGGAAACATGCCATTTTACCGGCCATAACTTTGGGCACGGCTTTTTCAGCAACGATAGCTCGTCTGACCCGAGCTAGTTTACTTCAAATTATTCGTGAGGATTATATTCGTACCGCGCGGGCTAAGGGATTACGAGAACAAATTGTCGTCGTTCGGCATGCGCTTAAAAATAGCCTCATTCCAGTTATTACTGTCCTTGGCCCCTTAATTGTAGCCGTTGTAACCGGAACCTTCGTAGTTGAGCAGATTTTCGGTATTCCCGGTATGGGGAAACATTTTGTCACCAGTATTGGCAATCGTGACTATACAGTCATTACCAGTGTCACCCTAATTTACTCTGTTTTACTCGTTACAGGAAACCTAATGGTCGACATCGTATATGGTTGGCTAGACCCTCGTATTCGTTATAGCTAGAATTTAATGTAATCTAAGTGATTAAACTGTTCTGTTATGTTTGCAAAACTAATCGATTTATAGGAGAGAAGATATTATGGCCGCTACTGGTACTACCTCAAAGGCGATTGCTATACCCCAACGAAAAGAACGCACCCCTTTAGGAGACGCGATTGAGCAACTGCTAAAAAATAGATTGGCTGTTGCAAGTGGATTGTTTATAGTATTATTAATACTTATGGCAAGTTTTGCTAATTTTTTTAATGCCTATGCTATACAAGGTTTTGAGACAACACCTCATGACCCCTACGCGATACAGGTTTTACGAGATAATAACGCCCGCCCCGGTTCCACTAGTAGCAGTACTAAATTAGAGGGATTTGTATACTGGTTAGGGGCTGACAATTTGGGTCGTGATTTATGGACTCGGACACTATATGGAGCGCGCGTTTCTATGGCTGTGGCGATTGTTGCCGCTACTGTCAGCTTAATCATCGGACTAGTTTATGGTCTTGTGGCTGGTTACTTTGGTGGACGAATTGATGATGCCATGATGCGAGTAGTTGATTTCATGTATGGATTACCTATTTTGATTGTGGTTATTTTAATGCAGGTATTCTTTAAAGCTTGGGATCGTCAAGAGGATACTGGAGTAATTTTTGGCTTTTTGTTAGATATGAATCAGGCTATGGGAGGGGTACTATTTGTTTTTATTGCCATGGGAGCCTTAAACTGGCTTGGTATGGCTCGAATTGCGCGGGGACAAACCTTATCGATTAAGCAGAAAGAGTTTGTTGAAGCGGCCAGATCGATTGGAGTCAGTACACCCCGTATCATTTTTAGGCAGATATTACCCAACGTATTAGGCCCATGTATCGTTTTTGAAACTCTGCAAATTCCAGGTTATATTCTCACAGAAGCCTTTCTCAGTTTTATCGGTTTGGGGGTTGATGCTCCGACTCCTAGTTGGGGGATTATGATTAATGAAGCCTATCAAGGATTACGCTCTCATCCGCATGCCCTGATTCCACCTGCGATTGCTTTAACTGTCACCGTGCTGGCCTTCAACTTTTTAGGGGATGGCTTGCGAGACGCGTTTGACCCACGCTTGCGTGAGTGATGTTTGAATAGAAAAACTGTCCAATTGTGTAGTGGTCAGCTGTAAAAGTTCAGTAAAGTAGCCCTAGAAACCCGATTTCTCAAAGAAATCGGTTCTGGAGTTCACTGAATATTTACGTACAAACCGTGGGTAACAAATGTTATCAACCCTGTTGGTGACCCAGTCTCAATGGACAGTAGATACAGATGCCAGAGCATCAGTCCGTGGTGAATAATCCTTAATCGTTAAAGTAAAAAAGCGGCATCGTCATTGAGACGATGCCGCTTTTTGTTGTTAAAGCGAAAAATTTAATCGTTTGGTTTGCCAAATAATCCTTGGAGGGGATGAGTAAGTGATTCGTTAGACTGAGCTTTAAGTGAAATAGTCTCCTGAGAGGTTATAAGCTTAATACGTAGAGGTAGCCTTGTTTTTAACCCTAACCAGAATATAAGCCTTGTTTGGTCGGCAAAAATTAGCTCAATTGTTTCTGATGTTTCACTTAGGGTCGATGTTATCTGTTGCTGGGCTGATATACTTGCCGATTGATTGAGCCGTTTTTCTATCAAACTGAACATATCAGTTACAGGTGAGAGGCGCGCTGGTGACATGGTTTCTGTCAGATTTGTTTTATCCAACTTAAGCCGATTGTAACGCCAAGTTAAGTCACCATCAGAGACAAGAGTCTCACCCACTAATCGGGCTGAAGTTGCCTCCAAAATCTCAAATCGATATTGATTATCGAAGCGCCAATACTCAACCACAACCGTTCCTCCGATGGGAGTTGTCGGCCAATCTACTTCCCATACCGCATGCTGATTTGTCTGCCATGCCTCTTGTAACTGCTGTTGAGTCGAGATTGGCTCAATAGGCTGGAAAGACTGACAAGCAACAATGCCTATAAAAATTAGCTGAAATACCATAAAAACACGTAACATTGTCAGCCCATTAGAGTTGTTCGGCAATAAAGGAGTGCAAAAGCTTCTTGCTTTTGCATGTTTACCTCTGGCAAAAGCAAGAAGCTTTTGCACTCCGTGTGTCTCGAATTTGAGTTTTTATGAGACGATTAGTTATTCCCGAACAGGTCTATTATAATCGTTAAGCTACTTGTAAGCGAAAATGTCATGTGGTATAATCCACACATACATCCATTTTAATTTATTAAAAGAGGCTAAATATAATGATCGAAGTCGAAATAGACAGTATTCGTGTTAGTTTAATGTCTCAACACCGAGTAGTTGTCCTTAGAGAAGCAGATTCTAACCGCTACTTGCCTATATGGATTGGCCCTTTCGAGGCTGATGCAATTACCATTCAATTACAAGATGTTCAAGTTGCTCGCCCCCTCACCCACGACCTCTTGAAAAGTGTCATAGATAAAATGGGTGCCAAAATATCCCATGTAATGGTTAGTGAACTAAAAAATGATACCTTTTTTGCTCGGATAGTGATGGATGTGGAAGGTAAAAGCACTGAAATAGATGCCCGTCCTAGTGATGCAATCGCCTTAGCTGTTCGGGTTAACGTGCCTCTATTTGTGGCTGATAAAGTCATGGACATAGCCTCCATTGTTCCTGAAGCAAGTATTGAAGAGCTCGAGGAAGAACAAGAACCTATTACAGAAGAGGAACAAGAAAAACTCTCTATTTTCCGAGATTTTATTAACGAACTTGACCTTGATGATCTAGGTAAAAATTAAGTTACCCGATTCTCACTTAAAGAGTGAACAATCTCTCTCTCAAAATAATTGCCCTTAAAAGCGGAACTTTGTGTATCACAAAGCTCCGCTTTATTGTCCCTATTACCTAAATCCTAAAAAAGAAACTGCTGTATTATGAGTAAGAACGCAGACCAATCTGATAAGAAACCAGTCCTAACCCCGGATGCTCTACAACCGCATAATGTTGAAGCTGAGCGAGCTTTGTTAGGCTCGCTACTCATTGATTCTGATTCGATTATGCGGGTTTCGACATTCTTAAACCCCGAAGATTTTTTTGTAGAGCGTCATGGATGGGTTTACGAAGCAATCTCCTATTTGTACGAACGGCGAGAACCGTCCGATTTAGTCACCCTCAGTGATGAACTAGAACGGCGCAATCAGCTTGAGCAGATTGGTGGACCAGCCCAACTGACGAGCCTGATTAATGCCACACCTACTTCGATTCATGCTGAGTTTTACGCTCGCATTATTGAGCGAACCGCCGTATTGCGTCGCCTCATTGATGCGGCAGGTCGAATCGCTCGATTAGCTTACGACGATGAGGGAGATGTTGATGAGGTGGTTGACCGAGCCGAAGAGATTATTTTTAATATATCGGCTCGTCGAGTTGACCGTGACCTACGTTCAATTAGCCAAATCATTGAAGAATATAATGATCGCATAGAATATCTATATCAACATCAGGGTGAAGTGGTGGGGATTCCTACTGGTCTCACTGACCTTGATAAAATGCTAGGTGGTTTACAACGTTCCGACATGGTGGTCTTGGCCGGAAGACCGGGGATGGGGAAATGTGTCAGTGCCGACACGCTTATGGTAAACCCAACTACAGGAGAGTTGGCAACGATTGAAACGTTAGTACAACAGCGTCAGGCCAACTTATTAACCTTAACCGATGAGTACAAGTTGCAATCTGTTCAAGCCAGCGATTTCGTTGACGATGGCCTTAAGCCAACTTACCGAGTTCGGACAGCATTGGGCCGAGAAATAAAAGTTACCTTAACCCATCCATTTTTGACCGTTAAAGGTTGGTATGCTTTAGGTGACTTAAAAACGGGTGACTATATTGCCGTACCGCGAATTATTCCAGTTTTTGGGCAATATGATGCCCCAGCCCATGAAGCTAAACTGTTAGCCTATTTGTTAGGGGATGGTTGTGTCACCAGCAGTAACCCACAATTTTCAAACAATAATCCACGTTTGCGGGATGATTTTATTACGGCCAGCCAAAATTTCCCCGGTACAAAAACTCGCTTGGAGGATAGCCAAGGCAAACGAGTCCCAACCGTCTACGTGTCTGGCGACCAAAATTTTATCGAAACTGGTCGTCATGAATTTGCCACAAATTTACGACAAACCATGCACCAAGCCAAATGGACTCATGCCAAACTGGCTCAGGCGGTTGAGGTTAGCCCGACATTGGTCACACAATGGGTCAATAGCAAAGTTGTTCCTGCTACAGATACATTTATCGCTCTATGTAATATTTTAGACGTGTTGCCGGAGCAGTTAGCGCCTGATGGTCTACCGGCTATCAGCCATAATAGCCCCAATAGTCTCACCATGTGGCTTCGTGAACAAGAGGTCTGGGGAAAATCGGCCAGTCAAAAAGAGATACCAGCTTGTGTATATCGTTATACTCGACCTAAATTGGCTCTTTTCTTAAATCGGCTTTTTGCTTGTGATGGCAGTGTTTACCTTCAACTTGGTAAACAAGCTGTCGTCTCTTATGGTACCATTTCATTGAAATTAGCTCGTGGAGTTCAACATCTACTCCTTCGGTTTGGAATTATCGCCAAATTGCGACATCGGCAGATAAAATATGCTGGCAGTCACCGCCCCGCCTATCAGCTATGGATTACAGGTGTATCTAATTTACGCCTGTTTGTTGAGCAGATTGGCGCGTTTGGCAAAGAAGAAGCCATCGCTCAGGTAGAGAAATATATTCAACACACTCCGGCCAATACGAACACCGATACCATTCCCTTGGATATTTGGGATGATATAAAACATGTCAAAAAAGAACGCACTTGGCGTAGCGTTTATGATGACATGGGACTACCTCAGCATGCTAACATTCATGTTGGCAAACGTGCCCCCAGCCGAGATAGATTATTAGCTATCGGACAGGCACTTCAATCAGAACAGCTTATTAATCTGGCGCAAAGCGATCTATATTGGGATAAAATTACTCATATTGAGTATCTGGGTGAACAACAGGTTTATGATTTAACTGTGCCTGAGACGCATAATTTTGTAGCCGACGATATGATTGTCCACAATACCTCGCTTGCTTTGAGCATGGCTCTGCAATCGGCGCGGCGCTGGAGCAAACGGATTGCTGTCTTTAGTTTGGAGATGAGTGGTGAGCAGTTGGTACAGCGGCTTATCTCTGCTGAAACAGGTATCAGCATCCAACGTCTGCGGTTAGGGGATATTAAGGAAAATGAATGGGCCACCTTTATTCAGGCCGCAAATGTCTTATCAAATACCCATATATTTATTGATGACACGCCTGCTATTTCAGCCTATGAACTACGGACAAAATCGAGGCGATTGCATGCTGAACATGGTCTCGATATGGTTATTGTCGATTACTTGCAACTCATGCGTGGCGAATCACGAAGTGAAAACCGTCAACAAGAGATTAGCTTCATCTCTCGTTCCATCAAATCATTAGCGCGGGAGTTAAATGTGCCGGTTTTGGCCTTAAGTCAGTTATCACGACAGGTTGAATCTCGACAAGATAAACGCCCCATGCTTTCAGATTTGAGGGAATCAGGTTCCATCGAGCAAGACTCGGATATTGTCATGTTTATTTATCGTGATGAAGTCTACAACGAAGACACAGAGTTCCCAAATATCGCCGAAATTATCGTCGGGAAACATCGTTCTGGCCCGACCGGAAAGGTATCAGTCTTCTTCCAAAAAGAGCTAACCAAATTTACTGATTTAGAAGTAACCAAACAATCGTTGGATTATTGATGCCCACTAATTTTAACGGTTTCCCTAATGGAGAGTTGCGGTTTGTTGGGATTCCAGACCTGTTTTTTACCCAACTTTTGCCCCAAATCAGCGATCCTATTGAGATAAAAATCACCCTTCATTTTTTATGGCTTCATGCCCGACATCAACGTCATGTTATTTCTTTAAGCGACCTATTAAGCGATGAAACCTTAGTACAGAGTATCTCCTTTTTTGGCGATGATGTAGCTCAAACCATTGAGCATGGTTTGCTTCAATCTGTCACTCGAGGCACACTATTGTATACTCAGCTTGAGGATGATGCAGGGCGACATGACCTCTACTTTTTGAACAGTGTACGTGGCAGGCAGGCTCAAGTAAAGATTGAGTCTGGCGAGATGGGCTATGTGACCAAAACCAATACTGAACTGGCGACTCCACTCAAACGAGCCAACATATTTGAACTATATGAGGATAACATCGGCCTGATTTCGCCGATTTTGGCTGATGAACTAAAAGAGGCCGAGCTACTTTATCCCACCGAGTGGATTGAAGAAGCCTTTAGAATCGCCGCCGAAAACAATGTCCGTCGTTGGAATTACGTGCGGGCCGTATTAGAAAAAATGACCAAAACAGGCCGCACCGGAGACAAACCGAGCCAAGCTAACCAAGATGATAAACCTTGGTACACCGAGGACGAATTTCGAGATATATTACTTCACTAACCAAGATTGCTGTTATGAACTCTATTGCTGACATTGCGAAAAATATACAAAAATCGAAAAACGATAGACCTCATCAGGTTGCCTTAGTAAGGTCTCAAAAATCATCGTTAGATATTATGTTATCTCAACATACATCCGATGATGAACCATGCCCAAATTGTCTTGGCAGAGGCTATTTGCGGCGCGACCTTCCGGTGACCCATCCTGATTTTGGAAAGCCTGTATTATGCGATTGCCGTAAATCTGATAGTAAAACCAGACAACTTGATGCCTTACGAAATCTTAGTAGTTTAGATGAGCTAGGGCGGTTTACCTTTGACACCTTTCAGCCGGAAGGGTTCGGACTGTCAGAATTTTATCGTAAAAATTTACAACGAGTATATAATGCGGCTCATATGTTTGCTAAAAACCCGTATGGTTGGTTAATTTTACGAGGCGGATACGGATGTGGTAAAACGCATTTAGCTGTAGCAATTGCTAACCATGTAATTGCTCAAGAAGATGTGGCCTATTTTGTCGTCGTACCTGATTTGCTTGACCATTTGCGAGCCACCTTTGGGCCAAATAGTGCTACTAGTTACGATGAACGCTTTGAGAAAATTCGCACGGCTCCGCTGTTGATTCTAGACGATTTAGGTACACATAGTCCCACATCATGGGCGGAAGAAAAACTATTTCAACTGTTCAACTATCGCTATAACGCTCAACTGCCAACGGTTGTCACCACAAACTGTGAACTAGAGCAGGTTGACCCACGAGTCCGATCTCGCATGAGTGAAGATGGTTTCTCTCAACTTCAAAAAATACATGCCCCTGACTTCCGACAAAGTGGGGTTAATTCTAACTATTCTCAACTGTCGAGTTTGCCATTATATAACAAAAAGCGGTTTGATACGTTTTTGGTAGATCGTAGCGATTTAGATCGAAAACAAAACGATAACTTAAAACGAGCTATCAGCCTAGCCTCAAATTATGCCGATTCGCCAGAAAACTGGTTACTTTTTTCTGGCTCTTACGGTTGTGGCAAAACCCACTTGGCCGCGGCCATTGCCAACGATGTTTTTACTCCCCATGAGCCAGTTCTCTTTGTAACCGTGCCAGACTTGTTGGATTATCTTCGGGCGGCGTTCAGCCCAAACAGTTTAACCCCTTATGATAAGCGATTTGAAGAGATACGTACTACCCATCTACTGGTTTTAGACGATTTAGGTACTGAAAGTGCTACCCCCTGGGCCACCGAAAAACTGTATCAGATTTTTAACTATCGTTACCATGCTAACAAACCAACAGTGATTACTATGGCGACTAATGCCAATATTCACCCTCGCCTTAAATCCATGCTTCTTGACCGCTCAACCTGTACGGTTTTTGAAATAACTGCCGCCAGTTATCGAGGTGCGCCTGACAATACGACTGAAATGCCTAGATTTTTTAAGTATAAACGCTCATTTAATTCATCAAGATAAATAAGCCATGAAAATTACCGATGCCCAACTCAAACAGATATATACCCATGCCGCCGAAATCTATCCTCATGAATGTTGTGGTTTTTTATTAGGTCAATTTGCTGATGGTGGTTTTGTACGAGAAGTTCGTCGAGCCACCAATCAGAATCAAGACCGAACTGATCGTTTTGTCATCAGCCCAGAGGAGTTCGCCAAAGTCCAGATGTCGGCTGATGACGCAGAGTTGGAGATTATCGGTATCTATCACTCTCACCCCGATTGGCCGCCCATTCCGTCCCAAACAGATATGGAAAGCGCTTGGGAAGAAGTTTTTTATCTCATTACTTCTGTCCACGAAAAAATGCCCCTTAACACCAACGCTTGGCGTTTGGCTGATGAGGGTATCCGACGATTTGAGTTTGTACCGTTGGAAATCGTAGATCAGAACGAACTGTAACTATTCAATATCCTACACAAAACCCTAAAAGTTTTAGAAACCGTAAATATTCAGTGAACTCGCCAGAAAGTGTCAGAAACCCGATTTCTTCAAGAAATCGGGTTTCTAGGGCTACTTTACTGAACTTTTACTAGAAACCTTTAGGGTTTGCATGCAGATAAGCTACCCGTAAGTTCTAAACTTGCGGGTAGCTTGTTTTAGGTGCTTATGTCACGTTATCTCCGTCAAACGCTCTTCCCCGGTATTGGGAAAACTGGACAACAGAAACTCCTCTCGGCTCAGGTGGTCATTATTGGTTGTGGAGCCACCGGCACGGTCATTGCCAACCATCTGGCTCGTGCCGGAATCGGTCAGTTAACCATCGTAGACCGCGATTTTATCGAGCTAAATAACCTGCAACGTCAACTTTTGTTTGATGAGCAAGATTTGGCCGATATGTTACCTAAAGCCATCGCCGCGGCACGCAAGTTACGCCGCATCAACAGTGAAATTACGGTAGAAGGGATTGTGACTGATGTAAACACCGAAAACATCGAAACACTCATCAGCCAAGCCGATTTAGTGATGGATGGTACCGATAATTTTGAGACACGGTATCTGCTTAATGATGCCTGTGTCAAACATAATATTCCGTGGATATATAGTGGGGTGGTATCGAGTTATGGCATGAGCCAGACAATTATTCCGGGTGAAACAGCTTGTCTGCGCTGTCTGGTCGAAACCATACCCTTGCCCGGTAGTAGTGCTACCTGTGACACCGCGGGTGTGGTCGGTTCTGTCGTAGGAACAGTAGCGAGTATCAGTACGACGGAAGCGGTTAAGTTACTTGTGGGGAATGGTGAAATCAATCAGGGAATTATTCATGTTGATTTGTGGATGAATAGTTTTGAGCAGTTTAAGAACAACGGCCCTCGTCCCAACTGCCCTGCTTGCCAACAGAGAGAGTTTGAGTTTTTGAACCAAAACCAGACCGGACAAATTGTGAATTTATGTGGCCGTAATTCCATGCAGATTCGACCTTTGCGGAACCAAAACCTGCCCTTAGCTGATTTAGCTGTTCAGTTAGCTAAAGTCGGACAAGTTATCGCGCAAAACGAGTATCTGATTCGTTTTGCTGTTGATGCCTATGAGATAACTATGTTTTTAAACGGACGAGCCATTATTAAAGGCACTGAAGACGAAGGAATTGCTCGGAGTTTGTACGCAAAATATATCGGTAATTAGCATGTTCATAAGTCGTTTTCGTTTCTAAAGTGTTAATTTTGATGTGTCATTCCCGCACGTTTTTAGCGGGAATCCACTGTGTAGGCTTAGATTCCCGCCTAAAGCATGCGGGAATGACATTAACAAGTTAGTTCCGAAAACGACTTATTACGCTTTGGGCAGAATAAAATAAAATTCACTTCCATATCCGACAGTACTTTCTACACCTACATCTCCTTGTAGACGGTTCATAATACGGCGTACAATTGACAACCCTAATCCATTTCCTTCTAATCGAATTTCGTTGAATCGAGTAAATTCAGTAAATAGCATTGATTGCTCTTCTTGGCTAAGTCCCATACCATTATCCCGTATCCATAATCGAACTGTGTCATCATCCTGTTCCGTATAACCAAGTTCTATTTTTGGTGGTGATCCACCATATTTTAGGGCATTACTGATGTAGTTGGCCCATACTTCTTCTAACCAAGGTGCATATCCAATTACAATCGGCCAATCCTCGGCAACTATTATCTCCGCTTTATACTCCTCAATCATCAATGCTAACCGAATTTCAGTTTGACGAATAATCTCTAACATATTAACTGGACTAGGTTGAACCTCTTGTTTTCTTACACCAGCTAAAAGTAGTAATTCGTCAATAATATTGGTTGCTTTTTGCCCCGCTTGCCGCAACTGCTCAAAAATAGGAAGGAGTTCCTCACTATCCATACCAGACGGATCATTGATAAGATAATCGGTATAACCAACTACAATGCCTAATGGCCCTTTTAGATCATGAGCAACAGTATGAGAGAATGCATCTAGCTCTTTATTTTGTTGCTGAAGAGCCTCCTCAACAGCCTTTCGCTCTAAAATTTCTTGAGAAAGTTGAGAGTTTTTTTCCTCAAGTTTTTTTTGTAGGCGACGGATATCCAAATGAGCATTAACTCGAGCAATTACCTCGGTATGATTAAATGGTTTGGTGATATAATCTACTCCGCCAACTGAAAATGCCTTAACCTTATCTACTGACTGGTTCATAGCACTAATGAAAATAATGGGAATATCATGATTTCGCTCATCGGCCTTTAATTTTTTGCATAGATCATAGCCCGATATATCTGGCATCATAATATCTAATAAAATAATATCGGGTAGCTCCTCTGCAAGGGCGGCTAAACTAGTTTCACCATTTTTGGCTAACATAACCTTAAACCCTTCTTTTTTTAGAATTAGATTTAGTAAATGCCGATTATCGCTCGCATCATCAATAACCATTACTGTTGATTGTTGAATTTCTTTTTCAGTGTTCATAGCTTTGTGTGATGAGTAAACATTAGGGAACATTGCCCTTTACCCTAAGGGCTGTTCAGTTCTAATCTATATGGGTATAATCGTGACGCTACAAGCGTCACCTACAGTAATTTTGTCAGACATGAGGCCGTGGAGGTCATGCTTGTAGCGTGACAAGCATGGAGAACTGAACAACTCTATTTACCCTAGTCTATCCTTATTAGTTTTGAGATTACATGCCGAAAAAAGCCTGCAACGGTGTCATGCCGAGCAGATTAACAAATCTGTTGCTCCCGATTCATTAGGGAGTTTAAACTACTTTTTATACTTGAATAACTCTAAATGTCAAGTTACTGAGTGGGTACTATATATCAAGAGTTTGTCGTTTCATTCATGACCTGATATATTGATAAAAGCAAAAGCATTTTTGACAAGATTAGGAATGAGCATTAATTAACTTGTGCATGTTCTCAGAGTTGGAGCGCTGGCTTCCAGCCGGCATGCCGGCTGGAAGCCAGCGCTCCCAGTCAAACGCGCAACTTATTTAATCCCGATTCCTTAACAAGATTAACAGGATTTTTTTTGCTTGTAATCCTGTCAATTCTGTCAGATATTGTTTTGGTCATGTTGAAATGATAAACTTCTGTCCAATATACTAAAATTCTTATGCCTATAGTCAATACAGATCAAATTCGTGAACTATTATACCATGATGATTTGGATGATAATGCTATCTATCATCGCCTTTCTGCCGTTGGTTTTTCCGATTGGCAACGCGCTTATCAACATATCAGAAGCATCCCCCAAGATGAGATGACACGCTCGGCATTTGCTGATAACCTGCCTCACCTTTTGCGAGCCTTAGCCGAGCCTCCCAATCCAGATAATGTTTTAGTCAGTTTTGAGCGTCTTATCAACAGCAGTACCGAGCAACTTCATCTGCTGAACCATTTAACAGATAATCCTCGTACCATAGAAATCCTCGTCACTCTATTTACTAGTAGTCAATTTTTAACCGGAATATTACTTCGTTATCCTGAGCATGTTGTACATCTGACAGAATATAAACGGTTGTCTCAGCCTAAAACGGTTGATGAATTATATCAAACTGCTCAAGATATTGTTAGACCATATTTGCCCAGCCAATCCTCAACCACAACTTCAGGGATAAACTCATTTACCCCGCTCAATCCCAATATTATTCCGGCATTGGATGCCCTGCGTCGCTTCCAACGTTGGGAACTGCTACGAATTGGCACAGCAGACCTACTCGGTTCGTTCGACCTACCCACTGTAACCAATCAAATCTCGTGCCTAACCGACAGCATGATTCAAGCCTGTTTAACCCTTGTTTCTGAGCAGACAAAAACATCAGCCGATGGATTTGTGGTGATTGCAATGGGTAAACTAGGTGGTGGAGAGCTAAATTATAGCTCCGATATTGACCTGTTTTTTATCTCTCAGGATACCCCTCGTCAATATATTCGTTTGGGACAAGCCCTCATTGATGCACTCGCTAGAGTAACATCAGAGGGCTTTCTTTATCGGGTTGACATGCGTCTTCGACCTTGGGGGAAATCAGGAGCGCTAGTCTCAACTTTAGATGGTTATCTTCGTTATTTAGAACAAGATGCCTGTTTGTGGGAGAAACAAGCTTTATTAAAGGCGCGACCAGTTGCTGGAAATCAAAATCTGGGTCGGATATTTTTAAGGCGAATTCAGTCCTATATTTTTGATATATCTCCTGAAACAGTGCGTCTTGAAGTACATGCCCTAAAACAGCGAATTGAGAAACAATTGAAGCAAAAAGGACGAGATTGGGGCGAGGTTAAACTCGGAGAAGGATCGATTCGGGATATTGAATTTGTAACTCAATATCTACAGTTGGTGTATGGCAAAACCCATCGTACTGTTCGTAGCAGTAACACTCTTGAGGCGTTATCAAAACTGTTTCGTCAGCGCTTTATCACCTCCCATGAGTATCGAGTATTGACCAACGGTTACATATTTTTGCGAACTGTTGAGCATCATCTACAGTTGATACACTATCGCCAGACCCATACCCTGCCCCAAGAACCAGAAGCATTGAATGATTTGGCTCATCGTTTAGGTTTTAAAGGCAAAAATATTGGAGCAAGGTTTGTTAATCTTTATCAAAAGCATACTACGGTAATTCGGGTAGTTTATCAACAACGTTTGACTGATATTGATCCCGTCAAGGATACCGTCACTAGCATATCCACGGGAATATCAGATCCCAATTTATTACCCCACCTTATTCGAATGCATGCCAGTTATGTGGCTACATTTAGTGATGATGATATCGCCCGTCATGCCGTACTTGTGCAAAAACTCACCTCTGATACGCCAGCACAAATCGATGCAGTATCAATCGAGGGGGGCTATTGGCGAGTGACAATTGTTGGTTATGACTATATTGGTGAGTTGTCGATTATTTGCGGCCTCCTATTTGTGTACGGATTTAATATTGTCGACGGGCATGTTTTTAGTTATGGGCCTTCAATTGATGAACCACCAACTGCCCCCAAACCGCGCTCAAAACGTAAGCGCCGTTATCGACCTGTAACCAAAGGCCAATTCAATCAAAGTCGTCGTAAAATTGTAGATGTTTTTACCGTTTTGCCTTTTTTTGATAATATTCCTTCCGATTGCTGGTCATTATATCAGAAAGATTTTATCAAACTCAGTAAAAGGCTACAAGCGGGGCAACAACGTGAGGCTCAAGCAGAGTTGGCAAAACGAGTTGCTTTAGTCCTACAGAATATTAGCGAGCCACAAACTACCCTATTACCGATCGATATTGAGATTGATAATGAGGCCGCTCGACGACATACAGTCTTACGAATTAATGCTCCTGATACCGTAGGTTTTTTGTACGAGTTTTCCAATGCGTTGGGCTTGCATGGAATCAATATTCGTCGAATGGGCGTTGATACAGTTGGTAATCGGGTGCAAGATGTTTTATATGTTACGGATGCCCATCATCACAAAATTACCGCTCCCCATAAACAGCGTGAACTTCGGGTTGCCACGGCTTTAATCAAACAGTTTACCAATTTATTGCCCCAATCGCCTAACCCCGAATCGGCCTTGCTTCATTTTAGAGAGTTTGTCTCTCAACTATTTACCCGACCCAATTGGGCTGATGAGTTAGCCTCAATCGAACAGCCAGAAGTGATGCGTACAATGGTGCGGTTGTTAGGCGTTAGTGATTTTTTATGGGATGATTTTCTGCGTATGCAATATGAAAATCTTTTTCCAGTGGTGAAAGATGTGACAGGTTTGGCTGTCAAAAAGAGCAAAGCCGAATTGCGGGAAGCATTAGAATTGATATTGAAGGAGAAGCATACGGAGGCTGATAAACGTCGAGCACTAAATTGTTTCAAAGATCGCGAAATGTTTCGTATTGACATGCGCCAAATTCAGGGACATATTGCCAAGTTTGGTGAGTTTTCTCAAGAGCTAACAGATTTAGCAGAATTAATTATAGAAACTGCTTATCAGATTGCAGTGAAAGAATTACGAACTATGTTTGACCTGCCTTATTTAGAAAATCGGAGTATTTGCCCTTTGACAATCTGCATGTTAGGCAAGGCTGGAGGTCGTGAAATGGGCTTTGCCTCTGACATTGAGTTGATCTTTATCTATGGAGGAAACGGGCAAACGACAGGACGGCGAGTTATTACCAACGCCGAATATTTTAATCGACTTGTGGCTAAAGTTCGAGATTCGATTACCACTAAACAAGAAGGAATTTTTGAACTGGATTTACGTTTGCGTCCCTATGGTAAAGGTGGCGCACTGTCAGTTCCCTTTGCCATGTTTGAGCAATATTTTGCCTCTGATGGTGAGGCTTGGGCCTACGAACGACAAGCCTTGATTAAATTGCGTCCTATTGTTGGTGATGATAAATTAGGCCGTCAGATACTCGCCACCCGTGACCGCCTGCTTTATACCGGCACTCCGTTTGATGTGTCGGCTATGCGAGCCATGCGAGAGCGTCAGTTACGTCATTTGGTAACAGCGGGAACTTTTAATGCCAAATCTAGTTCGGGAGGGTTGGTTGATATTGAATATTTGATTCAAGGTCTTCAGATTACACACGGTCATGATGATTCTACTTTGCGCCAGTTTAATACCCGAGCCGCCATGAAAGCACTCGTCGAGTCCAATATTATTCCGCGTGAGAATTACCGATCCTTATTGGATGCACTGAATTTTTTGCGACAATTGATTAATGCGCTCCGTATGGTGCGAGGTAATACCAAAGACCTAACCATGCCTCCTCATGCTAGTGATGAGTTTGCCTTTTTAGCTCGACGGCTTGACTACGCTTCAGGTAATGTGGAGCAACTCCAGCAAGATTTGATACGCCATACCACTTTTGTACAAGAGATTAATCAGCGACTGTTAGGGTAGTTGCCATCATAAAATCCTAATTTTGTCTTACTGTAAGAGACCTGTTCGGCAATAAAGGAGTGCAAAAGCTTCTTGCTTTTGCCGGAGACAAACATGCAAAAGCAAGAAGCTTTTGCACTCCGGCGCGTCTCGAATTTGAGTTTTTATGAGATGATTAGTTATTCCCGAACAACTCTAATGGCTGAGTTTGCATAAATCCTATTTTTGATTATCACAAAAAAAGACCTACAAACTCATCAAAGTTCGTAGGTTTATACGACGTTAATACGTCAAAAACTATTCTGTTGTTTTGTGGGTTCTCTGGTAGATTCCGTGCAACTCAAAACTGCATCCTGAATTAGATACTTTGATAGGGCAACCTTCCCGCAAGTTTTAAACTTGCGGGAAGATGATGACACAATCATGACGTTTGCACGGAAAGCCCCAAAGAGCCGTTTTGTGAAGCAACCGATATGAAGTGTTGGTACATTGATAAAATTCATGTGTCAACACTTTTTTGTTGGTTACTCATCTTGTTTTTTGCGAGGCCGACCTCGTTTCCGCTTGGGAGGTTCATTTTGGCTCGATTCCATATCTGCTTTGGTCAGCAGACGGTCAACGTCATCACGTAACGTTGCTTGACTAATATTCACCGCCTCAACTGCGGTTTTATATTTACTTCGAGTAATCGCCGCTTGTTTATCTGTATCGTACAATAAAACGAGATGTTGTAAAATGTGACCAATTGCCATCTCGATCGTTAGGTCATGCTGTATCCACTTTTTTAATAAATCTTTGGGATCAATTGTACCCATTTTTATGCTCCTTTAGCCTAAAACGCGATTAATGTGTATACTTAGTATTAGTTACCAAGTGTTGAATACTTGCATTTTACACGTTTATGAGTTTTTGTCAAAACCGATAAACGGTTATGGATTTGACGCATGCTTCATTGTTACTCTTTTCATAGCAGTCATCATCGCCTATGCAAAGGCCATGTGGTGCGCGAAACTCAATCCCGTGTTTCTACGCAGTTTTTTTCCTAGCTGACCTCGTTGAGAAAACTTTAAGCTGAGATATACTAGAAACAAGTAACTAAACCTAACTCAACGGGACATGTATATATCAGACCTAGCTATAAAGGATAACAATTATGATTACAGTAAAAACTGGTGGTCCACCACCTCAGAGAATTGACAAAGAAAGCCAATTGAATAATAAAATTTTAGAGATGGCGCAAATCCTTTTCATAGACGAACTCGCAGAAGATACGCTCATTGCTTGTGGTGAGGATTTTACAACTCGATCAACTGGTAAATATGGCCGATACGAAACCGTCAATGGCGAAATAATTGCTTTTCAACCACACCGTAATCAAGAGTTTATGTTGTTGTGTGATGAGTTTGTTCTTATTGATGATTTAGCCATGATTCGGACAATCGTACACCATGTTGACGATTATGATATTTCTATTGCTAGTTAGACCATTACTATAGGACACATCTTACAGCACTGCATCGGCGTTGACAACCTGCACTTGATTACGGATTATAGAATTGCCCTGTCTGATAGCTGTGCAAGGCTAATTCAGTGGCCTTGAACAACGGCGAGGGTAGATCATCCAACTCGTACCAACGCCAGCCAGTAATTTTGTCCGGCTCCATAATCTGCGGCTCCCCCGGCGCTACTTCAGCCACAAACTCCACATCAAGGTAGTGTTTATCATAAGAGATGATGTTACTCATACAAAGTAACTTCAAACTGGTCACCACTAGTCCTGTTTCCTCGTAAGTTTCTCGTTTGGCACATTCTTCTAATGTTTCGCCAAACTCTAAATGTCCACCAGTCCAGCTATACGTGGACTGCCCCAGTGAACTTTTTCGTTGTCCTAATAACAGCTTGCCATCCCGCATAATCATTACCCCAACCCCAACTTGAGGTTGTTTTTCTCGATCAGCCATGCTATTTTTCTCCATTTTTGTTTTTGTTGTGGTGGTCAAGATGATGTTGGAGTGCAATGGGTTCAGCCATTGCTTTTGGCAACGGCTAAACCCGTTGCACTCCGTTTTCAACATCAAGCTGACCACTACACATTTTTGTTTTTGTTGTGAAATAAACAATCTCGTGATAAATAAAAACCACCCGCTTATTTTACCTGCACGGGTGGTTTTGTGGCAAACAATTTTGAAAGAGTCTAAGATTCAAAAATTTGTCGATTCATTCATGACCTGACATATTGACAAAATCAAAAGCATCTTTTGACAGGATTAACAAGATTAACAGGATTACAAGTGAAAAATCCTGTTAATCTTGTTAATCCTGTCAAATATTGTTTTAATCATGTTGAAATGATAAACTTCTGTAAGAGTTTACCGAACCAATTCCAACGTTTCCCAATATTGGTTTGTTGATCCCAAGTTGATTTCGGGGCGAGCATCATACTCCTCTAAAGCACGTAATAACTGGGTATCTTTGCTAATCGCAATCTCAGTCGGGGTCATACTTCTGATAGCTCCCGGTACTAAAATACGTCCATCAGTGGGCAATTCGATGATAATGTCTGGTTCAATACCCTGTTTCCGAATCAAGCGCCCTTCAGGACTGAGCCACTGACTAATCCCTAGCAGTAACGTTGATCCGTCCGATAGGTCAAACGGTTGCAGAACTGTACCTGTACCGAAGGTGGTTTCACCGATAACAATCGCTCGGTCATGATCCTGTAACGCACCAGAGAATATTTCTGAAGCACTAGCCGAGCCGTGGTTAGTTAGTACAATAAGCGGGATGTCGGGGGCGATACCATTTGGCTGAACTACATACGCCTTCCGATTTCCTTGTGCGTCCTCCTCTAACAATACATTCCCCTCAATCAGAAAATGACTAGAGACACTAATCGCTTGGTCAAGCAGACCGCCGGGATTGTTACGCACGTCCACAATCAGCCGTGTTGCACCCTGCTCCTTAAGTTCGCCAATTGCCTGTTTCAGATTCTCCTCTAGGTTAGCGCTAAATTGGCTCATGTATATAAGGCCAATATCGGTTTCTGGAATTATGATCCAACTAGCCGCCGGACTTTTTATTTCACCCCGAATAATTGGAATCTCCAACTCTTCACCTGTTTTTCGACGTAAAACCGTTAGCACCACCTCCGTACCTTCGTCTCCTTTAATCAGATCAATCGCTTCGTTCAGCGGTTTTTCGAACATGTCAACACCATCGACATCGACAATCAAATCTCCGGCTTGGATACCGGCTCGTTCGGCAGGAGAATCAGAAATTGGGGCAATAATTGCCGGATAACCATCCTCAACGGTTACAGTTGCTCCGATACCATAAAATTTACCAGAAATACTTTCTTTTTGAGCTTCGGCTTGTTTTGGTGGTAAAAAACGGGTGTGCCCCTCATCTCCCAATACTTTTAAGACCCCATTGATTGCTCCGTAAGTCATCTTCGTATAGTCAAGTTTTTCTTGGTCGATAAAATAGATACTAGCTAGTTGCCATACTTCAAAAAACGGTTGCATTTCGGGGGGAAGCTCCTCTTGTGCCCGAACTGAGGTTATTGGAAAAATCGTGCTTGAACGCCCCACAATAATGCCTGCCCCAAAAATTAAACTAACTAGGGTAATGGTAATAATCGTTGTTTTTATTGAATTTTTCATAAAGGGTGTATCTATATTACGTGCCATATATTGTTAATCGACAATACATAACACGTAATATTGGATTGTCTGGTTAGCATACCATGCTAATTTTAGTAAAAGCTGAGAGTGAATCTTGGTAAATATTCAGTGAATTCGCCAGAAAGAGCGTCAGAAACCCGATTTCTCAAAGAAATCGGGTTTCTAGGGCGGCATTACTGAACTTTTACGAATCTTGTCTGTATTGTACGATTTCCGCCGTCTAGTACTAGTGCCATTTTTTACATAATCTGATACAATGGCATAGACAAATATAGTAAATAAGGTAGCCGTATTGACCTTAAAAATCAATTTTTTATGATGAACTGTTACGTTTATTGGAGAAAATATCATGACACAAACCATTACCGATTTACAGATTTTGCTTAATCGGTTGGATGGCAAGGGATATCCAGCCTATAAAGATATTCGGGGGCGCTATTTATGTGGAGATTTTACCCTGTTTATCGACCATGTCCAAGGCGACCCTTATGCCGCTCCCAGTCGGTTTCGGGTTCGTTTGCCCATGCAGATCGCTAAATTTCCGACCAGTACCCGAAATTCGCCGACTCGTTTAACTGCTTTAGCCGATTTTTTGGCTCGAACCTTTGCCGACAAAGTACGTTATATCAGCAATAGCACGATCAATGTTGGCTCTGGCAAAAGTGGTATCATCCGTATGCCTCAGCCCGGTCAAGAGATTTTAGTACGCTCTTCCATTATAATTAATGCTGGATATGTAGAGGCTCGGTTTACAGTTGGTTTGCCCGCCAAAGGACGGCGCATTTTGGGGCATCGCGCCGCGGCCATTCTCTGTCGAGACATTCCTCAAATTGTACACGCTACCCTGCACTATGACAACCTGAACCTCTTAGATTTGAACAGTTATCTGAACACCGCGCAGGATGCTGAAGCCTTACGCTCCCAGCTTGACGAATTAGGGTTGGTTGCATTTGTGGTAGATGGCTCTATTTTGCCTCGAGCCTCTGGGGTTGATGATCGTCCACTTGTCGGACGAAAAATTGTTCGGTTTCGATCTCCCGAACGATTACAGGTAGAGGTGACTCTCCCCAATGCCGGACGGATAGTTGGCATGGGGATTCCGAAGGGGGTGACGTTGATTGTAGGTGGTGGGTATCATGGCAAAAGCACCCTTTTATCGGCCCTAGAGCGAGGTGTGTACAACCATATTCCTCATGATGGGCGGGAGTTGGTTGTTACTGAGCCGAGCGCGGTAAAAATTCGAGCCGAAGACGGACGGCGCATCGAAGGGGTTGATATTCGTCCTTTCATCAACGATTTACCCAACCGAGCCGATGCCAGCACTTTTCGGACAGACAACGCCAGCGGTAGTACTAGCCAAGCGGCCAATATTATCGAGGCTTTAGAGGTAGGGGCCAAACTGCTTTTGCTTGACGAAGATACCTGTGCCACGAACCTGCTAATTCGCGACGCTCGCATGCAGGCACTCGTCGAAAAGTCAGGTGAGCCGATCACGCCCTTTGTCGATCGGGTACGGCAGTTGGCCGACACCTACCATGTCAGCACTATTCTTGTGTTAGGTGGCAGTGGTGATTATTTTGATGTAGCCGACACCGTTATTCGCCTAGACAAATATCAGCCCTACGAAGTAACCACCCATGCCAAGTTGGTGGCCGAGCGACACCCAACGGGTCGTCAAGTTGAAGCCAGCCCCGAATGGCCGACTCCTTCTTCTGTTCGGATTCCGATTGCTGATAGTCTTGACCCACGCAAGGGCAAACGGGAGGTCAACATTAAAGGACGAGCCTTGCGATCTGTACTATTTGGTCGAGAGGAAATTGACCTCAGTTTGGTGTCTCAACTGGTTGACGAGGGACAGGTGCAGGCTATTGGACAGGCGCTCAATTACGCCCGTCAGCAGGTCATGGACACAGATAAAACCGTAGCCGAGATTGTTAGCGAAGTGATGGCCGCGGTCAACAAAACCGGATTGGACGTGCTGGACAATCGACAAATGGGTGGTTACGTTCTTTTTCGACCCTATGAACTCGCCGCGGCTCTCAATCGTCTGCGGACGTTGCGAGTAAGACATGATTCGTAATTCGTAATTCGTAATTCGTAATTCGTAATTCGTAATTCGTAATTCGTAATTCGTAATTCGTAATTCGTAATACCTGTTCCTGTTCGTTTGACGCAGGGGACGGTTCATATTAGAATGGTTACACGTATTATTTTTTCAGTATAACACGCACCATTAATATCGGAGAAAACTATGCCAATTTATGAATATCGTTGTACCGACTGCAACACCCGTTTCGACAAACTATTTCTAAATATCAAAAAAATTCCCAAAAAGATTATCTGTCCTAGTTGTGAGGGTATCGAGGTTAAGCGGATTATCTCCGCTCCGACTATCCACAGTGGTGAGGGCGGAGTTGACATGGAGGCTCTTCAGTCGATAGAACCAGAGAAAAAGGTTTTTGGCCGGAAAGAGCTAAAAGCGGCAGAGGAAAAAAAGCGCCAGATTAAGGAAGAGGCGTTATATGGTGATTGAGTGTAAAAGTTCAGTAAGATTACCCTAGAAACCCGATTTCTCAAAAAAATCAGGTTTCTGGTACGATTTCTGATATATTTATACTTTTGGACTACCTTGTATTTTACAGGCTGGATGATTTCAGCCTGTTTTTGTTTTAAGTAGTTTTCAGAACTAACTTGTAAAAAACAGAAGTGTATCCATGATGGTAACGGGTGTGTACCCGTTACCCATGCTAGGCGGGTATATACCCACCAAATACCCGTTGCGATTACATAATCGCAACGATCAGGATGTAGTATTTGGACAAAAGTTACAACTTAGAAGTGAAAATTACTTAAAGAACGGCCTAAAATTTACTCCATGAATCTCCTCTCAACTAGACATAATTCTTTGTCATGCTTGACATTATTTTCTGACCCCTGATAAAATTAGACAGAATAGAAATTTTGTAGTTCTCAGAAGTTTATCATTTCAACATGATTAAAACAATATCTGACAGGATTAACAAGATTAACAGGATTTTTCACTTGTAATCCTGTTAATCTTGTTAATCCTGTCAAAAAATGCTTTTGATTTTGTCAGCATGTTAGGTCATGAATGAATCGACAAACTTTTGAGTTCTCTTAAAGAGGAGGCGTATATGGGTATATATCGACTGGTCATTATCGCGGTGATGATGATCCTTTTTATCACAATTAGCCCCACCTTGGCCCAGCAGGGAATGACTGACAACCTGCTACTCAATGGTGATTTTGAAGCTGGATTTCAGAATGAGTATGGCTTGGGATATGGTTGGGGCGGTTTTAGCAACGGAAGTGCTGTAGTCGGCTGGAATGCTGATACATGGGATGAGGTGGTGCTAGACGGGCAGTATAGTCAACTGATTCAGATCGAGGATGCTAACGAGGTAGACCGTTATGCGGGTATCTATCAAACTGTAGCCGTTGTATCGGGGCGTGACTATCAGTTGACCATCAACGGTCTTATTCGTTCTGAAGAAGGCTCTGCCGAGGAGTCGGAGTCAGGATATGCCTTGCAGATAGCTGTTGACCAAACTGGCGGCACAACATGGGAGACGCTCGATTTGTCAGCATGGCAAACGGTCAGTTGGTCAGAACAGCCATTGTATCAAGCCGCAGGCGACAGTTCGGTCTACAATATCGAGGGGTACGAAACCACCATTACCGCCGAAACTGAGCAGTTGACCCTGTTTGTTCGTGGTTGGAAAAAATGGAATGATGAGCATGCCGTGGTTTTTAATCTGGATGAACTGAGCTTAGTAGAGACAGAACAAGAAATCGTCATTGCCGAACTTGAGGTTGACACGGAGAATCCTGATACTACCGAAATTTTGACCGCTGACATGGCGATTGATGAGGCAATCGACGAGAACAGTCTGCAAGTTGTTAATCAAACTGTTGAGCAAACTGTAACCGAAGAGAGCGACGCGGTTGATAATCCTGAAACCACAACTGCTGATACCAGTGAAGTAGATGTGAATGAAGTGGATACCAATTCGACAGCCGATATGCTTGCCGAGGCTGAGTCTGTAGAAATTGAGGTGGAGACCGACGCGGAGCCAGTGGCTGAGACTGGGATGATGGAAACCGAAACTGCCTCGGCCACATCATCCGACGATGTTGTCGCCGAAACTGAGGTGGTTGAGGTTGAAACTATGACCGAAAATACTACTCAAATCACCGCAGAGACAGAATCGGCAACTGACATGTCAACTACAGATACCATTCAATCAACTGAACCAACCACTCAGCAGACCGAGCCGGGCGCGTTGCCTGTCACTGGCGATGGTGTAAGCAATACCTTGCTCTACCTTGTCAGCATGAGTGTTATGTTAGTGATACTGCTTATCATCAGCGCTATTATTGCCTTTCAATATCGACATCGGTGGAACCGATTCTAATAATTCGATGATTCAACGATTTGATAATTCGGCAACGGTAAATATTCAGTGAACTCGCCGGAAAGAGCATCAGAAACCTGATTTCTCAAAGAAATCGGGTTTCTAGAGCTACAGTCTTTCAGATAATGGTTTTCAATTCAAGGCCAACCTTCCCGCAAGTTTAGAACTTGCGGGAAGGTGATGGCTGAAAATATTTATCTGAACATCTATACTTTATTGAACTTTTACCGGCAACGGGTCTCTATTAAAATTAGGCTGACTGTCGCTGAATCCTTGAATCGTTGAATCGCTGAATCTTACATGAGTAAAACTATGAAAAAAACAATTTGGTTTGTTCTCGCTTGTTTACTATTTACGCTATTACCCTTAACCAGCCAAGCCGCACCGTCTGACCAGACCTATCGGTTAGCTTGGCGAGCCGAATATTATAACAATCCGTCGTTATCCGGTTATCCAGTCGCCAGCATTGTTGATAGCCAGATTAGCCATGATTGGGGTGATTGTGCGCCAGTACCAGAGCTACCCTGCGACAACTTCTCTGTTCGTTGGAGTGGGGAACGCCATTTTGATGCCGGGAGCTATTTGTTTGTGCTGTCGGTGGATGATGGGGCACGGGTTTGGCTCAACGGACAGTTGATTATTGATGCTTGGGATGTTGGCCCGTCGGGAGAAATTCGTACCAAGATATATTTTGAAGAGGCCGGTTATTATGAAATTCAAATAGCCTATTTCGACCAAAGTGGCCCTGCTCGAATTCATTTCGAGTCGGTCAAATTGAACGGACAAAATCAGGTTGCCAGCGCTTGGACAGGTGAATATTTTAATAATGCTCACCTGAGCGGCACACCCGCGTTGGTACGACAAGACCCAGCCATCAACTACCATTGGAATGGTGGCTCACCCGATGCGACCATCACCCGTGATAACTTCTCGGTGCGTTGGACGCGTTCTATCTACCTACAAGAGGGAACTTACACCCTCCAGATTCAACATGAGGACGGCATGCGGGTTTATGTCGATGATAAGATTATCTACGATTCGTGGTACGACCAGCCAGTCAGCTATAAAGTACGGCAGGTTAATTTGGCTGGCGGATTCCGCAATTTCCGAGTGGAATTTTATAACCATTACAGTAGCGCCACGGTTCGTATGATTATTGTCGAAGACCCCGTGCATTACAACGACTACGAGTCAGATCCATCCTCCGATTTTAGTGCTATCGGGGTAGTTGTTGATATAACCAGCCCTCGTTTTGAGTGGCATGGCCCCCTCGCTAACCAATACGAAAGCTACAGCGGTTACAATGGCCTCCATTTCTGGACCTCGAATACCAATCGTGAGGTTAACGCGGGACGTTGGTTATTGCCGGTTAATGGGGCTGGTAATTATGAGGTATACGCCTATATCCCACACCAAAATTCAACCACTCAAGCGGCACATTATCAGATTTTCCACTTTGGTGAAGTGGCCGACATGGTTCTAAACCAGAGCCATTATCAAGGAGAGTGGGTTAGTATAGGGCAGTACTACTTCGACGGACAAGGTGATGAGTTTGTCGTATTGACCGATGAGACTACCGAAGCGGCCAACACCAGTCGTATTGCTTTTGATGCCTTGAAGTTGGTTCAGCGGTAATAAGTAGTTTTCAGAACTAACTTGTAAAAAACAGAAGTGTACCCATAATAGGCGGTATATACCCGCCAAATACCTGTTAGCGATTACATAATCGCAACGATCAGGAAAATAGGAGTGTCAAAATTGTATTTTGACAGCAAGAATGGAATTCTTGCACTCCGGGAAAAGTGACAACTTAGAAATGAAAGTTACTTATTAACGGTTCTCTGGTAGATTCCGTGCAACCATTGTAGGTGACGCTTGTAGCGTCACGAATTTGTGGTTTATGGGCATTGTCACGCTACAAGCGTGACCTACAAATTAAGTTGCACGGAAAACCCTAAAGAGCCATATTAACTAGTACAGGACGGCGTAAATCCTCCGGTAACTGGAGCGCAGGCATCTTGCCTGCACCGCACGGACGGTTTGCCGGAGACTAGCGGAAGTCTGAATTAAAAAGAGACCCCATGTAAAACCATGAGGTCTCTTTTTGGTTGTAAAAAACCAATCATTCGTTTTCCCCTCCATTTATTGTTTTCTTCAACGGCTCCACGCGTCCGTTAAAGGTCGTGAAGCCATTCACCTTCGAGGCGCGAAGCTCTTGGAGGTGTTTGAACTTACTTAACAGAAAAGGTGGTTAGCATTATTTATGCTAACCACCTTTTTAAAGGAGTGCAAAAGCATCTTGCTTTTGCATGGTTGTCTTTGGCAAAAGCAAGATGCTTTTGCACTCCGCAGACCTATCCGTTAAATTTTTGCCAAATATCACGAGCCATTTTCAAGATAGCTTGAGCCGAGGGAGCGCCGGGGTCTTGTTGAACCACCGAAACTCCCTTTCGTGTTGCCCGCAAAATTTTGGGGTCATACGGAATGCGATAGGTATGTTTCAGTTTTAAGGCTGTTTCAATTTGGTCGGCTTTAACCCCGCCGGGCTGGTTAGCTCGGTTAATGATCACTCCAATATGTTTGGGGTCATACTCTAGTTGTTTGGCTAATTCTAAAAATAGCTTGGCATTTTTAATACCCGGTAGTTCTGGTGATGTGACGACTAAAATATAGTCGGCAACTTCCAAAACACCCAATGTTCTATCATTAAGCTGAGAGGTCGTATCAACCACGATAATTTTGAAGAACTCTCGCGTGCCTTGTAGAACTTGGCCGATAATTTCGGGGGTGATTTCATCCGCCAGTTCCGGTTGCGGTGGAGCCAGCAGTAACTTTAAACCAGAGTTATGGGGAAGCATTAGGTCGGACAATATGTCCAACTCAGCTTCGCCATCCTGAATCAGGTCGCTCATTGTACGCCGTGCTTTGGTATTAAGGTGAACCAGAATATCACCAAACTGTATATCAGCATCAACCAACGCCGCATCACCAAATTCTTGTTGTAGCGCAACCGCTAAGTTGACCGAAATGGTTGAGGTTCCAATGCCTCCCTTCGCACTATAGACGGCGATAATGGGAGGGGTACCGGTTCCCATATTTGGAGATTCGCTCTCTTTGGGTTGTGCGGCCGCCATTTGAGACTGATACTTCTCTGCCGCCTCAATTTGTTGATAGGTTGGGATCCCGATTTTATAAACCCGTCGGATACAACTGACCAACTCTTCTGCGGTGAAGGGTTTTGGTTGGAAGTCGCGTGCTCCAGCCGCCATCGCCTGCCGCATGTAATGATGCTCGGTTTGAACCGACATGATAATCACTTGGCTGTATGGGGCTTTTATCGCCATCTCACCTGTCGCAGTGATACCATCCACATCCGGCATGTTGATGTCCATAATCACAATGTGTGGATGCAATTCGATGGCCTTCTCTATACCCTCGCGACCGTTAATCGCCGACCCAATAACCTCCATGTCCTTTTCAAAGTACAATAGACGGCTCACGTTTTCACGGGTGTCGGGGTTGTCATCCACGACCAAAATAGTGATTTTGTCGCTCGCGGCTTCAAGATCATCGAGTTCTTTTGGTGGGGCAGTTGACGCGGTTGCTGAGGTTGATAACTTTTCTGCAAAATCATCATCATCATCATCGTCCTCATCATCTTGGTATTCGTCATCATCATCATCGTCATCATCATCATCGTCATCATCATCCGCTTTTGCTGAATTTTTCTTTTTACGACGCGATTTAGATGAGCCATCATCACTGTCACGGTTGCGGAGGAACCAAACAACCGCACCACCCGCGACCAATAGGGTTAACAAAACTACACAGGCCAGAATTGATATAATTATCGTTGTGTTCATTGGTAAACGTCTCAATCACTTTAGGAGTTAATTTAATTATACCTCATGTTCCCATACAAATACCAGCCTTACAATTAAATGTAGACGGTACATTGGTATGGGTTTTTAAGGGGGTGGACTAAAGAACTACTCTATAATACCCTAATATCCTATTTATGGTCAACTATCGGTATGATAAAATTGCAGTTAATAAAGGTGGACATCATCATGAAAAAAAACAGTATCCTTATTATAGACCATTCTTCTCAGGATTGCCGAATAATCGTTGAACAAATTTTAAAGCCGCAAGGATATAAAACTCAGGTTGCTCATACTTATGATAAAGGTATGGAATTAGCCATTGTGGATCAGCCTAATCTAATACTGCTTGATTACGGTATCGATTCTGGTAAAATCATCTCGATGCTAGAGCTGTTACAAGCCAATGGTTTATTTATTCCTGTTATCATTATGACCTCTCATCAGCATAAAACGGTGCGGGTTAAACTGTTAAAATTAGGGGTTAAGGATTATATCTATAAACCGTTTGATGTTATAGAGGTTGTTAGTGCGGTTGAAAATGTCCTACAAAATTCATTAGAGCAAAAGAACCAATCTCTTTATCTTGATTCTGCGGTGAACCAATACCGTCGTCAACTGAACACTTTGTTAAGTGTTGGCAAGTCGCTAATTCACCAATTTGACCATGAGCGGATGTGGCAACGTTTGGTTGAGGCGGCGCTTTATTTAATCCAAGCGGATGAGGGGGCACTGTTGTTGATTAACCAGCAGACCCACCGTTTAGACCCTTTGGCTTTGTGTGGGGTTGACCAACGGTTTAATTATACCTCAAAATTGAATCTTGATAAAAGTTTAGCCGGGCAGGCGATTCGGGAGGCTAAAGCCGTTTTTGCTCTTGGTACCGACCAAACCAGCACCGACACTATATATCCGCTAGAAGCACTGTTATACGCCCCAATTATCGTCAAGGGAACCGTGATAGGTCTGTTACGGGTTGGAAATCGACAACCGACTCAATTTTCTAGTCATGATATTCGTCTCTTATCAGCCTTAGCTGACCAAGCCGCGGTGGTGCTAGAAAACTTCTCCTTAAATGGATTGGCTGAACAAAACCATAATCGGTTATTGATGACTCTAAATGGACTTGAGACGGCGGTGGTGATTGTTCGGGGTAGTTCGCAAAAAATCCAGTTTGCCAACCTCATCTTTAAAACAGTGTTTAGCAATCATGAGGATAGTTTAATCGGTGCTAATTTGGCCGAAACGCTCCCTCATGCGGAACTGGTGCAGGTAATTCAGAGCAACGTCGGTCAAAATTATCAGGCTGAATTAACCTTAGCCGATGGCCGAGTCGTAAAAGTAACAGTTTTACCATTGTTAGAGACCGAAACCGCTATTTTAATTCAAGATATAACAATTTGGGGTAACATTAAGCAAATGAAAAATGAGTTTGTGACTCGCTTAGGTGATTATCTGGAAACGCCGGTTAACCAATTACGAGACTGTTTAGAGCAGTTTAAGCGAGTATCACCCCTTGATCGCCATAAACGGGATTCTCTCCTCGACTGTATCGCGCATCAGGCCGATATGATTACCGATCATGTTGAACGTTTGATTGAGAGCGATGATGTGGCTGAAAATTTGCACTTGCGTACTGAAACGTTAGACCTGCCTAAACTGGTTAAACAAGTGGTTATGAACGCTCAAGCACAGGCCGTAAAAAAGCAACAGCACTTAACCTATCATGGCCCTCGTAGAGCCTACCAAGTGTTAGGCCATAAACAATACCTGACCCGTGCGATTGGTTATTTGGTTGATAATGCTATCCAACATGCGCCAATAAAAGGACGTATTTTGGTTGTTGTGCAAGCCGACCAATCGCAACTATCTGTCCGAGTGGAAAACAACGGCTCGATGCTTTCTACAACGGAGCAACTATTTATTTTTGATAAGTTTTTTAAGGTGACGGATGATCAAGAGCCAAATAACGTTGAGGCTGGGTTGGGGTTGGCGCTATGTAAGTCGGTTATCGAAACACATAAAGGGCAGATATGGGTTGAGAGTATCCCTTATAAGGGGATAATTTTTACCTTTACTCTGCCTTTATTATTGCCCATAACAAAAACCTATAGCAGTACTCGTCAGCAGTTAATGTTAGTTAGACCTCAGTTGAGTGAAGCGGCTTAAATTATATCATGAACTAACTAAAATGATAATTTAGTTGGTTATCTATTGCAATCAAAACAGAAAGGTCATCCCATGTTCGGTGGATGACCTTTTTGTCGTTAAGTATCGAAGAATTTCAGTTATGCTTTTTTATCGTCCTTCTTATCCTCTTTTTTGTCAATAAAATCTAAAGCCGTATCAATAATACTCCGTACAGCCAACAACTGTTCTCGTTGAATATTGCGAACATGATGCTTAAAGTCAGACATATCTACCTTTGCCTGATCTCGTTTTTCCCATGTTTCGTCAAAAACAGTCTTAAACCCACTCATTCCCTCGCGAATCCAATCATCAAAATGGAACGGCTCCGCATGTGGGGATTGCTTCTCTTTTTCTGATTTTTCTGTACTCATCATAATCCTCCATGTAGGTTGTGGGTCTTACCCCACAACACGCTTTTTTAAAAATAAAAAGTAACAAGGTAATACTATACTGACCACGTTAAGGTTCGTCAACTTAGCTACCCTCTAAAGACGTGAGGCGTGAAGATGTGAGGCGTGAAGACGTGAGGTGTGAGGCGTGAATCGCTGAATCAAAAGAGCGTTCGATGAGCTATCGAACGCTCTTTTGTTTGTCAATTGTTGAGCTTCCGCTTATCATGCCATACGAGACATGACACGCCTGACGTGTTTGGTTTTAGATGCACCTCGCTTAGTGGGCGGGGTGCGTCATTCTTTTTTCGGGGGTCGTCCGCGGGGTCGTTTGGGTGGTTGCGATTCCAACCCCAAATGCTGTAACACCTGATTTATGTCGGTCTGCAACTGCCGTTGCTCGGTTTTGATGGTCTTTAGTTCAATCACAATTTGGCTCAGTTCGATTTGCAGTTTGCGTTCATTGAGCTTTGCTGAACTGAAACCAGCTTCCATCTGTACCACATGTTGAAGCAGATGCCCAATTGCCATCTCGACGGGCAGGTCTTCCTGTTTCCACTTGCTGAGTAACTCTTTGGCGGGAATGGTTCCCATTGTAACCTCCTTGCGATTTTAGATTTACGATTTTGGATTGCCGATTGTGCGGCAATCTTGGTTGAATTAGGTAGCTCAACGCTTGTACGTGGAAATCGTACAAGCGTCATCGTATCACACTATTAGATGTTTGTCAAATTGGCATAATAAAAGATGAGGTTCGTAATGCAACGATTTGGTGAAAAACTACGATTCTTGCGAGAACAGAATAACCTGACCATGCGAGAGTTAGCCGTTGAGCTTGACTTGAAATCTCATGGCTCAGTGGGTGATCTTGAACTTGGTCGGGCCAAACCCTCTACCACGTTGGTAGTACGGGTGGCCGACCTGTTTGATGTGACCACTGACCAGCTTTTGCGGGATGAGTTGGAGGTTTAGAACAGGATCGCCGGAATTCATCCTCCTTCGAGGAGGCTTCGCGCCGGCTTTTTTGTTAATCCTGTCAGATATTCTTTTGTGTTTAGTTGAGGCTAAATATCCTTATCGGGTAACAAGAAAGCAGACTGACATCATCCCATTTTTAATGTATTGAAAACTAGGTTATAATCCGGTGCATGACACAAATTATCCCCATTCCCTTAAAATGGTCGAACGCCTATCTCATCAAAGGTGAGCGCCCTGTTTTAGTTGACACAGGTAGCCCCAACGATACAGCAGGGTTATTACGAGCATTTCAAAAAGCAAAAATCGCACCCTCCGATTTAGCCCTAATTGTGCATACTCACGGCCATCATGACCATTGTGGTTGTACATGGGAGATGAAAAAGTTGAGCAAAGCACCGACCGCCATCCACCAAATGGATCGTCCCATGTTACAATCGGGGCGAAATGGCAGACTGATTCCGACCCGTTTCAGCGCTTGGTTGATGAAGTCAGTATTTGAGAAGGAGCGATACAAAGGGCTAAACGCGACTATCATCATTAAAGATGAGATGCGGTTAGACAAGTTTGGCATACCGGCCATGCTGATTTTTACACCCGGCCATACGGTTGGCTCCATTTCTATCGTTACCGACGCGGGTGAGGCAGTTGTAGGTGATTTGCTGATGGGCGGCTATTTGGGCGGGCAATTACTTAAACATCGACCTCGCTACCATTATTATGCCTACGATTTGACCGTTATTCATTGGAGCCTAAAAAAGCTCATGCGTCACAACCCGCAACGGCTATATGTGGGACATGGCGGGCCACTTGAGGCCAAGACCATTATCAACAGATTTAAAAAGGATATTGATTTTTAAAGGTAATCAGAACGCCTCGTTCGACAGCTTTTGGTTCTCTGGTAGATTCCGTGCAACTCAAAACTGCATCCTGAATTAGATACTTTAATGGGGCAATTTTCCCGCAAGTTTTAAACTTGCGGGAAGATGATGACACAATCATGACGTTTGCACGGAAAGCCCCAAAGAGCCAATTTGTTTTGAAACACCTCAACCGGAAATCTCTATGAAATGTGGAAAAACAAAAGAATTTAAAAGCTTTTCTCTGTGTAACTCTGTGTAAAAACTACTTAGTGCCATTCCACTCAATATCAAAGGTTGAGGCTTGGCGCAAACTGATCCCATGGCGAATCGACCAATGGATAAAGTCTAGCATGCTAACCGGCTGAAACCAGAACGGCCACGGGTCGTGCCGATTATATATCACCCCCTCGGCCCGTCGAAACAGTCTCCACCATCGAGAGCGGGCACTCTGAGAGCCAAGCATGTCGGGCAGAACCATTAACAGCATGGCCAGCATGACCATCAGCGGACGTTGACGGGTGACATGCAAGCAAGGCATGGTCGGGTCAACAAAAGCATCAGGCAGATTCGGTTGACCCGTAAACAGCAACGCCCCGTTGGTCGCCCGAGGGTTGCACTCTAAAGCAAATAGTTCTTTGTCAACGGTTTCGATAAAGTCAAACGCAATTTGGCCGGTAAAACCATACTTTCTGACAAATGTATCGACCCATTGATAAGTCGCTGAATGGTCAAGCGGCTGGAACATTACGGTCGCCCCGCCCTGAACAGACAGTTCGCTCCGATAACAGCTATGGGCGGTCAGTCGGCCTTGATGAGCGAGGCTGTAGGTGCATATCGCTTGCCCCTCGATATACTGTTGTACCAGCCACGGATAGTCGGAACTGATGGTTAAATTCGGTAGGTTATCAGGCTGAGGGCGAACAAACACCGCCGTGCCAAAACGGGAAAAAACGGGCTTGATAACCGAGTCTGGTCGATGGTGAATCTGCTCGATAAGAGCGGAGCGGCTGGTGACATAAACGCTTTTTGGCACCGAGAGGCCATACTGTTGAGCCAGTTGGTTAAACAACCACTTATTATGAAGAGAGCGGAGCCGTTCTATGGGTTCGACAAATAGTTGACACCCTGTGGAAGTCAAGCGGGGCAAGCCTTGGGCGATATAAAATATCTCCTCGCAAGTGGGGATGAGTAGGCTTATATTGGCCTGCTCGATAATCTGTTTTAGGGCTTGAATATAGCTAGTGGGATTAAAACGAGGGGCGGGGACATGGTAATTTTTTTGTACGGATCGCGACACACGGCATAAATGACGGGGCATGCTCTCAGCTACAAAAATTGTCCAGCCCGCGGCATGGAACATGCGAGCCAAACTTAAGGTGACGGGGGCACGCCCGCCGGTTAGGAGCAGGTTTTGGGGCATGAACTACTCTATGACAGCATGCTCCAATAAGAGTTGATACAAGGCTTCAGCGACCTCTTCATTAATCATTTCATTGGGATGAGAATCGATAGCATTAACCATCGTATCCGCAGGGTCATGCTGTTGTAAAATAGGTCGCGTGTCCAGTACTGGCACATCATACTCAACAAATAGGTCGATAACAGGCTGAACCATCGGCTCGCTGGCCTCAATCGCGGCCAAATTAGGAAAAACTACCAGTACCATGGGAATTTGTTGCGCTTTCGCTCCCTCTACAATCGTCAACAATTCTTGCCGATGCCGCCACCGAATCTCCGGATCGTTGACGATGCGTAACAACCAGTCGTTCCAGTAGATACTGGCCCACTCCTGCGGGCCAAATCGCACCAAACGCCAGTAAAGAAAATTCATGGCGTAAGAATTTTTGACTAACCAGTTCAAACCAAGGGGTGGGTCAGTGCGAATTTGGGGGCGCTGTGCGCCACTTTCATAAGCCACACCCTCTATATCGTTAATATAATAGGACAACACCAAAATATCGGGTGTATACGGATATTCGACAATAGCCTGTACCTCGTCAATCGTGTCCCATCCCGGTGAAGCAACCACCATGATAGCGTACTCATTCCCCAAATTTGCTCCAAGTTGATTAGCAAACCGATCTTCAGGATACTCTATGCCCGACCCAGCGGCAAAAGAATCTCCGACGACCATGACTTTGGTTTTGCCAGCCAACATGTCAGCCGTCCACTCTACATCCCGATAACCGAGCGAGTTCTCCTCCCAATACCGATCATACCAGTTGCGAGAGGCCAAGGTATACCTAAAAGCGTCCGACTGGGCAAAGAACACCTTGAATAAAAATTCAACGCCCATGCAAGTCAAAAAGAGGCTGAGAAATAATAGGGTGATGTTAACCCGTAACTGATGATGTGGGTTACTTTTTATAAATAATCCGCCTAAAATGAGGCCGATAACAAGAAATAAACAGTATATAATCCAGTACATGTTGATTTAATAGCTCAATATTAAGGGGCTACAAGTTGTTTTTTTGCAAACTCTTCATATAGAGCTTTCGCTATCTATCCCTCTACATCTGATTACTTACTGACACCGATGATCAGCTTTGGAGGAGGATGGATGGATTGTTTGCTTGACATAATTTTAGTTCAATTTCACGCATCACGTAGCGTGCCTGTTCTAAATCGATCGGGATGTCTATATCAAAGGCTAGAGCCGGATGGTTGATGATGATTGGCTCGATTCCGGCATGATGTGCGGCTTGCTGATGACGGGTAAAACTATTTAGGCCGAATTGTGGCTCAATGAGGCCAAGAGGACGCAGAAATAGGGCGTTGGTTCCCTCTCCTCGCTGACATGGGGCAACTACCAAAGCAGGTATGGTTTTGCCGAGGGCAATTATTTGCCATAATGGTTCAGTTTGGAGATGGGGCAGGTCGGCAGGTAGAATCAGAACTGATTGACCGCCTTGCGCTTCGATCCAACGGAGACCTTGCTGGAGGGCGCGGTTAAGGTCGGTACCGAACTCAACCAGACTCCAGGCTCCGGCTTGTTTCGCCAGTTGGCGTACCGCCTGCGACCGCGAAATTACCACCACCTCGCTTACCTGCTGGGCAATATGAATCGTTCGTTTAAGCAGATAACGACTCAACAGAACTCGCTGTTGAGGTGACAAAACCGGAGACAGGCGAGTCTTGGCCTCCTGAAATGGTTTGGCCGGAATCAAGATGCACAGGTCAGTCATGAAAAAATATATCCAACACAGGTTGACCATCCCACTCCGGCGGAATGGGAATCCCGAGGGCATGAGCCGCGGTGGGCGCGGTATCATAGGCAAATAATGGCTCATTTAGTTCTAACCCTTGCTTAAGATTTGGCCCTAAGGCAAACCACGGGATTATCGTCTCTTCTGGTGTATCTGCCCCGTGTTTATGATCCACCCCGCCGTGGTCAGAGGTGATGATGACGAGGGTACGGTCAAGATAGCCATGTTGGTCGAGTGCCAGAATAATCGCCCCAATATAGCTATCGGTTGTCTCTAAGGCCCACAATTGCGTTTTAGACATCCAACCCATCAAATGCCCCGCCGAGTCGACGTTAGGTAGATGGATAAATAGTACGTTGGGCAATCCGGCTTCAATTTGGTTTAAGGCGCTGGCTGTGATTAGAGTGTCGTGATAACCGGCATGCACCAAACTATCGACTGAATCGGTTAATACGATATGCTCTAGTTTTGGCTTGGCATAGATCATGCCAGTGGTCAAACTATAAGCTTTAGCCGCACTAAACAGAGTCGGCCCTTTAATTAGTCCTAAAGCTGGGTCGTTGATGTTCCACATGATACCATGATTTTCTGGAGTCATGCCTCCTAAAATCGAAGCATGATTGACGAGAGTGACACTCGGCACAACCGCTCTGGCTGTGGGATGGAACGCGCCGTGGGCACGTACGGTATCAAGAATGGGCGTGTCTGCTTCGGGCAATGCGTCGGCTCGTAGCCCGTCAATGGTGATGATGACCACATGCTCAATGGGACAGTCGCAAGGCCAACTGTCGGGCAGAGTCAGGCTAAACACAGGATCAAAGGTTGGGTCGGGCACGGTACTAAGGAAAGTTTGGCTAATCCCCACCGTCGAGACGAGAGTCGGCAGTAGGGTTGGCGTGTCGGACGGTGTTGTGGTTGCGGACGGCGTTGCGGTTGCGGACGGCGTTGCGGTTGCGGACGGTGTCGTGGTTGCAGATGATGTTGCGGTTGTGGATGCTGTAGGCGTGTTAGTCGCCGGAGCTTTGGTTGAGGTGATTTTTGGCGTAGGCGTGTCAGTTGAGAAGGGGGTATGAGTAGCGGTTGGGAGCGGGGTGGCCGTATTTGTTAAGACAACTTCATTGGTCGCTGTCGGCTCCACCGCTATCGGGGGGGAACTAGAACTACAACCGACTACTAAAAGTAGCCATATTGTCAATGTTGGGAATACCAGATAAGATTTGCGTAATATATGAGACAATTAAACCTCCAATGAGTGATGAGTACCCGACATGTTGATTAAATAAAGATTTTTTCGGGATTGACAGGATTTTTTGCCTTTAGTCTTGTTAATTCTGTTAATTCTGTCAGATACTTCTTTGTGTTTAGTTGAGGCTAAAAATCCTTGTCGGGTAACAAGATGGTTCTATGGGATATTCCGTGCAAAACAAATCTTGATTTTTAAAGTAGAAAAAAATATTCTCGCAGAGGTGCGGAGACGCAGAGAAAAGTATAAAGGCTCTGCGTCTCCGCGCCTCTGCGAGAATTTTACTACGGATAGAATTTTGCACGGAAACTCCTAGAGAGCCAACAAGATTAGTGTACGTGTTAGCTTCGGAAAATGTAAAAGTTCAGTAAAGTAGCCCTAGAAACCCGATTTCTTAAAGAAATCGGGTTTCTGACACTCCTTCTGGCGAGTTCACTGAATATTTACCGGAAAATTATAACATAGCAACGAGGTTTATCAAATCGCCTAGTCCAAAAGTCTGGTTATTTTCATTTACAAGTGGCACCACCACCACACGTCAAAAAAGCCGAGTTTTATTCAAAACTCGGCTTTTTCGTTACAATAAAACAGATATGTTATCCATCCAACTCAAAGGCAAACTCCAAATGCCCACATCGAATTAAATCTCGATTCTGCAACATCTGCATTTGATGGTTGCCAACTCGTATTCCATTTACATAAGTACCATTGGTACTGCCCAAATCTTCTACAAACCAGTCACTACCAATTCGTAACAACCGACTATGCTGACGAGAGACTCCGGCTTTGGACGCACCATGTGGCCCTAGGTCAACATCAGGAACGCGACTCTTAAAGGCTCGTCCGATAATCATATTAGCCTGACTGTTACTATCAGCCGTCAGGATCGTCTCTTGGGTGGCCGTTAATCGAAGATGAATCTTTGTTTGGCGGGGTGGTGGGGTGGGGGTAGAAGAACTCTGCGAAGGAATGTTAGGGTGACTACTACCCACCGCAATAGCCCGTCGAGCTTGATTTAAGGCCAGCACAAACTCATCCATAGTTTGATACCGTCCGTCGGGTGATTGGGCTAAGACCATGTCCAGAATCGGCACAAACTCTTCTGGGGCAGAAGGGTTAGCCGTTAATAGAGGAATGGGCGGGTCGGTTAAGCGAGCCATCAAAAAGTCAAACGATGTTTCGCCATGAAATGGAAGTTTGTCGGTTAACATCTCGTACAAAACTACGCCTAACGAGTAAATATCAACCCGATGATCCATTTCCCCTTCTTCAATTTGTTCAGGAGCGGCATAAGCCATCGTGCCAAGCACCTGTCCGGGCATGGTCAATCCTGGAGCATTCGACTGTTGCATCTTTGCTAGACCAAAATCAGCTAATAAAGGCCAATCATTGTCCGACATCAAAATATTGGCCGGTTTAATATCACGATGAATGATATTGTATTTGTGAGCCAAGGCTAGTGCCTCAGCTACTGGAATAATAATGTCGAGCGTATCGCGCGGGGTAAACGTTTTGTTTTCCAGTCGATCCTCTAACGAGCCACCGGGGACATATTCCATAATAATGTAGGCCCAGCCATCATCTTCGCCATAACCATATATTGTTAAGATATTGGGGTGACGTAGTTTTGCAATCGCTTGAGCCTCTAGGCGGAACCGAGCCAACAAGGTCTCCTCTGCACTGCTAGAGGCTTGGGCATCCATTACTTTTATAGCCACCCACCGAGACAATCCCTCGTCGTAGCCACGATAGATACTGGCCATGCCGCCTGCGCCAACATGTTCCTTTAGTTCATAACCGCCAAAGGTACGGCCTATCAAATCTTGCATTGATAATCCTTAAACCTGCCGTTACGCTGTTTTGATATTAGTACCCCAAGATCAATCAACATGAAATTGCTGGTTTGTTGATACCAAAATCATGCTGATGAAATCCCAAGGTACTGAAACAGCGTAAGTAACTGTTTTTTAACTCTTTTTTAAAAATTTTGTAGTGGTCAGCTTGATGTTGAAAACGGAGTGCAACGGGTTTAGCCGTTGCTACAGGCAATGGCTGAACCCATTGCACTCCAACATCATCTTGACCACCACACTTTTTTAAAAATTTATGGCTCTCTGGTAGATTCCGTGCAACTCAAAACTGTATCCTGAATTAGATACTTTAATGGGGCAATCTTCCCGCAAGTTTTAAACTTGCGGGAAGATGATGACACAATCATGACGTTTGCACGAAAAGCCCCAAAGAGCCAAAATTTATTAGGTACTAGTGTATTCAATTCAATTATAGCATGACCATAACCACAGGACAAAAGAAAACAGATTATCAGTTAGAGTGATTGATTGGTCTGCAATTTTAGTTGTACAGGTGTGTACCACGGAAAACTCCTTAATTGTCAACCTTATTAGATATGGTATAATGTTTACGATATTAAGGATAAGGATAGGTAGGTGGCCCGTAAAATAAAATTTGTTCTCTCAGACTTGCATCTTGGACTTGCGTTACCAACAACTAAAGATTCCAAGCAGGAAACAGTTACTACAGAAAAGGCGCTGGTGCAGTTTTTACAACGTATCCAGAGCGAAAACACCGCGAAACAACAAGAGATTGAACTCATCTTAAACGGTGATTTTTTCGATTTCTTACAGGTTCCAGCGGTAGATACATATAATCCCGATGAAGCTTATCCGATGGAGAGTTATGCCGATTCGTCTCAGGCCGCGTCGTTAAAGCGGCTCGAAATCATCGCGATTCAGCAAAAAGAGGTGTTTCAGGCATTAAGGGATTTTATGCACCCTGAATTTCCGCAACGGCGGGTGACGATTATTAAAGGTGACCATGACGTGAGCCTTTTTTGGCCGGGGGTTAAAAACAGGCTACGGAAACTGCTTGAGGCCTCTGGAGAGCGGTCATCATTACTGTTATTCGCGGGTGAATATATCAAACGAGAGAAAATCTATGTCGAACATGGGCATCAAAAGGCCGAAGCGGTAAACCGTTACCCTGACTTTATTGACCCTCGTCATCCCGATAACCCCGACAGGCTTTATTATCCGCCCAGTTCGGCACTATTTATCAACCTGATTAACGATGTTCAGCATGATACATGGGTGATTACAGGTATTAAGCCGGTCAGTAATTTGATTTGGTACGCCCTGTCATGGAACTTTAACTTGGCCGTTAAGATGTTAAGCCATTTTTTCTCACACATGTCCCAAAAAGATGTAGTAGCTGATTTTTTGGAGGTTCTCGAAAATGAAGAGACTCGCCGAGAACTGTCTCGACGTTATGCCAATGAGTCGAAATTCCGACAGGCGTTTCATTATCGAGTATTGCACTACTTAAATTTGACCAAACCGCCGACTGAGACCGAAGCGACCAAAAATGTTTTGAATCTACTTCCCAGCGAAGCGCTGATTATCGGTCAAACCGAACAAGAACATCAACAAAATCTGTTACGCCAAGCGGCTGAAGATATCGCCAAACGTGACAAATCTAAGGTGGTTCTGTTTGGACATACCCACCATCCGAGCCAGCAACTACTTAAACCGGGGCATGTCTACATCAATACAGGTAGTTGGACGCGTGATTTCACCAACCTCTCACCGGATATGGTGGAGGCGCTGTTTAAAGGTAAACTCGAACTGCACAACACGACTCCTCGACTGCCGTATGCTCGGATTGATTACGATGACACGGGTGAACCAATCATTGCCCAACTCCTATATTATTCAGTTAGTTTAGATCCGGACGATGAAACAGCGCCAAATAAAGTCAACCCCAAACCAGAAGAAAATAAACGTACCGGTGGCTGGCTGAGCGGACTATTTTCGATATGACCCTAGCCCTTAACGAAATCTCGCCCCAAGTACGGGCTATGGGCAGTAGCTTGCAAAGCCATTTAGCTCGACGTGACGAGGCCAAAGCGACTCTCTTAGCCTTGCTGAAGGAGTACTCCACGGCATACAGTGCCCTAAATGACCGAGTGGTACGGGCGGCTCAGGTGCAACAACAGCAACGGTTTGACTGGGTAGGAGCCGCACCAACCAACGAGCCGTTAGCCGAGGCGATTTCTCTGCCAGCCTCGGTTAAGACCATCACTGTCATTGCCAGTGATGGTTCGCAAATTTTGCCTGACCAACATGCTATCACCCTCTACTACTTGATTAACGTCGGGAGCATCGTCTATCAGCATGGTTCTGGCCTAAAACCCATCACCCACAACCCCAAACCTGTGTTATGTTACGAACCCGATGATGTGCTGGACGACCAAGGCCGCGTCATCTCTACGGGTGAGGTCAACGTCCGCCGAGATTTGGCTGAACTACAGGTTCTGGCCGATTTAGCCCCTCAATATATTAAGCCGGACGGTGAGCCGGTCATCACTTTGATGGATGGGCAGTTGAATCTGCGCGTCATCGACCTCTCTTATCAACGCCAGCAAGAATGTCAGCGAGCCTACATTAAAATGCTTAACCAACTGCGAGACAGCGGAGCCTTGATGGCGGCCTATATTGACCGACCTCGTAGCACCTTTGTCATTTCGCTGATGCAGTTGGCCTCGCTCGATATTAAAGCCATCAACGAGTCAAGTTTGCGTCATAACCCATTTCGTCATTTGACCGACATCGACATATTCCAATTTCTTGGCCCCGGCGAACGGAGCGCCATGTTCAGCCTCAAGGCTAAAGGCATGGACAGCTACAGCCAAGCTCGTCAGGCGACCCATTTTTTCTATTTGAATGTCAGTCCAAGCCTCAACCTACCTATTTTAGCGCGGGTCGAGGTTCCGGCATGGCTAGTGACCCATTCCTCACTGATTGACACGCTCCATGCGACGTTGGTACGGCAAGCTCGTTTGGCGGGCAACTATCCTTATGTGTTGGCAAGGGCGCATGAACTGGCTATAATCTCTCCTGAAGAGCGCCAAGCAGTCGAGATGATGTTAGCAGTCGAGATGCGTCGGCAGGGAATTCTGCCCCATCTATCGGCCAAACAAAGTAATAAAAATCTTTTGACCGGGAGAGAATCTTTCCGCTTATGAGTACTGAATTTACGGTTGGTTGGGTTTTGCGATCTAGCACCGTCGGGTTTGCCGTTGGCTGTCGGATTATCCAGCCTAATACCCCCCATTTTGGTAATCTGGTGACGGTGCATCTGGAGCCAGAAGCAGTTGACCTGTATGGTATTGTCTACAATGTTGAGGTGCATGATGACCCGGCGGTGCGACAGTTGATTTTAACCGGCGAGATTGAACCGGAGGTTATTCTCGATCAGCGCCAAAATCGTCTGGTGCCGATTGAGTTGAGTGTATTAGTGATTGGGTATCAACAATATGGGCGGCTGGTTCAAGGGTTGCCACCGCAACCACCTTTAAGTCTAAACGCCATCGAGATATGTGACGATGAGGATATTCGCCGTTTTACCGAATCGTTCGACTATTTGCGGCTCATGCTCAACGCCCCGCAAGTGCCGGTTGATGAGTTGATTATCGCTAACCTGCAACGAGCCGCCTTAGCACAACCAGAAAGTCAACGGTATGGATTTCTGGTCGGGGCAGGCAAAGCGTTAGCCCGTCTGCTTCATACTGATTTGGTGCGCCTAGAGGGAATTTTGAAACGGATTAAAATGGTGGCTTTATAAATAAAGTAGAAATAATTTTTTCGACAGGATTAACAGGATGTTTTTTGTTCAAGAGTTTGTCGTTTTATTCATGACCTGATATATTGATAAAATCAAAAGTATTTTTTGACAGGATTAACAGAATTGACAGGATTACAAGCAAAAAAATCCTGTCAATTCTGTTAATCCTGTCAGATATTGTTTTAGTCATGTTGAAATGATAAACTTCTGTTTGTTAATTCTGATATTGATCCTGTCAGATTTTTATTTCCAATAATTTTCAATGAAAATTGAACAGATTAAACAGATGATTGCCAGTGGGCGACAGTCGTTATGGCTGACCAACGCCAATTTAGAAGGGGCAGAACTGCCGAGAGTCTCGTTGATTCGGGCGCAACTATTGCGAGCGAATTTGAGTCAGGCCGATTTAAACGAGGCCGATTTGAGCGGAGCCAACTTTATGTCAGCCAATTTACAGTCGATTAACCTACGTGGCGCAAAACTTGATGGAGCGACTCTCAGTGGGGTTGATTTAACTGGTGCTGACCTAACCGGAGCCAGTTTGATTGACGCTGACCTCAGTCGAGCCAACCTCTCCCAAGCCAACTTTAGCGGCACAGATTTGAGTCGGGCTAACTTTGGCGAGAGTAATCTTACTCAGTGCAATTTTCAGGGTGCAAATCTCACTCAAGCCCATTTGAGCGAGGTCAGTTTGGTCGATGCCAATCTGAATGGGGCGAATCTGACTGATGCCAATATTCGCGAATCGGATTTAAGCGGAGCCAGCATGGAAGAAGCCATCACTGACGGGGCTGACTTTGAGTTTTCGGTTCTGCCCGATGGTTCGGTTGATAATTAATTAGAAAAATTTAAAATGGCAAGAGATGAAAATAGCTTTACACAAAAAACACGGCAAACACTAGCTAGTCAGCTTGATGTTGAAAAAGATTATGTCACCCTGAGCGTTTTTTGCGAAGGGTCTCTTACCCGAATCTAGGGAGATTCGGGTGGATACTTTGCCTTCGGCTCAGTATGACATGGTTTTCAACATCATCTTGACCACTACAGTCTTGAAGACTCTGCACAACTCAAATAGTCCACAGTATTTACGCTGTTTAGAGCAGAATTTACAGGATAAGAGAATTTTTATTCTCCTATCCTGTAAATTCTGCTCTATAATAGTCATTGGATGAGTTCTGCGTAGTTATCACTACAGTCTTAAAACAATTGCTCAAAACGAGTTTCCCGATTTGCTGGTTAATACCTAAATTATACCTTGCCATTGGTAATTCTCTCAAATTACGTCTTGATATAACCGATGGCTCACTCCTTAATGTTTTTATTTCCGTTAAAGATTCTTCACTCCGTAAAATAACGCCGAATCAAATCCCGTTTTTCCCATGGATAGGTCAGCGGGTCAGCACCAAGGGCTTCGTTACTGCCTAAAGGCCGGGCAAAGGGAGAGCTTTCGGTGGTGCGTTCTCCGGCCTCTGCGTCTAGCTCGGAGGGTTGGAGGACGCGGTTTTCCGACTCGAACTCATTCTCTTCGCCAGTGGTCAATTCGAGCGGTTCGCCCTCAATGCCGAGCCGTTCCTCTTCGGTTGGTTGGGCTGGGCCTTCATCACCTTCGCCCTCGCCCTCGTTAGCCTCGTCGCCGCCGCCATCCAGTTCGGCTTCCTCTCCATCACCGCCATCTTCACCCGCGTCGGATGGCGATTCCAGAGGTTTTATCGGTTCCTGTTCGCCCTCCTCTTGCGGAGCGGCTTGCTCCTCTTCGGAGTTACCCCCGCCTTGGTCACCGCCCTGACCTTGCCCCGCTTCGGGTTGATCCGGCTCACCTTCCATGCCGCCGCCCGCGTCTCCGTCGGCATTACTCTCTTCGGCTAACTCCTCCGATTCACCGTTTTGCATGTCAGCAATCGCGTCGAGCGCTTCGGCCAACTCTTCCATAGCTTGACTCGCCGCGTTGATCGCTCCGCTCCCCAAGGCCGAACTACCCTGTCGTAACGGATCAGTCACAGTCGGCGCGTCATCACCAATCTCGTTGGCCGCGTTGTCGAGCGCATCTCCCAACTCCTGTTGAGCCGCGTCAGAGATAGCGTCCAACTGGTCGGCCAGACGGCGTAGCTCCTCTGCCGCGCCCACCACATCACCCCGATCCAACGCGTCAGCCACGGCACGGGTGATGGCTTGGTCTCGAAAAGCATCAGCCAATATCTCTAAGATATGCTCAATCTGTTGGGGTGTTAGAGCAGGCGGTTCTTGAAATGGCGGCGGGAAAAGGGTCACATCGGGTGGCAGTACCTCATCAGCCTTAGGTTCGACCCACAGCGGCGGCAGGTCAACCACGTCGGCATTGGGTAACAGAGGGGTGAGGGCATCGACCATCAGCAAACCGCTCAAAACCGCGGTCAGGGCGATGAGGGCTGATACCTCTAGCCACAGATTCATGCTCAAATAGCGCACCCGTCGTCGTAATAGGCCGATTAAGTCGATAGCTTCTTGGAACAGTTGAGCTACAATCGGATTGCTTGTGTCATCCGGCTCAGTTTGACTGGTTTCATAAGCGGTCAGCAACTCAGATTGAAACCCGAGCCGAGCCTCTAGCCGATGTACCATGCGGTGTAGGGTTAAGGGACGACTGTTCCACAATATCGACAGAAGAGCCAGCCACATGGCAATCAGTAGCCCAATCAATATCGAGACAGGCCGGTCAAACCATATATACGCAATCATAAAGCCGATGGGAACCAACAAAATCAGCCACATGGTACGAAATAAGCCCAGAATGACTCGGCGTTGCCAAAAAGTCATTCGTAACTGTTTTAAGCGTCGTTGGATGGGTGATGAGGAATTTTGATTCATGGCTCAGTGAATATATACTCTGCCACCTCCGAGGAGAAAAACACACCTCGGAGGTGGCAGAGTTGACCTTCAAGGTACGAAGTTCCTTGAAGGTCTCGAAGGTGTTGCTCGTTATCTACCCGCAAGTTTTAAACTTGCGGATAGATCGTTTCATGCTTCCTACTCCTTTACTTCTTACCTCGTTATTCTCTACCGAAACTCTACCTCAAGCGGATGGGCGACCATGCGATGATAGAGCCGATGCACCATGTTGGCTAGAAACAGGAGCGCGCCGATGACCAGCAAGGTGTAGGCCAGCAAGCGTTGGCGGCGGGCCGATTCTTCGAGCAGGTTTAGCCCTTGTTGGGCCGCATTGGGATTATTGAGGGCCTGCAAACGAATGGTGGCCTCGTTGATTTGGCGTTCGGCTTCCATAAACCGAAGTTGATTGAGCAGGCGATTGCCATACTCAAGCTGTTGTAACGCCTCTTGCCCGATTTCGGCTCGATAGATGTAGGTCTGGATTTCGGGCAAACGATCTTGGTAACCAAGGGCATTATACATCTGTTGAGCGGCAATGCCTTTGTTGATGGTTTGCTGATAATCACTCGCCATCAGTGCAGAGCGAGATTCCTCAGCCAACCCGGCCGCGGTTTGCCCCTGCTCGGCCCGATACAGCAGGTCTTGCGCCCGTGTTAATGTTTCATGCTGATTGGTCGATTCGAGCAGGGTTACAATTTCGTTGATTTCAGTGGTCGCGTCACTATAGGCTCCCCGTTCAACCAGTTGCGTGACGCGGCCTAAATCATAATTGTAAATGGCATTAATCTGCCAGCGACTGTCAAAATAACTCGGTAGATAAGCTTTCCATTCAGCCTCTAATACTTCTGCCGATTTGTTGTATGTGGCGTTTAATGCGGCTCGATAGCCTGATTCGCGTCCGGTCATCTCGATAAATTCGAGAATTTTTGGTAGACCGTACCGATCAATCAAAAATGAAACAATCGACAAACTTTGTGGATACGCTACCTGTGGGTCTCGGTAGATTTCGCGTGATTGATCCAACTCGTCCCAACTGAGTAGCCGTCCCTGCTCAAAGGCTTGTTTAAGCAAAGCCGGATTATTGGCCGTTTTGTCGGTTGGTTTTTCTAAATATTGAGCTATACCTTCTTGAAAACCAGCCGTTAGTTTACCATCAGCCAGTTTGGAGGCAAACAGGTGGCTAATTTCGTGACGCATGTTATTGACCAGTTGCGGCTCGGTAATTCCTTGGGTACGAGGCAGAGCCACGGCAATCTCCTTGCGGTTGTTGAGGGCATGGGCGATAACGCCGGTCAGATATTCGGCAATGGGATTAATCTCAAAGTAGCTCTCTTCGGTCGGGTAAAGGCGTATATTGACCGGTGTTTCGATGTCGGTGGCAAAAATAGTGGCTAAATTGTCGTACAACCCATCAACAAAAGTAGCGTATTTCTCAGCTTCCGCTTGACCACAGTCTGGGCAGTCAATTGGTTTTAGCTCATCATCTTCTCGCTCACGCACTTCGATTTTGGTGGCATAAACAATCGTAAAATACTCTGTATTTAGCTCTTGCCAGTCGATATTAAACTGAGCCGAACTGTTATCATTAATCGGAGTTTGGGCCAGAGTCGCCTTTGGTATATAGAGTAGGAATATAATTGTAATGAATAATATTAATCTTCGATAAGCCATAACTATTCTCCGCCACATGTCTTAAACCACATGTAAAAGTTCAGTAAAGTAGCTCTAGAAACCCGATTTCTCAAAGAAATCGGGTTTCTGATGCTCTTTCTGGCGAGTTCACTGAATATTTACATATATTATACTCAAAAACTGAGATTCAGTTCGATGGTTGCTCTACGATTGCGCGACGTTGGCAAGATTCAGGCAGGACTCTACCTTTGAATTCTCTATCTGACAAACTTGACAATTTAATCAATTGGGTTAAAAATTAACCGCTGTTGCTCCATCATCACAACTTCCCAATCCCAGTAGGAGAGAATATGTTATCACAAACATTTGCGACTATTAATAAAAGCAGTACGACTATTGCTCAAAGTAGATGGTTTAAGAATTTTATAACTGCCATGATTATTTTGGCTGGTATTTTAGTAGGTTTTCAAACTAGTAAGTCCGCCATAAGGGCTTACGGACCAATCTTTGAGTTTTTGGATAGCTTAATTTTATCGATATTTGTAGTTGAGGTAATTATTAAGATATTGGCCGAAGGCCGAAAACCGTGGAACTATTTCACAGACCCGTGGAATATTTTTGACTTTGCTATCGTTGCTTTCAGTTTAATGGAGCCAATCTTACCTGTTGATACCTCCTTTTTGCCTATTTTGCGCCTTTTCCGGCTGTTTCGGGTGTTACGGGTATTACGGATTGTCACCGTCATTCCCGAACTCAAGTTATTAGTTGAGACCTTACTCAAAAGTATCTCCTCGATTGTCTATGTTGGACTATTTTTACTACTCTTGTTTTATATTTTCGGTACGATGGCGGTCATTATTTTTGGTGATAACGATCCCCATCATTTCGGCTCGTTGCCAATTGGTATCTTGACCCTGTATCGAGTGGTGACACTCGAAGATTGGACCGATGTGATGTATATTAACATGTATGGCTGTGATAAATATGGTTATGATGGACATCCCGAAGAATGTGTCGCTCCGTATGCTTTACCCGTCGGTGCGGCGCTCTTTTTTGTTACCTTTGTTTCTATCGGGACCATGATTATTCTCAACCTGTTTATTGGGGTTATCATGAATAGCATGGATCAGGCCAATGCGGAAAAAGAGCTACATGATGTGGCCGAGCGACGAAAAAATGAAAATGTCACCATCTCAGATGAGATTTATTTAATTCATGATAAGTTAGAAGAGATTACTAAACAACTCGACCTGATTAGCCATCGGGTCGAAAATGAATTTGAGAAAGAATAACAGAAGTTTATCGTTTCTCAACAAAAATAGGCTCTTTGGGGCTTTCCGTGCAAACATCATGATTAGAGTTGTTCGGGAATAAAGGAGTGCAAAAGCATCTTGCTTTTGCCAGAGGTAAACATGCAAAAGCAAGATGCTTTTGCACTCCGTATGCCTCGATTTTGAGTTTTTATGAGATGATTAATTATTGCCGAACAGGTCTATTGTATCATCATCTTCCCGCAAGGTTTAAACTTGCGGGAAGATTGCCCCATTAAAGTATCTAATTCAGGATGCAGTTTTGAGTTGCACGGAATCTACCAGAGAGCCTAAAAATAATCAGGACACGGATTTACACGAATTTTTTTGTGTTATCCGTGTTTTTCTGTGTTTATCCGTGTCCAGAAAAAGGATTATATCTATGCGTCATGTTGAACCAAATGTATTTTTAATTGCCAAAACCGCACCCGACCATCCCGAAATGCGGAACTGGCTCGATTTTATTGGAGCGAGTGAATTCGCTTTACCGCCCGCCGAGGCCGCGACAATCGGCAATTTGCTGATTGCTTTAGCTGGTAAACGTTGTTACATGTCCTATCAGCCGGGTTTAAATCCAAATGTGTCTAAAGTCCGCACCGATTTAGCCGCCTTTATCGACAATATTCTCAAGGTGGGGCATGGCTCGGTGATTGAGCATGTCAACTATACCTTCGCCATTGAGAATGTCAGTCGCGTCTTTACCGCCGAGTTTAACCGTCATCGGGCTGGTTTAGCCGTCAGCGAAGGCTCCATGCGCTACATCCGATTTGATGATTTAGCCTACTGGATTCCAGAATCGATTCGAGATAGTGAGGATGACAGCCCCGAACTCCGTGAGGCCAAGCAGAAAACACGAGCCGTCTTTAACAAAGCCTTTACCCAAATGGAGGAAAACTATCAAGCCCTGCTCGATATTTGGGATTATGAGAGCTTAAAGCAGTTCAAAGAAAAGAAAAAATTGACCTCACTTTTTCGCCGCCTGATTGGCATGGGTGTCGCCACCGGCGGAGTCTGGACGGGCAACCTGCGCGCGTTGCGACATATCTTCACCATGCGTTGTGACCCCGCCGCCGAAGAGGAGATATGCTACGTAGCCTCCATGATGCTGGAGCGCATGATTGAAGCCGAGCCGGATGTTTTCGGTGACTTCCATAAAGAGGATGGATACTGGAAGCCGAAGTATATGAAGGTTTAGGAAGGGCTGTTCAGTTCTAGTCTATATGGGCATAATTGTGACGCTACAAGCGTCACCTACAGTGATATTGTCAGACATGAGGCCGTAGGTCACGCTTGTAGCGTGACGAATATGGAGAACTGAACAGCCCTAGTTTAGGAGCGAGGCTATTATCAAACTGGGCCTTGGTCATCGTTTGGGCCAGTTGAAAAGATTAAACGCAAGAGATGCAAGAGACGCGAATGACGCAAACGTTTTTCTCATAGCGTCCTTTGCGCCTTTAGCGCCTTTTGCGTTACGTTTTGTGTTTTGCTTATATTCCTAAAATGGCCGAAACCATGACCATCGCCCGAAACTGTAACGGTGATTTGATCAGCCTGAGCGAAGTTAGTACAATATCAGCAGCAATCTGACAAGGTTTTTAATCTTGGGTAATTAGTAACGATTTAGTTAGCCATGTAATATCAATTGTTTCGCCAACAGGAGGCCAATCGACAATCCAAAATCGCCAATCGAGAATCGAAAGACCTTGCTAGACATGGCTTGTAGAAAACCGCGCATGTCTAGGGTTTTGAAGGGGTATGAGATGCGCGGTTTCTAAAAATCAGTATTAAAAATTCTTTCTGTTATAATTTTCCTACATTTGTAATGGTCAGCTTGATGTTGAAAATGTTCATGTCACCCTGAACTGCGACGCGTAGCTAGTGCGAAGGGTCTCTCTTACCCGAATCTAGGGAGATTCGGGTGGATACTTCGCCTTCGGCTCAGTATGACATGGTTTTCAACATCATCTTGACCACTACAAATGTTAGGTAATTCCAAGAGAATAAATCTCCCAAACGTGTAGCGAGGTATTCTCTAACACTGTCTACTCTAGAAAACATAATTTTTTTGAGAGGTTTTAAATTCTGGAACTCCCTTACCTAACAGCTAAACCAAAATCATTAGGATAGGAGCCTTCTTGATTCATTTTAAGAAGTTGAAACGATATTCTTAAATTAGCGTGTTGGTCGCCTTGTTTAAACATACCAAAGGCTAAACCTTCGCTGGGCCACATTGTATCTAACACTTGCACCGTATACCCACCTGTATTGGCGGTCATAAAATTATTTTGAGCTGGTACATAATATTGATTGCCAAATTCTGGTCTATATTTGAAGCCACCGCCAATTCGACTAGGAACACTCCCATAATTAACGCCAAAAGCTGCTTGAGCTAAAAAATTACCCTCTTCATCGTAAGCCCGAAAATAACTCATTACATCATCTTCGCCTGAATATACAGCGTCAACAACGCGCCAACCATACTCTGCGTCTCGGCCTCTATCCTGTATTTCACGAATAAAAACTTGGCCCTTAGTTTTGCCGCCCAGTTGACCAAGAATCGAATTATTCCATGTTGATCCGCTTGTGCCCAAGGCAAGACTCAGCGGGGTACCAAGATTTACACCGTAAAAATCGTACTTTGCCATAATACTTGTCTCCTTTTAAACTGCTTGAATTAACGAAAAACCGCTATATATTTTACTTCTTTTTGTGACGAAATTAGTCGCCTATCTATAGTGGTCAAGATGACATTGGAGTGCAAAAGCATCTTGCTTTTGCTTGGCAATAGCTTTTCAGCTATTGCATTCTTTTTTCAACACCATCTTAACCACTACATTTTTTGCTTTATTCATAAAAATCTGTATCCATCTGTGCCCGAAAATCTGTGGTTTAATGAATCGATAAACTCTTGAACATGCCTATCAAAATACACCTACCTTCAATTTTTGTCAAATTCTCCTGTCGTTTCTTATCTCTCGTGGTTCGCTCAAACCCGAGTGAAAAGGTAAAATCTTGCAGTGGTTAGTAATGAGCATTAATTAACTTGTGCATTTTGCCGCCATGTTGGCCTGTGGTATGATGCAGTTTTTATCATCGTATGCAAAATCAAGGAGCCAAAAATGTTCACCTATTCTCCCGATACAGAAGAACAGATGCGTTGTTTCTATAACCAGCAATTCCCGCTTTAGAAATTTCACGGGAATACAACCTTGTTTACCTTCATTTGTTAGGTCTATTCAGCTTGACGTTAAGAAAATATCCTAAAAAAATACCAAAACGGGAATTGCTGTTACCATGCCTAATTTGTAAAGCTGATTTCCTCCATTTTGAACCTTGCCCAAATGCACAAGTTAATTAATGCCGATTCTCCCATGCATCGTTTATATCGCAATTTAGCAGAAAAAACATTGCATTTGATAGGCATATATGACGACATCAAACATATTGTAGAAGAAAGAATTCTTACAACTTAAACGTCTACGCATCACGCACTACGCAACACGTGGAGCATCCCGCTCCACCAACGCTTTTAGATTGGTCAGCCGTTTTCGCACCGTCATGGCGTTTCGACCTGACTTATCGGACAGGAACATGAGCCAGCCTTGCCCCTCAAACGTATGGTCAATCCGAGTCGTACCATCAGCATTGAGACGCAATTGCCAGCGACTATCACCAGAGATACCTGTCGCTTGGCCACTCCAAGTGATGGCATGATTAGTAGGGTCGAACTCTTTTACCGTGCCAAGCGCATCCAAAACGATGCCGGGCAAGGTTTTTACTTTAAGAATAAATTGCCAGCCTTTCCGTACTGCCCCTTCGGTCTGAACCTCGATACTTTGAGCCGGAACGTACCACTCTGGCAGGCGATGCAGGTCAGTGAGTACCTGCCATGTTTGGTCTGGTGTAGCGTTGATTTCTATTGTATCTGTAGCATGCATGAGTGTGAAACGTGAATCGTGAATCGTGAGGCGTGAGGTTCATCACATCACGTTTCACGTTTCACGGTATTACAAATTTCAAGCATTGTAACATGCTTATAATCATCCAGAAAAATCGTAGTCCAGACCTGACAGGTTTTTAAAACCTGTCAGGTCTAAAATACCTCAAATCCTATGTGGCTAAAAAACCTATTCAACCGTAACCCATCCGAACCAAACGCCCTACCTTTGTTTGATGAGTCGTTTCTGCGCCGCCTAGAACGACTCAGTTTTCGTACCTCTCCCCGTTTGCGAGGCGCGATTGTGGGTGAGCGCCGGAGTCGCAAACTCCGTCCAGCCCTCGACTTTAACGACCATCGTTCCTACACGGTGGGCGACGATTTGCGCCATGTCGATTGGCGGGCTTATGGTCGCACCGAGGAGCTATTCGTCCGTTTGGGTGAATCGTCGCAAAGTGTCGATGTGCATCTCTTGCTCGACGATAGCCCTTCAATGAGTTGGCATCCGCCTGACTCAACAAACCTCAGCAAATGGGACAGCGCCCGCCGCTTGACCGGCGCGCTCGGCTATTTCGGCTTGGCCGGGGGCGAGCGAATCCATATCACCCCCTTTAACCGGCATTTAGAGGCCGGATTTGGCCCGGTGCGGGGCAAACGGCAAATCGTGCGCGCCCTCCAGTTTTTGGCCTCGGTCAACCCCGCCCAAGCGGTTCAACCATCGCTTGCCAACACCGTCGGCCTGAGCCAACCGCAAACCGAAGCCAATCTAATTCAGAACCTAACCGATTATGCCCAACACTATCCCCGTGGTGGCTTGTTAGTGCTACTCTCCGACCTGCTCGACACCGCCCCGTTAGAGGGTGAAACCCGCTCCACCGCCGACAAGTTGAGCGAAGGGTTACGCTATCTGGTTCCGCCCCGTTGGCAGGTATTGGTTATCCATCTGCTGACTCAGCAAGAGGTATCGCCCGCCTTTACTGACGATCTCGATTTGCAAGATATGGAGACTGGCGACACCCTACCTTTCTATTTTGATGAGGCCACGCTGGCTCAATATCGTCTCCGCATGGAACGCTGGTGTCAGGAACTACAGTCGGCCTGCGCCAAGCGAGGCGCAACTTACGCCCGTATCGTGGCCGAATGGCCGCTGGAAAAAATGGTTGTTCCGTACCTGCGTCAACGCGGCGTGGTTTAAGACAAACATCATTGGACGCGGGTTTTTTAGGAGTGCAAAAGCATCTTGCTTTTGCTGGCAATAGCAAAGGAATGGTCAAAATATTATGAACAATTGGTTCTCCAAAAATCTTGGCGATGGCATGATGGCTTACGAGCCAATCGCCCAAATTGAAAAGATATTTCTCCCCCTATTTGCGGATGCGGGAAAACCCCTAGACATGGCTGTATTTACCCGCCACAACTTAGAAGGTCGCCTTCATTGCGAGGTTATGGCCTATTTTTCGCCTGCCACTACCGAGGTCGCCCGAATCTTAGAGGCAAAACCATGTCAACGCCCCTCACCAGAGGGCCTAGATTTGCTCGTGGGCGATAAGGATTGTTGGTCGGTGCTTTTCTCGGAAAATAAAGGTTAAAATTTTATATTTTTAGATGAAATCATGTTGAGTAATT
>JAUCGA010000015.1 GCA_030377865.1 Anaerolineales bacterium HSG25 | reverse complement strand
CACTTGCTGTTCGATACAAAAATCTCCAACCGTTACCTTTTTTGGCTTGTTTATCTCTTTAGGCAAATCCCTTTTTGGGATATACCTGATAAAAATATGGAACTTTTTGCTTTCCGGTCAGTATTGGTTTCTCCCCCATTATGTCCAACACCATCACCGCGTTACGTCTACAAAAAAAGAACAAAAACCGTGTCAACGTCTTTTTAGATGGTGAATATCGATTCGCCCTCAGTTTTAACGCCGCGGCCAGCCTTAAAAAAGGGCAAGAGCTAACCGAGGCTGAAATTACCGAGTTAACTGCCGAGGGAGAGTTGCATAAACTTTATGAGCAGGCTTTGCGGTATTTGGGATACCGAGCCAGAAGTGAGGGGGAGATGCGTCAACATTTGTTGGGCAAGGGGCATGCCGAGCAGACGGTCGAGGAGACGATAGACCGTTTGCGGGGGGAGGGTTATGTGAATGATGAGGAGTTTGCTCGGCTGTGGTTAGCCGACCGTGAACAACTCCGCCCACGGGGGGCACGAGCCTTACGGTACGAACTTCGTCAAAAAGGGGTTAATGATGCCGTCATTGAGCAGGTGTTAACCGACCTTGACGAGGAACATTCGGCCTGGGCGGCTATTCAGCCCAAACTGCGCCAATGGCGGGCACTCGATTGGCGCAGTTTTCAGAAAAAAGGCATGGGGTTTCTCAGTCGGCGAGGCTTTGGTTACGACGTTTGTCGCATCGTATGCGAGCGAGGCTGGGCAGAAATCGAACATGAGGCATGATTTCTTAGGAATCGGGATTAATTAACTTGTGCAGTTCGTCATATCTTGACTGATGACATCGGAATAAATCCCGATGCTGATAGCTAAAGCAGGCTATTTAGGCCACTTCAGCGGTCTTGAGTTTTTAGCCTTGTGGCTTTAGCCCAAGGCTATCAGTCAACACGTTAACACTACCGAATTTTTTACCATTCCATGTCATCACGACCAATTTTACATTAGGGAAAAATTATGAATGTAGACGGAAAACATTATCGTACAATATGGCTTAAAGAAACTGATGATCGAGTTGTGCAGATCATCGACCAACGTCCTTTGCCGCATCAGTTTATTATTGAAGATTTAACCACTGTGACCGAGGTCGCTAGAGCTATTAAAGAGATGCACATTCGAGGAGCTGGGTTAGTTGGTGCCACAGCAGGGTACGGCATGTATATTGCGGCTCTGCATGCACCGCGTAATTCGGTTGCCACTTTTAACGCTCAACTAGCAGAGGATGCCAAAATCCTTATGGCTACTCGTCCGACCGCGGTTAATTTGGAGTGGGCAGTTAAGCGGCAACTAGCGGCTATGGCCGAGGTAGCAAATTTGACTGAGAAGATTCAAATTGCCAAAACCACCGCTCAAGCCATTGCCGATGAGGATGCTGAATTTTGTCGGCGTATCGGTGAGCATGGAGTTTCGTTGATTGAGCAGATTAGCCAACGTAAACCGGGGCAAACAATCAACATTCTGACTCATTGTAACGCCGGTTGGTTGGCTTTTGTTGATTACGGCACCGCTACCGCGCCTGTTTATGCCGCCCACGATAAGGGGATTCCGGTACATGTTTGGGTCGATGAGACCCGACCGCGTAATCAAGGGGCACGACTAACGGCGTGGGAGTTGGGTCAGCATGGCGTACCACATACTGTTATAGCCGATAATGTTGGCGGGCATTTGATGCAACATGGGCAGGTAGACTTGGTCATCACTGGCACCGACCGAACTCTATACACGGGTGATGTCGCCAATAAAATTGGTACTTACCTAAAAGCTCTAGCGGCAAAAGATAACGATGTGCCGTTTTATGTTGGCCTGCCGTCCTCTACATTTGATTGGGAGAAACGGGATGGTGTGGCAGAAATTCCTATTGAACAACGAGATGCAACTGAGGTCAAATATATTGCCGGAGCACATGAGGGAGGCACTAAAACAGTCCTCCTAACCCCCGAAAATAGTCCTGCGGCTAACTATGCGTTTGATGTTACTCCGGCCCGCCTCGTGACAGCTCTTATCACCGAGCGAGGCATCTGTGAAGCCTCAGAAGATGGAATTTTAGGATTGTATCCAGAGAAACGGTAGTTGTTTTGCTTATTAGACATGTTGCGGAATAAGAGACTTGTTCGACAATAACTTATCATCGCATAAAAATTCAAATTCGAGGTCTGCGGAGTGCAAAAGCTTCTTGCTTTTGCATGGTTGTCTCCGGCAAAAGCAAGAAACTTTTGCACTCCTTTATTTCGCAACAACTCTATTGGCATGAGCATTGTGTAACTGCCCACATCCAGCGGCAATGTCGATTCCCCGTCGAACTCGAACCGTGGTCGGTACACCCGCTGTTTGGAGCCGGTCTCGAAATTTGTAGACTCGCTCATCGGGTGAACCACTCCACGGGGAGTCGGGAGTGGGATTGAGGGGAATTAGATTGATGTGACAGAGCATGTCCTTGACTAGGTCGGCGAGCTGGTCGGCCTGTTCGTCACTATCATTCAGATTATCCATGAGAGCATACTCAAACGTGATACGCCGCTTTGTCGTGGCGATATAGTCGCGCAGAGCATCCATCAACATGGCGATGGGGTAACGCTTGTTAATTGGAATGAGGGTGTCTCGTAATTCATCGGTTGGCGCATGGAGCGAAACGGCCAAGCCAATCTGCTCCGGCTCTTTGCTCATGCGGCGAATAGCCGGTACTAACCCAACTGTAGAGACGGTCATGTGACGTGCGCCTAAGTTAAAACCTGACGAATCGTTTAAGCGCCGAATCGCCTGCCATGTTTGAGCGTAGTTAGCTAATGGTTCGCCCATGCCCATAAAAACAATGTTGGTTACATGGCGTTTTTCTTGACTCAACTGTCGCGCATAGTGCAATACCTGCGCCACAATCTCGCCCGCGGTTAGATTCCGCATAAAGCCCATTTGTCCAGTGGCGCAAAAAGGACAGCCCATAGCACAGCCAATTTGGGTGCTGATACAGAGCGTTTGCCGTTTTTCATAACGCATCAATACCGCTTCTATTTCACGACCATCTGTCAACTTAAATAAACTTTTACGGGTAAAACCATCGGTTGAGTCAACAACCACATGGGGAGTAACTACCTCAAACAGGTAGTTTTGGGCCAATTTTTGTCTAAGTGATTTTGGTAGATTGGTCATAACCGAGGCACTATCGGCATAATTCTGATAGAGCCAGGTCTCAATCTGTTTGGCTCGGTAGGTCGGTTGACCCCATTCAGCAAGGAATTGTTCGATTTCAATGGTTGTTAAGTCAAAAATAGAGGCTTTGTTTATCATAATACTCTTGATTTTACTGCCAATTGTTTACATAGGCAAACCCCCGAATCCTCGCTAAGTAAATGTGCATAAGTTCTCCAGTTATCTTCCCGCAAATTTGGAACTTGCGGGAAGATTTTTCGGGAAGACTTTTGAACAGCTACTTAAAAGATTGACTAATAGTTTTAAAAGCCTTAGAATTCCGTTACCATAAGGGTATTGCCTAAAATGGGTCAATCATTTATAGTGGTATTGTCTTTAAATCTGTTCAGGGAGAAGGCGTACATGATGTTTATGAATAAAGTTGTACTGTTATCAAACCTTGGTTGGGCGCTTCAAGCAGAGCAAACCAGCATGATGAGCTATCTAATTATTGTTGTGGTCGCATTGTTGATGTTTGGGTTAGGCGCATGGTTGCGTCCTTTGCTTGAGCAACGTTTAGCCGCTTCGGCGACTTCAACCATTGAGCCTGTTGATGAGTCAGCCATTGAGGATGAGCCGGATGTTGAGATTGAGTACCTTGCTTTTGAAGATCAATATCGACAAGAGATTATTCCTCAAACAGAACATATTTCGTTTTGGCATGCTACTGACCAACAGCAGGTCACGACTTTGCGAGAGGAGTTTTTTGTCTCACCCGATTTTCATCTAGTTGATGATGATAGCCAACGCCTTCATTTACGAGATTTACTTAAGAATTTTCGGCATGTGGCTTTGCTTGCGAACTCTGGGGCAGGCAAAACGGAAACCATCTACTATTTGCTTTTAACATACGCTCGACAAAAAGCTAACTCTCGCTTGAGCTTGCGAGATGATGTGATACCAGTTTTGCTGTCTGCGCCAGACTTAGCCATAACGCTCGGCACCTTTGCCGAAATGTCACTTCAATTTTATCTACAACAGAGATTGTCAGAAGCCCCTTCTGAGTATGTCGAAACCCGTCTTAGTGAGGGGCGTTTTCTTATCCTGCTAGATAGTCTTAACGAACTGTATGTTTCTGATGCAGAGCGGGTTATTCAGTGGGTTAACGACCAAATTCCCCAATATTCTAATAATCGATTTGTGGTCGTGGCACGTCCAGCCTTGCAGAAAATCATCAGCCAAAAACCGGCCTTGACGATGGTTCATTTTGCCCCTTTCGAAACCGATTCGTTAGAGCAGTTGGCAAAAAAATGGGAGGGAATAATTCCCTCTGCCTCCGAGACCTTAGCCAAGGTGTTGCAAAATAATGAAGCTTATTCATTGGCTCGTTTGCCTTTTCACATGGTCATGATGATGATGGTGGCGAACAGTCTCAAATCGTTACCCACCAAACGAGTCAACCTGTACCCCACCTATCTGACCACTCAACTCTCTTTTGGAGATGAATGGATTGCCAGTCACTTTTCTGAAACTGAAAAACGGACACTGTTGCAGTCACTAGCCTTTACTATGCATCAACAACATCAAACCTACATGGAGCGGTCGAGTTTGGGGCGAGTGTTGCGCGGTGTTTTACGCACTACTGAAGGAAATGCCGAACTGTTTGTCGAGCTATGCTTAGAAAACGGTTTGTTGGTTCAAAAAGGGGATGGCTGTCGGTTTAATCAACTGAATCTACAAGAGTTTTTGGTCGCGCGCGAAATTGTCGAAAACAACCTGCATGGCCTGCTGACCAAACAGACCAACGATTTATGGTGGCACGAGGTAATTAGTTTTTTCGCTGAGCTAACCAATACCAACACGGTCATTGACCGTATTTTTTCACAAGAAACGAAAGAACTAACCGCCACAAAAGCAGAGCAAGCCAAAAGTTTAGACATGCTCAACGAGGTGCTAGACCCGATTGAAGGCACAACAGTCGATACTGTTTCTTCCGCGGCTGCCGCGTCGTTATCCCTTGAGGACGTCTCAGCACAACCGGAAACAGAGACGGAATCAGAAAAAAGTGAGCCAGAAGAACCAGAAGAACCAGAAGAGGAGAAACATACTATCTTGGTGGTTGATGACACACCGCAAAACCTCAAATTTGCCCGTTTTATTTTGCAACGGGGTAACTATAACGTTGAAGAGGCTAACGATGCCGCCGAGGCGTTAGTGTGGTTAGAGAATAACCGCCCCACTCTTATCCTGTCTGATATTCAGATGCCGGACATGAACGGCTATGAATTTTGTCAGCATCTTAAAGCTGATGACCGCATGAAGGACATCCCCTTCATGTTTGTAACCGCCTTTAGCCGAGCTAGTAAAGAGATTGTTAAAGGGCTAAAAATGGGGGCTGATGACTATGTTCCTCGCCCGTTTGCTCCCGAAGAGTTATTGGCTCGAATCGGAGCTAACGTTCGGGTGCATGAGGCTGAAAAAGCGGCTCAACGTCGGGCTGAGGAAGCGGCTCGACGAGCTAAAGAGGTGGCCTTGATTAACCAAATTCAACAAGCGGTAGCCGCTTATCTGAATCTGGACGATGTCCTTAAAAGCACCTTAGAACAAGTACAATCAGTTATCGAATCAGATGCGACAGCCTTATGGTTTGTGGATGATGATAATAACTCGCTGATGTTAGCCGCGGCATACAATGCCCACATTGATACCGAAGATTATGACGGATCATCTCAAACGGAACGAATTCCGTTGCAAGAGGGCATGTATGCGTATTTGGTACGAAAAAATAAACCGTTTTTATCGGGTGATATTTTGGCCGAAACCGAAGAAACTCGTATTTTGGCCCAAATGATGGACGAAGTACGCTCCATGATTTGTGCCCCGCTTCGAGTGCGAGAGCGAGTGATAGGGGTATTAGAAACTGTTCATGCCCAACCTAACCGGTTTAATCAGGAAGATTTGACTCTGCTCAATGCCGTGGCTGATGCGGTCACTGTCGCTATTGAGAACGCATGGCTGTTTGGACAACTGCAAGGTTTCAACCAACAACTTGAGCAGATGGTGCAAGCTCGGACGCGGGAACTTGAGCGTGAAAAAGAGAAAAGCGAGACGATTCTGGTCAGCATTGCCGATGGGTTACTCGTGACCGACCCTGATGGTCGTATTTTACGGGCAAACCCAGCTATGGAAACCTTACTTGATTCTGAGCTTTCTGAACTGACCGGTGTTTCGGTTGAGCATCCTAACTTTAGCTCACCACTTTGGAAATTTGTCCGTGAAATTAGCAAAATGTCCGAGGATCATTACACCGCCGCGGTCGATGTAACTAGTCCCAAAAACGAAAAGAAAATTCTATCCTTTCAAGCCAGCGCCGCAAAAATGTGGGATCAGGCTCAAAAAGCAAACTTGGGGACAGTTATCGCCTTACGTGATGTAACCGCCTTGCAAGAAGTCGATCGCATGAAAGCCAACTTTATGACCGGCATCACCCACGAACTCAAAACACCCTTAGCTATGATTACACTCCATTTGGGGGCCTTAATCAAATATAATGACCGCCTTGACGAAGAGACCAAAATGGATCGCCTACATCGTATTGACCGAGCTACAAGGCTGTTAGGTCGGTTGGTTGATAGTATTCTTGAGCTTTCAAAAATAGATAGCGGCATGATGCAGTTCAAATTTGAGTCGGTCAATATGGTTGAGATTGTCACTCAGGTTGTGCAGGTCTTACGACCGTTGGCGGCCAAAAAACCGTTAGAGCTAGAGTTCGCCACGAATGAAAAAAGTGTCGTTGTTAGTGCTGACCATGACCAACTAGAGCGGGTGATTATGAACTTAACCGAGAACGCTATCAAATACACGCTCGAAGGAAGCGTTAAAGTCTTTTTAGGCAAAGAAAACGACCATGCTATTTTTAGTGTCACCGATACGGGAATCGGCCTCACCGAGGAAGAGATAGAACGACTCTTTGAGCGGTTCTACCGAGCCGATAATCAACGGAATATTTTGGGAACAGGTTTGGGATTGTCCATTGCCGAAGAGATTATAAAAGAGCATAAGGGTGAGATAAAGGTAACGAGTGTGTATGGCGAAGGCAGTACCTTTACCGTGACCATGCCCTTACAACAATAGTGGTAAATATTCAGTAAACTCGCTAGAAAGAGCGTCAGAAACCCGATTTTTTTGAGAAATCGGGTTTCTGGGCGGTTTTACTGAACTCTTTTACCAATAGTGTCTGTTCGGCAACAATATAACTTCTCATAGAAGCTCATATTCGACGAGGTAGGAGTGCAAAAGCATCTTGCTTTTGCCCGCAATAACCATGAGACAAATAACAGTTGATGAGATTATCCGACAACATAAACTAGGGTTCCGAGAGTTTAAGAATGCTCAAGTTGCACCCGGCTCGTTGGCTAAAAAGCGACTGCCTAAGCTCAATTTAGATGGTGCAGTCGTGATTGATGGTGATTTTCGGCGGGCTATTATTCAGAGCGGGAGTTTTAACGCGGCGACCATGCGTGATTCTAATTTTCAGGGAGCCAACCTCGCCAAATCAGAATTTAAAGGGACTGATTTACGCGGCGCGAACTTTATAGGAGTCAATCTAAGCGGAGTCGACTTTAGCTGGGCCAAACTTGAAGGGGTTGAGTTTACCAAATCGATTATTAATGGCGCAAATTTTGCCGGAGCCAACCTTAAAGAAACAACGTTTATTAATACTAAGCTCAAGGGCTGTAATTTTAGCTCAACCAAACTAGACCGAGCCAACTTTACTCAGGCTGAAAGTCAAAAGGCAGACTACAGCTCTGCTACATTAAACGGAGCCATATTTTATCAAGCCGACCTCAGTGGGAGTGACTTTAGTCAAGCCGAGCTTGAAAAAACTGATTTTCGAGAAACTAATTTGGCAAACGTTAATTTTTATGAGGCCAACCTCCGAAATGCATCGCTAGAAGGGGCAGACCCCGGTAAACTATGGTGGAAAGCCAAGTTTCCCCTCGCTAATTTAGAGGGCGTTATTCTGTTTGGCGGTCGAGTTTTTGGCGAAGTCGGTACAAACTAGGAACAACTAATCCATGAAACATCCATACATCACTGCATCGTTGTCCGGTATCGGTGGGCAAATAAAAACAAGCCCCACTGACTTTTTTGTCGAAGAGATTCCGCTCTATCATCCTTCTGGTGAGGGTCAGCATGTATATATCACCATCGAAAAACGGGGATTGTCAACCTACGAAGCGATAAAAAAAGTTGCCTCGGCATTAAATATACCGCGTCAAAAAATCGGGTATGCTGGCCTTAAAGACGCTCATGCTATCACCCGTCAAACGCTGTCGATAGACGGGCTAGAGCCGGATGTAGTTGCTCAAATGATGATTCCTGACATCAATGTTTTGCAGACAAACCGTCATGGTAATAAATTGCGAATTGGTCATCTTAAAGGGAATCGATTTGTGATTCGAGTTCGGCAAGTAACTGAATCTAGTTTGGCTCAAGCTCAAGAGATTGTTAATTTATTATCGACCAAAGGCGTGCCTAATTTTTTTGGTGAGCAACGGTTTGGTTTGCGGGGCAATACCCATTGTTTGGGCGAACAGTTGATTCGCCAAAATGAAGTAGAGTTTTGTCGTGAATATCTTGGTCGCCCTCAAACTATTGAAAATCCAGACATCCAGAGAGCTAGGCAGTTGGTCGATGCTGAAAAATGGACTGAAGCCTTAGCCTGTTGGCCTCGCCGTAAGCTGTCCGACGAACGGAAACTGCTCCAATCAATTGTTAAGGCAAATGGTGATGTAACAGGTGCCTTTCGACGGTTATCAAAAAAAATGAAACTGTTTTTTGTTTCGGCTTTTCAATCTCATTTATATAATCAACTACTTACCCAACGCCTCGATTCTTTGGATAAGATAGAATTGGGGGATATTGCCTACGTTCATCATAAAGGAGCCTCTTTTGTGGTGGATGATTTAATTGCCGAACAAAAACGGGTTGATTCCTTTGAAATTAGTCCCTCTGGGCCAATGTATGGCACAAAAACCCTCCTTGCTGAAGCGTCGCCCGGTGTACGAGAGCAAGCACTTTTAACCAAATATGGATTGTCGTTGGACGATTTTTCCTTGCCCGGGTTACGTATCCGAGGAAATCGTCGTCCCTATCGTTTTAGACTCACCGATCCAAAGGTTTGGTGGGATGAAGGGGTCATGGTTTCGTTTGAACTGCCTCCCGGTGCATACGCAACCACAGTTATGGCTGAAGTGATGAAGCCTTAATGATTTGTCCGATTCCCCACTTTCGTTTATAGTCCTGTATGATAAACAATCAAATAAATTTTGAGGTTAATGTATGATAGCGATTATGCTTATCTTTACAGTTGCACTTTCCTTTAGCTTTGTTGGAACTCGTGTAGTTAGAGACGTTGCCATTAATACTGGATTTGTAGCAGTTCCTAAAGCAGACCGTGCCCATACCGAGGTCACTGCCCTCATGGGAGGCGTGGCAATTTATACGGCTTCAATTGTTGCCTTGTTAGTGATTGCCGCGCTAACAACCGTTTTTTTCGGCAATCAATTAGGAGTAGCTGAGTTTTTAGCGATAATCTCTGCCGCATCATTGATGTCGGCTGTTGGTTTGTGGGACGATCGCAAGGCGTTACCGGCTAAGGTAAAACTACTAGCTCAATTTATTCCAGCCATTTTTATCTATTTTGCTGGCGTACAGGTTAGTATGCCTGGAATTTCTGACCCCATGCTGTCAGAATTTGTTAATTTTATAATTACGGTCTGTTGGCTGTTGTACATCACCAACGCAATCAACTATTTAGACAATGCTGATGGAACAGCAGTAATGACGAGTGCTACAGCTAGTGCCATATTTTTGTTGATTGCGGTACTGAATGGACAACAACTCGTCTCTGTTTTGGCCGCGGCGTTGTTAGGAGCAAGCCTTGGATTTGCTCGATATAATCTGCCGTTGCCTCGGAGTACTATTTTTATGGGTGATTCAGGGTCTCTATTCCTTGGTTTTTTGCTCGCTATTTTGGGGATAAAGATACGTATTCCGGGCAATACTGCGGTCATTACTTGGATGGTACCAGTGCTAGTGTTGGGATTGCCAATTTTTGATACCGCGCTTGTCTTCATCTCTCGGCGACGACGGGGCATCTCATTTTTCCGAGGTGGTGTCGATCATACCACACACCGTTTAGCCCGTTTGGGCATGGATAAACTTTCGGTGGCGCTGACCGTCAGCCTTATTACTGGCGCGCTGGGGTTAATCGCTATTTTTGTTACGCAGGCAGTATTTTATGAAGCTTATATTATTTTTGGATCAATTATTTTTGTGGCTATATATATGTTATGGTTTCTTGAATTTAAGGCATCGTATACCTTGAGAACGGGGCAGGCGATACCATTTCAACCAGAAAATACAATAACTAAATAAGGAGAGTGTTGCAATGAATGCTAATAATTACATTGAAATAGAAAACCAATATGGCGCGCATACCTATCACCCTATGGAAGTGGTGATTGAACGAGGTGATGGGGTATGGGTATATGATGTTGAAGGGAACAAATATTTAGACTGTCTGAGTGCTTATTCTGCGGTTAATCAGGGGCATTGCCACCCTCGTTTGGTTGAAGTGATGACCGAGCAGGCAAAAACCCTTACCTTAACCTCACGGGCATTTTTTAATACTAAACTTCCTCTATTCTATAAAAAATTATGTGAAGTCACAGGGTATGAGATGGCTTTAACCATGAACAGTGGTGCAGAAGGGGTTGAAACAGCCATCAAAGTAGTTCGTAAATGGGGGTATCAGACCAAACAGGTTACAGCTAATCAAGCCGAAATTATTGTTTGCGACGGGAATTTTCATGGTCGCACAACTACTATCATCAGTTTTTCCTCCGAAGCCCAATATAAGCAAGATTTTGGCCCATTTCCAGCCGGATTTATTCGTGTGCCGTATGGCGATGTGAGCGCCTTAGAAGCGGCCATAACACCCAATACCGTCGCATTTATGGTCGAGCCAATTCAGGGTGAGGGAGGCGTGGTGCTTCCTCCGGCAGGATACCTCAAAAAAGCGTATGACCTATGCAAAAAACATAATGTCCTTTTTGTTGCAGATGAAATTCAAACCGGCTTAGGGCGTACCGGAAAATTACTGGCCTGTGAGCATGAAGGAATTCGACCCGATGTAGTGATTTTGGGTAAAGCCTTATCCGGTGGATTTTATCCGGTTTCGGCAGTCGTGTCAGACAGAAACATTTTGGGTCTGTTTAAGCCGGGAGATCATGGGAGTACCTTTGGCGGCAATCCATTGGGCGCGGCCATTAGCACGAAAGCCTTAGAGATTCTTAAAGATGAAAATCTGATAGAACGGGCTGATGAGTTAGGAACCTATTTTCAAGAGCGTTTAGCTGAAATTCCTAGCCCGCATGTCAAAGAGGTGCGCGGTAAGGGGTTGTTAATTGGGATAGAGTTGAATGATTCTGCTAATGGAGCGCGTCGATTCTGTGAAGCATTACGAGACCGAGGCATTTTGTGCAAGGAAACCCATGCCACCGTCATTCGATTCGCCCCGCCATTGGTCATCAGCAAAGATCAGATTGACTGGATAGTTGATCATGTGACTGAAGTATTGAACATGCCCTAAGTTCAGGATTTATTTTATTAGAGTTGCTCGGGAATAAAGGAGTGCAAAAGCTTCTTGCTTTTGCCAGACAGACATGCAAAAGCAAGGAGCTTTTGTACTCCACAGACCTCAAATTTGAGTTTTTATAGGATGATAAGTTATTGCCGAACAAGTCCATTAAATTTTGCAATAAAGGCCGCCTGAATCTTGGTTTAGACGGCTTTTTTGATTAACTTTTAGATAACGTTGGAGTAACAGAAGTTTATCGTTTCAACATGATTAAAACAATATTTGACAGGATTACAAGCAAAAATCCTGTTAATCCTGTCAAAAAATGCTTTTGGTTTTATCAATATGTCAGGTCATGAATGAAACAACAAACTTTTGGAGTAACTATGAAAACTATAAATAGTACCCCCAAACAGGACAATTTTCGCATGCCCGGTGAGTTTGAACCGCATGCCGGATGTTGGATGTTGTGGCCTCAACGGCCTGATGTATGGCGTAATGGTGGCAAACCTGCTCAGCATGCCTTTGTCGAGGTGGCAACCGCCATCTCTCAGTTTGAGCCGGTTACGATGGGTGTTTCTACCGACCAGTTTATCCATGCTCGAGAGTTATTACCCGATTCGGTGCGAGTTGTCGAACTAACCTGTAATGATTCTTGGGTGCGTGATTGCGGCCCGACATTTGTGGTGAATGATGTTGGTGAGATACGCGGGGTTGACTGGAAGTTTAACGCTTGGGGTGGATTACTTAGTGGAGCTTATTTTCCATGGGATCAAGATGATCTGATAGCTCATAAAATTTTACAGATAGAACGTGTAGCCCGTTACGACGCACCCTTAATTTTAGAGGGTGGCTCGATTCATGTTGATGGGGAGGGAACGTTGATTACCACCGAACAATGTTTGCTCAACCCAAACCGTAACCCTGAATTAAGCCGGTCTGACATTGAAACCCATCTACGAAACTACCTAAATATAGAGACGATTATCTGGCTTACCGAGGGAGTCTATAAAGACGAAACCGATGGTCATGTGGATAATTTGTGCTGTTTTATTCGACCCGGTGTCGTGGCTTTAACTTGGACAGACAATGAATCCGATCCCCAACACGCCGTTTCAAAAATGGCCTATCAGCAGTTGAGTGAGGCCGTCGATGCCAAGGGGCGACGCTTGGAAATTCATAAACTCCATCAGCCGGAGCCGTTGTATATTACCGAAGGGGAAGGCGCGGGGATTGATATGCTACCGACTTCTAGTTTGCGGCAAGAGGATAAACGATTAGCTGGTTCGTATGTTAATTTTTATATTGCTAACGGCGGAGTAGTTATGCCTGTGTTCAACGATCCGCATGATAAACCTGCATTTGAGACCCTACAACAACTTTTTCCTAATCGACGGATTGTAACCGTTCCGGGGCGTGAGATTCTGCTCGGTGGGGGTAATGTTCATTGTATCACTCAACAACAGCCTGCTACTGCTCAATTGTAAAGTCAGGTAACTCTAAGTAACTTTCATTTCTAAGTTGTCACTTTTCCCGGAGTGCAAGAATTCCATTCTTGCTGTCAAAATACAATTTTGACACTCCTGTTTTCCTGACCGTTGCGATTATGTAATCGCAACGGGTATTTGGTGGGCTAGTATAGGTAGTATCTATACATCCGCTACCATCATGCGGACACCCGATTTTTTAACAAGTTACAGTCTTTCAGATAATGATTTTCAATTCAAGACCAACCTTCCCACAAGTTCAAAACTTGCGGGAAGGTGACAACTGAAAATGTTTATCTGAACATCGTAAATATTCAGTGAACTCGCCAGAAAGAGCGTCAGAAACCCGATTTCTTTGAGAAATCGGGTTTCTAGGGCGGTATTACTGAACTTTTACCCAGAGTGGTCAATCATAAAAATTGACCCGCTCTGGAGTCTGTAACTTATTTGGGAGCTACTCTAACTATAATCCCCCAAACAGATGATTTCCCGTTGAATCGGCGTGGTTACTTGCGGGCCATTTTCAGTCATGTAAACATTGATTTCGGAGCGGATTCCAAACTCTGGCAAATAGATTCCCGGTTCAATTGAGAAACCAATACCGGGGGCTAGTCGTCGGGTGTCGTGGGTCTCTAAGTTGTCGATGTTGGCTCCCATGCCGTGGACATTGTCACCGGGGCCGAGACTGTGCCCCGTCCGATGGAAGAACTGTTCTCCATAGCCACGTTGACTAATGTAGTCGCGCGTTACATCATCAACCTGCCAGCCCTCAATAACCGCGCCCTGATTCACCTGCGTTTGGATATAATCGACCGCGGCATCGCGCGCTCCGATCACAATATCAAACACAGACTGTTGCTTTTCTGTAGGCTGTGCCGCGGCTACACCCACCCAAGTCATATCAGCAAATATAAATTGATACCCCGACCGCTTAGCCCACAAATCAATCAAAATCCAATCACCCGCCCGAATCGGAGCATGTTTGTCGGGTGTGGGCGAAAAATGAGGATCGCCACTGTGGGCATTAATTGCCACAATTGGCGGGTAGGGGGTGATGAGGTTGGCCGCAGAAAATTGGTTCATAATAAACTGTTGTACCTCATACTCGTTGATGCTCTCTTCGGTACTTAGTTTCTGCCCAATATGTTGAAAAGCCGCATCTTTAATCTCGGCCACCCGCTGACAATCCTGCTCATGAGCAATGACCGCCTCTGCGCTCCATTGAGCCGTCGCTGTTTGAAAGATATTGGCCGCAGAAACGACTTCCTTACCCAAAGCCCGAATCGCCTCCACTGTTCCGGCATCGACTCGCGAAACGGTCGGCAACGCACCATGCGGAGAGTAATCCATAGCGATGACTTGATAATCGGTCAACATAGCCTCCAAGTTATGGTTCATCTCTCGCCAATTGGTATATTTTGTCAACGGAATGGGCAATGAATGTAGGGCATCATGGTCAATAATAGAACCAAGCATAGTTGGTTCCCCTTGCGCGGGAATGATGATAAATACTCGACGGGTTAGGTGAAGTTGTCCAGCCACAAATTGAGCTAAGGCCGGGTTACTATTTTGAAAGTCGTAAATCAACCAACAGTCAAACCCTTCTTGTTGTAAAGCCGTTTGAATCGCTTGAATATTCATAGAATTACCTCGTTGTAAATGGAGTACAAAGCTTGCTTCGCGTAATTATATTACGCGTTCTATACTCAAATTAGTTTGAGACCGATACTTTCCTCATGTCATTCCCGCATGTTTTTAGCGGGAATCTATTCCTTAAGTGGTGTGGATGCCCGATAACTACATTCGGGCATGACATCGCAAAAGTTACGTTTTCATTCTAATCGCAGTATAGCTGGCGAATAGTCTGCTAAATTCACCAAGTTGGCGTTCTAACCTATGGGGAAGCCAGGTCTGGCAAAACCGGCAAAGCAAGCTTTGCACTCCTTATGTTTGCAGAATCGCTCTATTGTAACCTGCTCATCCATATCGGCAAATTTAGTTTGCATCCAAACCGTTATCAATTATACTAACCGTCGCAATATTAATGATAGGAAAAGAGAGGTAACTTATGGTAGCAGGGAGTTATGATGTTATTGTGGTTGGAGGCGGTCATTCGGGTGTAGAGGCCGCGTTAGCCGCGGCTAATATGGGCGCGAATACACTTTTGTTGACCATTCATCTCGATACAATTGGCTGGATGAGTTGTAATCCTAGTATCGGTGGTTCGGCCAAGGGGCATTTGGTACGAGAGGTGGACGCGCTTGGTGGGGCAATGGGTAAACTGATTGACCAGACGTTTATCCAAGTCCGAATGTTGAATCACACGAAAGGGCCAGCGGTGCATGCTCTGCGCGCTCAGGCTGATAAAAAACGGTACGCTTGGACGGTTCAACATACCTTAGAGAATACACCGAATCTACAGATTAAGCAGGCTATGGTGGAAGGTCTGTTGATAAAAGGCGACCGGATTGAAGGAGTACAGACCCAGTACGGGATCCAATATTATGGTAAGGCTGTGGTGTTAACGACCGGTACATTTTTGGGTGGACGCTTAATTACCGGTGAAGATGTGACCGAAGGTGGTCGATCTGGAGAACGAGCCGCAGTGCGTCTCTCTGCGTCATTGACTGAGTTAGGGTTTCGCTTAGAACGACTGAAAACTGGCACCCCTCCTCGGATTGATGCTCGTACAATTGATTTTGATGGAATTGATATTCAGTATGGCAGTGAGACCCCTTTATATTTTAGTTTTGAGAATGTGGAAGCCGAGTCGCCGCCTCTGCCGAACTGGTTAAAAGAAGCACCCCATCCAGTCTATCCTATCGAAGAGCAGACCGCATGGCGACCACAAATGCCCTGTTATTTGGTACATACTACGTTAGAAACACATGAAATTATTCGAGCCAATCTTGACCGCGCTCCCATGTTTACGGGGATGATTGAAGGCACAGGGCCGCGGTATTGCCCCAGTATTGAGGATAAAATTGTCCGATTTGCTCATAAAAATAGTCACCAGATGTTCTTAGAGCCAGAAGGTTGGCAAACGACCGAGATATACGTTCAGGGAGCTAATACCAGTTTACCACATGATGTACAGATACAGATGATTCGTTCGATTCCAGCTTTGCGTAATGCCGAAATTATGCGAACAGGTTACGCGGTAGAGTATAACTACGTATTGCCCGACCAGCTTCATGCTTGGCTAGAGACGAAACATATTGAGGGACTGTTCCACGCCGGACAAGTTAATGGCACAACTGGTTACGAGGAGGCCGCGGCACAAGGAACCATCGCCGGAATCAATGCTACTTTAAAAGTACAAGGTCGTCAGCCTTTGATTTTGGGTCGAGACCAAGCCTATTTAGGGGTACTGATTGATGATTTGGTGACCCAAGAGCATACAGAACCATATCGTCAAATGACTTCACGAGCCGAATATCGTCTACTGTTACGCCAAGATAATGCTGATTTGCGTCTCTCAAAATTGGGCTACGAGGTTGGTTTGTTGCCTCGCGCTCGGTATGAGGCTATGGAGGCCAAACGGCAAGCAACCGAGGCAGAAATTGACCGATTGCGGGCGACTAATTTATCGCCAACTAACGATACAAATGAACAGTTGGCCGAATTCGGCTTACCTCCGATTCCTAACGGAGCCAATGCCCTCCAGTTTTTGCGTCGTCCCCAAGTAACTTACGAAGTTATTCAGGCCATCACCCCGCCACCTGCTCCGCTTTCCAAATCGGTGATTGAACAGGTTAATACCGAGGTTAAATATGAGGGCTATATCGCCAAACAACATCAACAGGTTGAGCGAGTACAACGGTTAGAGAATAAACGTATTCCGACCGATTTTGACTATGAACAGATTAGGGGCCTACGAACTGAGGCTCGGCAGAAGTTAAAACGCTTCACCCCCGCGACGGTTGGTCAAGCTGGCCGAATTGCTGGCGTTAATCCGGCAGATATTAGTATTTTGCTGGTTCATCTGGAAAAACGGCGGGCTTGAGGCTAAACCCTCAATCTCTGTACCGGACAAAAACAAACATCAATCAGATTGAATGAAAATGTCATGCCCGAATGGTGTTATCGGGCATCCATTATCCATAGATTCCCGCCAAAAGCGTGCGGGAATGACACCATCATCTCAACAAGATGTTTTGTCCTGTACATTGACCCTCAAGCTAAAACAGGCAGAAGTCTGTTCAGTATGATAATTAAAAGCTCTGGCTGAAAAAATCAGCCAGAGCTTTTATATTTCTTATTTTTTTATAAATCGTTTATCTAATCAAACCTAGCCCCAAAATAATCGAGTCTTGTATCGGAATCATCCGATTCATCAGTCCGAACATAGATGCCGGTTCCATCTCCGTCCTCAAGCTGATCATCATCCTGATATGAGGTCATCAAGGTTCCATTAATATAGACCTTTATTGTACCACCGCGAGAGTGCTCCAATCTAAGAATATTTTTAACACTGGATCCATAACCTCGCCGGATTGTGTCGCGACATTCTTCTCTTTTGACTCGTACGGCGCTCTCTCCATCTTCATTTCTCCATAGCTCCCAATCGCCGCCACTGCTACAATTTTTATCATTGGGACGAACCCGTAACAGGTAATATTCGCCGCCACCTTTACCATTCATATAAATTCCATAAGAAGCATCATCACCAGCATCATTTTGGTAGAACGCGGCTTCGATTTCACCGTAGGTTGTATAAGCCTTGTCTGGCGGCCAACGCCAACAGGTTGTTCGACCATCAGAGAGTCCCTTGTCAACCTCAATCCGATAGGTATTATCTCTATGAGATGATTTACAATATCCACTAGTGTCGGTTCCTTCAGCCCAGTCACTATTATTACCTGCAAAATCCTCATAGTAGTTAAAAGACGATGTAGCTGTAGCTATAGGAGTCTCGGTAGGAGTTAGGGTAGGAGTCGGGGTCTCGGTAGGAGTCGGGGTATTGGTGGGAGTCGGGGTTGGATTCTTATAAACGGCAGGCAAATAAACATCCCCCGCGCATGGTTCATCAGCACTGATGTTGATGGTGGCGGTGTCATTGTTTGGAACATTCGATTCTGGTGAGGTGGTACTAACACTGATTGTGTTTCGGGCTGGACATGATTTGTCTGATACCAACTTGCCGGTCAAAGTTATGACAACAGACTGGTTTGGCTCAAACTGACCGCTATACAACCACTCACCACGGAACTCTATAAATGGAGCAAAGTTCTGTTCCATATTTTGTAATTCATCTGGAGGATTGTGGACTAAAGCAACTTCTTTGGCTGGCTCAACACCTACATTTTTAATGGTGATGGTGTAAACTACATCTGAACCAGATGTTACTGTTAAGGCACTGGTTTGTTGGGTCACTTCTAAATCGGCATCTTCCTCTAGTAAAACTGGAATTAATGGATTGATTTGTATCGGCATAGATAACGGTATAACTTCTTTAGCCGATACGGTTTGTGGGGTGCTACTGATGCTAAAGGCGATGGCACAGGCTACAAAAGCGATAGCACCGATTAATATAAAAGAGAAAATTTGGGTTTGCTTTTTTATTGGACGATACATCTTGAATTAGAGAAAGTGAGCTAAATAACTTTGATTATGATAGTCTATATCAAACTTATTTACCCATCAATCTGGTCTAAAATCTCCTGAATTAGTTATTTTTGCCAATAGAATAGTGACACATCAACATGGAATGAGTATTAATTAACTTGTGCATGTTGGTCATAAGAGTGGTTCAACTTTAAAGATTGAACCACTCTGGAACGCACAACTTATTTGATTCCAATTCCATAGTATGATACTCAACAGTGTCACACCTTCTTTTTGGCGTTATTTTTATTAAACTCGATAAAGTTTAAAACTTTTTTAAGATACATACGTATAATTAATGATAGTGCAAGAACGCGCTTTGGGGAAATTTGCACCTACGATTCTAATCTTGTTAAAAGCAGGTTGTTTTGAAATTGTATGGTTCATGCTATAATTTCTCAGTCAGTTCTTTTATTTGTTAATAACATCAAACCTATTCGAGGCAAATATAATGGAAGTAGAATACCTAATAAATATGTTAGCTGTTGTGGTTGCTGTGGTTAGTATGACAATAGCTGGGGGAATTACCTATTTAATGGTTGATTTGTTCAGCCGCCTACGTGATAAACTTCAGCATACCTCTAAAATGTCACGATTGCCACGTTCCGTATCCAAACCGTTACGCCAAGCTCGGCAATACGGGCAACTCATTACTAAAACTGCCGAAGAATGTCCACCCGGTCCTGTGCAGAGCCATTTAAGAAGTTTGACGGTTAAACATGTCGATGAGTCATTGGAGAGTTTGGGTCAGCTTGAAGAGGCACTGATTAAGTTATACAGTCATCGTAATATTAAACGAGAGCTGAGCAAAACGTATAATGAAATCGAACAAGTTAGTCGTGAACTGATGGTGGCAAAAGATACACAAGCCAAACTTCTGCGTCGTTTACTTAAGAGCAAACGAGAATATTTAGTAACACTTGAGGAGATGCAGGATTTTCAAGAACATGCCGAATTAGAGATACGAAAAATTGCCAGCGATTTAACTCGAGCGCATGCGGAGATGCTTTTGGTCATCACCAAAGGTGACTTTAGTAGTAGTCGGCTTAATCGTTTAGATGAAAATATTCAAGAGCATCTGAGTAGTCTACGGGATATTATTCACGTCATGGACGAGTTAGGGTATAGTCGTATGGCCGCTAGTTAAGCCTATACCGTGATTAGAATGGAAGCGTAATTTTTGCGATGTCATTCCCGCATGCTTTTAGCGGGAATCCATTCTTTACAGGTTGTGTGGATGCCCGATAAAGACGTTCGGGCATGACATTCAGTTTCAAAATAATAAAAACCCCGCTTCCGATAAGAAGCGGGGTTTTTTGATTCGGTTACAATAAAAGAGTTACCCAACTGCTCGAAAGCGATTTTCTAGCTCTTCTAGCATGGTCGCCGCCTCAACCAGTTTATCAAGCGGGTTATCTTTGCCTCTAAAGTAGCGGTAATCACAGGGCATAATATCGAGTATTTCAACGAGTTGGGCTTGATTTGTCTGTACCGCGGCCTCGTCAGTCTTATACCATTCAGTAATTGTTTCTAGTGAAACTTCCTCAAAATTAACTTTTCGTACGGTATAATCTAGCGCACTAGCCCATGCTTGGGGATGGCTTAAGTCAAGATAGCGTTTACCGATGGTGACTCGATATTCGAGCCACATTTGAATCGCGGCTCCAATAATCTCTAACCGAACTTTCTGATCACGCATCGTCATGGTCAGTAATTCCTCTACACTATCTAAGGCATTACTGAACAAGGTTTGGAAGCGGTTGACTAGCGTAACATCCTGTTCTATATGCAGGTAGTCACCGAGTGCTTGGAGCATTAGCTCATAATCACCCATACGAACATGTGCTCTAGCCAAATTTAAGTAATATTCTGGGATTTGCTTGTCTAACCGAATTGCTTCTTGAAATAAAGTAATCGCTGTTTCCATCTCCCAGCGTTCATAATGTTCAAGCCCCGCTCGGTTAAGGGTTTGAGCGCGTAATGCATCAGTTGTGGAGATGGGTCTGCTCATGGTATCTTTCCTGGGTAGTGGTGCACGGATCCGTTAGCTACCCGCAAGTTCTAAACTTGCGGGTAGCTGATCACTACCTATGCAGGACTACCTTTTCCTGTACTTAAGTAATGTAATTTCAAGACCCATTATACCGTTTGGCCTTATTTTTGCCAAGTGGAATGAAACGATATTTAGTCTGTTCGACAAGGAGAAACAAATGGCCGAAAAACTTAACTCGATGCGTTTGTTAGAGCGACAGAAAATCGCTTATATAGCCCGTGATTTCCCTGCCTCAATCCATTCTGCGGATGGGGTAGCTGACTATTTTGACTTGCCACATAAAATGGTCTATAAAACTTTGGTCGTATTAACCAACGCTAAAAAGCCATGTTTAGTGATGGTAGCCGGAAACCATGCTCTTAACTTAAAACTGTTCGCTAAAGCTATCGGACAAAAAAAAGTTTATATGGCCGCTCACAAAGAAGCAGAGCGGCTTACAGGTTTACAAACAGGTGGTATATCGGCCTTGGCTTTGCCGCATAAGAACTACCCAGTTTACATTGATGAGTCGGTGTTACAGTTAGAACGAGTGCTGGTAAGTGCTGGTAAACGGGGCATCAACATAGAATTAGCAGTGGCCGATTTGATGAAAATCACTAAGGCTAAAGCGGTCGCTTGTGCGAGGTAGGATTACGAGCATTTATGTTGGTCAACTTAAAAAGCGGACATCAGTCGATGCCCGCCTTTTTGTTATTATGTTAGTGTCTCGATGTTTTCGCCATGCCCTGTGAATGAATTCACAGGCTGATACGAGAAACCTGCTTAAGCAGGTTTTCCGTTTAAGACACTGATTTCAATCAGTGGTCTCTTGATTTAAGGATTTATCAGTCACTGGTCATAAGGAACAGTGGTTTCATCTCAAATCGTTTGTAGTAAGGTCGTAGACGCTCAACATTGTAATGCTTGTCAACATTAATCAGTTTTTTGGTGCTAGTAACAACTTCAACCGGAACATTATCATACCGGCCATTTTTCAAGACAACCAAACGACCATGAATCCCTCCCAAAATTAAGTCGAGAGCCAAGTTTCCATAAGCCATAGGTACAATCGAGTCGATGGCATCAGGGTCACCACCTCGAACCATGTAGCCTAGTTTTTGGTTGATAACGTTAACTTTTTTACCGTTATTAAATTTGGCTGAGATGTTTTTTATCTCATCAGAAACCAAGTCACCAATACCACCTAATTTGGCATGACCATAAGCATCGGTTGTTCGATTCTGGAAGATCATCTCGCCTCCCTTATACATTGCCCCTTCTGAGACAAGCACAACGGAGTAGTTGCTAGGATGTTTGGCTCGATCATGTAACATTAATTCGGTTAACTGTTCAATGTTAAATTTATATTCAGGAATAACACATCGATCCGCCGCCCCAGCCATTGTCGGTAACATGGCCGTATATCCAGCATATCGTCCAAATACCTCTAGCACTAAGATACGTTCATGAGAACCGGCTGAGGTACGTAGGCTATGGGTCAGATGAATTGTGCGCGTGACACAGGTACTAAATCCAATACAGTAATCGGTTCCCGGTACGTCGTTATCCATTGTTTTGGGAATAGCTACGACCTTTAACCCTTGTTTATAGAGATGCACCCCATAACTAAGCGTATCATCACCGCCGATTGGGATTAAGTAATCAACACCCAACCAGTCTAAATTTTTGATCACCTCTGGGGTAAGGTCATTCATCTCAGCACCATACGTTTCTTTTAGGTGTTCTGGAACATCTGCCTTAGCGACATGACTTGGACGTGTTCGAGATGTGTGTAAAAAGGTACCGCCTGTTCGTCCTGCACGGTTAACGATGTTTTCGGTTAACACTTGGTAGTGGGCACTATTGTCAGCTTTTTTGTCGCGCGTCATTTCGATAATACCACCCCAGCCTCGGCGCAGACCAATTACTTGATAGCCTTCTCGAATAGCTCGAATAGTTACCGCTCTAATTGCTGGGTTCAAGCCCGGAACATCGCCACCACCAGTTAAGATAGCAATTGTACCCTTTGTTTTTTTTACGTTTGCCATTTTGATAAACCTCCAATGATTTACAGGGAGCCTACATCGGCTCCCGAAATAGTGAATTTAAGTGTTGCAAATCAACCAAAATTGAGGTGTCACCAGCACTTCAAGAAAATTATCTGGTCAATTTGCTCGCCAAGCAGTATAGTGCAAAAACGGCAAATTTGCCAATATTTAGCATGACTAACGAGCTGTTAAAGCGGGTTAAACGATCAAAAAACATGCAATAAATAGGAGTTTACACGGGAATACCTTCTATGGTGAGACTGATACACCTGACGAAGTATATTGTTGTAAACTGTTGGGACTAAATCGTTAATTACAACTTTTTGCCTATTCATCATCAGGCATGATATAATGCGTTTGGTTAGTAGCCGATTGAAATTTACCACCATAAATTTTGTATTGCGGCTACAGCAGTTCCAACTTTTAGAATCTCCCGAAATTGATCTTGCCCTGTGAATGAATTCACAGGCTAATACGGGAAACCTGCTTAAGCAGGTTTTTCGTTTAAGACGCTGATTTCAATCAGTGGGTTGTAATGTAGATTTTCTAACCAAAAAGGGATTTTAAGTATCGGTGTCGATACTATTAATTATTGAAGACAATAAGCCCCACAGCCGTATGTTGTGGGGCTTTTAAGTTAGTAAAAACAGACCTATTCAATCAAATACAATTTGGAGTGTATAATATTATGGAAATGAAACGTTTGAGCGGTGTTTTACTGCATCCAACATCTTTCCCCGGAGCACATGGCATTGGTGATTTGGGGGATGCGGCCTACCAATTTATTGATTTTTTAGTACAAGCCAAACAAGGACTATGGCAAATACTACCGCTTGGCCCGACCGGATACGGTGATTCACCTTACGCCTCTTTTTCTTCGTTTGCCGGTAATCCCTTATTGATTAATTTGGATAAGCTTTTGGAAGTAGGTGATTTGGCTCCTGCTGATTTAGCAGATTTGCCACCCTTTCCTCAAGATAAAGTCGATTATGGCTGGGTTATCCACTGGAAACTACCGTTACTCGAAAAAGCGGCTCGTAACTTTATCGCTAATGGTAACAAAAAACGTAAAACGGCCTATAAGAAATTTCTGAAAGAAAATTCAGGTTGGTTAGATGATTTTTCCCTATTTATGGCGGTTAAGGAAGATTTTGACCAAAAAGCTCAAGAAGAAGAGGTTTCTGGAGCCATGTGGAGTAACTATTGGGACGAGGATATTCGTTTGAGAAAACCAGCGGCCATGAAACGATGGCAAACTAAAAAAGCAGAAACTATTGAAATTAAAAATGTCCTACAGTTCTACTTTTTTCAACAGTGGGATGAGTTAAAACAGTATGCCAACGACCAAGGGATTCAAATCATTGGGGACATCCCTATTTTTGTTGCTCCCGACAGCGTTGATGTGTGGGCTAATCGAGATATGTTCTTCCTTAATTCTAAAGGTCAACCAACTGTAGTGGCAGGCGTTCCACCAGACTATTTTAGTGCCACCGGACAGTTATGGGGTAATCCGTTATATAACTGGAAGGCGTTGCAAAAAACAAATTTTGCTTGGTGGGTTAAGCGAATTAAGGCCATGCTAAACATGGTTGATATTGTGCGGATTGATCATTTCCGTGGCTTTGAAGCCTATTGGGAAGTTCCCGCTGACGCGGAAAACGCCATTGATGGTAAATGGGTGAAAGCCCCCGGACATAAACTATTTGAGGCAATCAAAAAAGCCTTGGGTGACGACTTGCCCATTATTGCAGAAGATTTAGGGGTTATTACCAAAAAAGTAACTGCTCTGCGAGACGATTTTGGTTTTCCGGGTATGAAAATTCTTCAATTTGCTTTTGATAGCAATGAAAGCGGTTTAAATGCAGATAATCCATTTTTACCTCACAATCATACTCCAAATAGTGTCGTTTATACAGGTACACACGACAATGATACTACGTTAGGTTGGTATCAGCATCGAACGGATGTTGAAAAGGATGTTATTCGGCGCTATATGGGGCGCTCAGACAGTGATATTGTTTGGGCCTTTATGCGAATGGCAATGGCTTCAGTATCTCGTTGGGCAGTTGTTCCGCTTCAAGATGCCTTTAAATTGGATAGTGAGGCTCGAATGAATACCCCCTCATTATTGGGCGACAACTGGGGCTGGCGGTATCAATCTGCTGACCTAAGTGAAAGTACAGCCTGGATGTTGCGCGATCTGGTTGAGTTTTTTGGCCGTGATCCATCAGCCTCTGACGACGATTCTGACGACGATAAGGAATAGCTACTTGGGTACGTTTGCCATGTCACACTGAGAGAAACGAACTGTCTCCCGAATCTATAAACAGGGAGTCCGTCAAGTAGGGATAATACTCCTTCTAAAATGGGAGCTACTTACCCATGTCATTCCCGCATGCTTTTGGCGGGAATCCACTGTCCCACATACGAATGGATGCCCGATAAAGACATTCGGGCATGACATGGTGGAGACCTTTATTTCAGTTTGGTCAATGCGTTACTTTGACTCAGTCCCTGATAAAATTTTGGGCAAATGGACAAAAAAAAGGCAGAGGATAACTCCTCTGCCTTTTTGAGTTCAAATGGGGTTGGGTTTTAGTAAAAGTTCAGTGATGCCGCCCTAGAAACCCGATTTCTCAAAGAAATCGGGTTTCTGACGCTCTTTCTGGCGAGTTCACTGAATATTTACGGGTTTTATTCGTTAACTGGCTTGAACATCTCGAATTGCCATAGCTAGGCGACTTACCCCATCGTTAATCTCTTCTGGAGAGAGCGCACAGTATGGCAACCGTAAAAAGCGTTCTCCACCGCCATTGGGGAAAAAGGCTTGACCATCAGCCAAATTAAGATTATATTTCTTAGCCGCCTCACGTACAGCCGCATTAGTAACGCCTTCTGGGAAGGTCAATGACATGAAAAAGCCGCCTTCAGGACGAGTGGCCTCTACGTCGGGTAAATGTTCTGCTATAGAATCAAGACAGGCCTGTAAACGAGGCGCATACAGTGTTTTAATACGCTCAATTTGTTTATCTAGTTCACCGGTTCGGCAAAATTCATAAACGGCACCTTGTCCAAATAAAGCAGGGCAGATATAAGTATTTTCAGCAATTTTAGCCACTTTGGCTAACACCTCAGCAGAACCTAATAACACTCCCGTTCGTACACCGGGGCCAATTAATTTGGTAAAGGCAAACATGTGTAGGGTTCGTTCCGGTGCTAAATCAAAAAATGAAGGATGCTCTTCACCTTGGAAACGCAAGGGGCGATATGGCCCATCCTCAAGAATCCAGAAGCCGTGTTTTTCAGCTAGAGCGGCAATTTTTTGTCGTTTTTCTAGTGAACATGTTGCTCCGGTTGGGTTTTGAAAATCAGGAATAATGTAAAAGAATTTAGGGGTATGTTGGGCTAATGCCTGTTCAAGAGCCTCAATATTTGGCCCATCTGGTTCTAGCTCAATCCCCACGACTTTTGCATTATGGCGCTTGAGCAAGGTCAAGGCACGGTCGTAAGTTGGTAATTCTGTAAAGATGACATCACCCGGTTGAATAAAGTGATAGGATAGAAATTCAACAATTTGTAATGATCCGTTGGTAATTAAAACTTGGTCTACAGATAGACCATTGCTTTCGGCCAACCATTCGCGTAAAGGAACAAAGCCATAAGCTTTTCCATATTGCAACATGGTTTGTCCATGATTATCCAACGCCGCTTGAACTGCGCTTTGCATGGCTGTTACAGGTAGAGATTCGTTAGCAGGTACACCACGAGTAAAATTAATAACCGATCTTTCGTTTGACATAGTTTTTTCTCCATACTTCCATAAGTTAATTACGGTGAAATATTTTACTATAAAGCACGCTGTTACGCCAAATTAAGAATCTTGCATATAGATAGGATTAATACACTGGGCGCAGAGAACGGTTCGGGGGGATATGACCGCCAATCAAAAAACCCACGAATTATCACTCGCAGGATGAATTTTGAGTCAAAAAGAGGTATGTTGTCGGAAGTGACTCGTTCGCGTCAGCTAGATTAGCGGTCATATTCTGTACTCCTCCCCCAACTACTCTATGCGCCTTTAATACACGTCTCCCCAATATGCTACCATTTGACACTTTTTAGCCTCTAGGTTAGACTTACCTAAACCTTTGGTAGCAACGAATATAATAAACACATTCGTCAACCTTCTATGCAATTTGTGTCAAAATTATAAATTTAGCAGGTCTGTAGTTCTTTAGATGACCCACAAGGAGTTATCCCTATGATTAGCCAAGCAATGGAAGATTATCTAAAAGCGATTTACAAATTACAACAAACTATAAAACCTGTCCCAACCTCTGCCTTGGCTGAGCACATGGGTTTTTCGCCAGCTTCAGTGACCAATATGTGTAAAAAACTGGCTGAGTTGAATCTCCTCCATTATGAGCCGTATCAAGGGGTGGTCTTTACGGAGGCAGGATTACAAGTTGCCTTAGAAATTATCCGGCATCATCGTTTGATTGAGCTTTATCTCTCCAAGGCGCTCAACGTTCCTTGGGATCAGGTGCATGCGGAAGCTGAAAAATTAGAGCATGTTATCAGTGAGGATTTAGAAGATCGTATGGCAGAAATGCTAGGCGACCCTCAATTTGACCCACACGGTGCGCCCATCCCCTCTCGAAATGGAACTATCTTCCGACCAGAGAGCGAATCCCTCATCGACATGAAGGCCGGAAATAGGTTTGTGGTGGTTGAGGTGAATGACGACGACTCAGAACTGTTACGATATTTGGGTACGATTGGGCTGTACCCCGGCACCGAGTTGCTACTGGTCGAGCGCGCTCCGTTTGACGGCCCCCTGACTTTAAAGGTCGCTGGAAAACAGCATAACTTAGGGTATCAAGCCGCTAAATCGGTTCGAGTTGCCCCCGTTGAGACATCTCAGGAACCGTCATAAGCATGACTAACTTGCCGATTGTCCACATGACTTTATACAAACATGGGGTGGGTTTTTTTCGTCGTCGTGGTTTGTTTGATGGTGAGGGCTTAAAACTGAGCTTTCGCCGCGAAGAAATGGACGACATGCTAAAAAGCCTAACGGTCATCGACCATGCTGAGGGGCAGGTACAGGGTATTGACTATGATACACCTCAATCACAAGCCGAACGTTTAGCTGGTTGTTCGGTAATTTTGGATGACCAGCGTAGTTTGCGTGATCTTCTGATTGCATTACGCGGTCGGCAGGTCAAGCTATTTATTAAAGACGATGAACCGATTGAAGGACTGCTTCTCGGTTTAGATGAAGCGGATGAAAACCCACTTGAAAACTCTTCCCTCTCAATTTTACAGCAACGCACCACCTCGGTTTTGGTGTTGATGATTAATCGTCTTGTAGGTGTAGAACTGCAAGACGAGACTGCGGCATCAGACTTGCGATTTTTCCTCCAAACTGCACTTGGACAAGAAACTCACCGCTCGATTACAATCCGGCTTAGTGCTGGTGAGCATGACCTAGAGGTTAGCTATATTGCTCCAGCTCCCACATGGCGAGTTAGTTACCGACTGGTTACGTATCAACAAGCCGACGACGAGTCCCCCCAAGCATTATTGCAGGGGTGGGGTATCTTTGATAATCGACTTGAAGAGGATTTGAATAATATTTCGTTATCGCTAACCGCGGGCATGCCCATCTCGTTTGTTTATGATTTATACACTCCCCACACCCCAGAACGCCCCGTCGTTGAAGATGAAGACCGTACCGCCGCCGCGCCGATTATGTTTGAAAGCGCAGTTGAGTTAGAAGAGTCTTTTGGAGCAATGACTATGGCCAGTGCGCCACCACCCTCGCCAAAACTTCATCGAGCCGCCGCCTCTGCACCGAGACACATGGCCGCCAGTATGGAGAAGTCGGTAGAAACGGCGACCACGGGTAAAGCTATGGGCGAACTGTTCCAATATAATGTCAGCGCTCCGGTAACAGTAGGACGAGGTCAGTCAGCTCTGGTGCCGATTGTGGGTAGCAAACTAGGCTTCAAAAAGGATTTAATCTACAATGGTAGAAAAATGCCGACCCATCCTGTGGCGACCATCCGCTTTAAAAATTTGACAGGCTTAACCCTAGAACGTGGCCCTGTCACGGTCATGGAACAGGGCGAATACGTCGGCGAGGCAGTACTACCCTTTAGTGCCAACGAAAGCGAAACTGTGATTTCTTATGCGGTTGAGTTAGGGGTGCATATCAACGAAGCCCTAAAAACCGAAAGCCATCTGAACTCGATTGAGGTCAAAGGTCGTTTCCTACATCAAAACTATTACGATATTCAACATACCGTCTATCAAGTCGATAATCGAACCGGCACCGATAAACTGGTTTTGCTTGAACACAATAGGTTGAACAACTATACGATTTTTAATACCCCAGACCCAGCCGAAAAAACGCTAGAAACCGTACGATATGAGATCAACGCTACAGCCGGTAAAATCGTTAGCTTCACGGTTCAAGAGCGACACCTACGAGCTAGTCGCCAAGAGATTCGTAACCTTTCTTACAAAGGATTACAACGTTACTTAAAAGATAATTTTTTGGATGAAACAACCTTTGATGCTCTCAAATCCTTGCTTGATTTATGGGCTAAAATTTCTCAACTTGAGCAGGAGATTGCGACTCAAGAAAAACGACGAAAAAAGATATATCAGATGCAGGAACAAGCCCAAAAGAACATGGCAGTGTTGTCTCATGATGGAGAAGAGGGTCGCCTACGTAGTCGCTACGTTAAACAGTTGACCGAAAGCGAAGAAGAGTTGAGCCAAATTGACCAGACGGTTCTTCAGATGCAACAAGAAATCAAAACAATTACTCATCAACTCGAACAGATGATTACCACATTTGGGTAAGGAGTGAGTCTTAAGCATGTGAATTGGTAACCGTTCACCCCCCCTCGTTCCCAATCTCCAGATTGGGAACGCCTATGCCACAGAAACTCTGTTTCTGGCATGTTGCAAGTCGCAAACAGAGTTTGCTTGAGCAATTGTGTTCCCAAACTGAGTTTGGGAACAAGGGGTCGAATGAGTCTTAAGCATGTGAATTGAATTGAGAATTGATAGGTGTTGTTTTGTCAAGACTGACCGAATAACTAGAAAATTTATTACTTAACCCGAATCGATTGCTGAAATTGATTCGGGTTTGATTTTGTATGAGGTTACGTGTTTTCTTATTTATTGCAAGGCATGATATTAGGTTTTTCGGCCTCGGTTACACCAGGCCCATTTTTGGCTTTTTTACTCTCCCAAACATTACAAAATGGCTGGCGGCGAACTTTACCGGCCACGTTTGCTCCATTAATTAGCGATGGGCCAATTATCTTTTTGGTGATGGTTGTACTGACCCAAACACCCGATAACTTTTTGAATATTATTCAGATATTGGGTGGTTTTTTTCTGCTTTATTTAGCCAAAGGGGCCTGGCAAGCGGCTCAACAAGAGATACAGTTGACGGAGAGTGTTACAGATTCTATTCCTCGCACCATGTTAAAAGGAGCCATGATGAATGCTCTAAGCCCCGGCCCCTACATTTTCTGGAGTATTTTGGCCGGGCCAATTGTGCTAGAAGGCTGGCGACAATCACCAGCTTTGGGATTGAGTTTTGTAGTCGGCTTTTATGTAACCATCATCGCGGGATTTATGGGATTTGTATTTTTGGTAGCGGCCACTAGTCAAGTTAACCCCAACCTCAACAAACGGCTTAGTCAAGTGGCCGCAGTGGCTCTGTTGTTGTTTGGTCTTGTTCAAATTAGCACGGGGTTGATGGTTCTGTACTAGTACAAGACGGCGTAAATCCTCCGGTAGTTGGAGCGCAGACATCCTTGTCTGCACCGCACGTAGTGCGGACGTTTTTTACTACCGGAGAACTTCTGCCATGCTGTACTAGGCAGATTAGCAGACAGGGATGTTCAGTTCTAATCTATATGAGTATAATTGTGACGCTACAAGCGTCACCTACAGTAATTTTGCTGGAGATAAAACCGTGTAGGTCACGCTTGTAGCGTGACAAGATGGAGAACTGAACAGCCCTTTTAGCAGACAGGGATGTCTGCGCTCCCAGAGTAGCGGTTTAAATTTGGGAGTTTTTTCATTTCGGGGTAGACTCTGACAAATGATAACTTATTTAACCATGTGAGGTTTTATGCGACGATTTGATTATATGATATGTTCATCCCAACTAATGCGGATTACCTTTGTAAATGGCCGCTGGCAAGGTACTTTACCACCCGACATGCCCAACGCCCTCAATACTTGCCCTGATGTGTGGGAGTTTTTACAACAGGTTGGGAGTAATGGTTGGGAGTTGATTTCGACCAACGCCGAGGCGAATGGTGAAAATAGCCAATCTATCACCACCTTGTACCTAAAACGAGAGCGATTGTAGCTGATGCAAAAAAAATTAGTTCGACTCAGTAAATTTATCAGTCTAGTTTTACGCCACAAACCAGAATCAGCGGGGTTACAGCTTGATCCGGCTGGCTGGGTTGAGGTGTCTGCCCTACTCAAGGCCGCTAAACAGACCAATTTGTCGCTCGACATGGTCACGCTTGAGCAGGTCGTGGCCGAAAACGACAAGCAACGATTCGCCTTTAGTCCAGACAAACAGAGAATCCGAGCCAACCACGGTCACTCAGTTCCGGTCGAGCTAGAACTGTCCCCTCGTCAGCCACCCGACCAACTATTTCATGGGACTGCCACCCGTTTTTTAGCCTCCATCAAAACGGAAGGTCTCATCAGCCAAGGACGGCTATATGTCCATCTCTCTAGTAATCGAGAAATGGCTCACAAGGTCGGACGACGACATGGTCAGCCCAGTATTATCACCGTGCAGGCTCGTAAAATGGCTCAGGATGGACACCTTTTTTACTGTTCGGCTAGTAATATCTGGCTGACCAACACCGTGTCGATTCAGTATCTTGAATTTGATGAGAAGTGAGGTCTATCATGCCCAATCCTATTCAACCGTTTTTAGATCAAGCAGGAGTCATGATTCTTGATGGTGCGTTAGCCACCGAGTTAGAACAACGCGGGGCTGACTTGAACGACCCCCTCTGGTCAGCCAAAATATTACTCGAAGCACCTGACCTGATTCGGCAAGTGCATTATGACTATTTTGTTGCGGGAGCTGATATTGCCACCACAGCCACATATCAAGCTACCTTTGAGGGGTTAGCACAGCGGGGTATTAACCATGCTCAGGCTGAAGAGCTACTGCGATTGAGTGTGCAATTAGCCAACGAAGCACGGAATCAGTTCTGGCAAGAAACATCGTTTCAGGCTGAGCGAATTCGCCCTTTGATAGCGGCTTCGATTGGTCCGTATGCGGCTTTTTTGGCCGATGGCTCAGAATATCGGGGAAATTATGGGCGTACCATCGAGGAGTTGATGGCGTTTCATCGGCCTCGGATGGCCTGTTTGGTGGCATGTGGAGTTGACTTGTTAGCTTGTGAGACGATTCCCTGCCCGGAGGAGGCGGAGGCATTATTGCGCTTATTGGCAGAGTTTTCAACTCAGGCGGCATGGCTCAGTTTTAGCTGTCGTGATACGAGCCATGTTTCTCAAGGGGAGCTATTGGCTGATTGTGTTGCCTTAGCTAACAACTCACCGCAGGTTGTAGCCGTTGGACTAAACTGTACCCCACCTCGCTACGTACCCTCTCTGCTTGATTCATTGGCCGATGTGACAACCAAGCCGTTGCTGGTTTATCCCAATAGCGGTGAAAATTGGGACTCGGCAACTAGCTGTTGGCTGGCTGATCCTGATTTTGCCGACTTGAGCCGTCCGGCTCAGCAATGGTATCAACATGGGGCACAACTGATTGGCGGATGTTGCCGTACAACTCCTGCCGACATAACAGCCATTCGGCAGCAATTAGGCAATATCGACTTTTAAAATCTCCCAAAGAACAATCCCACATTATTTCTTTCCCTCTGCCTAAATCTATTTCAAGACTTGACACTTGAGATGTGCATCACGCCTCACCACTCGCGCAACACGCCTCATTTAGCGCCTGCAACAGTTGTTTTTGCCGCGTCGGATTCATTCCCCGTGCCGCCGCGGCTTGACCAACTGGCTCCCAGATTGGGACGGGGTTGTCTTGCCACGGGATGCCAAACTGGTCGAACACAGCTTGAGTTTGCGGCCAAGTGACAGCTACGAGACCGACCGACATGTCAGGCAGGTTCTCCTCAAAATCAACCGACTGAGCATGCTGAACCAAATCTGAGAAACTAGCGGGTGACGCTTCTCCAGCCGTTGAGACTCCCTCGCTCCGTATGGAAGTAGGCAAGACACCTGCGCGCTCATCCCCCATCAAGCCAAACAACCGAGCGGTGTTGCCTCCCATAATATCCTGATAAACCATCCCCTCTAACCCCACTGCGGCAATATCGGTCATAAACGTCTGAAACTCCGGCTCTTTTTGCTGTCGAGGATAGATTCGTAATGGATAGTCAGAGCCAAACAAAATCTTGTGTGATTTGATAGCTAAAATCGCTATGCGAAATATTTTTTCCGTGGGGAACAACAACGGTGAGGCCGCGGTATCATACCAGACATTATGCAAATCCTGTTGTACACGAGGCATCAACTCATAAAAAAACAGCCCTCCCCCCCAATGAGCCAAAATCAATTTGAGCTGAGGATAACGCCGTGCCAGCTGATAATAGTGTCGTAGCGGGGTGGTACTTTTACCCGGATAGTATGGGCCAACCGCCTCGTTGACATGCAGGTTCAGCGGCAGGTCGGCCATGATACAGGCTTCAACCAGTCGCAAAAAATTGGGGTCATCGAGGCGGTATCCTTGGGCATAAGGATTTAACTCACCCACGCCAACCAGTCCGGCAGAGATACAACGTTTGAGTTCAGTCAGTGCTGTGTCGCCTGCGGTCGGTTGAATCGTTGCCAAAGCCATAATCCGCTCCGGCCAACGATTAATCAGGTCGATCGCTTGATTATTACGCGCCACACAGGCAGAATGTTGATAGAAATATTCGCCAACTAACACGACTTTATCCAGTCCAGCCGCGTCCATATCAGCAATCATGCGCTCCGGCGTGGCCCAACCTTGAATCGAAGGTGGTGTAACGAGCAACCCCCAATAGGGTTCCCGTGCCGCAAAATCAGCCAAGTTCTCCTTGAGCGAGGGGGGCATATAATGAACATGAGCATCTATTTTCATAAGATAATATACTGGGCAGGCAGAATTAGGCAAGACTTTATTCTTTGGCTAATCGAGCCAACGCCTCACCCGTCACTTGATAAACTGTCCAACCCGGACGAGGCTTGGCTCCTAAACTCTCGTAAAATTCAATGGCCGGTTTATTCCAATCGAGCACACTCCACTCAAAGCGACCACAACCACGTTCATGGGCAATTTTCGCCAAATGAACCAGCAATGCTCGACCTATCCCATGCCCCCGAAATGCCGGATCAACATACAAATCCTCCAGATACAAACTCGGTCGTCCGGTAAAGGTCGAAAAACTGTAGAAAAACAGCGCCAATCCCGCCGGTTGGTCGGCTTGAAAGGCCAGCACCGCCTCAGCGGTGGAGCGTGAGCCAAACAGCCCATCATGCAACATGGTCTCTGTAGCGATCACTTCATGGCTTAACTTTTCATAGTCAGCCAGCGCTCGAATAAACTGTAAAATCTGCGGCACATCCGCTGGAGTGGCAGATCGAATCTCAAATGTAGACATGGTAACACCTCTTAGGAAATTGTATCCTTTATACCTCTTTTTGCTCCATCCCGCAAGAGCTAATATACTAGGCGTGAAGACGTGATGCGTGATACGTGATTAGGTGATTCCTCGTTCCAATACTCTGCGTTGGAATGACTATTTGACGCTCTGCGTCTATACTTCCTGATTGTTGCGATTATGTAATCGCAACGGGTATTTGGCAGGTATGTAAATCCAACTCTATTAAGTGGTGAAACTCTATAACTATGACCTCATTTTCTTTCGACCTTATTCACGAAGACCCAAACAGTCAAGCCAGAGCGGGCGTAATCCATACCCCACATGGCGACATTCCGACTCCGGTGTTTGCACCAGTGGGCACACAAGCCACCGTCAAAACCCTAACCCCACATGACTTATACGACCTAGATGTGACCTTGATTCTGAGCAACACCTATCACCTCTATTTGCGACCGGGGGCTGATTTGATTGCCGAGTTTGGTGGTTTGCATCAGTTTATGCAGTGGGAACGGCCTATTCTGACCGATTCAGGTGGTTTTCAGGTGTTTAGCCTTGAAGGATTACGTAAAATCGACGAGGACGGAGTCAACTTTCGCTCCCACATCGACGGCTCGAAACATCGCTTTACGCCTGAGACAGTAATTGGTATTCAAGAAAAGTTGGGCGCTGACATCATTATGTGTTTTGATGAATGTCCCGCACCAGATAATTATGACTATAATGTAGAGGCGCTCGCTCGTACCCATCGTTGGGCCGAGCGCTGTAAATCGGCTCAAACTCGTACCGATCAAGCGTTGTACGGAATTGTACAGGGTGGTATCTTTGCTGATTTACGGGCTAAAAGTGCCGAGTTCCTATCTTCGCTCGATTTTCTGGGTTACTCGATTGGGGGCTTGAGTGTGGGTGAAAGCAAGGCTGATATGCATGCCATGTTAGAAGTTGTCAACCCGATTTTGCCCCGCCATAAACCCCGTTACCTCATGGGCGTGGGCAGTCCCGAAGATTTGTTTGAATGTGTAGCTCGAGGGGTTGACCAGTTTGATTGTGTTCTACCGACTCGTATCGCTCGGAATGGAGCCGTCTTTACCAAACGAGGCCGTATCAACCTACGAAACGCCCGTTTTGCTACCGACAAACAACCTATCGAGTCCGATTGTACCTGTTATACCTGTCGCATGTTTAGCACCGCTTACATTCGTCACCTACTCGTTGCTAAGGAAACCCTTGCCCTCCGCCTAACCACTCTGCACAACCTCCACTTTATGCTCGACACCATGCGCCAAATTCGGGAATCAATTCTCGATGGTACGTTTGTCAGCTACAAAGATGCGTTCCTCACCGCTTACCAGCCTGTGCCGGAAGAAAATCGGCAGTCTCGAAAGTGATGTAACAGACAATATCGGAAATATTTTTTCGACAGGATTATTTGCCTTTAATAGACTTGTTCGGGAATAAAATATTGGGACGAATGAGAAGTGTCAAAATTATATTTTGACTAGCAAGAATATAATTCTTGCACTCCTATCAGCCCGTAAATACCCGTTTTAGTTATTGCCGAACAACTCTAATCTTGTCAGATATTCTCTTATGTTTAATTGAGACTAAAAGACTTTATCGAGTAACAAGTAGTTTAGAATTCCAAACAAGAGTTTGTCGTTTCATTCATGACCTGATATATTGATAAAATCAAAAGCATTTTTTGACAGGATTAACAGGATTTTTTTGCTTGTAATCCTGTCAATCCTGTTAATCCTGTCAGATATTGTTTTAGTCATGTTGAAATGATAAACTTCTGTCCAAAATCGCAAATCTAAAATGGAGTAATAACAATGGATCTATTTCAAGCATTTATTTTGGGCCTTATTCAAGGGGCCACCGAGTATATTCCGGTCTCAAGTTCGGCTCATTTGGTGTTGGTGCCGTGGCTATTGGGTTGGCCCGATGCCCCGTTTACCTTTGAGATATTGGTGCAATGGGGCACACTCGTTGGAGTGTTCATCTTTTTCTGGCAAGACATCGTCAATATTGCCAAAGCGGTAATTGAGGGACTGATGAAACGAGAACCGTTTGCCACCACCGACGCGAAGTTAGGCTGGCTCGTTATCGTGGCTACCCTTCCGGCAGTAGTATTTGGGCTTATGTTCAAAGATTTTTTCGAGTCGATTTTCGATGCCGAGCAAGCCCCACTATACGCTGGTGGCCTACTCTTTCTGACCGCCATATTGTTGGTCATGGCCGAAAAATTTGGCTCACGTGAACGGGATTTGGAGAAACTAACTTGGCTCGACGCGGTGATTATCGGGTTTTGGCAAGTGGCCGCTCTTCTGCCCGGAGTCAGTCGCTCCGGCTCGACCATTAGTGGGGCAGTATTACAAGGCTTTAACCGCACCGCCGCGGCTCGATTCAGTTTCCTCATGTCGATTCCGGCGCTAGGTGGAGCGGGTCTCGTCGCCTTAAAAGATTTGTTAGATACCGGAAACCTCATGGCCGAACTACCCGCGATTACCGTCGGTTTTATCGCCGCCGCGATCTCTGGATATATCTGTATTCGGTGGTTGTTGCATTATCTGCAACGTCACTCGCTCTATGTATTTGCGGGATATTGTGTCGCGGTGAGTGTATTTACGGTAGTGTATTGGTTTGCGGTTATTTAGAAATGGGCATTAATTAACCTGTGCTTATGGCCGCTGATTGAAATCAGCATCTTAAACGTAAAAGTTCAGTAAAGTAGCCCTAGAAACCCGATTTCTTAAAGAAATCGGGTTTCTGACACTCTTTCTGGTGAGTTCACTGAATATTTACTCTTAAACAAAAAAAACCTGCTTAAGCAGGTTTCTCGTGTCAGCATAAGAATTCATTCTTATGTGAAAACGCGCAAATTATTTAATCCTTGAGCAGTAGGAGAAACTATTCCTCAAGCCCAGTAGTTTGGTCACAGGTCACGCAATGGATGTCACTAGCCAATTTTTGAGCATCAATCGGTACTGCGATTGCTTGAATTTGCCGCCCCATGCGATTCAACAGAATCGCCTGCCCTGTAGCTAATACACTGGCCTGAGTGTTCAAATAATTACTTAACTTATAATAGGCTCGCTCCATCGTTTCGGCATTAATCAAATAAACTGAACGGATCGAACTATCCCACACATCTACTAAATAGGTCATTATCTTGTTACCCCTCAACTACTCCTCCAGAAAAATTTAGCCTCTACTCATCGGATGAATAAATAGGACAAGATTCTTCTGGATACTATAATATATAACTATTTTAGACTAAATCAATCTTCGAAGAAGGTCAATTCTTATAAAAGTTCAGTAAAACCACCCTAGAACCCCGATTTCTTTGAGAAATCGGGGTTCTGACGTTCCTTCTGGCGAGTTCACTGAATATTTACAATTCTTCGTTAATCAAACGCGCAACTTAGGAATCGGGATTAAATAAGTTGCGCGTTTCTGCATCGCCTTCGACAGGCTCAGGCTACGTCTCGCCACCTGAGCCTATCGAAGGCGAACTATCAACATGCATAAGTTAAGTAGTTTTCATTTCTAAGTTGTCACTTTTTCCGGAGTGCAAGAATTCCATTCTTGCTGTCAAAATACAATTTTGACACTCCTGTTTTCCTGATCGTTGCGATTATGTAATCGCAACGGGTATTTGGCGGGTATATACCCGCCTATTATGGGTACATTTCTGTTTTTTACAAGTTAGTTCTGAAAGCTACTTAGGACTCATTCCTTCGGAATAGTAAAACTTACTGTTGTTCCCTGTCTTAACTTGCTATCAAGCCAAATTTGACCTCCGTGCATCTCGACCATCTCTTTGCACATAATCAACCCTAGCCCAGAGCCTTTCTCGTTAGCCGTGCCATTTGTACGATGGTGACCATCAATTTTGAATAGTTTGGCTTGGTCTACTTCACTAATACCCAATCCCGTATCGGTTACGGACACCTCAACAAATCCAGTACTCAATTTTATCGAAACCCTCACCTCGCCCCCTTGGTTAGTAAATTTAAGGGCATTATTGACCAAATTCCGCACCACTGTACTGAGTATGTGCTCATCTGCATAAACCATGATGTCAACTGGTATTTGATGACTTAGTTTGATCTGTTTCTGCGCGGCCACCGAATCGAATAGCTTAAAAACTATTTGTACCGTGTCATGTAACTTGATATTTTTGGGTCGATACGGCATGCGCCCCTTTTGTATTTGTGACCATTGTAGCAAATTTTCTAACAAATCTACTATGCGACTAGCCGCCTGATGCATCGCCCTGCTCATCTTAGCCACATCGTCGGGCATTAACTGGGTTGCCATTTCAGATAAAAGTTCTGCGTTACCCAATAATGGTAGAAATGGGCCTCTTAAATCATGAGCAACAATGGAGAAGAATTTATCTTTATCGGCATTAAGTTTTGATAGGTCTTGATTGGCCTGCTGTACCATGCCATGTAGTTGAGCATTCCGCACGGCAATGGCAATTTGATTAGTGAGCATGCGTAACGTCACTAAATCATCATTGGTAAACGCATCTAGTTGTTCACTCTCAATATCTAGCATGCCGATAATTCTTTTACCAATTGGTAAAGGAAGCACTAATTGAGAACGAGTATTGGACAGTTCCTCTGCATGCTTATAATGAGAATCGACATTTACATCGGGGGCATAATATTCCTTTTCGGTATGACAAGCATGTGCCAAAATAGTATCAGCGATGGTTAAATCCATTTTGGTTTCGACGTTGTATGGCGAGGTGATATTTTGGCTGGCACTGGCCTGTAGGGTCAGGTCAACTTTAATGAACTGGTTGCCCTCTTTACGCTCACTTAATAACCAAATTGCCACAAAGTAACAATTAAACCTATCCAAAATTAGGTCAACCACTTTTGGCAGAAGTTTGTCTAAATCTAAAACCGAGATAATCTGTTGTCCAACTTGGTTGCTCAACTCGAGTTGTTTAGTTTGCTCAGAAAGATGTTGATTTACCGCATGCAATGCCATTTCTGATTGTCGTAACGCTTTATTTTTGACATCTAGCTCGTCAGTCAGTCTTTGCAGTTGATAAAAAGGCAAAAATGCCTGTATTTTTCTAATCAAAATTTCCGAAATATCTGAATATACGGGGCGAATCAAGCTATCCCACACACTCTCTAAATAAATCATTATTTTCCCCTAAACCGATTTACGATCGCGTTATAAGCCCGATTTTTCAAAAATCGGGCTTATAACTATTTTTCTATTGCTTACTCAATTTCCTAATTGAGCTTATAGCGAGCCACTAGGCTCTCTAGTTGTTGAGATACAGATGACAAGTCCTGGGCGCTTCGTTCGGTTTGTCGGGTCGAGGATAAGTTTTGCATGGTCGCTTGATTGATGTTCTGCATGGCTAGGGTTATCTGCTCCATGCCGGCAGTTTGCTGTTGTACACTGGCGACAATTTGGTCAGCCATTTGCGAGTTTTCGTCGATATTTTGAGCCAACTGCTCGATGGTCATACCAGCCTGTTGGGTCATCTCTACCCCAGAATCAACCCCCTTGGTTCCCTCTTCGGTCGCCATAACCGCGGCGTTGGTGGCCTGTTGAATCTCATTTAGAATTGCCTTGACTTGGGTGGTAGCCTGTTTTGACTGCTCGGCCAAGTTACGAACTTCGACGGCTACAACGGCAAACCCCTTGCCATGCTCACCGGCTCGAGCCGCTTCAACGGAGGCATTTAGAGCCAGCAGGTTACTCTGTGAGGCGATGTCGTTGACGGTGGCTGTAATCTCACCAATCTGTTGCGTCTGCTCGCTCAAAGCCAGAATGTTTTCGGCAATACCAGCCACTCGCTCTTTTATCTGCGACATACCGTCGATGGTCTCAATAACCGCTTCCTGACCATTTTGGGAAATTTGACCAGTCTGTCTCGATTTTTCAGAAACCGCCTGAGCCTTTGCTAAGGCCTGCTCAACCACCGTCCGAACCTCACTAATCGTCGAGGTGGTTTGATTGATAGCCGCCGACTGTTCATTGGCTCCAGAGGCTTGTTGGGTGGTAGCCGCTAGAATTTCGGCCGCGGCAGAGGTGATATTGACCGTTGCTTCTCGGATTTGGCTGGTCATTTCACCCAATCCTTCAACCATCCGATTTAGGTTATGGCCTAACGTCGTTAGGGCATCGGTTTTACCATTAATCGATAAGCGGCTACTCAAATCACCTTGAGAAATTCGTTCAGTAAAACCAAGGTAATTATCAACCGTTTGTTCCAGATACAACTTTTGTTCTTGTTCGGCCTGAATCTGCTCTCGCAAATTAACGATCATGGTGTTAAAGGCATTGGCTAAAATACCGGTTTCATCATTAGAGTCAGTTTTGGCCTGAACCTCTAAATCCCCATGACTAACCGCTTGAGCCACATCAGTCATTTTAATAATAGGGCTAGAGAAACTGTTAGCCACCCATAACGCGACACCTATCACAACAAGTGCCACCACCACTACCAAACCAACGGTTATGTACTGCAACTCGGTCACCGCGGCAAACGCCTCACCCTCATCTACTTCGGCGATAATGGCCCAATTTAGTCCTCTAACGTTAAGCGGGGCATAAGCTGACAGCACCGATTCGCCGCTATAATCCGCAATAAGTCCTGAATCTTCATCTCCGGCTAAAGCTATTTGTGAGGCCACAGTGTCAACCCCATTTTCAGTCACCGTACCATTCAAGGAAGCCTCAACCGAGTGGGTTTCAGGGTGTAAGCGGGAATCGGATCGCATCCGTTTATCTGCACCGACCAGATAGGTCTCACCGGTAAGCCCCATCCCTTCTTGTTCTTGCATAATCGTGTTAATTTCATCTAATGATAGTTGCAGGGCCACAATCATCTCTGCTTTATCATCATGGATAACGGGTTGAGCCATAAAGGCGGCAGGCTTACCATTACTAGGGGCGTAGGGTTCAAAATCAACAAAGGTAAAGGCATTGCTCTGTAACAACTCTTGTACCGCTCTCCCTAAATTTGTATCTTTATAATCACCAGACACCATGTTGGTTTGATAGTCGGCTTCATGTTCTACTGAGTAGAAAACGTACCCCTCACTATTGATTAAAAATAGGTCGTCATAGCCATACAACTCCTCATATTGGCTTAACAGGTCTTTATCACTCCCCACAACCTGCGGCACAATCGCCTCTTCGGCATTCATTTTGGTAATAATAGCCCAATTTAGGCCGGGCAGGTTAAGCGGGTCGTAAGAGACCAATACCGGATTCCCATCACTATCGATAAAATCATTTTGTCCCGATTGGCCGGCTAAGGCGAAACTAACATATTCGGGGGATACGTCGGTTACGTCATACCCAACCACATACTCGTCATGCCCCATAGTTGTAACATTGCTTCGGAAGGTAATCTGTCCGTCAACCTCCCGAGCCACCATATAGGTCTCGCCGGTTTGACCCAAACCAGTTCGGTCTTGCATAAACTGGTTAATCTTATCTGTGCCCACCTCTGCTACGATATGACCAACCACCTTACTGTTCTCGTCTCGTATGGTGGTCAGCAAAAAGGCTTGTTGTTGTCCTCCTGCCGGAGCATAACTGGAAAAGTCTTGAAAAATAACATCTTGGTTATTATTTGTTTTGGCTTTTTCAAAAACATCTCCTAAGCCCGTATCTTTTATAGCCGCATCGGTAATGGACATGCCAACATCTGAGTCTAAATTTGTGCCATAAACAATCGCTCCATCAGGAGCAATAAGCATCAGTTCATGCCAGCCATGTTCCTGAGCGGCTGTTTTGAAATAGGGATCATATTTGCGAGCCACTTGATTCCATAGGGGTGTGCCCACCTTATTGTTACTCTCTTCAAAGGCAAAGGTTAGTTCTACGATCGCCTCGTAAGCAAAACGACTATGGCCCAATAGTTTTAACTGTTTCTCTAACGTTTGGAAATAGGTCTCAACACTGCTTGCCTTATTGCTCTGCGTAGATGCAATAACATCAAAGGCTTCTTGTTGCAACGCGGTGACCATCTCAACCAAAACGGCCATGTCGCTTTCACGTTCGGCAAAATAACCGTTGACTTGATTGGCCTTAATGACCCGAACAGCTTCCAGTTTTTCATAAGCCGCGGCTTGTAGCGAGGTTTGAGCCTGCCAATAAGCGACTCCGGCCATAAAGATTAATGGCACGAGTGCAAAGAATAAAAACCAACCGAGTAATTTTCCACGGATTGATCGAGTAAATGGCAATTGTGTTTGTTTTGTATTCATCCTAATCTCCTAAAGCTAAACAATATGGGTTATACTCAAACATTGTGTTTTAAAAAATCCTGTACATCTTGCTTATACATCTTGATAGAAAAGAGATGTAAAAGAACGTGATTATACTATACCATAAATCGTTGCCAACAGTTGTCCCAACTTTATCCCAAAACAGTCCCATTTTTGGGAAAATCAAGTTGTTGTTAAAAGTATTATATCATTCAAGATGTTTTATGTGAACTGTTTGCTTAGAATTATGGTGATTTGACCGAGTGTTTCACCTTGTGTTTAGTAGACTTGTTCGGGAATAAGGATTTGTGCGGAAAGGAGTGTCAAAATTCTATTTTGGCTGGCAAGAATACAATTCTTGCACTCCGATAGCCCAATAAATACCCACCTTTCTTATTGCCGAACAGCTCTAGTATATCATGGTTTATTTCGATGGGTTATAGAGATTTTGGGTAAATATTCAGTGAACTCGCCAGAAAGAGCATCAGAAACCCGATTTCTTTGAGAAATCGGGTTCTAGAGCTACTTTACTGAAATTTTCAACATCAAGCTGACCACCATCCAAATTTGCGGTTTTAGATTGATAGCAGTATAAATTGTATCCATATATACCTTAGGAATGAGTCCAAATAAGTTGCGCGCTCCAAAGTGATTCAATCTTAGAGATTGAACCACTCTCATGGGGCGCAAGGAACGGTTCGGGGGATATGACCGCCAATCAAAAAACCCACGAATTGTCACTCTATGCGCCCACTCTCATGACGACCTGCACAAGATGACACATCGGAATAAATCCCGATGCTGATAGCTAAAACAGGCTAAAGCCAGCTATTTAGGCCGCTTTTAGCGATCTTGAGTTTTTAGTCTTGTGGCTTTAGTCCAAGGCTATCAGTCAACACGTCAACACTACCTTATTGAATGGATACGATTTTTTATGAACAAACTAAAACGTTTAGACGGCCCGACCAAAGTGGGTCTTACCTTTGCCATTATTGGCATCTTGTTGACCATTGTCGGTATTTTTCGTGACCCGACTACTCCCATTACCATGTGGTCGTTGACCGCTGGCACGGTGATTGCTGGTGGCACTTGGGGCATTGTCAGTTGGGCCATAGCCTTTGCTACTGTAGAGGTAGAAAAAGATGTCCGCGAAGCAGAATTAGCCAAAAAAACCCATGATCAGTCGTAAAAACCTTATTTTTACCAGTCTAATAGGATTAGTTGGGGCACTTCTATTGACTCTGCTATCCATCGTTGTGGTTCGTTTAGAATGGGTTCCGATTATATTTTCCCACTATATTCTAGCTTATATCTTCTTTGGCTCATTTTTAATTCTCTCACTCGCTGAAGTCCCACTGATGCTGTACGCCATGCATCAAATTGCCAACAGTAAAAACCCTTCTGCCCGTAAAGCTCTCCTAATGACCAACACCGGATACGTTGCCTTTGGAGCAATTTATGGAGCCATGTTCATTGTTTTGACCGGCTACGAAGAGTTAGGGGCACTTCTAGCACTGTTAAGTGTAGCCCGTTTTGTCACCTCGTTAATATTCTTGCGTAATACCAGTCAACAAGTATAAATTTCTAATTATTGCGATTATGTAATTACAACGGGTATTTGGCGGGTACATACCCGCCTAGCATGGGTAACGGATACACCCGTTACCATCGTAGAAAGTGATTTAGGGAAGGCTAAAACAGGAACACAGAGATTCACAGAGGGACACAGATTCAAATACCAATGTAACATTGTCAAACTAAGGTAACTCCAAGAAAATAAACCTCCCAAATGTCATGCCCGAATGTTGTTATCGGGCATCCATTTGTATGCAGAATGTGGATTCCCGCTAAAAGCATGCGGGAATGACATAGAGAATTTAATCAGTTTGGGAGATTTATTTCCTTGGAAATCCCTAATACACAGATTAAAATCTGTGCTATAATAGAGTTGTTCGGGAATAAAGGAGTGCAAAAGCTTCTTGCTTTTGCCAGAAACAAACATGCAAAAGCAAGAAGCTTTTGCACTCCGCAGACCTCGATTTTGAGTTTTTATGAGATGATAAGTTATTGCCGAACAGGTCTAATTTAATTAGGAGTTAATTATGTCTCAACAACAACCGATTCAACAGTTTTTAGATGATCTCGCAAGTTCTGCCGCCACCCCCGGCGGTGGTGGTGCGGCGGCCCTTTCGGGAGCGATGGGCGCGGCCCTAGTCAGCATGGTTTGTAACTTAACTATCGGCAGAAAGAAATATGCCGAGGTTGAGCCACAAATGAAGGAGCTATTAGAGCAAGCCGAGGAATTACGCACCCAACTGACCGCTCTTATTGCTGATGATGTGGCCGCCTTTAACTCGGTCATGGATGCTTATCGCTTGCCTAAAGCAACTGACGAGGAAAAATCGGCTCGGAGCGCGGCGATTCAAACAGCCTCGAAACAGGCCACCATTGTACCGTTACAAGCGGCTCAGGCCTGTGCGAAAGTGATTGAACTAGCGAGACCCGCCGCTGAAAAGGGCAATAGCAATGTTGTCAGTGATGTGGGCGCGGCAGTCGCCGCGGCTCAATCAGGCTTAAAAGCCTCGGCGCTTAATGTGATGATAAATCTGGGCACGATTAAAGACGAAACCTTTGTGACCGAACATCGTGATAAACTTGACCAGATTATCGAAGCCTCTGAGCCATTGGCCCAAGAGGTGTATGAGTTTGTGAAAAGTAAGTTTTAAGCGACAAGCGAATGTAGCGAATAGCGAATGGCTCATTCCCGCTGTATTTGGGAACGAGCCATTCTTCATTTTTCACTCATCCCACACCCACTGCCCCTTAGCCGCTGATAACCACACCACCAAATCTACCAGTGGTGTCTCGACCACCCAGCGCAAATGAGCAATATCGTCGCGATGGGTGTCATTTTCGAGCATGAACTCGGCGTAGTGACACAGACAGGCAAAGCGAGAGATTCTTATTAATGTTTGTTAAGAAGTATATAATTTTACTCAAGGAAAACATATAAGCTACAAATAAAAATGGTAAAAAAAATCCATAATCGTGTAAAAGAACTTATTGCGGAAAAAGAACGGCGAAGCGGCAAACGTTATCCTTACCGTGATATTGCATTGTCTACGGGATTAAGTAAAAATACTGTAGGGAAATGGGTGCGTAATGAAACGCAGGAATATGATCGTGGCGTTATAGCTAAATTTTTAGAATATTTTGATTGTGAGATTTCTGATTTGTTTGTTTATGAGGAAACAGATGATTAAAGGAGAATTTCCATGCTCCACACCATGCAACCTATCTTGCGAGAATCGAGTATTTTTATTTACTCGGCAAACCATATATAATAAGGGTATCGGCAATCATCCTAGCAAAACAAGGCAACACCATGGCAACAACTGAACGGACTGAGTTAGACCCACTCTTCAAACAGATACTGGTTTCATTAGGCCAAACCCTAAATTTTACCCCCCAAACCGAGGTTGAGGTGAGCCGTTTGCCACGAACGATTGATGTGGTGATTGAACTGCCACATCCCGCAGACCAAAAACGGCTAGCACAACAAACGTCGTTCATTCGGTTCGCTGAGCATAATCAAATTGAGTTCAAAGGAAAAGCAGACCGTCTGCATATTGCGGGCTATCAACTCATCAGAGGACGAAGCATGTTTTACATGAGTGAACATCAATTGTTGCCTCCTCAGATGAGTGTCTCAATTGTTTGTGCTGGTAAACCAAACAAACTCCTGCAAACGAGTATGTTTGGTTTTCAAGCAATCAAACCCGGATATTATTTGGGGAACGAACAGCCACCCACCCTTATTATTGTGGTCAACGAACTACCGTTGATACCGAAAAACTATCCTCTCCTGTTGTTCGCCTCATCAGAACAGAAGTTTCGACAGTTTTTACAGGAAATCATGGCTGATACAGCCTATCATATCTATCTACATTATGCTTATATCGTCCGCCCGACGATAACTAAGGAGGAAATAACTATGGCTGAAAGTGCTTACATCACCAAAGAAAACCTAGAGTTTATCATACAAGATGTTGGGGAGCGATTAATGCCCCTAATAACCGACACCGTGCTGATTCAGAAATCCCCCGCGTTTCAGACGCTGTTGGCTGAACAACAGGTCGTACTCATTGCTGAACGTGAGAAACAACAAGCCTTACTGGCTGAACGTGAGAAACAACAAGCCTTACTAGCTGAACGCGAGAAACAACAAGCCTTACTGGCTGAACGTGAGAAACAACAAGCCTTACTGGCTGAACGTGAGAAACAACAAGCCTTACTGGCTGAACGTGAGAAACAACAAGCCTTACTGGCTGAACGTGAGAAACAACAAGCCTTACTGGCTGAACAGGAAAAACAACAAGCCCTATTCGTTGCTGAACAGGAAAAACATAAACAACAACTTTTACAAACCTTACTTCGTTTATTGCGCCACCGTTTTACTACCGTTCCTAAAATACTAGTTCGGCGCATCGAGACGACTACCGACCTTAAACTCTTAGAGAAATGGCTGGATAAAGCATTGGAGGTAAACGATATAGCCGAGTTTGACCACTTAACTACCTGATATGTGCATATCATTCATATCATTACTTCCGCACTACCAAAAATCAGAAGCACGCGGAGAGATTTCATGCCCATGCCCCACACCATGCAACCCATCGGCATTATCCATTCATGCTTCAAAGAAAAGTTCGGCATCCCCCGCCAAGCCGGACTCGCTCCCTCGGCCCGCGCCACGCTCGAACTACTCCCCCCCTACAACCGTCCCGAAGCCTTAACTGGCTTGGACGGATTCTCCCATGTCTGGTTACTTTTTATCTTTCATGGGAATCAAACACCGCAAAACAAGCAACGTAAAAACTGGAAGCCGACCGTGCGCCCACCACGTTTGGGGGGTAACAAACGACTCGGTGTGTTCGCCACGCGTTCCACCTACCGTCCGAATTCTGTGGGACTATCGGCGGTTGAACTGTTGGGCTATGGTCAGGAATCTGGCAAGCTGGTGTTACAGCTTGGCGGGGTCGATTTATTGGACGGAACGCCGATCATCGACATCAAACCCTACCTCCCCTACAGCGACAGCATCCCCATAGCCACCGGCGGATTTGCCCCCTCACCCCCCGCCGAAACCATGACCATCGAATTTACTCCGTCCGCAGAAGCAGTTTGTCAGGAAATAGAGCAGACTATTTATCCTAATTTTAGGCGTTTGGTAAGCCAGATATTGAAGGATGACCCTCGCCCCGCATATTATGGTACAAAGCCACAAAAAAACCACTTCGGCATCAAATTGCTCGACTTTGATTTGCAATGGCAAGTTGAAGAGAACAAAGGAAATGAAGGGAATGAAGGGAACAAAATCGTGGTGCTAGACGTTAAGAAGATAACAGCGTGAGGCGTAAAAACGTGAAACGTAAATTATCTCACCGTCAAGGTACAAATTTCTTTACTGGCGGTTTTTTACACCTCACTCATCACTTATCACTCATAACACAGGGGTATCATTCTATGTCTATCAAACAAAACTGGGCCAGCGCGGCCACCATTCCAAGTCGAGTTATTCGGGGATTTCCTCGTCCAAATCGTTCACCAGCCTATCAAGAAGAACGGTCACGCGGTGCGTCATGGATACGTGGTCTATTGTGGTTGTTAGTCGGAGGCGGATTGGGGACGCTGATTGCGGTGATTCTATTTCTGGCAGTCGGGTTGGTTTTCCTTCATCAGAGTGACCTAATTATACCCGGCGTAACCGTGTCGGGGATTGATATTGGCGGTTTGCCACAAGGTGAGGCCATGATTCGATTGGAGCAACGGTGGCAACAACAGAGCATCACCCTGAACAGTTCCAATCAAGCGATTCCGGTCACACCAGCCGCATTGGGCATTATGCTTGACCTACCGGCCACCATACAAGCGGCCCATCGACAAGGACGCTCGCCGGTGATGTTGCGCGAATGGTGGGAAGCCAACCAGCAAATTGAACTCAGCCCAGTGTGGCGACTCGATTTGGCTCAGACCGAGCAGTATCTGACTGACTTAACGCCTGAGTTTGCTGTCGCTCCGACCAGTGCCGATATTCGGGTCATGGCTGGTCAAGTCGAGGTTGTGCCTGCGATAGCGGGTCAGACTATCAACATTCCGTCTACCGTGGCTGATTTGCGTCAGAACATGGCCAATGTGATCGCCAATGGCACGCTCTCTATCGCCCTGCAACCGATCCAACCGGCGGTGACAGATGTCTCAGATGCGGTTGAGCAGGCCAATCAACTGTTAGCCAAACAGATCACGGTTGAAGCGTATGATCCGATTTTAGATGAGCGGCTAAGTTGGACATTGGATCGAGCTTTATGGGGGCAGGCGATTGAGTTTGACCTGACTGCTGATAATCAACCAAAACTGGTATGGGAACTGGATTCCAGTCATATTGAGCGGTTTTTAACCAAGCAAGCGGCACTATCTACGCCTCGGCATGTGAATATAGAGATGTTGACAGGTAACGTAGTTGAAGCCTTGAGCAACGATTTGCCGACCATCCATACCCGAATCTATCACAATTCCTACCCGTACCAAGTCCAAGCGGGTGACACGATTTCTAGCATTGCTTATCAGCATGGTTTTCCTTACCCTTGGGTGCAAAATGCCAATCCAGAGATTGGGAATAATTTAACTGTCGGTCAGATGATTACCATCCCCTCGGCGGATATGCTTCTGCCTCTGCCGATTGTGGCACATAAGCGGATTGTGGTCAGCATCAGCGAGCAGAAAATGTGGGTTTATGAAGATGGGGCTGAGAAATGGCTTTGGGAGGCCAGCACCGGCATCGCCTCTAGTCCGACCTCACCGGGGATTTTCCAGATTCAAACCCATCAAGAAAATGCCTACGCCGAAAACTGGAATTTGTGGATGCCCTATTTTATGGGCATCTATCGGGCAGCACCCTACGCCGATTTCATGAACGGGATTCATGGTTTCCCCAGTCGAGATGGAGCGCAGTTATTGTGGACGAATAATCTGGGTGGGCCAGTCACTTATGGCTGTATCCTGATTAGCTCCGAAAATGCCGAGCAGTTGTTCAGTTGGGCCGAGGCAGGGGTGATTGTGGAGATTCAGCCGTGAGCGTGGGACATATTGTGTGTTGCGTAGAACAGTGCTTTAGCCTGTTCTGAGTAAAGAGGAGTAGTCGATAAGACTACTCTTTTTTTATATCCGACATAATCCGTTTGCAAAAAACCGCACTTTGGAGTATGATAACCGCGATTCGTTTTATTGTGCAGTATTTTACCAATTACAAAATTAGGAGGATTATCATGTTCTATCGAAGTAAAATTTTTGTAGCATCTGTCTTATGGTATTTATCGGTTTGTTGATAATCGGTTGCTCTTCTGATTTGCCTACTTGTTTACCCGATTGTTCCAATGCTGACTTAAGCCAGTTGACTTTGGCCGATGCAGATTTGGCTGGTGCCAACTTCAGCGGGGCCAATTTGAGTAAAGCTAGTCTAGCTGGTGTAAATTTGAGCAAGGCGAATTTGAGTAATGCCAATTTAAGCGAAGCCACTCTCATAGGAGTTGACTTGAGCGAGGCTGACCTTACTCAAGCCGATTTGAGCGCGGCCTCTCTTAGCGGTGTCACCTTAAGTAAAGCGAATTTGACAGGTACTAAACTAGGTCAAGATACATTGGGCGATTCGGTGGATCTGACCGGAACAATTATGCCTGATGGTACAGCTCACGAGTAATTGTACGATACTGTTATAAACCAACAACAAGTAAAAAGGGATGGCTTAAGCCATCCCTTTTTACTTAAAAATCAAAACTATTTATTACTACATTTCAAGGAGAAACTCATGAAGTTCAAAGTTGTTACATTCCTATTTTTTGTTTTAGCGGTGACCATGTTTGCCAGTTTGACCGTCACCCAAACACAAGCTCAAGCACCACAAACAGCCTCAACCGGCAATTTGATTGACCAAGCCTTTACCAATGGTGAGATTACCGCCGACCAGCGTCTGCTCCATTTGACGCAGGCGATTTATCAACCTGATGCGTTACCAAGCCAATACAAAAGTGATGCGCGCTGGTCACCAACGCGCTACCTTAAGGAAATTTATGCCACCCAACAGGCAGTGCAGAGTAATAAACGAGCCAGCAGTCCTGAATTGGCTGAGATGGCCGACATTATTGCCCAACAGGTTGGCGGGGTGTGTGATCAGACTGATGGGACAGAGAACACCGATAGCACCTATTTTCATATCAACTATGATTCAGGAAACCTTCGTGATGGATTGACCATAGAGGATTATAAAACGGCCTTAGATAACTCTTATGAGGTGCTTATCAACCAATATGGCATGCCAAAACCACCATTTTGTACAGATAATGAAGACGAACAAGACGCGACCTGTCAAACGACAAGCAATCTGTGGGATAAATATCCGATTCAGATTTCGGATCAGTTAGAGGATGGGGTATTGGCCTATGTGACTACTGGCGGCAGTATATACGTTGGGTTTGTGGGCGATAATCCGAACACAACCAATACAGAGGCCGAAGCTTGGGCCTCTTGCATGGTGTTGGGATACGATTATTCGAGTAGTGATGACCCCAAAGGGTTAATGGAGGGTACAATTGCTCATGAATATTTCCATGCCGTGCAAAATGCTTATGGCGATGCAGACCCCGCCGAAGATGCCATGTGGTTTGAATCAACGGCGGCCTATATCGAGGATGAAGTCTATGATGACCGAAATACGCAGTACGAATATCTTTACCCACCCTTTACCCAACAATGTTTAGGAGAGTATGCAAACATCCCAGAGGATGATAGTTCGGGCATTTACCGTAACTTTATGTTTTTCCGATATGCCGCCGAGCATAATGGCGGAGCAAACAGTAGCACCGATGGTAGTGGTAAAGATATTATCCAGAACTTTTTTATGGGGCTAGACAGCGGTAAAACGGCCCTGACCTCCTATAATGACGCTCTGGTGCAGAAAGGAACAAACTTAAACGATACCTTCCATAATTTTGCCATCGCCTCTCGATTTATGAAATCGTGTTCTACTGCCTCGCCATATTGTTATGAAGAGGCAGAAGGATATAAAAATTATCAGGACAGAATCAACCCAATTGCCGATAGTGGCACCATCGGGGCGATTGGGGGCAGTTATGATGGGAGTATGAAGGATAATTATGCCCTCAATTGGGTCGGGCTACCGACCAGCGGAAGCTACAAGGTCAGCCTGCAAGCCAAAAATGGTGGCGAGTTTCGAGTCAGTATTGTGGCCGATACCGGCACCGGGCTAGATGTACAAGCCTTTAGCGCAGTCGTAAAAGCGAACGAGACTCAAAGTTTAACCTATACCCCACCCGCCGGAGCGATTAACATCGTCGCGGTCATCAGCAATCAACAATTTACCGAAGCCAACCCTGCGGCATGTGCTATCAACACCTATCAGCTTAGTACCGAACAAAGTGATGGCACCGAACCGACGGCTACACCAACCAGCAACCCACCGGGAGAGATCGTTCCGGTAGCATACTTACCGCTGATTCTGCGTGGCAACGTGACCCCACCAGACAACTCAACCACCAGAGTTGTATCTCCATCTCAAGAAACAACACTCAAATCAAATGATGTAAACCAACAAGTAACAGTTTCATTCCCAATTGGAGCAGTGAGCCAAGAGACTGAGGCCACTTTTAACTGGCAAACCAACACCCATCCTTTGGGTAACAAAATCGGGCTTGACCTGTTTTTTGAACTGACGACCAACCCATCTATCGAGACATTTAACCTACCCGTCGAAATCACGGTTAAGATTCCAGCTAATACAATTAATCCAGCCCCATATTATTGGAATGGTTCAACCTGGAGCGATGAGGGAATTAAGATTGTCTCTCAAACTGATACTGAGTTGATTTATACAACCGACCACTTTACACTATTTACCGTGTTGGACGAGCACCCATATATCACCCCAACGGCAACATCCATGCCAACCGACCAAACAACGGCCACTCCAGAAGCAACCCCTGTTACCCCGACCGCTACCACCGAGACTGCAATTCCAACCACCACGCCAACCGCTACCACCGAGACTGCATTTCCAACCGCCACACCAACCGCTACCACGTCGCCCGTTGGTGATAATGCCATCACCAACATGCAGGTTGATACCAGCGGCGCGGCCTGTACTGGCACAGAAAATGTTGACCAAGGGGTGACATGGACAATCAGTTATGATTATAGTTCAAGCACGGCTATAGATACGAATGTCTTCAATTTTGAGGCGAACATCCGATTTAGTGGCGGCGGGGACAATGATGGTCTGTTCGACTATAGTGATAGTGAGGATGGATTTGTCCACAATAGCTCAGATGGTGGCTTGACCGGTAACGTCACTTTGTCGCTCTGTGTTGATGCGGGGTCTAGTACCAGTGCTGAGGTTACGGCGTTTATTCTTGATCAAGATATTACGGGAAAAATTGAGGTGAGCTTGCCGTAAGGATTCGGAATTAAGTTGCACGTTCCAGAGTGGTTCAATCTTAAAGATTGAACCACTCTCATGACCAACATGCACAAGTTAAAAAACCTCATTCCTAAGGAATAAGGTTTTCTTTATGGTGGTCAGCTTGATGTTAAAAATGGCGCGTCGGCTAGAAAACCGACGCGCCGCAAACCCGTTACTTTTCAACATCAAGCTGACCACTACAGAACAAGGATTCCTTCACAAAAAAGGCTGTTCTCAGTGGTGAGGACAGCCTCTCTTGTTGTAATATGGCAGAGGGAAAGAAATAATCATCCCAAGGTTCTCCTACAAGATACTGGAACAAGACTAAAACAGGAACACAGAGATTCACGGAGGAAAAATTTGTTCGCTTTTTCTCTGTGAATCTCTGTGTTAATTAGTTCAGACTAAATTTTCTGTCGGGTACTAAGTGGCGCATAAGTAAAAGTTCAGTAGCCCTAGAAACCCGATTTCTTAAAGAAATCGGGTTTCTGACACTCTTTCTGGCGAGTTCACTGAATATTTACGCGCATAAAGTAGTTGGCGAAGGTACGGAATATGACCGCTAATCCAGTTGACGCGAATGAGTCACCTCTGAAAAGACAATTCGTGGGCTTTTTGATTGTAAAAGTTCAGTAAAACCGCCCTAGAAACCCGATTTCTTTGAGAAATCGGGTTTCTGACGTTCCTTCCGGCGAGTTCACTGAATATTTACCATTTTAATTCTTCCACGTGCCTATAACGATCATAAAAATATAGCAGACGAATATTTAACCTATGCTTTTACTATTGCCGGATAAAGCAGTTGTAAGCCCCAACAAAATGTAGATAGAGCCTGACATGTATTTCTGCGAACGAGCTACAGCTATATTTCCAACCAAAAGGTGTCGAGCCGTACCCGCAATAAGAGCGTATAAAGAATCGCTCACAATGGCTAGACCGACAAAAATTGTCCCCAAAAGAATAATCTGAATGGCGACAACGCCTCGCTCGACAGAGACAAATTGGGGTAAAAAGGCCAAAAAGAAAAGAGCTGTTTTGGGATTTAAGAGGTTTACAATAAACCCCTGCGTAAATATACGGGAATAGCTCATGGTCTCAATTTCAGTTACTTCGTTCAGTTCCGTCTTTTTTCGTAACGTCTGAATCCCGATATAAATGAGATAGGCCGCTCCCATATATTTGACCAAACTAAAGGCCAACGCACTTTTCAGCAACAATGCGGACAGCCCTAAGGCGGCAAAAATAACATGTACCACCGCGCCAAGAGCGATACCAAACGCCGAGACAATGCCGGCCATGCGCCCCTGCTCAAGGCTACGAGCCACAATGTAAAGCACGGCTGGCCCCGGAGCCAGTAACAAAGCCAATGCGGCGGTTATAAAGATAATGAGTGATGCTGTGTCGAACATAAATCTCCTCCGTCGTTAATTTGTGTGATGTAATGGCAACAGAATAGGGGGTTTGTAACGATTTGTCAAGTGCAAGATTCGACAAATCGTCTAGTCAAACTTATCATGACTATGAAACGAATCGTTGAGCCTGTTTTGAGGGCAACTACATAAAAAACCATCCATGCTCACCTTCTTATTTTGGAACGTCAATAATAAATCGCTACAAGAAAATATCGTTCGACTGGTGCAAAATCATCGAGTCGATGTGCTGATGTTAGCCGAGTATGATGATACTATTCCGATTGGAAATATCCTTTTCATGCTGAATCGAGGTCAAGAAAGTCTTTACCATTACGTGCCCAACAACAGTTGTAAACGGGTCCATCTCATCACCCGTTTTAATGATTCGATGATGCCATCTGTTTATGAGGATACAAGGTCTGTATATCGTCATCTAACGTTACCGGGATTACCTGAAATACTACTAGTCGTTAGTCATTTACCAAGCAAATTGTACCATAATGACAGCGACCAAATCTCAAGCAGTATTCATTTTGCTCAAAAAATCAGACAAACAGAAACTCAAATAGGCCATACTCGTACCCTTTTGGTTGGTGACCTGAACATGAATCCTTTTGAGTATGGTATAACAAGTGTCTCAGGTCTCAATGCTACCATGAGCCGACGTAAAGCGATGAAAGCTGAAAGAAAATCAAACGACGTGCAATACCCTTATTTCTATAATCCCATGTGGAATCTATTTGGTGATGTTACACCCGGCCCACCGGGAACATATCACTACAATAGTGGTGCTAATTCTTGGCATATATTTGACCAAATGATGTTAAGGCCGGCGTTACTGAACCATTTCAATAGTCACCATATCCAAATATTAGAGACTGATGGTGAAGAATCACTCTTATCAACACAAGGTTTACCTAAACAGTCTGACCATTTACCCATCCTTTTTGCTTTAGAACTGTAGGAGGTTTTATTATGATCGATTTATGGCCCAATGATATAACTGTAGATCAAGTATCCGTCAGAGCACCTGTCAATATTCTTAGAGAGCAGGCATCTGTTTTGGCTCAGAAAACTCAAAACTTGGTTAAAGCCGATGTACAACCTTATGAACGGGAGTTTTGGGAACTTGGAAAAGACGTTGTAGGAATTAAGGAACCATTAGATATGCCTAGTCAGCCGTTTAAGTATAGCTTTGAACTAGTTGCTCCAGTGCTCAATAACTATAGCTACCTATTGTTTGCTATTTTTCATAATGTTGATATGTATCCAACTCAAGTCAAATTGGCAAAATCGCTACACGTAGACAAAGAAACAAGAGAGCTATCAGCAAATACCGAAGAAGAGTTCCTAACGATTTTAGGTGATATATTTAAAGCGCCTAAAACAAAAACTATCATCCAATCACTCATTGCCCAAAGTACGTCTTTGCCGAACCAATAACCATGTCTCTAACCATCACCCCTACTATAGCTCGTCGTTTAGCCATCACCCGTCAGCGATTAGCTGGCCCTATGCCCGACCCAACTCCCGCCGGAATTATGGACGTAGTCCGTGATTTGGGGTGTCTACAACTCGACCCGATTCGGGCGGTGGAGAAGACCCAATATCTGGTATTATGGAGTCGCTTGGGTCACTATGATGTTGAGCATCTGCATACCCTATTGTGGGAACGTCGCGACCTGTTTGAATATTGGGCACACGCGGCCTCCATTGTTTTGACCGAAGATTACCCCCTCCATCAGCCGAACATGCTCGCTTCGAGAGTTGAAGATAACGACTGGACAAAACGGGTAGCAAAATGGCTACGCGAAAACCACGAGTTTTATCAGTATGTCCATGATGCGTTAAAAACTCAAGGGCCATTATTCGGTACGCAACTCGAAGATAGGTCGGTAACACCTTGGAAATCGGAGGGCTGGAATGAGGGACGAAATCTGGGGCAACTGCTCAATTTTTTGTGGACCCAAGGAGAAGTGATGGTTGCTGGGCGAAAAGGGAATCAACGGCAATGGGCCTTGGCCGAGCAGTGGCTCCCTCAATGGATCAATCAGCCACCACTCCCTGAAGCAGAGGTTGTACGGATTGCCTGCCAAAAGTCGCTACGAGCCTTGGGTGTCGCCACTGCCAAACAGATTAAAATTCATTTTATCCGCAATCGTTACCCCAATCTCAAACAAATATTGGCCGACTTGGTCAGTGAGCAGACAATTATGCCCGTTACAATTGCCGATGAAACGACGACATATTCTGATGAGTGGTATATTCATGCCGATGATTTACCGCTATTAGAACGCTTGCAACATGGCGAATGGTATCCCCGGACTACCTTGCTCTCTCCCTTCGACAACCTAATTTGTAACCGTGACCGAACGGAACTCCTGTGGAATTTCTACTTCCGTATCGAAATATACGTCCCCAAAGTTAAACGGCAATATGGATATTATGTGCTACCGATTTTGCATGGAGACCAGTTAATTGGTCGTATTGACCCCAAAATGGATCGTAAAACCAGTACTTTTCGGGTTAATGCCATCTATTTAGAACCAAGTTGGTCACCAACATCTGCTGGGCGACAAGCGATTACAGACCAGATTAATGCTTTGGGTCAATTTTTGGGGGCTAAAACAGTTATTTTACCAGAAGGTTGGGATAAGGCAGAGGGAACGGTTCGGGGGATATGACCGCCAATCAAAAAGCTCGCGAATTGTCACTTAGAGTTGTTCGGCAATAACTTATCATCGTATAAAAACTCAAATTCGAGGTCTGCGGAGTGCAAAAGCTTCTTGCTTTTGCATGTTTGTCTCCGGCAAAAGCAAGAAGCTTTTGCACTCCTTTATTGCCGAACAACTCTCTTAATGCAGGAAGTTTTATTTAAATACTGGCATTGAAAACACGACAAAATTGATCAGATTCATCCGTAATACCGCTCATTTACCGTTTACCATTTATAATTTTGATGACGCAAATTTTCCTCTTTAGGCAGTTCCAACTTTTAAAATCTCCCAAACTGATTAAATTCTCTATGTCATTCCCGCATGTTTTTAGCGGGAATCCACATTCTGCATACAAATGGATGCCCGATAACAACATTCGGGCATGACATTTGGGAGGTTTATTTTCTTGGAGTTACCTTAGATACGTGGAAAATCATTTATGAACCTCTTATGACCAACTCCCCCGCATCATCAAACCTCGCTGACCTCCGGTCGATACCCTGCCGCCAATACTGCCACCGTCGATTCAGGTGTTAAAACCCTCACTTTGGTATCCTGCCACCGAAGCAACGCCTGACCATACCCAGTGAACTTCCACGGGCGCATGGTTTCCTCAAGCAAAATATAGGGTTGACCAGCTATGGTTATAAACGTTCCGTATGGCAACGAGTTGATACTGATACGATAATCGACCTTGCTATGCTGACGAGGTTGATGGGACAAGGTGCGCTCCCGATGCAATATCTCGTCAACTGATCTTGTACTTTGCGGATGGACAGTTTGCCAGTAAGCCATAAAACGCTGATGGTTCGCTCGGTTACAACGCCAACATGGACGATGCCCCGCGGCAAGAGCGGTAGCCTCGTCAAGAAAAAATAGCTCCGTATACTGATAGTTGTCGGTTGCCATTACCTGCCGCTGTCGATCTTTGAAATTCAATTTGCAGATAATCCAACGTTTGTTACGGTAAAAATGGGTAATTTTTTGATGCTGATTATGAAGTTTACCCCGATTCCCCATCACTTGCCCTCGCGGGGATACAGCATGGATATTGCCAAACGGGTCTACTCGATTTTGAAGGGTCATCTGTTGTCACTCCTCGATAGGCTCATTACTTGGAAATCAGGTCAGTCGCCCTGCCTTCCACGGAGAAATCATATCGTTTTATACTAAGTGGTTTTCAGAACTAATTTGTAAAAAAAATTGCGACCTATGCGGATAACCGGAAAATCGACCTTGTAGGTTTTAAAAACCTGCAAGGTCTTGGCTGTAACGACACACCTACAGTCTTTCAGATAATGATTTTCAATTCAAGACCAACCTTCCCGCAAGTTTTGAACTTGCGGGAAGGTGACAACTGAAAATGTTTATCTGAACATCTATACAAGACCTTGCAGTCAACCACACAGCTCGCAGATATTTGGCGGGTGTATCCTCCTTCAAGGAGGCTTCGCGCTACCCGCCTGTTATGGGTAACAGGTACACACCCGTTATCATCATGAAGGCATCAACTCACATCGGAATAAATCCCGATGCTGATAGCCTAAGCAGGCTGAAGCCAGCTAAATAGGCCGCTTTAGCTGGCTTCAGTTTTTAGCCTTGTGGCTTTAGCCCAAGGCTATCAATAACGGGTCAAGAGAGGTTCAATCTTAAAGATTGAACCTCTCTGTGATTATACCTTAATTGTCAGAATGATCGCCATGATCCATATCGCCAGCACCAGTCATGCCGTTTTGCACTGTGACTGTAATTTGCATCGAGTCAGCATGCTCAAAGTTAAGGGTTATCTCAAAGGTCTCGCCCTCAGCGACATCCTGCTGAAGATTAATCAGCATCACATGAAGCCCGCCCTGCTTGAGCGTGACGGTCTCACCTGCTGGCAGGCGTAAACCATCAACCGGACGCATACGCATTACTTCGTTCTCGTCAATCGTTGTTTCATGGATTTCAACAGTCTCGGCAATGTCGGTCTCGGCACTAACGAGTGTATCATCTTGGTCGGTGTGGTTCATAATCTGCATATAAACAGCCCCATTCGGGTTAGATAGTCGAGACACCGGCTTTACAATCATAATTCCCTGAGCGTCACTATCTTCCATGTCATGATGTGCGGTATCGCTATGGTCATTATCCGTATCGGACGGACTATTGGTTTGTGGATCTGCACCACCACAGGCGGTCAGAACGATCATGAGAATAAGTAAAGCGAAAATTGTTAGTTTCTGAATCATTATAAATCTCCTAATTTAGGTTATGTGTAGTTAGTAAATGTGCTAAATCAGCACGTAAATCGTCAATAGAAAAGCCATACGAATAAGTCAGTTGTGCCTTTCGACCCGGTGTGAGCAGGTATAATCGGCTGGTATGGCTGACCAAATATTGGGTTTTTGAGTTTAGTAGCTCCTCTTTGGTTGCAGTTGCTCCAAACGCATGCAGTACAGTCTGAATCTGAGCCTGATCACCCGTTAGGCCGATAAAATCAGCCTCAAAAGCTGGCATATAAACAGCTAACGTTTCGGGTGTGTCCCGCTCTGGATCTACGGTAATGAAGATGGTCTGGACATGCTCTCGGCCAGCCAAGCCCTCAAGTGCCTGTTTTACATTCCACAGAGTTAGAGGGCACACATCGGGACAATATGTGTAACCAAAGTAGACTAAGATCAAGTCCGCGTCAACCTTACTGAGGCGAAACGGTTGACCTGTTGTATCGATTAGTTCAAAATCAGGAATCGTCAGAGGTGGGTCGAGTTCTGCGCCATTGAAGTGATGTGCGGTTGAACAACTGGTTAACAAAATCGTTAAACCAACCCACACCAAAACAATCCTACTGAATTGTTGGTAGGTGATCATGATATTGTATAATCGGCTATTAGCCCTGTGAATGAATTCACAGGCTGATACGAGAAACCTGCTTAAGCAGGTTTTCCGTTTAAGACACTGATTTCAATCAGTGGCCTCGTTTCCTGATCGTTGCGATTATGTAATCGCAACGGGTATTTGGCGGGTGTATCCTCCTTCAAGGAGGCTTCGCGCTACCCACCCGTTACCATCATGGAAAACTCCAATAGCATCAGTGAGTTTTTATGATGAAAACTCAACGTTGAGATACGCGGCGTGCAAAAGCCGATTGCTTTTGCTGGCAATAGCCTTTCAGCTACTACGCTCCTGTATTGCCAAACAGGCTCATGATAAATTGTATGAGGGTAAAGAGTTATGTCTTTAGATACACAGTCGATAAGGGCTGTTCAATTCTAATCCATGTGGGTATAATCGTGACGCTACAAGCGTCACCTACAGTAATTTTGCTGGAGATGAAACCATGTAGGTCACGCTTGTAGCGTGACAAGATGGAGAACTGAACAGCCCTTCAGTCGATAGGCTGTGTTACAAAATTGACCTTGGAGGTTTGTCTGGCGGAGCAAGCCATGTCGGATATGCGAGCAATAGCATGACGAAAATGGTTCCTACGAGGTTTAAGAAAAGGGAAGAAACATGTTGAATGGTCAGCACCATAAACCCAGTTTCGGCCTGAAACTGTTGCGTACTACGAGGCAACACTCGGCGATAGGTTTGGGGCTGAATTGAGGAGACTAACGATGAGCGTCCACTAAGTTTTTCGACCAGTTGAGCCGGAAGGGGACGCGAAACCGAAAAGCCAAATTGGTAGCTTGGTACACCGTGATGGCTCGAAAGTTGGTTAACCTGTACCAAGGGAGAAATCAGGCCAATGGTGACAATTAGCCACAAGTATAGGATTGTTTGACCTCTCTGATAAAATGATAGCATGGTTAACATGCCGTCGATTCTATCATTTCGGGTAGATTTGTCAAACAGATACACGGAGGGCTATACTAAAAATGTAACCATGCCCTGTGAATGAATTCACAGGCTGATACGAGAAACCTGCTTAAGCAGGTTTTCCGTTTAAGACACTGATTTCAATCAGTGTCCTCGTTGAGGTAGCGAAAAACTAATGACACTAACGGTTTTCCAAAATGCAGGTATCTTTCCTATAATGATCTGAGAACCGTTGTTGTCTACTATGGATAAAATATGGACAACAAACTGTTCAATCAAAAACTATACGAACATAATATCAACAGAACCATGTTCACCCTTGGTACCCCACCTAATGACTGTATGTACACGGTTCAAATCCGTGGCGAGCGATATGAAGTCTACTACTTTGAACGAGGTATAAAGGAGTACACGGCCTGGTTTGATAACCAAGGTGAGGCGCTAGAATATTTGTTAGAACTCTTGTTAGCCGACTCTAGGGCAAAACGAAAGAGTTAGCTCTTAATACTTGGCAAAATAAATTTTGTGGGATTTTTCTCAAACACCAACACCTCCGAGGAAAACTACATTAGGAAGTTCCAGAATTTAAAACCTCCCAAAATCATTGTGACACTCTACCCCCCCCCAGCCTCCCCCTGCTAGGGGGAGGAGTCTCTTCCCCCCTAGCAGGGGGGACCGAGGGGGGTAGAGACTCTGCTCAATTTGGGAGATTTATTTTCTTGGAATTGCCTTATCAGAAGTTTATCTATTTTAAGGAGCAATCAACCCAAATGGCAATGGATCAGGTTCACATTAAAGACTTGTTAGTCAGAACGATTATCGGTATTAACCCAGATGAACGGGTTAATAAACAGGATGTTTTGATTAATATCACCCTTTATGCCGACCACAGTGCGGCTGTATCTGATGATATAAAAGATGTAATTAACTACCGGACATTAACCAAACAGATCATAGATTTTGTAGAAAATTCGGCGCTATTTTTGGTCGAAAAGATGGCCTTAGAAATCGTTGCTCTCTGTTTAGCTGATAAACGAGTTGAACGGGCGGTGGTAACAGTAGAAAAGCCAACGGCACTACGATTTACGCGGTCGGTCGGAGTTACAGTTGACCGGAGTCAGGGGCATGACTAATCGAGCTTATTTATCATTAGGCTCAAATATCGCCCCTGAGACCAATATCGTAGCCGCGGTAGAACAGTTAGCACGGCGGAGCAGTTTGCTCGCGGTCTCATCAGTGTGGGAGACTGTGCCAATTGGCGTAACTACGTCACAACCCAATTTTCTAAACGCGGTGGTGCTGATTCAGACCCCTCTATCTGCCGAGGCACTAAAATATCAGTTATTGACCGATATTGAGCAGACTATGGGGCGAGTACGCCACCAAGACAAATATGCGCCCCGCACTATCGATATTGATATTATGTTATTTAATCAGCAAATTTTAACAATTGGAGTACGAAAAATACCCAATACAGAGATCATGGAACGAGCATTTGTCGCGATTCCATTGGCTGAGGTTGCGCCCGACTATCAGCATCCTCAAACCAAACAAACTTTACGCGAAATTGCCCGCTGTTTTGACATCAAGCAATCAAATATGATTTTACGAGAAGATGTATCCACTCAATTACAACAAATGGCTAGACCTGTTCGGCAATAACCAATCATCTCATAAAAACTCAAATTCGAGGTCTGCGGAGTGCAAAAGCATCTTGCTTTTGCCAGAAGTAAACATGCAAAAGCATCTTGCTTTTGCCAGAAGTAAACATGCAAAGGCATCTTGCTTTTGCCAAAGGTAAACATGCAAAAGCAAGATGCTTTTGCACTCCTTTATTCCCGAACAACTCTATTAGAGACTAGCCATACAAGTCTTATTTAAGGAGACAAGGTAATGTATAAAGCAATTTCTGAGGTGTCACTCAACGGAGATACCTCAACTGACAAAGATTTTCAAGCAAAACAGGAAATAGAACAGGCAGTTCAACAGATTTTAATCAGTATTGGTGAAGACCCCAACCGAGAGGGCTTACAACGTACCCCGAATCGAGTAGCACGTATGTATGATGAGCTAACCGCAGGCTACCATGTAGACCCAGTAAAATTGATTAACGATGCTCTGTTTGATGTTGATTATAGTGAAATGGTAATTGTGAGAGATATAGATTTCTATTCACTATGCGAACACCACATGCTTCCGTTTTTTGGTCGAGCACACGTCGCCTATATTCCACAGGGTAGAGTGCTAGGTTTAAGCAAAATCCCCCGTATTGTAGAGATGTTCGCTCGTCGATTACAAGTGCAAGAGCGCATGACTCAACAGATTGTGGATTTCATCGAAAAATTACTAGACCCTTATGGTGTGGCAGTCGTTATTGAGGGAACTCACATGTGTAGCATGATGCGAGGTATAAAAAAGGCAAACGCCAAAATGATCACCAGTGCGGTTTCTGGTAACTTCAAAAGTGACCCCAAAACACGAGCCGAGTTTATGACTCATATTGGCCGACGTTCTTTTGATGATTAAGGATGTACCAAAAAACATTGTTATCCGACATATTAAGTAGTTTTCAGAACTAACTTGTAAAAAACAGAAGTGTACCCATAATAGGCGGGTAGCGCGAAGCCTCCTTGAAGGAGGATATGCCCGCCAAATACCCGTTGCGATTACATAATCGCAACGATCAGGAAAACAGGAGTGTCAAAATTGTATTTTGACAGCAAGAATGGAATTCTTGCACTCCGTGAAAAGTGACAACTTAGAAATGAAAGTTACTTAATGGTGTCGGGTAGCAAGGCTATTTTAATGAAGCAGAGGATACCCCCATGCTCAATCTTACAGGTCGGATGCTAGGCCCGTATCAACTCGCTGAGATGATTGGACAAGGCCGTTTAGCCACGGTTCATCAAGCCTATCAACCCGGCCCCAACCGGCGTTATGTAGCCTTGAAATGGTTCTCGCCCCAATTTGAAAAACAGCTTGGTTTTGGCACTGACCTACATCAAGAACTAAAGGTGCTGACCACAGTTAACCAGCCCCATGTTCTATCCTTGCTCGATTTCGGACAGGATGCAGGATATACGTATCTGGTTATGCCGTGGCAAGCCGAACCAACACTGGCCGTAACGCTCACTCAACAACCGTGGACGGTCGAACAACTCAACCTGTTGATAGCTCAACTTGCTCCTGCCTTGAGCCATGTTCATTCGTTAGGCTTAATTCACGGCGACATTCAGCCACGCAATATTTTTGTGATCCAAGGGCAAAGCATGGCCGATTCGCCCCAGTATCTACTGGCCGATTTTGCCCTCGCCAACCTGTTGACCAGCGCAAGTCAGCAAGCCAGCATGATCTCACCCGAACAACAGGCCGGGCAATCGGCTACTATCCAGAGTGATATTTATGCATGGGGAGCTTTGATTTATCGGCTGGCAACCGGCCAACTGTTGGATGTAACCAGCCAAACCGTAGCACTCCCCTCACAATACAACCCCGCTCTTTCACCTGAACTGGAGCAGATTATTTTGACTGCATTGGCTTGGTCGCCCAAAAATCGGTACGCCTCTATGACCGAAATGAGCCAAGCATGGCAACAGGCGGTTAGCGGATTATCACAAAATCAAGCGCCAACTCTTACGCCCGTCAATATCCCATTGCAAAAACCGTTATCGGCATCCAGTCCTAATCCGGCTCCTGCACTGCCGCAACAACGCCCTCTTTCGGCCTCGTTTCCCTCTAGTTCGGCCGCGACCAAACAGAAGATAGGTGGCGGAGCAGGTGTTGGCTCAACGAGTCCGACAGCAAAGCCTCGCAATAGATTTATCGGCCCCATGTTGATTCTCGGCGGCATTGCACTGGTGGGCTGTATGATGCTGTTTTTCACGATAATGGGTATGTTGAGAGGTGATTATGATGTTTTACCAACCGCGACTTTAGTTGCCGCACAAAACGGTCAGGTTAAGCAGTCTACCCCAACAGATACGCCCACCATAACGCCATCTAATACACCGACTAAAATCCTTAAACAGGGTGAAGTTAATCAGAAAACATTCTCCGAATCGAATAAAGTGGTCACGCCCCAAAAAGAGAGCAACCTGCCCAAATTAGACACCCCAACGCCAACATCAACCCTAACTCAAACCCCATCACCAACAGCAAGCCCCTCCGCAACGCCAATCGAAGAAAGTGCCCCGAATCAGCCCAACCTGCCGGTCAATAATGATGACCTAGCCTGTATCGGCTCCTTTGGATTTGGGGTCAGTTGTCTCACTCAGCAAGGCTGGCAGAGCTATAATAAAGCAAACTCGGCCTTGTATGGCGATTTAATCAGCAACTTTGCCATTTGCTCTGATGGGAGAGTTTTGATGATGCACAGTTCTGGCATTACCAGTTTTGATGGTCAGAACTGGCAAGAGTATGACCCCGACCTCACTGCCGGACTTGATGCCATAGCCTGTGACGAGCAAGGCGGCATCTGGCTTGCCTATTTTGGTGGAATTACCTATTTTGACGGACAAACATGGACGAATTATTCAATGGAGAATCTAACTAACGATCCTTCCGTAAAACTCATGGAGACGGTTGAGATTGCTCCCAACGGTGATGTATGGGCCTTAAGTTCGCGCACTGCGGCTCGATTTGACGGTCAAACATGGACAATTTACGACCATAACAATGGTTTTGCAGAAGAATATTTCGTAAAGGGATTAGCCATCGGGCCAAATAGTCAGCCTTGGATTGTCGCCAATAGAGAACTGTTGACCTATCAACAAGGTGAATGGCAAATTTATCATGGGCCGACATGGTTTATCGCCGAAGATATCATCGTTGATAATCAGGGAACGGTTTGGATAGGAACTTTTAACAAGGGATTATATCGTTTTGCCGACAACAATTGGACAAACTATACGCCTGATAATAGCCCCCTCTCGACCAATCGAGTTAAGTCATTAGCCACGGATGGGCGTGGTCGACTTTGGATTGGCACCGATTGGGGGTTGCAGGTGCTTGACGGTGAAACGTGGCACAACTATTTTATGCACACTGCCGACATGGTTGATAATGAGATTAACGCTCTTGTCGTTTCCGGCACAGGCCCAGAGTTACCGGCCTTACAGGAAAAACCGACCGGCTCACTAACGGGTCGTGTTTTACGAGCCGAGGAAAATACACCGATTGCCTCGGCCTTGGTTGAGCTATGTGTCCAGTACATTTCCAGAAGTTTTGACGGCCCGACTCCCTGTGCCGAGCAACCGTTTATCCACAAAACCCAAACCGATGCTGACGGTTATTTTACCGTATCCGACCTACCTGTTGGTCATTATCGGGTTGCAGTGCAAGTACCTAACGAAAAATGGTATATCCTAACCAAAAAAGAAGAAGGTTACTCCTTTGGCTCTGATGAACGGTTGATGGTACAAGCCGGGGAGGAAACTCGGCTAGAGCGGCTATTTATTAGTGATATAAAGTAGCTTGACAATGTTACATTAGCCTTCTTGCATGTCATTCTGAGTGCTGTTTGCGAAGAATCCACTCTAAAGTAGCATCATGGGAGACACTTCGCTTCTCTCAGTGTGACATGTTGTAATCTAACATTGTCAAGGTAGCAACGAGGTTATTACTTATGGACATCGATACAATCGACGACTTTTATGATGATGAATATGATGATGACGAGGGTTTCTTTGATGAGCGACGTTTCCCCTATCGCCCATCACCATTGGGCATACTCATTTTACTTTTGCTAATTTTAGCCATGTTGCTTCCATTTCTGAGTCCGGTCGTATCGACGTGGTTATACCACCAATCTCCCACCCCCACCCCAGAGCCATCTTTTTGGCAGGAAAAAGAGGTTGCGGAGATGGAAACTCCCCTGTATAATTCAGGGATTATTCAGAAGTTTATCATTTCAACATAACTAAAACAATATCTGACAGGATTAACAGAATTGACAGGATTACAAGCAAAAAAATCCTGTTAATCTTGTTAATCCTGTCGAAAAATGCTTTTGGTTTTATCAACATGTCAGGTTATGAATGAAACGACAAACTCTTGATTATTTTAGGGATGAGGTCTAAATAAGTTGCGCGCTCCAGAGTGGTTCAATCTTAAAGATTGAACCACTCTCATGACGAACTGCACAAGTTAATTAATGCTCATTCCTACCAAAGGAGTTTTTATCTTGACAGAAGAAATATTATATGATACCTGCCCTAGTTGTCGGCAAGGAGTTGTACGACTGCAAGGCTCTCTGTATCAATGCGCCAATTGTGAACTGACCTTGAAAGAAAGCAAACGATTTATGGTCTTAAATGCAGGAAAATATGAGGTGATCAAATTAGGAACGGGCAGTTTCGATGTAACCAAACAGGCCGTACAGGGTCAATCGTTTACTCCCGAAGTACTAAAAATCACCCTCAATAACATATACAGTGATGATCAGTTGACTCAGTTGGCCGCTGGCGACCAATCTGTTTTACGTCCAGTGACCACAGTGTTGGCCGGAATCATCCTTGAGCAATTACGCGAAGAGTGTTTTGTTGAGGTACGAGGTATTCGCCGAGCGCATGGGCCAGCCCTCACCGGCGAACATGGCTATCAACCCACGGCTGAGATTCCAGCCAAAGACCTCACATGGAAAGATGAGGGCAATCTGTTCTGTACCTCCAACCGCTTAGTCATGCCGAGTAACAAGTTCACCTTTATCCGACTAGGCCGAAAAATATCTGTGGTGCGAGCTTTTCGTAATGGGATTGCTGTTCAACTCAAAAAAGAAGAGTTCGCGACCTATTTTATCGGTGGTTTACCGCATGAGGCCGCGGTAGTGGCCGCATACACCATCGGAAAACTACCTAAACCCAAGAAATAACGAAGGGATGGTATTATCTCCATTCTAAAACAAACCGTAAACAGGCGATATAGCACAACGCTATACCACCTGTTTTAGTTGCGAATAAGTTTGCCCAAATCATAGAATTAAGTAGTTTTCAGAACTAACTTGTAAATTGTCATTCCCGCACGTTTTTAGCGGGAATCCACTGACAACACATAGATTCCCGCCCAAAACATGCGGGAATGACATGTTGATAAAAGTGACAACTTAGAAATGAAAGTTACTTAAAGGCATGGCAAACACGACTCTCAACCATATCCAGCGCTTAATTGATACGACCAAAAAACATTTTATCTGCTGTCCAAAAGGCCACCCCAATTCCTGAACGGGTGGTCTTTTGGTTTGAGGTATCGGCATGGTATAATGGCTTTGTTAAAATGATATGCTGAGTATACGGCAATTGTTGAGAGGTGAGTATGAGTAAAGAGATGAAATTTAATGAGTGTCGGTTAATAAAACTCGACAAAGCATTTGGCTTAAATCAGGTTGATGATTTAGCACCGCTTGATACATGGTTGAATCATGACAGTGATATTTCGGAGTGGGAGCGTCAAAATTTGCGTTTTTTCCAAGCTGTTTTGAACCATAACGTTCACAACTGGAATGAGACGGAGTTGATTCAACATTTTATTGGCCCAGTTTTTACCCTTGTTAATTTTTCGAGCAAGCGATTTAACTATTTTGCCCAACGTGAATTTAGCGGTGTTGTTGATGATATAGAATTATCCGGCAACCCTGATGGCATGATCGCTTCTGGGTTTCGAGAGCCGGAAAAACCATATTTTTGCATGCAGGAATATAAACGCCACCTTGACCCCAAAGGTGATCCAGCCGGACAGGCTTTAGCCGCCATGTTGGTGGCCCAAGAACTGAACCAACATCAACACCCGATTTATGGCTGTTATGTGGTCGGCGATATATGGCGCTTTATGCTGTTGCAAGGGCGAGAGTATGGGATTAGTATCGCCTACTCTGCCAGTGGGGACAGTGTGTTCGATATCTTCCGTATTTTGAAAGTGTTGAAAGAGTATGTGATTATGTTGACTGAACAGGAGTAGTTCTGGTTTTTTGAGATGATATTTGGAGGTATAACCATGATCATTACTAGAGAACGTCTTAAAGCAGAAATCGATAAGCTTCCGGAGCAGTATTTTGAGGTGTTGTATCGGATTATTCAAGCACTGAAAAATCCGCTTGAGCAGATTGTTATGCCGTTTCAACAATCACCGGAAAACACAGCAACATCTGAGCGGGTGGACGATAATCAAACTACGCCTACAAACACAAATGATGAGTTATCGAGTGAAGAGATGACGCGGTGGATGGATGATCTGAGTCAGAGACACCCTTTTGCCACGATGAGTAAAGAAGAGGTATTAAAACAGTTACGTAAAACTCGCGAGATGGTATACGAAGAACTCTATGGGGATGTCTATGCGGATTAGTTTGGACACCAACGTTTGGATATTTGGTCTCTTGAATACAGATCGCTACTGTCGGAAAATCATCCTAAATTTGTCCGAATTTGATATTGTTGTTCCTAATCAAGTGCGAGTAGAACTGACCTATAATCTGAGCGAGCAGGATATTAAGCAGTTCTATATGTTCGTTAATCAGTCAAATGTCCAATTAAATTACGATACTGTACCTGATATGTACGTCAGCCTGTTAAAATCAAAGGGCTTAAAAAAGGGCGATGCCATCATTGGTGGTTTTGCTGAATGGCAAAGGGTTGATAAAATCGTGTCTGATAACCGAGATTTTCTGCGAGGTTTATCCGCCGGACATCATTTTGAGGTGATGTCGCCGCAAGAGTTTTGTGAGGCGTTTGATTTGTAAATTGTATAAGCTTCCAACGCCTGCGAGGTGTAGATTTGTGGGAACTAGCCTCCTTGTTACCCGACAAGTTTTTTAGTCTCAACTAAACACAAAGAAATATCTGACGGATTAACAGAATTAACAAGATTAAAGGCAAAAAATCCTGTTAATTCTGTCGAAAAGAATTTTATTTAATCAGCATGTCGGGTACTGAGACTAGCCTCTAAAGATTGAAGCGACAGAAAAGTTCATGGGCTGTCGTAATCGACAAAAACGAGGCCACAAAACATTCGATCTGCTGTTCAAAGGCCACCCCAATTCCTGAGCGGGTGGCCTTTTTGTTTGGAGCTTTCATATTCCATAGACATGAACAAAATTTGACAAATATCATTGAGTATTGATAATTACATGTTTGATTTTGTATGTATTGTGCACATAATTTGTTATTTAGATGTTATCTATTAGTTGAGGAAATTTTAGGTTACAGAACCTGAACTTTCCGAATGAAGTTAGGAGGTTTTTGTATTATGAATGTTTTAGAAAATACGCTGGAAAAAATACAACTCACCTCTGAAAATGGACTGCTTTTTTGTAATAGGCTCAATGAGGCTAGGCATATTAGTGAGCGTTACTATATTCAAGAAAAAAGCAGGGATGAAAAATTTAAGCCTACTGCAATATTATTTCGCAGAAAACACGAGCAAAACAAGGTAATAAATTCTAAACCTGTCTTGTATATCTACGAGAAAGAAAACAGTTTTTTTAATAGCAAAGCACATAAAGAGTTGCATGCCAAAATTTGGAGTGCTGGTGAAATCGAACTCTATTTTATTGTCTCTAATACAAGAATAGATATTATCAATGCGCGTAAACCTGCTGAGATACAAGACAACAAGCTTGATGTGCAAAATTTACGCTTAGTTAGCGAGGCTATAGAGCAATTCAATGACCAGCGATTTTCAGCAATCGTATTTGGTAAAGGAACATTCTGGGAACAGGAAGATTTTTATCATCCTCAAAAAGATGACAATTTTTACAATAATCAGTTAAAAGAAGAAAACACTCCATTCCACCAACTACTAGAATACTTAATGATTGTCCGCAAACACTTACATGATAACCAAAAGCATTTTTCCCCCGAAACGATTGATAAATTGCTGATTGTTTCTATTCTTATAAAGTTTTTAGAGGAAATTAAAGACGATCATGGAACCCATACTCTAAAAGAGATTTATAAAAAACATTTGATAAAAGATTTTGCAATGGCTTTAGAAGCCGGAAAGTGTTTATCGATTCTAAATGCACTTGGGTCGGAATTTAGACCTGATAATAACGGAAATATTTTTGATAGTTTTTCCGATGAAGAGAGGGGAAAAATTGCAGGAACGGAATTTCTTTTAGTTGCTCAATTTCTAAGGGCCACTCTTGACCTCTCCACAGGTCAATATTTTCTTTGGGGACAATATAGTTTTAACTATTTACCAGTAGAACTTATCAGTGCGATTTATGAACGTTTTTTGTCAAGAGAGGAAAGAGGAGTTGTGTACACTCCTCCGTTTTTAGTCAATTTTTTAATTGACGAGGTGATGCCTTTAAATAAAGCAGAAATATATTTTCCTAAAAACAAATTCAAAGTGCTTGACCCAAGTTGCGGTTCAGGGGTCTTTCTTGTCGCGGCTTATAAACGAATGTTGGAATGGTGGTCAATTAATGACTACTATGAAAATGA
>JAUCGA010000100.1 GCA_030377865.1 Anaerolineales bacterium HSG25 | reverse complement strand
AGTAATTAATTGAGAATTATGAATTATGAATTATCTGACGCTAACAGGATTTTAGTGGCTCATTTACCATTTATAATTCACCATTTACCATTTATAATTTGGTCTCGATGAGCTACGCCGATGAGGTGCGTCGAGTCAAAAGGCCGCGTCCATGTTTGGGCGCGGCCTTTTTGGTTGGAGTGGTTCGGTGTGCTGACGATAGACTGATATGGCGGGAATCTATGGCTACAGATCGTGGGTAAATATTCAGTGAACTCGCCAGAAAGAACGTCAGAAACCCGATTTCTCAAAGAAATCGGGTTTCTAGGGCGGTTTTACTGAACTTTTACGATCGTGGATGCCCGATAACGACATTCGGGTATGACATATTGTATGCCACGTTCAGACGACTTTGCCCACAAAAAGAATGAGGTCTAAATAAGTTGCGCGCTCCAGAGTGGTTCAATATTTAAGATTGAACCACTCTCATGCGATTACTCACTCATAAACGTATCAATAGCAGTTTTACTGATACGGTATTTACTGCCAATCTTTTTGGCTTTTAGGTCGCCAGACATACACAGTTCGACCACATCTTCCACCTCAACGCCGATATATTCGGCCGCCTCGGTAACGCCCATAATAGCAGGCCACTCTTTTGGCCCTGCGGGTACAGCTTGAGGGGCGGCTTGTTGAGGAGCTTGTTGCTGTTGTTGCATGTTACCAAACATGCCCGACATCATTTGTCCCATCCCCATACCGGCTCCCATGCCCATTCCCATGCCAGCCGCGCCACCACCACCTTCACCTTGGGCGGCATCTCGCATGCTGTCCATCGCATACATCCGTTCATACATACCTGCATCTAACAAGCCCATATTTCGTAATTTATCGGCTGAGGTTTCTAGTGGACTGAGACCACCGATGGTCACATTTTTGAGTGTCATGCCCATCGCCTCAAACTGATCTTTGGCCTTGATTTTGACCGCAGTTGCCATCTCATCCATCATTGACTGAGCCTTCATCAGGTTACCGGGATTCACCTCAGCAAACCAATCGGTACCAGCCTGAACAATGGCGTTGGTCAGACGGGTTTTAACCTGTTTCAGCTTAAGTGAATCCTGCCCACCGCCAACAAATGTATCGACCACAAGTTTGGCATCACTAATTTCAAAACCGTAGGTACCGTGTGCGCCCAACAACAACCAGCCTAATCCAATGCCGGGTGTTTGCATGGCAATTGGCTGACGGGTTCCCCATCCTTCTTGCGGGAACTCGCGCATGGATACAAAATAGACCACCGCCGAGAAGATACTATCGTCACCAAAGGCGTAGTTGGTGACCTGTTCCATCAAGTTTGTCACTAGTGGTAAATTGGCTGTGACTAAGGTGTGACGACCGGGTCCAAAAGTATCTAACGATTTACCATCTCGATAGAAGACAGAGGCTTGGCCTTGATGGACGATCAATTGTGAGCCAAGTCGAATTTTGTCATAAGGTACTCGACGCACAATTTCATCTTTGCGTTCTTGGGTATACTCAATTTTTTCGGCAACTTTACCGCTACTAAACAGTCCCATAATTGTTATCTCCGTTATATAATTTGAGGTAAAAAAAGATCAAGAGTTTGTCGTTTCATTCATGACCTGATATATTGATAAAATCAAAAGCATTTTTTGACAGGATTAACAGGATTAACAGGATTTTTTTACTTATAATCCTGTCAATCCTGTTAATCCTGTCAGATATTGTTTTAGTCATGTTGAAATGATAAACTTCTGAAAGATTATCCTAAAGCAATCATGCGTTCGCGACGACCATCATACTGTTCAGATAGATTGGTCACCGCTTGAATATAGCCTCGCACCGCTTTGGCGAGACCCTCCCCTGAATCCACGGCATCCTGTACTACGTCAACAGCTTTACCAATCTGGTTGACCTGAACTAACATGCCATGATCAAACTCGTACAAAGCTTCTAAATCCTCTTCTTTGACTCGAATTGCGTCAAAAAAGCCAGAGTAACCTTGCGCCGCGGTCTTAACTTTGTCGATTAAAGTTTGTAGGCGAGTGTTTCCCTTGCCCATGTCGTCAAGTTGTGCGATACCGGGGCCGGTCAACAGTTGGCTGGTTACATCCTCAGCTTTGGTTAGTTGAGCTTTCAAATCTGCGACTAATTTCTCCCGCAACAACGCATCGGCTTCACGACGCATCTCTTTTTCTTTGTAGCCGCTATAGCCGGGTATCTTGCCAACTAACCACTCACCCCAGCCCTGTTCATTATCTACTGCATCTTGATAATCGGTCATTAAAAATACTCCTTTGCATTTTTTACCGTAATGTAAGGGAATGCCAACTCCCAAGAATCGTTGGCTGAGCTTGCCGAAGACAGTTCTCTTGGACAAGCTCAGGGAACAATGACAATGGGAGGTTTATTTTCGGTAATGTTGTTATCTTGACTGATGACACATCGGAATAAATCCCTCTGCTGATAACTAAAGCAGGCTAAAGCCAGCTATTTAGGCGTAAATATTCAGTAAACTCGCTAGAAAGAGCGTCAGAAACCCGATTCCTCAAAAAAATCGGGTTTCTAGGGTGGTTTTACTGAACTTTTACATTTAAGCCGCTTTTAGCGGTCTTGAGTTTTTAGCCTTGTGGCTTTAGCCCAAGGCTATCAGTCAACACTACCTTATTTTCTTGGCACTGCCTAAGATTGAGACAACTTTGTTTTAATTATACTCATAACCTAGAAACCTGAAAAACGTTTGTGTGTTCCATGAGGCAGGTGGAAGAAATAAAACATCCCAATTGAGGAGTCAGCACCCGTGGTGCGGCACGACGCGTGCCTACTCCGCGGGACAATTATTTTTTTCCACGTCCCTGAGGTTCATTCACCTTAACCTGACCGATATATCATGCCCGAATGTGGATTCCTGCTAAAAAATGTGGTGGTCAAGGTGATGTTGGAGTGCAATGGGTTCAGCCATTGCTTTTGGCAACGGCTAAACCCGTTGCGCTCCTTTTTCAACATCACCTTGACCACTACATTTCCTACTAAACGCATGCGAAATGGCGCAACGATTGTTTCAGAAGTTACGAGGGCTCTTTGGGGCTTTCCGTGCAAAGGTCATGATTGTGTCATCATCTTCCCGCAAGTTTAAAACTTGCGGGAAGATTGCCCCATCAAAGTATCTAATTCAGGACACAATTTCGAGTTGCACGGAATCTACCAGAGAACCGTTACGAGTTTAAACAAATGAGAGTGGTTCAATATTGAAAATTGAGCCACTCTTTATTGCAGTACTGTATTTACTGGCTTAATTTGACAATGTTAGATTACAATCACGTCATACTGAGTACAACGAAGTATCCCCCATGATGATACTCTTGAGTGGATTCTTCGCAAACAGCGATCAGAATGATATGGCATAGCGGACTTCCTGATTGTGATTTTACGTTGTTGTCGCTTTACTCAAACAACAATTTGTTACTAGAGATACCCTTCAAATTTAGGTCAGTTTGCCTCTTGGTACATAACGAATATAATATAAGCCTACCTTTTATTTTCCCCCTATAATTAAACAAATTTAACGATCCATGAAGTTGATCAAACAAAGCAAACTCAGGTATCAAAAAGGCGCATCTGACAAAGTTTATGAGGTTGATTTGTGCGAGGTTGGCCCCGACCAATATGTGGTTAACTTTCGCTATGGCCGCTATGGCACAGCCTTACGAGACGGCACAAAAACTGTTGCTTCCCTGCCCTTAGAGCAGGCTCAACTTGTTTTTGATAAACTGGTGACCTCAAAAACGAAGAAACGGTATCAGGTTGTTTCGGCTGAGTTATCGACTGCGCCGACCTCGTCAGACCCACGCGCCCAAGCAGTCCTCAACCGGCTCCACAACGCACTCGACCCGAACGTGCCTCTTGCAAGTATCCACTGGTCACTCACCCGAGTGATATGGCGGGCGGGTGAGCTAAAAATCAAAGAGGCCACCCCCCTACTGCTAAAGTTGCTCGGCAAGGGAGATAAACCTCTGCATGACTACTGCGTGGTCTGGTCGTTGGGTTGGTGTGGTGACGAGACGGTTTTGCCGACTCTGGAATCGCTTTATCGTGCCCGACGTACCCCCGACATGGTGCGCCGTATCTCCGCTGAAGCCATGCTCAAGCTGGGCGACGAGCAGGCCAACGCCATCTTCCGCGCCGAGCTAATCAGTCAACTCCCCGCCGAGTTACGCACTCTCACCGAATCTGGCCCGGCGGCTGAGTTTGCCGTCGCCCTTAGCGCCTACCTCAAACCCGACCAACCGGAACAAATCGCCGTACTCGATAATCTGTACCGCATCGACAATGAGCATGTTCGTCCGGTTTTACTGGATGCACTAGCGACGATTCCGTTTGAGCCGAACTACTTCCGAGCCATCCGCCACATTTTCAAAGCGGCAGAATATCGGCATGACGGGCAGGTATTTGGTCTGATTGCCTACCGCATCGACAAGAATGGAGCCACGTTCCGCAAAACCTACGCCCCTTTAAGTGCCAACCGTAAAAACATGTGGGTGCGTCGCCGTAAAGGTGGGTATATCAAAGACGCGGCCAAAAATATCAAAAGTAACACCGCAAAACTGGCTTATGGCGAGCGAACTCGCACCTATTTCCGGCGGCGGGTGTGGCGTACCATGTATAAATTGGGCAAACTGAACGATCCGGCCTACGTCAAGATGGCCGTCGGGGTGCTAGCTCCCTACAGTGATGCGGACAGTAAAGCCTCAACCAGCTATTTTCTCGGTTGGGATTACGAAAACCGGAAATATGTGCGTCTGTATTGGAGCAAATTTGCCAACAACTGGGCTTTTAACCATGTTTTATACCTGAACAGTCCTCGGTATGCCCCCAAATATAAGCCTCTCGCTTGGTATTGCAGGCTAGACCGCACCCAAACCCCTGAGCCACCCACCAGCCGTGAGGAAGCCTTCCCTCAACTATGGAAAGAGAATCCCGTCGGCCTGCTCCACCTCATCGCCGAAAGTGACTGTTTGCCGGTGCAGGAGTTTGCCGTGTTAGCTCTGCGTGACTGCAAGGCATTTTGTGAGGGGCTTGATGTGGAGGCCGTGACCATGATCGTCAGTCGGCCTTACGAAACGACGGCGCGGCTTGGGTTTGAGTTGGCCCTGACTCGGTATCAGCGTTACAATCCCAACCATGCTCTCGTGTTAGCACTGGCTAACTGTGTCATCGCTGAGGGTCGTCAACAGGCGCATGAATGGATTGACGAAAATCGGTCTCGCTTCATTAAAGATAGCGACTTTATCGTCGCCATCGTCATCAGTCCTCATGCCGACACACGCCAGTTTGCCCGAACCATGCTCCGCTCGGCCATCATCTCCGACTCAGTCGCTCAGAGCTTGATTGCTCGTTTTGTGGCCTATCTGATTGGGCTAGACAGTACCCAAACCGAGGCCGCCCAAGACATCGCCCAAACCATCCAAGATAGTTTCAGTCGGCAGTTACGCCGTATCGGGCTAGAGATTGTGTTTGACTTGCTGGCCCATCCCATCTTGGCGGTGCAAGAGTTGGGAGCCAACATCCTGCTCAACCATGACACCCGCGCCAATGACTTGCCAGAGGGCATCATCACCTCGCTGATGGAATCGCCCCATGTCTCGATTCGAGCCGTCGGCCTGCAACTGTTTGGGCAACTCTCTGACTACACCCTGCTAAAACAAGAGCGCCTGATTGTCTCCTTTGCCATGCATGCCTTGTCGGATGTCCGTACTGCTATCCGACCTGTTGTTCAACGATTATGCCGTAGTAACCACCGTTTCTCGGCTCGATTGTCGGGTCTGTTTTTGACCGCGCTTCTGCAACTCGAACCGCATGACGGTGTCCACAGTAGTTTAGTCACCCTGCTACGGGAAGATGTCGGCTCGGCATGGCTCGATGATGCCACGCCAGAAACAGTCTGGACTCTGCTCCATGCCCCGTCAAGCACGGCGCATGAGTTGGGTGGGCATATCCTGCAAACTAAAATCGAGCGAGATTCCTACTGGGCCGAACAGATCACGACTGAACAGATTATCGAACTGGCCGAGTATGAGGTGGCGATGGTGCATCAGGCGGCGCAGGCAATTTTTGTCAGCGTGATTAACCGCTTCCGCAGTTTGACCAACTCCGACCATTTTAGCGAGTTAGCCATCGCGGTGCGTCTGCTTGATGGCAAATGGGACGACACCCGCCAGTTTTGGTTCGACACCTTCCGCGAGCAATTGACCGCCGAGGATTTCAGTCCGGGGATTTTGGTTAGTATCTGTGACAGTGTACGGCCTGATGTACAACAATTTGGCCGAGAGCTAATCACCAAATATTTTGCCGAGGATGCCGGACAGGAGTATCTGCTCAAGTTGAGTGAGCATCCGACTGCCGATTTGCAACTGTTCGCCACCAACTTTTTAGAGCGGTACGCGGCGGACAATCCGGCTCGCTTGGCCGAACTACAGCCCTACTTTGTCAGCGTGTTAGCCCGCGTCAACAAAGCCAGAGTCGCCAAAGACCGAGTGTTAAATTTTTTGACCGTCGAGGCCCAAAAAGATGTCGAATCAGCACGAATTGTGGCGCAGATTTTAGAGCGCCAATCGCTGACCATCGCCATCGGAGACAAGGCCAAAACCATCGAAACCATGCTGGCAATTCAGCAGATTTATCCCGATATAACCCTGCCAATTCAGACCAAAGAGCCGGAGGTGCGTTATGCAGTTTGATTATACCTATCCGAGCAGTAGCCAAGTCGTCAGTCAGGCCAATCAGACCGCCATGTCGTTTGCGCCCGACATCAAACGAGAACCGACCTTTTTTACCGGCGTGTTGGGCAAAAGTCTCGAATTTCGAGAGGCGATTAGTGCCTTGCATGACGTGGTCATCTCTGATTTGCGTTTTAAGCCCAAGGATGACGAGGCTTACAAAGCATGGGCCGCTCAACGGGAACAGATTGATTGGCAAGAGGTGGCGGCCAAACGGAGCAAACTTGGCTCGCAAATTAAGGTATTACAGGAAGAGTTGGACGGCCTAACTCGCCAAAGTGCCGAGCGCATGAAACTCTTCTACGATGCCCGACGTACCTATTTCAAATACCTGTATGAAAAAGAACGGGATGCATGGTTTGTCCTAGACCCGGTGATTACGGTGCATCCTGATGAAATATTTTTTGAATGTTTCAGTCAAGACGAATCGAGCTATGGCCGCTTAGGGGCCAGTTACGAGGTGTTCCGCAGTATCGGTCAGTTTGAGTGTGGCACGACCAATATCGACTATTCGGACTCGCTGTATAACGAGTTCCAAAAAATTCGGAGTTACAAAGACACCCATTTTGAGGTTGACCCGTCCGGCTTTGAGGTACAGACTACCAACGAAGCAACCTACAAAGAGGTCAAAATCGACCTGCCGGACAGTTGGGTGCGAGGCTTTTTGCAGGTCAGTTCGGCCATGTCCTTACCCACCACCTCGTTTGATTTGCACCCAATGGATGTTCATAACCTCTGTTTTGTGCTACGTCGCCACAAAGAAAAACATGGCCCACGGGGCATGCGCTACCATCTCACGCCCGATGAGCCGATAAAAGTGGTCTTTGAACCGTGGGAAACTGAGGTCGTCTGCCCCCGCTCCATTTATCAAGGCGATGAGCCGGACGTGATTCGGGTATGGGGACGACGGCGGATTCATATTTTGGAGCGGCTGATTCCCATCGCCCAAAAATTTACCGTCCACCTGTTGGGAACGGGGCTACCTTCCTTTTATATTGCTGATTTGGGTCACATGTCCTTCACCTTAGGTTTGTCCGGTTGGACAGCCAATGACTGGTCGCAAGCTGGTAACTTTGACCTCATGGCTCCCCGCGCCGAGGTGGATGATTACACCAAGCAGGTTGTCTTTACGGCATTAAAAGAGAACTGGGTCGAAACACCCGACGCGCTGGCTGAACGGCTCAACATCGACCGCAGTTTGGTCTTGGGCGCACTCGGAGCCTATACTCAAGCCGGACGGGCAATTTATGACCTGAACAAACACCAGTACCGTGCCCGCGAACTCAGCCGCGAACCGCTACCGTTGGAGAAACTCCGCTTTGCTAACCCACGAGAGGAAGCGGCAACTCGTTTTATCACCCTGCAAAAAGTAACCATCATTAATCGTTACGATGACAGTGCCGAGCGTATTGTATTACAAGGGCAAGTCAAAGATCGAGGGAAAAACTATCCATCCTCGCTAATCATTGACAAAGACCAGCGCATGGTAGAAGCGAATTGCACCTGCAACTGGCATCAGCAAAATAAGCTGTACAAAGGGCCATGTGAGCATATTTTGGCCGTACGGATGGCGCATAATCGGAGGTAAATAATGAAAACTGTGCTTTTTCGAGATGAAATAGAAGGGGCAGATTTAGATATCGCTGTTGGCACTCTTCATATCGCCGAAACAGAATCAATTGCTGAAAACAAAGCATCGTATCAAATTGACCGCGAAATAACATTTAACATCACCGAAACAAAATCGGAGATATTGCCCTATCAAACTGATGATACCGGCGTTTTGGTTGATGTTGCCTCGCAACGACGATATCAATTTAAGGTGACGCAGGCTAATCAAACGCAACCTTATCATGGTCGCTTAAAAGTTTTGTCAGAAATCCAGCCAAAGCTAAAAACCATCTACACGATTGGGTATGGAAACCGCAGTATTAACCAGTTTATCGCCCTGCTGAAACAGTATCAAATTTTATATGTGGCCGATATTCGCACCTCAGCTTACTCAAAATATAACCCTGATTTTTCGCAGAATATGCTCAAACATGCCTTACGAGAACATGGTGTAGGATATGTTTTTATGGGCGAACAGTTGGGCGGTCGTCCTAAAGATAACGACTGTTATACCAACGGCAAGGTCGATTACAGCAAAGTTGGACAGGCCGATTTTTACAAAACGGGTCTGAAACGAATTAACACCGCCTTAGAAAAAAGGTTATCAGTCGCCCTCATGTGTAGCGAACAAAAGCCAGAAATGTGCCACCGGAGTAAATTAGTTGGTGAAACCTTGTCAAAAAGTAATTTGGCCGTATGGCATATTGATGAAAATGGCTTGCTCAAAACTCAACAAGATGTGATTTTACGGCTCACTAAAGGGCAGTTGAGCATGTTCGACCAATCGTTTACCTCACGTAAAAATTATCAGAAAAAGGCCGCATAGAACCCTCATGTATCCAAAATTTTTTACTATTGGTGTGTATGGTAGCACTGAAGACAGCTTTTTTAAGGCTTTGACCGATACGGGAATTGACATGTTTTGCGATATTCGTTTACGACGTGGTATGCGAGGTAAAAAATACGCCTATGTCAACAGTACCTATCTCCAAGCAAAGTTGGAACAGTTGACGATTGGTTATGTCCATCATAAAGAACTTGCGCCGAGTAAAGCGATTCGAGAGCAACAAAAAGAGGCCGATAAACGAGATAAAATTGCCAAGCGAGACCGTCAACAGTTAGGAGATGTTTTTGTGCAAGCCTACGAAAAAGAGATTTTGGTTGATTTTGAGGTGGAAACATTTGCGAATAGTTTTGCCAAGTCTCAAAAAGTGGTGCTATTTTGCGTAGAGCGTGACCCCTCAGCCTGCCATCGCTCGTTGTTGGCAAAAAAATTGAGCCAGAATTTAGGCATTACGGTGGAACATATTATCCCATGAGAGCCTTAATTGTCGCCCAAACCAATCTGCATGGGGCGTGCTGTGTTGGAGGTTTATTGCGAGACACCAACGAAAATGTCAGGCTTATGACTGCGACGGGCGACCATCAACCGCTTGACACCCCCTACAAAGTCGGGCAAATATGGGAGATCAAGTATCGCAAAGCTGACCGCTTAAAGCCGCCCCATATTGAGGATATTCTGGTCGAAAAAGCGACCTGCTTGGGTCGGGTCAGGGATATTGAAGAAACATTATTAGACCGAGTAAAAATCTGGTATGGCCGCCCAAACAATTTATTTGAGAGTCTCATCCGTTTCACCAAAAGCGGAAGTGGTTATGTTTCTCAGATAGCTGGTTTGCCGACCCAAAGTGTGGGCTTTTGGCGAACCGACAAACCGTTGTACAAATTTATGAATGATTACGACAAACGACGGTATCGAAGCAATGATTATCCGCTAAAAATAACTTATGTGGGCACAGATACGCCCACAGAGGTTATTCCAGCCGATACACTTTTGCGGGTGTCATTGGCTCGATGGTGGAAACCGGATAACAGCAAGGTTGAGCCTCGCTGTTACCTACAGTTGTCGGGCTGGTATTTGTAAACTTGGTACCCGACATGTTGATTAGAGAGAAGATTTTTTCGACAGGATTGACAGAATTTTTTGCCTTCGGCTCAGAATGACATGTTATCACTATCAACAAAATGAGGGTATTCAGTGGAATTCAAAGGTAAACTTGTACGGTGGAACGATGATAGAGGATTTGGATTTATAAAAGTATCATCGAGTGAAGAAGATATTTTTATCCACATAAGCGCTCTCAAAGGGATGCCTCGTAGACCCATAGACGGCGATGTAATCTGTTTTCAAGTGGAGCATGACGAGAATGATCGAGCTAGTGCAAAATCTGCAAGAATCGAGGGCTTGGCTAAGACATCTCGAAAACCCGCAAGAATCGAAGGTTTACCTAAATCCTCTCGAAAACCCACCGAAAAAGGCACAGATTTATATAATTATATAGGTGTTTTTTGGGGTATACTTTTAATTGGGTTGTTACTCTTTTGCATGATTTATATATATTCTCCTTCTCTATTTGAAGAGGATTTCACAGGTTATCAGTGTGAGGGCAAGCAACATTGTAGTCAAATGACATGTAAAGAAGCACGGTTTTACATTAAAAATTGTCCGAATGTAAAGATAGATGGTGACGGTGATGGTATACCATGTGAGCAACAGTGTCGGGATGAGTATTAACAAGGATATTGATATTTTTCTGGTTCCGGCAGATTTGGATCGATTCTTTGCAGTGTTGTTGGGAGTTTTGGGGTAACATACAGCGAATTTTTCGGCTATTTACGTTTGAATATAACCTTTTCAAGGTGACCAATATCAAAAATTATGGCTACATATTTATTAACTTGGAATCCGAGTCGGTGGGCATGGACGGATATACAGAATAACATTAATGAAATAAAGAAGCAGGGCTTCCATTTAGATACATGGAGTTGCGGCGTAACAAAAAAGATTAAGCCGGATGATCGCGTTTTCCTGATGAAACTAGGAAAAGAGCCACGAGGGCTTGTTGCATCTGGTTGGGCGACAAGTGGCTTTTTTGAAAACGATCATTGGAATAGAGATTTAGCCCTAGCTGGTAAGACGGCTTTGTATATCAACGTCCATCTTGACACAATACTTGAGTCTGAAAAACTTATCTTTCCAAGACAAGCATTAAATAAGGGTATTTATACTAAGATGTACTGGGAGCCACAAGCATCGGGTGTGACCATTCCTGATGATGTTGCCACACAATTAGAGATTGATTGGGCTAATCTCGTTGGGCAACCTCTCCCATTACTTGAGGGTAGTCTTCCAGAAGAAATTGATGCGACAAAAACATATAAAGATGGCACAACAAAGCAAATAACTATAAATACATACGAACGGAGCGCCGAAGCTCGCTCGATTTGTATTAAACACTATGGATTGAATTGTGCTGTCTGTAGCTTCAATTTTGAAAAAGCTTACGGTCAGATAGGAACAAATTTTATTCATGTTCATCATCTCACTGCTCTGTCAGAAGTTGAGGATGATTACGAACTGAACCCAATAAAGGATTTAAGGCCGATTTGTCCAAACTGTCATGCAATGCTCCACAAACGTAAACCTGCATATACCATTCAGGAACTACGAGCAACAATGCAACTCATAAATGTCACCGAATAACGTGTTAAGCCTCACTATAGCCGGATACCGCCGTGGTCATGTCACCCACGCCAATCAGGAAATGTTTGACCAACTACGAGTCAACATCGCCCAAACCAGCCATCGAGCCTTCCATTTCAGCAGTTTCATCAAGGCTTGGTGGATGAGGTCATCTATCCTCTGCATGCTAATTATGGCATCGACATGCTTTTGTTAGAAAGCCATGAGGTCGAATCGCTTACCGAATTGGCCGAGATTTTAAATGCAGTTATCATTATTTTGGAGAAACAGCCCGAGGTTGAACCTGATTTGAGCTGGTTGAATCTCTGAGTGAATGATACGATAATTACCCCCCAAACCCCATAGTCGGAGCAAAGACCTTGCAATCTGGGCGGTGGATCGCCGTCCTTGTGGCTAGATTACGCACGCATCACTGGTCCGCTCTTGACTGTGCGGTGCCTGACACTAGTATACGGATTTCGGTGTGACTTCTGTGAATTTAATCACGTATACTAGTGTCGCACCGCTGGAGTTGAGCGACCCAGTCCTAAGAACTTTTCGAAGGTCGCTCCGGCTGTGGGGTGTGGGGAGTAAACTTGCAGGCAAGATGCCTGCGCTCCCACTTTAACAATTACAGTCTCCCTTGCAATCTGGGCGGTGGATCGCCGTCCTTGTGGCTAGACAACGCACGCATCACTGGTCCGCTCTTGACTGTGCGGTGCCAGGCGTTGGGGGGCGGATTTCGGTTTGACTTCTGTGAAGTTAATCACGCCCCCCAACGCCGCACCGCTTGAGTTGAGCGATCCAGTCCCAAGAACTTTTCGAAGAGAGGCTGTGATGTAATACGTGAAGCGTGAAACGTGATTCTCCTGGCGAGCTTTCACGTTTCATGTCTTCACGTTTCAATCATTTCTATGAGCGAACAACCACGTACTCGACAAGAGTTATATGACCGTATTCGAGCCACCTCCAAATTAGAGTTTATTTTGGAGGATATGATTCGGCTTGGCTTTTGGCCTGCCGAGGGCGAAATGCCCGAAGACCCAGCGGAGGATATTCGGCGACAGGCTGAACTCCGCAAAGAGTTAAAATCACTCCGTGCCAAAAACAGTCGGCTTTATAATGAACAGGCTCTGCTGAAAGAGTTGAAGCAGAAACGGCTGAAAGAATCGCGCCAACGTCAAAAAGAGACGAAAGAACGCCGCGCCCAAGAACGTCAAGCTAAGGCCGAGGCATGGCGACAGAAAAAAGAGCGCGAGATTGTATACCTTGGTGAAGGGGTTTCGGGGGGGCTAAATGAGACAACTTGCGATGAGGCTCGTTTGCAACAGTATGGCCTGCCTCGGCTCGACAGCGCGGCTGAAATTGCATCGGCCATGAGCATCACCGTCGGCGAGTTGCGGTTTTTGAGCTTTGCCCGCAAAACCTCTAAAACCAGCCACTATGTCCGCTTTAAGATTGCCAAAAAGACAGGCGGCGAACGGTTGATTTCTGCGCCCATGCCTCGCCTGAAATCGGCCCAACAGTGGATATTAGAGACGATTCTGAATCGAGTTACGCCCCATGATGCGGCGCATGGTTTTCGGCATGAACGCTCGATTGTGACCAATGCTCGGCCCCATGTTGGAGCCGAGGTGGTGATTAACCTCGACCTGAAAGATTTCTTTCCGACGGTTAGCTATAAGCGAGTCAAGGGGTTGTTCCGCTCGTTGGGCTACTCTGAGGCAACCGCTACGATTTTTGGTCTGCTCTGCACCGAGCCGGAAATTGTCGAGGTGGAACTTGATAGCGAGACCTACTTTGTTGCCACCTCAGAACGATTTTTGCCCCAAGGCGCGCCGACCAGTCCGGCGATTAGCAATCTGATTTGCCGCCGTTTGGATCGACGCTTGACCAAGATGGCAATCGAGCATGGCTTTACCTACACTCGCTATGCCGACGATTTGAGCTTCTCTGCTTCGGGGCATGATCTGCGGAATATCTGCAACATTTTGGGACAAACCGAAAGTATCGTCAGCCATGAAGGGTTTTTGGTACATCCTGATAAGACACGGGTTCTGCGCCAATCTCGTCAGCAAGAGGTGACGGGTGTGGTGGTTAATCAACATCTGAACGTGTCGCGCAAAACACTCAAACGGTTTCGGGCGGTACTGTATCAGATTGAGCGGGATGGGCCGGAGGGGAAACATTGGGGCGCATCGCCAAATGTGCTGGCCTCGGTGCAAGGGTTCGCCAACTTTGTTTACATGGTCAATCCTGAAAAAGGGGCTGAGTTGAAAGAACGAGTGAAAGCTCTGATAAACCGCTATGCGCCGGAGATGAATCGGCCACCCAAACCAGCATATAGAGACATGGACAAAGCGGATAGTCCTTTAAATGATACCTCGCTTGACACATCCGTTGACTCTGATGTTTCAACCGATTCGGCCAGTGATGAGGATAGCCTTAAGAAGAAGTGGTGGAAAATATGGTAATGTACCCATAACAGGCGGTATATATCCGCCAAATACCCGTTACGATTACATAATCGCAATGATCAGGAAAACAGGAGTGTCAAAATTGTATTTTGACAGCAAGAATGAAATTCTTGCACTCCGGGAAAAGTTACAACTTAGAATTGAAAGTTATTTACAGATGGGCATGTAAACAAAACCTAACTGGCCCGTTACCCCCAGAATTTTTTATTTAATCAAGATGTCGGGTACTGAGTAGCATGATAAATAAACAACTAATCCAATTACTTATAATAACCTTACTAACAATTTTTGTTGACCTATTAAGTAAACTCTGGGCTGAAGCGACGCTAACTTTATATGATCCGGTCCAAATAATTGGAGAGTTTTTTCGGTTAACATTAAGCTACAACACTGGCATCGCCTTTAGTTTTTTCTCCAATGCTGGGCTATTACCCCTTATTGTAACTGGCTTCGTCATCATTGGGCTAATCGTTTGGTTCACCTCAGCTATTACGCGGGAGGAGTTGCCGCCAATCGCGGTTATTCCGGTGGGTATGCTTCTCGGTGGAGCGCTCGGTAACTTCATTGACCGTCTTGTCGATCAGCGGGTAACCGACTTTCTTGATGTGGGTATCGGTACAACTCGTTGGCCGACGTTTAATCTGGCCGACAGCTTTATTCTGATAGGTTTGACGTTATTGGTTATGTTGACCTACCACCCCCAGATACAGGCTGATGAGGCCATGCTCCGTGATGAAACATTCAGTATGGAAAGGGGAGATGTTTGAGCCTGAATAAAGTTATCAGAAGTTTATCATTTCAACATGGCTAAAATAATATCTGACAGTATTAACAAGATTACAAGCAAAAAATCCTGTTAATTCTGTTAATCCTGTCGAAAAATGCTTTTTGTTTTATCAATATGTCAGGTCGTGAATGAAACGACAAACTTTTGAAGTTATATAAAAAATTCAAAACCTTATCTTATAAGCAAACCTTACCACCCTTAATTTGTGATTTAATTGTGGTTAAAAATCGTGTTTCCTGATTTGCGTATTTTATGAATATAGGTTA
>JAUCGA010000099.1 GCA_030377865.1 Anaerolineales bacterium HSG25 | reverse complement strand
GGATTCGACAGGCTACGGTTGACCTACTTGACCAAATCCCCGCAAACTCCTATCATGACAAAAGAATAAGACGCAGGTGACTGCCCGCGCCTTATCGGTTGGAACTCGCTATTCGATTTTCAACACCGTACCATTGAGGAGCAATCCGTTATGGATTGTTCCTCACGTTTCACGTTTTCACGTCTTGCGTGGCCGACCCCGTTTTGGCGAGGGCGGCGGCAGATTAGTATGAGCGATGAGCCGGTCTACGTCGGTACGTAATGAGCGGACGCTGGCCTGTAGCTCATGTAGCGCACTCTGCATGGCCCGACGCTCTGAGCCGACTTCCTGCTCAAGATTGTCCTGCAAAACCTGATGTTGCAACATCTGCCCGATGGCCCGTTCAACGGTTAGGGTTTCCTGTTTCCACTGGCTCAGTAGCTTTTGAGGGGGAATGGTTCCCATGCGATTTACCTCCTTTGGATTTTAGATTTGCGACGTTGTGCCCTTTGGGTATTGCCGATTTTAGATTGAATCGATAAGATGTTTTTTTCACCACGCAATTAAACCTATAGGCTTAAATATAATAACACATGACTGAGTCGATGTCAAATCCACCACAAAAACAGATGGAACGATTTGGGGAAAAGTTGCAAACCCTCCGCAAACAAGATGGGCTGACCTTACATCAGTTAGGCGACGTATTGGGGGTCAGCCATGCCCATATCTGGAATATTGAGAAGGGACGAAAATTACCTCACGCGACCATGATTCTGAACATTGCCCATATATTTGGCGTGACTCCCAACGATTTGATGTTGGATGAGGTGGATGTGGAGTAACCTAACGGGCGAGTTAGAATAGAATTGTCAGAGTTGGCGAATTAGGTGTTTCCACCGACCCGTTGATTTGTTGGCAAATGACAGGTTGGAGTTGGATAACTGATGGAGAAAGTAATTAAGTGAAAAAACAATATACAAAAACTAAACTTGAAAAACTTAGTAAAAATGATTTATGTATTTTAGTCTACGATTATTATCCATCTATTTATGATAAATTGTCGAAAAACACATCAAAGAAGACAATCATTGAATGGTTCCTTAAAAAACAAGGCAATAGGATAGATAAACCAGATTCAGATAAAAAAAATTGTGCTAAACTGAACTTATCTGTTCAATCTGATAAGGCATCTATGCCACAAATTCCAGAAAACCAGTTTGATAAACTTCGTGATTGGCTTGATTATTTAGTTGATGCCGAGTTTAGAGACATGATGCACTCTCTTCTAAACATAAAAGAACAAAACCGTTTACCTAAACCATTAGATTTTATTGACCGAGGTGCATTTTTAGGTCAGATGAAGATATATAGACGGTTAAACAGTGTTGAACAATATCTTTATCGTCATTATTCCGAACGTTTTGTTGAGGAGTAACTTATGAGTAATAATCAATATGATAAACTACGTGACTGGCTTGACGCATTAGTAGATAATGAATATCAAGACATTATTCGAGGATTTTTATCAGAAAGAGAACAAACGCGTTTACCTAAACCTTTGGATATTATTGATCGAGGTGCATTTTTAGGACATATACAGCAACTAAAACGTCTTGAGAAACTTGAAAAACGTTTACAAGACCAATACCCTGACCGATTTGAATCAGAACAAGAACGGGTTAAACAAGTAGTGCCATTTATCAATCAAGAAAGTACCTTACAAGCAATATCTTTATTCTTTAGCCCTCAATACCATTTCCTTGATGCTCCGGCTGGATATGGCAAAACTGCATTGTTATTAGAATTAAAAAGACGTTTATCTAACAAAGAGTTGTGTGCTTATGTTTCTGCGGATACCTACCCAACTTTAGTTCAAACTTTATTCTTATGTTTCGAGTTGTCTTTTCCTGAAAACGGCAACGTTATACCTTTAAATAAATTGCTCTTAGAGTTAGGTGGGCAACTTAAACAAAAACGGCAAACCGATCAATTTGTATACATCTTAATTGATTTGGAAAAATCTTTTACATCAGTAATCTTAGAAAGTTTATTAACCCAATTTATTCCTCGCCTCCACCGTAACCTAAAAGATAAATTTAGGGTGGTTGTTGCAGGCCGATATTTAGCAAGCCATGAGGTTGTTAAAGATTCTGATTTACAACCTCATATTCATCAGCTTAATCTATTTTCATACAATGTTTTATTTACTTTGGTTAGAAATTATCTTAGTGACATGGAAGATGATCAAGAAAGACAAGATATATCAGCCTATATTTTCCATCTTTCCGGTGGACATCTGGGAGCAATGGTAAAATTATTAGGTAGATACAAGCGAATAAATCCTACTCCAGGTGAATTTTTATGTGACTATAAACCTGAGATTAACATCGTCATGAAAAAAGCAATTGATGATGTAAGAAGTGATATACCAGAAAAATTACTTAATATTATGGATATATTAGGCCCATGTCGTCGATTTAATTATCAGTTTTTACAAAAATTTATGAATTTAGAACTGTTACCTCAAGATGATGCTTATGATCTTGCAGATATGTTATCAGATTCCTACTTAATAACCGCGAATGAAGGATTTTTACAACATGATATTACCAGCCGTTTGCTAAGTATTCGATTACGTCAAGAAAACCCAAATTTATTTCTAACTATTTGTCAGTCAGCTAGAGACATTTATGCCAATGACCTTGCGAATCCAACCATACATCGTCCTGAAATTATTCTTTTAGAACTGCTTTTCCAAGAATTACAACTACATTATTATCAACTAAGCGATGGTATGTTAGTTGAGCTTAAATCATCTGAGCGGAAAAAATTAGACGAGAAATTTTTTGCGATTTTAGCTAAATATTTAAAAGTGTTAATGAAAAAACGTGATTCCCGGCACATGTCAAGGATAGTTTATGATACTTTGAGCAAAGATAAACATTTTCAATTTACGCTAAACTACTTTTTACGTGAGGCCTCGTATACCGAACAACCTTACAATCGATTAAGAGAGTATCTAAAAAAAATTCAAAGACCCTCTACGTAAAAACGTAAAAACAGTTATTTGTGAAATCAATTACATTATGTTAAAATTATGAACTACATTTATCAATTACCATGAAAAGGATTGGATAATGACAATACAAATCCCATTTATTGGTCGTGAAAACGAACTAGCCCAACTAAATAGCCTGATTAAGGAACATGGCACGCAACGTGTATTTTGTATTAATGGTTCTGGCGGGGTGGGAAAAACTCGCCTTGTTCAAGAGGCACGTCAACGATTTGTTAACAATCAAGAATCAATTCAAGGTCATATCATTGATTTTGATAACCACACTTTTCATATTGCCCATACTCTAGGGCTAGAGATAGCCAAATTGTTAGGTGAAAAAACCTTTACCCCTTACTTAGAAGGATTGTTAGACCTTCGTAAGATGGAAATAGCTGATATTAGCCCGAAAAGGATAGCTCAGGAAGGTTTAGCAGTTAATCGGGCCTTTGCTAACTGCTTTAACAAAATATCTGCTCAGAAAAAGATAGTCTTGTTTTTGGATACAACGGATGCCTTAGAAGAAAAGATGGATATATGGCACTATATCTCAGATATATTTCCAAATACAAAAAACTGTCTATTAGTCATTGCTGGACGTGATGCCAGACCCGTTGGAAAATTTTTACAAAATAAATTTGGTAATAATATCCAAATTATTGATTTGGCTCCTTTGGGGATAGAAGCGAGTGAACTGTATTTGCAACAGAAACAAAAACAGTTACATGTTACTTTAGAACCGGAATTAGCTCAGAAATTACTTTTGTTAGCCCAAGGGCGACCTATTTTGATTGATTTGGCAGTGGAGTGGCAGTCACGAAACATTCCATTAGATTGGCTGGTAGAAACCAATTTGGAGGAGCTAAAGTCCCTTTCTGATAAAGAAAAAAGAAAACGACTAGAAGAATTTGAGTATAACTTGGTGCGTCACATCGCCAATGTCCGTCAGCCAATAGACCGTTTGACCCTTTTGATGTCTCGTATCTACCCCTTAGATGAGGAGTTGTTGAGTAAACTCTTTAAAAAATGGTCACCAGAACTGGTACGACAACGATTTAAGGAAGCCAAAACCTATACCTTTGTTAAAACTTTGCTCGATGGTAGTATCACCTTACATGATGAAATGCGTCGTATGATTAATGAGTATATATTAGATAAGGTAGACCCCGATGGAGATCGTCAAGTTCGTAATAGCCAGATAGCCGTAACGCATTTACAAATAAAAATAAAAGAACTAGAGATACAACTTAAAAATAAACCACAAGACCAGACTGATTTAGAGTCAGCAGGGCTAGAAGCCAGACGAGATTTGTTAACCAAACAATGGGTTACACACGCACTAATATCCAATGTTGATAAGGGGTTCTCGGCATATTGTAATGCGATTGGAAAAGTCCAACGGATGAAACGATATAGGTTTGCCGAACAACTTGAGGAAATTGTGCTACCTTATGTTGCAGTATTGGATGAAGAACAGTTGTTTAAATATAGAACCTTGCATGGCAAACAACTCAATAATTTAGGACAGGCTGATGAAGCCATAACGTTGTTCAAAAAGCTACTCAAGGAAAATAAAGGGAATCTAGGACGTGAAGCAGAAATTCATAATGTATTGGCGGTGAGTGAAGTTCAACGAGGAGAACTAGGAGCCGCGTTAGCACATCAAATGAACTGTTTGAGGATTCTCAAACAGTTGGGCATGACGAAGCATATTCCAACCGTTTCAAACTATGTGGGCTACATTCACAGATTAAGTGGTCGCTGGCAAAAGGCGATAGAGTTTTATACCCAAGCCTTTGAGGTAGCCTTAGAAATCAAAGCCCGCCCCGGAACCATTGCCAGTATTATGAACAATATTGGTTATCTATACGGCATGGATGGTCGATATATTGAAGCCATAGGTTACTGTGAAAAAGCCATTGTCTTGTGGCTGAAACAAAACAATGAAGTCCTGATTGGGCAGGGTGAAGCAACATTAGGAGCCATCTATGGCAATAAGGGTGACTATGACAAGGCTCAACAGTACCTTAATAGGGCTATTAGTCGTTTCAAAAGGTCTGAGGCTATAGATAGATTGGCTAGTGCCTATACCGAATTAGGCTCTGTTTATCTAATCAAAGGTACCGATACCAACGACCTAGAGCAACTCAAAATTGCTTGTGATTATCTCGATCAAAGCTATGGTTTGGCCACTAAACATCAATTCCTGAAACAAATCCCCAAGATTTTGCTTCAATCTGGATATGCTTATTGGGAGTTGGAGAAAAAATCAAGAGCGCGTCGAAATAATGACAATGCTTATGAGATGGGTAAGGAGTTTTATGATTTACATACGGTTGTTAATAGTTTGGTCGCTAAGGCTGAATATGATTATGATGAAGAAAAATATGAGCAAATCCCTTACTATGCTGAATTATTAACCGAGATTTTAGACGAAGAGGATGAGAATACAGGCCATAAACTTCCTTTGTTGACGGGCCGAATGAAGCGAATATTGGCAGATATTGCCTTCCAAAAGCAAGAGTATGACATTGCTTTTGACAATTATAAACAAGGACTTGCTTTAATTGCCCAACATGGTGGCTATGGAAAATACGCTATTCAACGAGAAGTTGAATATTTGGCTCAGAAAATATCAACCTTTTCAGACGATATTGCGAATCAATGGCTTTCTGGTTTTAAGGATTACTGGGGACAACAAGAACCTTCTGAAAAATATTCCTATCTAATCAATTGGTGTAGACAAGTATCATTAGCGATAAAACTACGTTCGCATAGTCTTTCTGATTCGGGGACCTGGTAGTAACAAATTAAGGATTTTTGACAAATAAATAATCAATACACCAGAAACAGTTTTTATCGTGAAAAGGATAATTTCTTAAATGTTTAAACAAAATTATACTCCAACAGTAATTCTATCTTCTAAAAGTCACGGTCAAACGATGGTTGACCGTGACTTTGACTGTGATGATTGTGATTGCCCTATAATTCCCTCAAACGTATCGAATAAAGATATATCCTCAACATCAGAAGGATTGTATCATTCAAACTTTTATGAAGTTCCCTTAAATTATGATTTTTCAATCTGCTATACCTCTCCTTACGGCAAACCAGCCGTATTAAACCGCCCCGCATTAAACTTACTCTCCCAATTCAAACAACCACGGAACCTCAGAGTTGACAGGTTTTCAAAACCTATCAACTCTTTCGTTGAACTCTGCCTCCTCACCCCCATCAACCAACCCCAACCCATCCTCACAGAATCCCCAACCACCCTCACCGCCTGGCTCCACCTCACCGACCGTTGCAACCTCCGTTGTAGCTACTGCTACCTCCCTCACCACAAAGTAGACATGACCCTCGAAACAGGCCAAACCTCGATTGCGGCAACCTTTCGCTCTGCCATAAAGCACAACTACAAAACCGTCAAACTGAAATATTCCGGTGGAGAAGCCATGTTGCGCTTTCCCCTGATTAGGCAACTCCATCAATATGCCCAACAGTTGGCAAAACAGCATGACATGGCCTTAGAAGGCGTTATCCTCAGCAACGGAACCCTGCTCAAACCAGAGATTATCGAACAGATACAACAACTTGATTTACGGTTGATGATCTCGTTGGATGGCTTGGGTTTATATCAAGACCAACAGCGATTTTATGCGAGTGGCAAAGGCACATCGGCGGATGTGACCGAAGCGGTGAAACTGGCCTTGTCGCATGGCTTAACGCCTTACATCTCCATCACCGTGACGGGACAGAGTGCTGAAGGGTTGCCAGAAATCATGGCATGGGTATTGGCCCATGATCTCCCCTTTAGTCTCAATTTTTATCGAGAACCGATAGAATTGTCAGGTTTCAGAAACCTGACAGCTCTTGAATTAGACGAAGAAAAAATCATCGCTGGCATGTTGGGCGCGTTTAAGGTGATTGAGCAGAACATGCCTCGCCGTCCGTTGTTAGCCTCGCTGGTAGACCGAGCCAATCTCTCCACGCCCCATGTGCGAACCTGTGGGGTGGGGCAAAGTTATCTGGTGTTTGACCATCAAGGCCATGTCTCCAAATGTCAAATGCACCAACCCCAATCCGTCACCACCGCGCAGGCGGATGACCCATTGGCCTTAATCCGGGCCGACGAGATCGGTATCCAAAATATATCGGTTGAGGAAAAAGAGGGCTGTCGAGATTGTGAGTGGAAATATTGGTGTACCGGCGGCTGTCCGATAGAGACCTATCGAGCCACCGGACGGTATGATGTTCAATCGCCAAACTGTAATATCTATAAAACCCTGTATCCCGAAGCGATTCGGTTGGAGGGGCTACGATTGCTCAAATATGAGTTGGAGGAGAAGAAGTACGTTAGTTGATAGGCAACAGAATATAACAATCGAAAAGAGCCTGACCAATTGGTCAGGCTTTTTTTGATTCATGCCACCTGCAACAATGATTCATTGTCAGCGATTGGCGCTTTTAGGCATGCCTTTATTTCTGAACAACTCTAACTAATTGCCAACTTTGCCACCGTGACCCCCGCGCCGCCTTCACCCCGTTCGCCGGGTCGATGGGTAGAGACAAGCGCATGCCGGTTAAGCGCCTGACGCACCGCCTGACGTAACACGCCACTGCCATGCCCGTGAATAATCGTCACCCACGGCAAGCGAGCGAGATAGGCTTTATCCAGATAGGTATCCATCTTTTGTAGGGCTTCTTCTGCGTTCTCACCCCGCAAATCCAACTCCATGCCGGGTGATTCCACGTCGGGCAAACGAATGGTTTGGGGCTGATGGGATTTTGGCTCTTTATTGGCTTTTTTGCGAAGCTCCAACCCTTTTAAAGGCACAGTGGTTCGGAAGTGCCCCATTTGCACCTCAGCCTGTTGTTGTTGTACCGAAACCACCTTGCCAGTGGCATTAAATGAGGCGATAAAAACCGTGTCACCGGCTCCAATCGTTTTGATTTGCAACCTCTCCGGTTTAGGTTTTGCTTTGGGAGCCGGACTCTCCTTGGCCGCAATCGTTTCGGTTAGGGCTTCCAACTTGTCATCAGCCTGCTCAAACTCGGCCTCGGTTTGAGCCACCTCACTATTTAGCCCCTGTCTTTCCAGTTCAGCCGCTTTTTGTTTGGCCGCCTCTAACGCGGCCTGTGCTTCCTCTTGCCATGCCCGAATTTTCTGCCGAGCCGTTTTAATCTCTTGCCGCGCATCGGCTCGCACCGATTTCAAAATTTCTCGCCCTTCTTCTTTGATATTGGCTAAGCGGTGCTGTAGTTCCTCATTATGCTGATCTGCGTCCTGCCGAATTTGGCGCGCCGTGTCGGTTTGGGCTTTAATCTCGGTCAGCATGGCCTCAATCTGTTGGGCATCCTCACCAATCAAACCACGGGCACGGTTGATAATATCGACCGACAGGCCGAGCCTCTGCGAAATGGTGAAAGCGTTCGACGCGCCGGGCAAGCCAATCAGCAAGCGATAGGTTGGGGAGAGGCTCTCTAGGTCGAACTGCATGCTGGCGTTGGCGACTCCTGGGGTGCCGTGGGCAAAGGCCTTTAGCTCCGAATAGTGGGTGGCGACAAAGGTCGTTACCCCTCGCTCTAGTAGGTGAGCCAAAATCGCCCGTGCCAAAGCCGACCCTTCAACCGGATCGGTGCCCGCGCCCAGTTCGTCAAAAATGACCAGTGATTGCTCATCACTCTCGTCTAAAATTTTGACGATGTTGGTCATGTGACCAGAAAAGGTCGATAGACTCTGCTCAATCGACTGCTCGTCGCCAATGTCGGCCAATACTCGATTAAAGACCGGCAAGGTTGAATCTTCCTCAACAGGGATTCGTAGCCCAGCTTGAGCCATCAAACTAAGCAGGCCCATCGTTTTGAGCGAGACGGTTTTACCGCCGGTGTTCGGCCCAGTGATGACTAGCATGCTGGTTTCGGTGGGCATGTTAACCTCAATCGGCACCACCGTTTTTGGATCAAGCAAGGGATGACGGGCTGATTTTAGGTCAATAACGGTCAGATCGGGTGTTTTTTTGATAGTTTTTAGGTCAACCAGATTTGGCTCGGTGGCCTCAATCGCCACGCCATATTTGGCTTTGGCAAAGGCCAGATCGAGGTCGGCCAAGGCTGACACGGTGTGGTTGATGGCCGGAGCTTGACTAGCAACATGGTCTGACAGTTCGGCCAAAATACGCCGAATCTCGTCCGTTTCTTCGATTTGAAGCTGTCGCCAACGGTTGTTCTGCTCGACGGTGCTTAACGGCTCCACAAAAACGGTTGCGCCGCTACTACTTTGGTCATGAATCACGCCCCGAATTTTACCTTTGAACTCGGTTTTTACCGGCACGACATACCGCCCATCCCGCTGAGTGACAATCAAATCTTGCAGATATGGCCCGTTTCTTGGTGAGGTGACCAGCTTGTTCAGCTTCTCTAGTAGCCGTTTATGCACGGTGCTCATCTCAGCCCGAATCCGAGATAGAGCCGGACTGGCATTGCTTCGCACCTCACTATTATCGTCAATGGCATTGTTGATTTGTCCAATCAACCCCGGACAGGGTTCAATACGATGGACAATGTCGGCCAAACGAGGATAGTCGTTGACCAAGCGACTGATAATCCGTTGGAGTTCACGAGCGGAGATGAGCGTTTGTCGCACTGCGGTCAGGTCGTCGGGGAGAAGCACCGCGCTCCGGCTGGCTCGAATCACCATCGGGCGGACATCTCTGGCCCCACCAACACTCAGGTCTGGTTTGACCTCTAGCAATAGGGTCGCTTCGGTGGTTTCTTGTTGACGAGTCCTCACCTCGGTGTAGTACGGGGTTGGAGTTAGCTCTTGGGCTAAGGTTTTACTGGCCGAAAACATGGCATAACTAGCCAGTCGTGCTAATATTTTTGGAAGTTCAAACGAGTTTAAGTACATGGTTATGTGTGTGAATACGTGTTGCGAATGTGCAAAATAATCAAAAATATCACCTCCGCAGAGTTTATGCTTAGGAATGGAGCATTAATTAAGTTGTGCTTATGACCGCTGATTGAAATCAGCGTCTTAAACGGAAAACCTGCTTAAGCAGGTTTCTTGTATCAGCATAAGAATTCATTCTTATGTAAAAAAGCGATGGTCATGGTTTCGGCCAACACCTCCGAGGAAAACGACATACCTCGGAGGAGAACGATTCCACGACCTTCAAGGTGCGAAGCTCCTTGAAGGTCTGGTCTCTTGTCCTGATCGTTGCGATTATGTAATCGCAACGGGTATTTGGCGGGTATATACCCGCCTGCTAAGGGTAACGGGTACACACCCGTTACCCTCATGGAAGTCGCAAATTTCTACCGAGTGTATAAAATCACATTCAGTAAATCAGTTAATAGGGTTGCCCGTGCCGGAATAAATAGGGATACAGACAGGGCGAGATAATACAAGGTCGGATTTAAAACTGTGTTGACCAGATAGGAGGTCTGTAACTTAAAGGCAAAAGATTTGAGCGCTCCGACGGGTAGCAGGTCGGGATTTTGCATAATAAACTGCATCATGCCCAAAGCAATTGCCCACCATAAAATAGCTAACAAAATGCCCATAATAAATCCAATTATTAGGTTTAGAGGGCCAATAACAAATCGTTGCATGGCTGGTTCTTGAATACCTTCTCGTTCTCGTTTTTTACGCCGTTTAGCCTCGGCCTTCATCTTTTGTTCTGCACTATCAGGCGGAAAGACTAGATAGTTGATAATCATCTTAAATGCCCAGAAAAACACAACAAATAGGATGAAAAAGGCGAGGGTGTCACTAACATTTGACGACCAACCTTGAAACACGCCCTTGATAATACGACGACTTAAGGGTAAATAAAGCCATAAGGCGACAATCATACCTAGCCAAATACTGATAGCAGAAATAATTTGGGGGGCCGCTCCTCGAGTAGCACCGTACATACCCACCATTATTAAGGCAATGATTAATAACAGATCAAGCTCGTTTAAACCAAACAATATCATAACTTTCTCCTTAACATGCTAATTTGTTCATTCCTGTAGTGGTCAGACTGATGGTAAAAGTTCAGTAAAACCGCCCTAGAAACCCGATTTCTTAAAGAAATCGGGTTTCTGACGCTCCTTCTGGCAAGTTCACTGAATATTTACGAAAATGGAGTGCAACGGGTTTAGCCGTTGCCAAAAGCAATGGCTGAACCCATTGCACTCCAACATCATCTTGACCACCACATAATTTGTTCATTCCTTAGGAATCGGGATTAATTAATTTGTGCATTAGACCATGAGTAGGGTTGTTCAGTTCTCCATGTTCGTCACGCTACAAGCGTGACCTCCACAGCCTCATGTCTGACAAAATCACTGTAGGTGACGCTTGTAGCGTCACAATTATGCCCATATAGATTAGATTAGAACTGAACAGCCCTTAGACCATGAGAGTGGTTCAATCTTGAAGATTGAACTACTCTGGAGCGCGCAACTTATTTGGAACTCATTCCTTATCAGACTGACCGTAAAAGTTCAGTAAAGTAGCCTAGAAACCCGATTTCTTTGAGGAATCGGGTTTCTGATACTCTTTCTGGCGAGTTCACTGAATATTTACGACTGACCATCATCTGAGATAGACTCTGCCTCTTCTACTGTTTCATCAGTATTCGGCAGGTCAGATTCAGTTTGAGTGCGCTGATCTGTGCCAAAGTCGGGGCGATCAGGCTCGTCTTTCATGGCTAACCTTCCTTTAAAGAAAGCTTCATCATCCAGCAAAATGTTGCCTACATTAGCATCGCCCCACACTTTACCAGTACTTAACACCTCTAAACGACCCGAAGCGACGATATTACCTGTCACCGCGCCACTGACCGAGATGTTTTCGGCTTCTAAATCGGATCCTACTTTTGCCTCGGGACCTACCACAATATTTCCGACGGTTTTGATTAGCCCACTCTCGCAGACCCCATCAATCCGAACGTTACCGTCACAGATCAAGGTTCCCTTAAAGTTACTGTTGGGGCCAATAAAGGTCTCAATTTTGTCAACGGGAACCCCGCCTCGTATTCGATTTAACACAAGTTTCTCCTAGATAAAAGTGATGCGTGATTACGTGATACGTGATGCGTGAAACGTGATGCGTGAAACGTGATGCGTGATGCGTATGTCTTCACATTTTTGTGTTTTCACGTTTTTAGGCTTTCACGTATAATGCAATACGGTCTATTTTACCAGATATATTGGTATTACTTAAATTTGCAGTTCTTAAGTTGATAAATAAAACTCACCTAACTTTTTCTTTGGTTCAGTTGAAAACAGGACTACAGTCTTTCAGATAATAAATTCAAGGCCAACCTTCCCGCAAGTTCTAAACTTGCGGGAAGGTGATGGCTGAAAATATTTATCTGAACATCTATACAACGGATAATTGAAAGAAACGGATTGGTTCTCGATGACACGAATTAACCGAATTTGAAGGTAAGGCAGACTTGGTATTACTTAAATTTGCAGTTCTTAAGTTGATAAATAAACAGAAGTTTATCATTTCAACATGACTAAAACAATATCTGACAGGATTAACAAGATTAACAGGATTTTTTGCCTGTAATCCTGTCAATCCTGTCAATCCTGTCAAAAAATGCTTTTGATTTTATCAATATATCAAGTCATAAATGAAACGACAAATTTTTGAATAAAGGAAACAATATTGAAAATAGCATTAGCCCACGATTGGCTCAACCAGATGGGGGGAGCCGAAAATGTGTTAGAGTGTCTGGTTGACATGTTCCCCGACGCGCCAGTTTATACCACGATCTACGCCCCCGACCTCATGCCGAGCGCTTATCAGCAATGGCCTATCCGCTCGACATGGTTGAACCATGCGCCGCTGATTGGTCGGTATCATCAGCCTTATTTGCCGTTTTATCCTTTGGCGGTGCAAAGCATGGATATACGCGGCTACGACCTGATTTTGTCAAATAAAAGTGGCTTTATTCATGGTCTGCGTCATGACCCCAGCCAACAGAAACATATCTGCTACTGTCTGGCTCCAACCCGATATGTGTGGGACTACGACGGTTACGCCACCCGTGAAGGGTTTGGGCGCTGGCTTGGTTTCGCCATGTCCCCCTTGATTCAGGCTCTTCGTCAATGGGATTATGCCGCCGCGCAACGGGTTGACCGATTTGTCGCCATTTCGTGCGAGATTCAGCAGAGAATCAAACGCTACTACGACCGCGATTCGGTCATCATCTACCCGCCGGTCAACACCGACCGTTTTCAGCCCTTACCGTCTTCTGAAAAACCAGACGACTACTATCTGATTGTGTCGCGGCTGATTCCGTACAAACGAATCGACCTAGCAGTGCAGGCATGCAGTCGGTTGGGTAAACGGCTGATTGTGGTTGGCGATGGGCGTGACCGAGCGCCCCTAGAAGCGATGGCTGGCCCCACGGTACAGTTTACAGGCCGACTGCCGACCGAGGAGGTGGTCAGCCTTATGGCCCGTTGTCGAGCCTTCTTTTTTCCGGGATTTGAGGATTTTGGCATCGCACCGGTTGAGGCGCAAGCGGCGGGGCGACCTGTTATTGCCTTTGCCAGAGGCGGTGCGCTTGATACGGTCATTGAGGGATTGACCGGCCTGTTTTTCTACGAGCAAACAGTTGAGGCGCTTGTGGCGGCTATCAAGCAGTTTGAAACAATCCAGTTCGATTCGGCAATCATCCGAGCCAACGCCGAGCGCTTTAGCGAAACGCGGTTTCGGCAAGAGATACTCCGCGTGGTGGAGAATCTATGAATCCACCTATATCCCGTCGATCGACAGCTGTTGCCCTAATTATCATCACTTTATTGAGTTTTTACCTGCGTTTGTGGGGCATCCAGTTCGGCCTACCCTTTGAATATCACCCCGACGAACAACAATATATTCTACCCGCCATCCGAGTCGTCTCTGGCGATTTTCAGCCATTGGCTCATTATAATCCGGCGCTCTATCCCTACCTAATCGGCCTCGTCTACAGCCTAACCTATTACGGCCTGCAACTGTTCGGGGCAGAGCCGCCTCTGTTCGATCTGAACAATGGCTGGCATGAGAGCATGATTCCGTGGACAATCGGCTGGATATATCTGGCTCGATACGTTAGCGTGGCGGTGGGGGTTATCAACACCCTGCTGATATACCAGCTTGGTCGTCGAGCTTATAACCGCCTGACCGGACTCGGCGCGGCGCTGATATTTACCGTCTCTTTTTTGCCCACTCGTGAGGCCCACTTTGCGGTTAACGATGCCCCCGTCGCCCTCGCCGTGACCGTCACCCTCTATTGCTGTATCGGCATGTTGCGGCACGGCGCGCTCCGAGACTACCTGTGGACGGGCATTGCCCTTGGTTTAGCCACCGCGGTCAAATATTCAGCCGGACTGCTGGTCGTGCCAATTGGGGTGGCTTATCTGTTACAAGGGTTTCAAATTTCACCCATGAAGGAGATAAGCGGGAACAGGTATCGCTTCGGACAACACCTGCGAGGACAAAAACAGACCTCGCAGGAGAAAATTATCTATCTCCTCCGCAACTTGTGGAAACCGATTTTGACCGGCCTTGTCGCCATGTTGGTGTTTGCACTTTGCTCGCCCTACACCCTCATTGAGTATGACCTGTTTTGGGCCAACTTTAGCGAAAATCTCGAATCGGCTCGAAGCGGATTCCAAGGGCTTGACCTCGACCCGTCCGGCGGCGCGGTCTACTATCTCAAGGTGCTTTTATGGGGGTTTGGTTGGCCGTTGCTGATTGTGTTCGGCCTGTCGATTCTTTATCTGTTGTGGCGACATCTCCCCATCGACCTGCTTATGCTCAGTTTTCCCCTGTTTGGCTTTTTCTACATGCAACGGCAAGAGATGTACTTTATGCGCTGGCTGATGCCCTTCATTCCACCGCTGATGGTCATCACCGCTGAGAGCATCACCGTGTGGAGTATCCGCCTGAGCAATTGGTTAGGAAAACAATTTTCTTTTGATAATACCTCTTTTTCTCCAAAGGGGGAGAGCGTGACTTCCCTCCTTTTGGGGGGGCGAGTTTTTGGCTTACCACAACGCTCAAATATCAGCAACGTTTACTGGAGCGTAGTTTTTTTTGTTTACCTCTTCCTTCTCCTCCCCACCCTTTACGCTACCACGCATGCCAACTATGTTTTCAGTAAATCAGACACCCGCACCGAGGCGTTGTATTGGATTCGAGACAACATCCCCGCCGGAACCAGCCTCGCAGTAGAAGTGCGTAGCCCGCCGTGGGGGCCACCACTCGCCATGCCCGGACTCGCCGTTGGCTCCTACAACTTTTACCCCGTACCGGATGGCGGTGTGGCCGAACTCGACATGGAGCAGTACCGTCAACAGGGAGTGAGTTACGTCATCGCCAGTAGTTTCCATTATGCCCGTCCCCTACGAGACAAAACCCATCAAGCCCTGCTCGAACAACGCATGGCCTGGCTTGAAGAGCAGGCCAAGTTGGTCGCGCTGTTTGATCCGTTCATCGACGAGGAGCGAGGCTATTTTCATCATGACCAAGTGTTCGGCCCGGCCAATGATTTGCTACTGCGTGAACATCCCGGCCCCGTGATTCGGGTCTATCGGTTGCCCCATTAAGGAATGAGCATTAATTAACTTGTGCATGTTGGTCATGAGAGTGGTTCAATCTTTAAGATTGAACCACTCTGGAGCGCGCAACTTGTTTGATTCCGATTCCTAAGAATGAATTCTTATGCTGACA
>JAUCGA010000098.1 GCA_030377865.1 Anaerolineales bacterium HSG25 | reverse complement strand
GTCTCTACCCCCCTCAGTCCCCCCTGCTAGGGGGGAAGCGGCTCCTCCCCCTAGCAGGGGGAGGCTGGGAGGGGGTAGAGTGTCACAATGGTTTTGGGAGGTTTTAAATTCTGGAACTTCCTAATCTTAGCGCGCAAGGGTAATGTTAGGAATCGGGATTAATTAACTTGTACAGTTCATCATGAGAGTGGTTCAATTTTTAAGATTGAACCACTTGTTCGTTTATAAGCAACTCCCCCAACGGCTCTATACATCCCTCTGGAGATGACACTATCTCTCCACTCTGCCACTGTTTCAAACAGGCCAACCATGCCTCTAGCGCGGTGATAGTTTGCTCGGTTATCCCCACCCAAGCCGGTAGAACCGGATTTTGCCCCACCGCGATCCGTAGTTCATCCAACCCCAACCCTTCGACCCAAGTCGTTAGATTAGCTTGTTGAATCGTTTGATAAGCCCGCTCAAACTCCAGTACGGGCTTGGCTTGGGCACGCCAAGATTCTAGGTGCGTTTGCCAAATCCGCAAGCTGGCGATGCACTGCTCGGTTTGTTCGATCTGTTTTTTAAGCTGATTGAGATTAGTTTGAGGAATAGCAAAATCACCAGATTTTCCGGTAGGCGCGGAATCTGGTAAAATAGAGGTACTCATTGTTTGCTCCTTAGGTGTGAATAGTGAGCCGAGTCGTCACGTATTCCGGCCAAGGTACATCGTGACGGCTCAACTCAGAAGTTTATCATTTCAACATGGATAAAACAATATCTGACAGAATTAACAGGATTGACAGGATTAAAGACAAAAAATCCTGTTAATTCTGTCGAAAAATGCTTTTGATTTTATCAACATGTCAGGGTTATGAACGAAACGACAAACTTTTGTCAATTATAAATTTATACTCTAGTGTCTGTGACTGACACTAGAGTATCATAAACGGATTGTATTGTCAAATGGATCGATTTGGAGAGAAGTTACGAGGGTTACGCCAAGAGCAGGGATTGTCCCTGCGTAAGTTAGCCGAGATTTTGGAGATAAAATCGTTTAGCCATCTCGCTAAAATAGAACGGGGAGAGCTTCAACCCTCTGCCCGTTTAGTGTTGCGGGTTGCTAAGTTCTTTGAGGTTTCGGCAGATCCGTTGATGGATGATGAGTTGGAGTTGGAATAGGTTTTGAGATGGATAGGAATGGGGATTAAATAAGTTGCGCGTTTTCACATAAGAATGAATTCTTATGCTGACACGAGAAACCTGCTTAAGCAGGTTTTCCGTTTAAGACGCTGATTTCAATCAGCGGTTATCAGCGGTCAAATGCACAAGTTAAAAAAATCTCATTCCTAACGGTTCGACCCAGATCGAACGGGTTTTGAAAATAGATCTAATACTCGAATAAAATTTTGCTGAATACCCTTGTGGTTAGGAGAATAAACGCATGCAATTACTATCAATCAAACCCCAAGATTTAGTGGTGGCAAATCTGTATCCCACAGAAGAAGCTGTTTTGCAGGACGCATTACGATATTTGTTTCAGTATCGTCCTAATTTACAGCTTAATTTTGCCGTGTATCGCTATCAACACGATGAAGAACTCACCTTGGCTAAGGCGGCTAATTTAGCTGGAGTTAGTTTTGAGCAGATGAAAGAGATTTTGACGCAACGAGGCGTTCCGTTACGTTTAGGGCCAACCTCAGTAGCGGAGGCTCAGGCTGAAATTGAAATAATGGAACGGTGGTTTGATGAAAAAAATATTGATTAACTCAACCGTGTTATCCAATTTTAGTATAACAAAGCCACCCCCTCAAGTACAATGAGGGTGGCTTTTATCGTCTCAACTGAATTTTTAGAAAAAGGAAAGGAGACACTCATGACCAAACTAACCATCGAACTACCAGACCCCATGTCTGAACAACTTCAAGCAAAGGGAATTTCGCTTCAACAATTAGTCAATGTCATTTTACAATGGATAAAGATATATTTGGGTGAGCAAACAACGGTAAATATTACCGTTACCGACTCTCATTCAGTTACAGAGCCACCACCTCCCCGCCCTCGTTTTGGGAGTGGCAAACATCTCGATATCGTGATGGCCGATGATTTTGATGAACCGCTAGAGGATTTTGCGGAGTATATGGCATGAAACTTCTTCTTGACACCCATGCCTTGATATGGTTTATCAAGGGTGATCGTCGTCTCAGCGCTACAGCTCGGACATTGATAGAAACACCTGAGAATCAACGCCTCGTCAGCACTGCCACATTATGGGAGATCGCCATTAAAATGAGTATCGGAAAATTAGAAATGAATGTCTCCTTTGACCAACTTATTCCTAGTCAACTGGTCAGCAATGATATGACAATACTGCCAATAACAGTGCCCCATTTGAAAAAACTGGTTGAACTGCCATTCCATCATCGCGACCCTTTTGACCGTCTCCTGATTGCTCAATCTGTGGTGGAAACAATACCTCTCATTAGCCGAGATAGCCACTTTGAAACCTATGATATTCAATGTTTATGGTGATTCTTTCTCACCCAACCGTTTGACCCAAAGCCACCCTCTCAAGTACAATGAGGGGGTGGTTTTTGATTTCAACGGGAAGTACAATTGTGCTTGAAATCGTATATAATCACCAAAAAGCCAACTCGATACTCAATCCTTATACCAAACATTATGGGTAAATATTCAGTGAACTCGCCAGAAAGAGTGTCAGAAACCCGATTTCTTAAAGAAATCGGGTTTCTAGGGCTACTTTACTGAATTTTTACAAAAAGAGCCTATCAACATGCCCCGAATCCTAGTTGTTGACGACGACAAAAAAATCGTACGTTTAGTGCAAGCTTATTTAGAAAAAGCCAATTTTGAGGTACTTACCGCCTTCAACGGCGAAACAGCCCTGCACAGCATCCGCCGCGATCAGCCCGACTTGATACTGCTAGACCTGATGCTCCCCGACCGAGATGGTTGGGACATCACTCGCATCATCCGAAGTGAGCCAGCTTTGGCCCAGCTACCAATCATCATGCTGACGGCGCGGGTGGAGGATAGTGACAAAATTGTGGGACTGGAGTTGGGGGCGGATGATTACATCAGCAAGCCATTTAACCCTAAAGAGGTGGTGGCTCGAGTACGAGCGGTTCTACGTCGCAGTCAGAGCAATCGTGCTAGTGAGCCTACATCAGCCGTCCAAATCGGAGTTTTACGTATCGACCTAACTCGACATCAACTGCTGTGCCATAATCAACCTCTTGAGCTAACCCCGACCGAGTTCGAGCTAATCAAACTGCTCATGGAGAATCCGGGACGGGTCTTTAGTCGTACCGAACTCATCGAAAAGGGGCTAGGCTACAGCTACGAAGGGCTAGAGCGCACGGTCGATAGCCATATCAAGAATATTCGTAAAAAGGTCAACGCGCCGAGTGACAGTCCGGTCTATATTGAGACAGTGCGGGGGGTAGGGTATCGTTTGCGGGGTGAACTATGAATAAGTTATGGGTCAGGCTGACCGTGGCTTTTGGGCTAGTGGTGCTGGTGACGATTTTGACCGTTGCCATGCTGACAAATCGGCAGGTGGGGCGACAGTTTAACCAGTTTATGATACACAACCAGATGGACTCGCCGTTACAAGAGGCACTGACTGACCATTTTGTGGCGCAAAGCAGTTGGAATGGTGTGGAGACAGTTTTTGAAAACTGGCCTCATAACGGGCGAGGCATGGGCAAGATGGCGAATCAGCAGACTGGTTTTTTATTAACCGACTCTCGCGGACAGGTGGTTTATGATACTACGGACGACTATGTGTCTCCGACTAATCAGCAAGACAGTTTTCCTGTCGAATATGACAATCAGGTAGTGGGCTATTTATGGATGGATGGCAATAGTGCGGCACTCTCTCCGGCGGGTGAACTTTTTCTGCGTCAGATCAACATAGCCTTGCTCCAAACTGGTTTACTGGCTGGGTTGTTGGGCGTATTATTGGGTGTTTTTGTGGCTCGCACGCTCTCTGCACCATTAGGGCGATTGGCGACCGCGGCCAAAGCGATTGCTGAGGGTGACTTTGAGCAGAGGGTTCCGGTGCAGGGGGCAGAGGAGTTAGCCGAGTTGGCCGAAACATTTAATCACATGGCGACCCAATTGCAAACGGCAGAGGCGCTACGTCGCAACATGGTCGCCGATGTGGCGCATGAACTCCGTACTCCTTTGAGCGTGATTCAGGGCAATTTGCAGGCAATTCTGGATGATGTGTTCCCTCTCGACAAGGCTGAGATTGCTTCGATCCATGAGGAATCGCTCATTTTGGGACGCTTGATTGCCGACCTGCGAGAGTTGGCTCAGGCCGAAGCGGGGCAGTTAAGTTTGACTCTGGAGTCGACTGATTTGGCCGCATTATTATATCAGCATGGAAACCTGTTTAAGGAGTTGACTAATGAGGAGCAGGTCACATTGAGGTTTGATTTGCCAGCCGATTTACCCCATGTTTTAGCCGATTCAGGTCGTACCACGCAAGTCGTTCATAACCTGCTCTCCAATGCCTTGCGGCACACTCCTCCACATGGCGAAATTGTAGTGCAGGCGGAATGCTCTGCCCCAGATACTGTACGTGTCAGCGTGACCGACAGTGGCACAGGCATTGCCGAGGCTGATATTCCGCACTTGTTTAGTCGATTCTGGCGGGCGGATAAATCACGCGCCCGTGAACATGGCGGCTCTGGGTTGGGATTGGCGATTAGCCAGCAGTTAATCCAACATCAAGGTGGACAGATTGGCGTAACAAGCAACGTTGAGCAGGGGAGTTGTTTTTGGTTTACCTTGCCAATAGCCTGAGGTAACACATGTTGCAGGCTGAGATACCTGTCATTCAAATTAGAAATCGGGATTAATTAACTTGTGTAATTGGTTATGAGAGTGGTTCAATCTTAAAGATTGAACCACTCTGGAGCGCTCAACTTATTTAGAACTCATTCCCTAACGTCGTCGCCAGTCAATATTCATGGTCTGAATAGTACCGTTACCGTTACAATCTCCACTCGTTTTCCAACGCACTTCCTCAGAATTAACCTGATCACCGACAATCTTTGCTCTAAATTTTTTCCCCTTAACGGCGTTAGGATGTCCAATATAAAGGTCATAATATCCATTTGCATCTGTTTTTGTTCGATGCGGGCCATCAAATTCGTCATCATCATCGTCACCGCTCACCTCAATCTCCGCAAACCGAATTGGTGTTTTATCGCCATCCTCCTTAATTTGCCCGTATACAGCAACCCGCTCACAGTTTTGCTCGTTAGATGAATTGTGAACAACATAGTTACCGGGGCGAGTGTTACCATCGGCGGGTGTAGGTGTTGCGACTGGTGAGTTGACTTGAACTTGAGGTGTTGGTGTGGGCACCGGCGTACTCGTTGGCGGTGGAGGCGTATTGGTCGGAGGTATTGGGGTCGACGATGGCTCTGGTGTTTCGGTTGGAGTATCCGTGGCGGTAGGTGTGACTGTGTCATCGGGCAATGGGGTATCGGTGGGCAACGGAGTATTGATAGACGTTGCAGTGTTGGTTGCTGTCGGGTGGGGTGGACGCGTTGGTGGAACGGGAGTAGCAGTAAACGTCGGAAAGGTCGTCCTAGTTGGCTTGGGAGTTGGCATTCGAGCTACAGGTGTGTTGGTTACACAAGCCAATCCTGTCAAAACCAACAAGCAAATAATTACTTTAAAACGTATATAATGGGTTTTTGTTATAGTTTCTACATGGTTCACAGTCATAGTTATTTATTCAACCCTCATTTCGCAATAAATGAGAAGCGTTTAGTTGATAAGCAATTTCGGCGATACAGTTGGTCTCATAACGGCTGATTTCGCCTCGCAACCCAAACAGTTCCCCTCCCGATTGACGGGCAATTTGTTCACCAATATCAAGTAATAATCGTTTGAGGGTATTGGCTTTTTCCGATGAGAGTTTCGCCTCAATAATCTGAGTCACTTCTTCAAACCTATTTTGCCACGGAATCTCAATGTATGTATCAATATCGAGATATTGTAACATCTCTTTTTGAAGTTCGGCATCACCCATGATGTCATGTACCAAATTTTGGTCAGTAAATTCTTGAAATGTATGTTGAATGGTATAGGGAGCCAAAATCATATCTTTAACAGTGGCAATAAATTTTATAATTGAGGTACCAGTAGCCTGTGTGTCGGCTTCGGCCACAATCGTAGTAATGGTAAAGGCAGTATGAATAATTTTGGCGGCTTCTTCTCGACTAAACACGGTTTCAGCATGCGACAAAGTATCAATAACTGTGCTCTTTTTGACTCGATTCTGGTTATATCGAGTAATGGCCGCGCTTAGATTAGCCCCAACAAGAATAATCAAACTGCTAATATAGGTCCATAACATAAAGGCTATAACAGTTCCCAAAGAACCATAAATCAGTTGATAGCGAGACAGGGTACGGGTTAAATAGAAGCTAAAAATCTCTTTAGCAATTTCCCAACCAAGGGTTGCTACCAACGCTCCCCAGGCGGCTTCCGACCATCTGACTGGTGTATTGGGAATCCATTTATAGAGCAATAGAAAAGCTCCAAACAAAATAATACCCGACGTGACGACGTTAAAAATCGGTAGGCGAACTAGATTATTCACCGTACCACCAAACAAGGTATCTTCATTGCTGATGACGGTTATGACGGTGGTCATAACTAAGGCGATGGTTAATAAAATCGCTAAGGCACTAATGATCATCAACCCCATAAGGCGTTCTTTGATAAAGTTACGAGGCGGAGCAGTATGCCAAGCCGCGTTAATAACTTGGATGAGAACCGTAAACACCGATGTTGCCGCCCAAACCAAACCGACTGTACCAACCAAACCAACCGTATTCCGATATTCTAATAGTTGGTCGATATTGCCTTGTACCAGCGCGCTAGAGGTCGGGATAAAATATTCGGCGTAGCCTAAAACAGTATCTTGGATCTCTTTGTTTTGTAAAACAAGACTGGCAAAGGCAATAGAAAACAGAGCTATCGGAAGTAGTGAAAATAAGGCGTAATAAGCGATTGCCGCCGCACCATGCACCACCTGCAACTCAATACAATGTTGTATGGTATCTACCAGAATACCAAATACTCCCCATGTTAGTCGATTAATATATCGGTATATAGATCTAATACTCGTTTGAAAGCCCAGCGGCATAGCTTAAGCCTCTCTCCTTACCGAAGCTAATCTTCATCTCCTCAGCCAAAAAGACCAAACTCGGCTGACCGGCTAACGCTTCGGTAAATCTTGAACCATACGTCTCGACAACTGTAATTGGTAAATATTCAGTGAACTCGCCAGAAAGAGCATCAGAAACCCGACTTCTTTGAGAAATCGGGTTTCTAGAGCTACTTTACTGAACTTTTACTGTAATTGTTTATATTCAACTCTGACTGATTTCACGCTTAACCTGCTTACTGAATCGCCTGACGGACACGATAAGCCAACTTAGAAAAATCGGGTTTATAGCGAATCGCCAAATTACGAGGGCGAGTCAGCGGTATAGATATGTCTTGGACGAGCTTAGCTGGACGTTGACTTAAGACAAGTACTCTATCTGCAAGAAAAACAGCCTCATGAATATCATGGGTGACCATAAGAACTGTTTGTCCATGAATTCTCCATACCCGTAACAGTTCTTCGTTGAGCCGTTCACGGTTTAAGGCATCTAGCGCGCCAAACGGCTCATCCAGCATGAGAACTTTTGGTTGATAAGCCAAAGCACGGGCAATAGAGACCCGTTGCTCCATGCCGCCCGACAGTTGGCGTGGGTAGTGTTTCGCAAACTCCGTGAGGCCAACCAATTCTAACGCATCATCAACCCGCTGTTTAATCACCCCAGCCGGAAGATGATGCACCTGCAACGGAAGACGAACGTTGTCAAAAACTGTCCGCCAAGGCATAAGGTTGGCCTTTTGAAACACTAGTCCTATCTCGGCAGATGGGGCAAGTAGAGGCCGATTATTCAACAAAATTTCACCTATATCCGGTGGATATAGTCCGGCTAACAACCGTAGCAGGGTTGTTTTTCCACACCCCGAGGGGCCAACAATACAAACAAATTCACCGGCCATGACCTCAAACGAAATATCGTCAATAACTTGAAGCGCCGTTGTTTCAGTATTATATATTTTGGTTAGATGATTGGCGTGTAACAAATCAGTTAAACCGTGCCCATGTGTTTTAGTTAGTTACAAAATCATTACTATATAAACGATCAATATCAACATCACCTTCTAATAAGCCAGTTGCCTTCATAAACTCAATCGACTTGACCCAATATTCTGGTGAAGTTTTACCAAATTGGTCGGTTTTCCACAGTTCAATAGAGGCATCAAGTACCATACGTTGGGTCGGTGCATCCTCGTCTGTAATTTCTGCAACTTCTTGGCGAACAATATCAAAGGCTTCGTCAGGATTATCAATCGTATACTGCAAGCCTCGCAATGAAGCACGAACCATACGTTGAACCAGTTCTGGATTTTCCTTAATAACAGTCTCGTTGGTAACAATACCATTTGACACTAAATCAATATAGTCAGAAATCTCAAAAATATTTAGCTCAATTCCTTGCTGAGACAACTGAATCGGTTCATTGGCAATATAAACGACTGCGGCATCCACTTGTCCGGTACTAACCGCTTCGGCCTGCGTAAAACCGATTGATTCTAGGTCGATGCTTGATTCATCAACTCCTGTGGCATACAAAAGAGCTTTCCAAGCTACATAACTAGCCCCAAACGGGCCGGGGATACCGACCGTATGGTTGGTCAGTGCTTCAGGAGAATCGATACCGCTATCTTTCGGAGCCATAATCGCAATCGGAAATCGTTCATACCATTTCATTACATAAACAATCGGCAATCCCTGAGCGCGGCTCAAGATGACTTGGTCACCACTAGCAACGGCAAATTCACGGTCACCCTTGGCCGTTAGAGCCACAAAATCGGTTTCAAATCCATGCTCTAGGGAAACATCTAAGCCCTCATCGGCAAAAAATCCTTTTGCCTTAGCAACATAATATGGGGCAAACTGCACATTTGGAATATAGCCGACCCCTAGTTGAATTGATACAGGTTCTTCTGATGTTGAATTATCAGGAGTAGTATCTGTTTCGGTTGATGGTGATGTTGTGTTTTGACCACAGGCGGTCATCATTGTTAGTAACATTAGTAAAGCTATTATTTTCTGAAGCATGTTCATTCCTTTATCAAACAGTTAATTTTTCAAGACAAATAACGAGTAAGTTATTGCGTACAACAATTTGTTTTACGCTCAATACAAAAAGTTAGTTTTCGATGGAGTCAACATAGTTTTATCCTTTATTTTTACCTGTTATCTATCACAAGACAGCAAAACAATGTAAATTTTCCTATTTTCTCCAGCGCAACAATCGATTTTCAAGAAGCGTTACGAGGCCATATAAACTCAGGGTAATTATGACAAGCGTTAATATCGCCACAAATACTAACGGGGTATTAAACAACCCTCGGGCTTGATTTATCAAGAAGCCCAAACCCTCGTCTGCACCCATAAATTCACCCACTACTGCGCCGATAACGGAAAGGGTAACACCGATTTTTAGACCACCAAGTAGTATGGGTAAGGCGGCGGGTAGTTCAAGCATGGTAAAAATTTGCCAGCGACTAGCTTGCAAAGAACGCATTAAGTCGTACAGATTCGGCTCAACTGAACGAATACCAATCACCGTATTGATTAGCACTGGGAAAAAAACAATTAAGGCACAAATTAGCACCTTGCTTAAATAACCTGAGCCAACCCAAATAATAATCAATGGTGCAATTGCAACTACCGGTATCGATTGCATGGCGACAAGGTATGGGGCTAGAATTTTCTCGAGTAAATGGCTTTTGGCTAATCCGTACCCAAACAGCATTGCAGTCGTAATCCCTAATGTTAACCCCAAAAAAATCTCAAACAAAGTTACTTGGGTATGATGCCATAATGTTCCATCAAGTAACACTTTATTAAACGTATATATCACATCAACGGGAGTCGGTAAGATAAACGTAGGATAATCATTTATCCAAACTACGAGTTGCCATGACAGAGTAAATAAAGTCAGTACAAAAGGTAACAAGAACATGTCGATATAACGCTTCCAGTTATCAACAAACGGCTTAAACGTGATTTTACTAGTAAATTGTTGTCGTGTTTGTGTAGATATCATAATTGCTCCCAGCAACAAAAAAACCCCAAAGTTTATGAAAACTTCGGGGCTAATAACAATACATATCCTAGAATATTAAGATACACCAAAATGTTTCTTACCTTACAAGGCAAGATGTTAGTTTACATCAATATTCTATAATCAATAACAAAGCCCTTTCCTTAAAGAAAACTCATATTTATCGCCATCAAAACTCATCTGTATTCAAAAGCAGAACAAATATAGTTACTCAAGGCAATATATCGCTCATCAAACAAATATAGGATAACGACAATCAGTTATTGACCTGTTATATTGCTAACCTTCTCCCATCCGGACTATACCGTCGGTTCTGGATTTACACCAGATCTGCTGATGTTTATAAGCTCACGGACTTGGTAACTTGCAAACGTCGTTGGTTACAAACTACTTTACCGTCGGTCGGGAATTGCATAATGCTCACCCTGCCCCGAAGGTTAATTCTATTAAAACATATTATATTCGATTGTGAAACCTGTGTCAAATGGTTTTTCCATTAACACTTCATGCTATCGCCAAGTGAATATTCGAGTTTCACTTTGTGGACTAATTTGCCTGACATCATCATCACCATTATCCTGCTCGACAATGACAAACCATTCAAAACGATTATCCGGCCCATCAACTCTATCAATAATGTCTAGCGGTATCGTCCATTCAGAACGGGTCACATTATCACCACTAGTGAGCTCCTCTCCTTGAAAACGATGCCGCAATCGTACGGCATAATACTCGTTTTCAAGCAGTTCCCCTACCGGCTTCCACCGCAAAATAATCGTATTGCCACGAATAAACTGGCTATCTTGATCAGGATCAAGAAGCTTTGGGGCATCAAAACCTCGTGCTGGTGTTGGCGTATCGATTGGTATTTCCGGTGTTGCTGTATCAGCAGGGATGATAGGTATATCCGTTGGTGTTGAGGTTGGTACGATGGTGCTTGTCGGTATACTTTCGGGTGTATGGGTTAAAGTTGGTTCGAGGGTCGGTGTATCTGTCGGTATCATCGTTTCGGTTGCAGTCGGTTCGTTGGTTGCGGTTGGCTCGATAGTAGCTGTTGGTTTGGGAGTATTAGTGATGGCTGGTGAGGGGGTTTCTGTAGGCAGTAGTGTCGGCATGTCTGTAGGAGTATGTGTTGGTGACGAAACCGGGCTATTCGGAGTAATTTCAACATCAGGGGTTGCCTCCTCATCAATGACAGGTTGCTCTGTTTCAATAACAGCAACTATTCCATCATACGATACAAATTGCCAAATCACCCCTCCTCCAACTAAACAAAAAACACAAAATAGCAAACCGATGCCTGTAGCTCCGTATATTAGCCTAAAATCAATATTTGATTTGGAATCAGATATATCGGTTTTTTTCTCTTCTTTTTCAAGAGGAATCGCCTCTTTCTGCGAAACAGGCTCTATTTTAGGGGGTGTTTTATCGGATGTGATTAATGGAGAGGCAGGTGATAAATCTGTCTCCGATTCGGAGGGTTCTTCATCAGGTATGATAGATGAAGAATCAGGCGATACATCTGTTTTAAGTTCATGGAGATTTTTATTCGATGCGATGAGTGGTGATGTACCCACCTCAGTTTCAGAAATTATATCTTCAATGGGTTGCTTTGCTTCAAACGAGATAGATTCGGAATTCGCTAATAACTCACTAGCGGGCAAAATCGTGTCTTTGGTAGAATCTTTGTCTATAAGGAATGTATCAAATTGAGGTGGATCAGAGGGCTTTGGAGAATTTACTTCAGTTTCAGGAGCTGATGATGGAGAAAACATGGAGGCCGAAATATTTGGCCTAAAACCGGGTGGAGGTGCCCCAACCTCAGGACGAGAAAGAGGACGTACAGGACGAGAAAGCATGTTCTCATCTCTAAGAGAAGGCGCATCATCTTTATTTGATATATTTTTTTCTTGCTGATCTTCTAAAGCTATAACAATAGCTTCAATATCGTCAGCAGGCATCGCCCCATTATCTTCGCCCGGAAAAAGGAAATCACTAACTGAATCAGGACGAGCAACCAACCAACTGACCAGCATACGATGTGTATCTAAATCAAGAAGAAAGGCTCTCGTTTCATCCTCATTTTCAGGAATAAAACTAATGTTTGGTTCTTTTTCTGCCAAATGTAGGTGTGATAATCGTAGCTGAGCGACTTGTTCAGTTGTCAAGCCTACCTGCTGGATAAGTAGTTTCAGAGTCAAATGTTGTTGGGTCAATTCGAAATATTCCTGACACAGTTTTGGTTACATAAAGAACAGAAGTTTATCATTTCAACATGACTAAAACGTAAAAGTTCAGTAAAGTAGCCCTAGAAACCCGATTTCTTAAAGAAATCGGGTTTCTGACACTCTTTCTGGCGAGTTCACTGAATATTTACACTAAAACAATATTTGACAGGATTAACAGGATTACAAGCAAAAAAATCCTGTTAATCTTGTTAATCCTGTCGAAAAATGCTTTTGGTTTTATCAACATGTCAGGTTATGAATGAAACGACAAACTATTGAAAGAATTATAGTACACCGAAATTTGTAAGATACATCCGCTTTATGTAAAATCTATAATAACCTGTAATACGCATTTAACATAAAATCCTTGATATTTCGGAAGTACTCAAATATGACAAATTTTTATTTACTAAAAACTCTAACAACTATTTTGATACTAATGATTACACTAATCGCCTGCGAGAACAGTCAGACTACCCCGCAAATAAAAATTATAAATCGCTTACCAACACTGACTCCGACAGTCTCCCTTGATAATGCAATCTTAGACAATTCTGACGAGGAGAATACTCAAACAGAACAAGGTGCAGTGGTTGAAACACCTGCTAATGCTAATCAAACAAATACAAATGATACAAAAGAGACTGAAAGTAATGAGTTGGTAAATTCGGATACTCAAACAGAAAAAGAGGATTCGGATTTAGGTTCAAATTCAGAAACAACTAGCTCATCTGATAGCACCATAATCATCGTAGCTCGTAATGCAATTGATGAATATGTTGAAATTGAGAACATAACTGATAGCCCTATTGATTTACGTGGATGGAGTATCTTATCCGAAAAAGATGCCCAAAAATGCAATTTGGCAGGCACGTTAGCATCAGCAGAATCATTACGGATTTGGGCACTAGCACAAGATGCATCAAAAGGTGGATACAATTGTGGCTTTAGTCAAGAAATATGGGATGACACAATGCCAGACGATGCAATATTATACAATGTAGAAGGAACTGAAACCTCAAGAATGAACTAATTCAATAATGATTAACCAATAGACATTGGTGTTTTAACCAGATTCCCCTCTTCATTTTCTTTAACCGTGTATAATTTTTCTACACTTTCGACTCGGTCAATAAACAATACACCATCCATATGATCAATCTCATGATGAATTACAACAGCATCAAATCCTTCATAAATTTTTTCAAAGGGTTTTCCCCATTCATCTAAGCCCTTTACACGAATAAAAGTGGGTCTTTTAGTATCTCCAAACAATCCAGGAAAACTGAGACAACCATCAAAACCTTCTTCTTCATTTTTAGCTTCAAGAATTTCAGCATTAATAATTGCTACAGGCGGCCCCAACTTCGTATCATCATTACTACCAACTTTAGCCCCTAAACGCACTACGAATACCCGACTATGTATGTTAATCTGTACAGCAGCCAAACCGACACCCTCTGGTCTATCCATAAGAGTATCTTTTAAGCTTCGAACTAATTTTTTTATCCGGCGATTAACAACGCGAACGGGTTTACTTTCTCGACGTAAGGCTTCTTCATCTCTAGGATACTCAATGATTTTTTTTATCCCCACAATGACTACTATCCCCTTAAGATATTCAAAACAACTTCACTTTGTGCCATTATAACAACTTTGTAAAAGTTCAGTAAAGTAGCTCTAGAAACCCGATTTCTCAAAGAAATCGGGTTTCTGATACTCTTTCTGGCGAGTTCACTGAATATTTACACAACTTTGGCCTTATCATACACAAAAAAGGATATGTCCTCTAATATGAGAGGCATATCCATATTCAACGCTCAAACAACCCACAGATTATCACTGGTTAAATTTTATAAGTTTTTTAAATTCTCAGGTCCAAAGCCATAAGGTAACAATTCTTTAAACCCATAAATGGAATATTGGCGGTTAGTGTCGCCAATCAAGATTGGTAAATCCGTTACAAATTCACGAATAACCTGCCTGCACACTCCACAAGGAAAAGCACCATCTATTGTCACTACAGCCATTGCTCGAAAATCATACTCACCTACAGAGATGGCTTTGAATATGGCAACACGCTCCGCACATACCGTACCAGAATAACCAGCATTTTCAATATTACATCCAGTATAAATCTCATTCTTTCCAGTAAGGAGCGCCGCACCAACTAGATAGTTAGAGTATGGTGAATAAGAGGCCTCTCTAGCACGGATAGCAACTTCAAGAAGTGCAGGCCAATCAATTTCTGATTTATCTGATACAGACATAAGTAATTATATTTTTATCTTTTTTGTAGTGGTCAGCTTGATGTTGAAAAAGCTTAGGAATCGGGATTAATTAACCTGCGCGTTTGCACATAAGAATGAATTCTTATGCTGATACAAGAAACCTGCTTAAGCAGGTCTTCCGTTTAAGACGCTGATTTCAATCAGTGGCCATAAGGACAACTTAATTAATGCTCATTCCTTATGTCACCTGAGCGTCGATGTGTAGCTAGTGCAAAGGGTCTCTCTTACCCGAATCTAGGGAGATTTGGGTAGATATTTTGCCTTCGGCTCAGTATGACATGGCCTTCAACATCATCTTGACCACCACAATTTTTTATCTTTTTAGGTAGATGCTTTGGTTTTTTGACGGGCTGGAATTCCAACAACTAGAGTGTCGTCAGGAACATTTTTTGTAACTACAGCTCCCGCACCTGTTCTAGCATTTTGACCAATATCCAGTGGGGCAACAAGCATTGTATCACTACCAATAAAACTGTTTTTACCTATTTTAGTTGGATGTTTATTGGTACCGTCATAATTACAGGTTATTGTACCTGCTCCGATATTTACATCTTCACCAATGACGGCATCTCCTATATAACTAAAGTGTCCCATTTTAGTACCAGAAGCAAGATAAGAGTTTTTTATCTCACCAAAATTACCCATATGCACATTGTCCCCAAGTCGTGCACCCTTCCGTAGATGAGCAAATGGGCCAATTTCAACATCATTTCCAACAACAGCTTCTTCTAAAACGGAAAAGGTTATGCAACAATTATTACCAATATGTGTATCACTAATAACACTGTTTGGTCCAATTACACAATCTTTACCAACAATTGTATTACCTAATAAATAACTGTTTGGCAATATGATAGTTCCAGGTTCAACTATAACGTTAGGCATTACATAAACCGTCAATAAATCAATAATAATCACGTTATTATCAACAAGTCGCTGAAGAAACTCCTGACGTTCCAAAGCCGTATATGAGGCAAACTGCTTAATACTACGCGTAAATTTCATTTTTTACTGGAACCAAAAAGAAGCCTTTTAGGCGATGACCTACTCTCCCAAGGGTCTGCACCCTAAGTACCATCGGCGCGAGTGGGCTTAACTACCGGGTTCGGGATGGATCCGGGTGTACCCCCACCGCTACAATCACCA
>JAUCGA010000097.1 GCA_030377865.1 Anaerolineales bacterium HSG25 | reverse complement strand
AATATTATATTAAATGGGCTTAAAATTGCAAATTACCGTTAAGACAGTTCCAGAAAAATAAATCTCCCGCCGTTGGTTGAGTCTATCGAAGAGGACTGGCTTCGACAGGCTCAACCAACGACTTTCGGGAGATTTTAAACGTTGGAACTACCTAAGACACTGATTTCAATCAGCAACCTCAGAAGTTTATCATTTCAACATGATTAAACAATATCTGACAGGATTAACAAGATTAACAGGATTTTTTCACTTGTAATCCTGTCAATCCTGTCAAAAAATGCTTTTGATTCCAAACCAACGCCTGAGCCTCTTGCTCCTTAATATACGGCCCTTTACCGGCCATATAGGCTTCAATATCGTGCGGATGTGCCTGAGCCAATGATTGTTTCAGGGCGCTGTATCTCTGCGCCTCTTGAGGATGGGCGATCATATAATCCCGAAAAGCCAGATGGCGAGTCACACCCGCATGGCCGACCTGAAAGGCATGCACATGATGCGTCCGCAGGCCAGCCGTATCATCCTTGAGAAAAAATCGACGACCGGGAATCCCAAACTCGCCCATAGCTTCATAACCAAGTTGTTCCATCGCTGACGCTTGCTCGTCGAGGTCGGTGATGGTCTCCACTTCGAGCAATATATCAATGATCGGTTTAGCTGTAATATTGGGAATGACCGTGCTTCCGATATGATGCAGAGCCTCCACTCGCCCGACCAAGGCATTATTGATGCGTTTGGCCTCGACCTGAAACTCGGTTTTCCAAGCAGGATTATGGGGTACAACTTTAACCTCTCTGGTCATAATATTTCCTATTCTGGTTCGCCTTCAATCATGAGCATGGGCAAATCCTCAATTTCGGGGGGGATAGTCGTCAGTTGATCGTTCTTCCAGAGCTTGAGCCGTTTGAGGTAAAAAAGTTGCGCCATTTCGAGCGGTAAATTGCTGAGTTGATTCGCCTCCACATCGAGCATCTCCAACTGAGCCAACTGTCCGATTTCGGGCGGTAGGTCAGTCAGTTGATTGTGGCTCAGATAGAGAGCTTTGAGTTGGTCTAACGCGCCAATCTCGGCGGGTAGGGAGGCGAGTTGATTATTGTCAGCATTTAAGGCGTTTAACAACTTTAACTGTCCGATTTCGGGCGGCAAATCACTCAAACTGTTGCCCCGAATATTCAACGTGGTCAACTCAGACAGTTGCTCAATTTGGGCGGGAAGTGTGGTAAGCTGAGTACGCCCCACATTGAGAATTCGCAGTTGAGTTAGTTGCCACAACTCTGGGGGCAGGCTTTGCAGAGGATTACCACTCAGATTCAACACCTCTACCGTGGTCAGTTGGTTGATTTCGGGCAGTAAACTACTCAGTTGATTATCCTCGACATTAAGCCGTTCTATCTGGGACAACTGACCGATTTCGGGCGGCAGGTCGGTCAATTGATTGCCATGTACGTTCAACTCTCGCAAGCTGGACAACTGTCCAATTTCGGGTGGTAAGTCGGTCAGATGATTATCCCAGGCATACAGTGCCTCTAGCTGAGTGAGATTCTTGATGTCGGGGGACAGGCTGGTCAACCTGTTGTCTCCTACGTCCAACTCTTTCAGTTGAGTCAGTTGCCACAGTTCGGGCGGCAGGTCGGTTAGCTGAGTACGTCCCACATTTAAGACCTGTAGACGAGCCAGTTTTCCAATTTCGCTAGGCAATTCGGTCAATTTATTCCCGCTGATATTCAGTTCTTCCAACTGTGTTAAATCGCTGATGGTAGCCGGAAGCTCCTGTAAACAGTCAAAATTAGCGAGGTCTAACTTGGTCGCCTGCTCAGTAAGAGCTTGCTCAATACCTGTTTTGGCTCGTTCATAAGACAGGGCTTGACACTCTTCTGGTGACAGTTTCTCTATCTGAACAGGAGCCGGACGAGGTGAGTTACAACCCATGATAAATAATGTTAATAGCAATAGAATTTTGAGTTTCATAATATATTAGTAAAAATGTGTTTTCCTCCAAAAACACGTGATACGACTTGAGTTTGTCGGAGTTGAATAGCCATCCTATATGACCAATCCATCCATCTCAGTAACCGCGAACTCATCGTAAAAGTTCAGTAAAACCGCCCTAGAAACCCGATTTCTTTGAGAAATCGGGTTTCTGATGCTCTTTCTGGCGAGTTCATTGAATATTTACAACTCATCATTAATCATGGTGAGTTTTTTTGAATTTCAGCATCATTGGCCATTGTTTCTAGTTGGCTTTCAAAACTGGTTTTGTGGTTAGAACAACGAATTGGGGGAAAAACGAATGACCAACCGAGCAAAATTCGCTTTTCCCCCAATTCGTTGTTCTAACCCAACTGGCAAAAGCAAGATGCTTTTGCACTCCGAAAGCCACGTTGTTTCTCGACATGGTCGGCCTCGCTGTGGCGCAACTGCTGATACAGTTGGCTGGTCGCTTGGTCGACCTCGTCGGGGTGACTGTGGTCGCTTAGGCTAAGTTGTAGGGTTATGGTCTGTTTGGACATGGGATTATTTCTTCGTTATGCGGGGAATTTTCTACTTTATCATACCACAAATGGTGGGAGGACGGTAATAGGAATAGAAGTATACCAAAAAGCACCGCAAACAATTACTTGATACGGTGCTTCTTGGTTATCATTGTCTGAGACTATTTTATAACGGGATCGCCAGAATTCACAGATTAAAAACAACCGTATTTGCACAATCTAAGGCAATTCCAACTTTTAAAACCTCTCAAAATCGGCCTTGACTCTGTGAATGAATTCACAGGCTAATACAGAAAACCTGCTTAAGCAGGTTTTTCGTTTAATCGCTGATTTCAATCAGCGGGTGTTTGGTGGACAACAAATCCGCGTCTCCCGGTCATCCTGTTTTCATGCCCAACAACTAAATCTGTTACACGCCTCTATCCCTGTGCGAACAGGTCATAAAAATAGATAGCCGTATTGATTCCATTATAAAAGTTCGGCAAATGGAACTTCTCGTTGGGAGCATGGATGTCATCGTCCGGCAGGCCAAAACCCATCATGACGACGGGTACATCCAACACCTCGACCAAGTTGGTCACAATCGGTAGACTGCCTCCCTCACGCGAAAAGACGGGCGCTTTGCCAAAACCAAATTCGTAGGCTTTGGAGGCGGCCTCGATGGCTGGGCCGGTCATGTCAATCACTGCGCCGTTTTCAGCCGACAGTTTGGTGACGGTGGTGGTCATGGTTGGGGGGGCAATATCATGGATATATTTGGTAAATAACTCGGCAATTGTTTCGGCATTTTGATTGGGCACGAGGCGCATGCTGACCTTGGCTGTCGCCTCGGCGGTGATGACCGTTTTTTGCCCCTCACCGATAAATCCACCCCGAATCCCATGCACGTCGAGCGTAGGCCGACAGCCGATTCGCTCAGCCACGTTGAACTCTTTGTCACCCCATAAGGCTGGGGCGCTTGTTTCTTTCATGATGCGTTCATCGGTGGTCAGGCTTTGGGCAAATTGCTCCTTTTCTAGGGCGGTCAACTCTTTGACTTTGTCGTAAAAGCCGGGGATGGTCACGCGGCCATCATCGTCATGCAATTTAGCCAACAAACGAGCCATGGCGTTGAGCGGATTCTCAACCACGCCGCCATACGCACCCGAATGAAGGTCACGATGGGAGCCGCGCAAGGTGATTTCCATGTAGGTCAAACCCCGCACCCCAGACACCACCACCGGAGTCTGGGGATCGATCATGCCTGTATCAGAAATGACCGCCGCGTCAGACTTGAGCAGTTCTTTGTTGTTGGCAATAAAATCGGTCAAGTTTTCGCTCCCAATCTCCTCTTCACCCTCAATCATAAATTTTATGTTGAGGGGTAGTTTGCCCGCAGTTTTCATATAAGACTCAATCGCGGCGATATGGGTGTAGTGCTGACCTTTATTGTCATCTGCACCACGGGCGTACAGTTTGTCACCCTTCACCGTCGGCTCGAAGGGTGGCGTGTCCCACAAATCAAGCGGGTCAACAGGTTGCACGTCGTAATGACCATAAATCAATATCGTGGGTGCATCCGCTCCAGCATGGAGCCAATCGGCATAAACAATTGGGTGCCCCGGCGTAGGCATAATAGCACTGTTTTCCATGCCAATAGCGGCAAATTTATTAACCAGCCATTGGGCGGCTCGTTCCATGTCGGCCTTGTTTTCTGGCAAGGTGCTAATACTCGGTATTCTAATTAACTCTTGTAACCCTGCTAAGGCTTCATCTTGATGAGCCTGAGCGTATGTTAAAGCATCGTTACGCATAATATAATCCTCTTTGAAGTATGAAATTCAGCAGAGTTTATCTTGGAATGGGCATTATAGATGTTCAGATAAATATTTTCAGTTGTCACCTTCCCGCAAGTTCAAAACTTGCGGGAAGGTTGGTCTTGAATTGAAAATCATTATCTGAAAGACTGTAGTTCTGCGAAACATATCCGAGGAAAACTACATACCTCGGAGGTGAACGGCCCCACGTCCTTCAAGATGCGAAATTCCTAGGTTATCGCGGCTTTTTCAAACACCTCCCCGAACTACCAACGGGCGAACGAGAAACTTCGCACCTCGGAGGAGAATGGCTCCGCGTCCTCCAAGGTGTGGTTTTCTCCTTGGAGGTCTTACCTTGAAACCTCACAAAACTTATTTAACGCTGTACCATGACTGTCAACTCAAGAAGTTCGTAGTAGGCACTTTAGTGCCTTTGAGGGCGATGAATCGCCTACTACAAACGTTAAGCTGTACTTATTCTGTTATACCGCGTAGAATTTGCAGAATCCATGCGCTTTAAGATAAACTATGCATTAAAACCATTCTACGCAATCTGTACCACACAGCAAATTCCACGCCCTGTGCGGTTAGGAGTGGATGTTACTTAAGTTATGCATATTGTCGGGAGAACGGTTCAATCTTAAAGCTTGAACCGTTCTGGATTGCACAACTTATTCGGACTCATTCCTTATCGCACATGCTGAAATTTTGATAACCTTAAGTGATAGAGTATACTATGCGTTTGTGTAAATTTAAACTGAGTGAACATAAGAGGAACCAATAATGGAAGTTTTATTGATTAAAGATGTTGATAATTTAGGGTATGCTGGCGCGGTTAAAAAAGTTAAAAACGGGTTCGGACGAAACTATCTCCTACCCCAAAAATTAGCGATTTTAGCCTCACCGGGTGCTCTCAAACAAGCAGAAACGATTCGCCGAGCGGCTGAAAAACAACGAGCTATTGAATTAGAAGATGCGAAGGCTATTGCTAACCAGATTACAGACGTGATGCTAAGTTTTGAGCGTCGAGCAGGAGAAACCGGCAAGCTGTACGGTTCAGTCACCTCATCAGATATTGCCCGAGAACTTGAAAAGAAAACGAGCATCGCTATCGACAAACGTAAAATCTCTCTACCTGAGCCAATTCGGCAGTTGGGTGAGCTAGAAGTGACCATTAAAATCGTTATGGATTTAAGCACCACGATTAAGGTCGAGGTATTAAATGAAGGTGGTCTGGCTGAACGAGCGCGAGCCGCCGCGAAAAAAGCCGCCGCCGAGGCCAAAGCCGCCGCCGCCGCTGAGGCCAAAGCAAAGGTTAAAGCAGAAGCCGCCGCCGCCGCTGAAGCCAAAGCAAAGATTGAAGCAGAAGCTGAGGCTGAAGCAAAGGCTAAAGCAGAAGCCGCCGCCCAAGTTCTCAGTGATGTAGAAGCCGTTGAACCAATTCAGACTGAAGAAATCGATATCCTTGAACAACTGGCTGAAACAGTGTTTGAAGAAACGCCTGCCGAGTGATTTTTTACTCAATACCCATAATTTTTAAGAGTGGAGGTTAGAGATTGGAAAGATTAAATAATTAAATTTCCGAATCTCTAATCTCCTTTTTTTAACCCGCAAAAATTGATGTCACCAATCATAGATGTTAATAATCTCGTTAAACAGTACCGTAATGCCGACACAAACGCGGTAGATGGTATATCTTTTTCGGTTAATACCGGCGAGTTGTTTGCTCTGCTTGGCCCAAATGGGGCGGGTAAAACCACGATCATCTCGATTTTGACGACCACCCTCAGTTTGACCTCCGGTACAGCCTCCATCGCAGGCTACGACCTTGATAAGTCGGCTAGCCAAGTCCGCCGTAACGTTGGCATTATTTTCCAAAAACCTAGTTTAGATATGAATTTGACCGCGGAGGAGAATGTTCGTTTTCATGCCGCATTATATGGCATTTACCCTTTTCGACCCACTTTCCGCATGATGCCCAAAGCGTATCGTGACCAAACCAATAATCTGGCCGAAATTTTGGGCATTAGCGAGGATATATTCAAGCCAATAAAAACCTTTTCGGGTGGGATGAAGCGTAAACTGGAGATTATGCGGAGTTTAATGCATAAACCCAAAGTGCTGTTTTTGGACGAACCAACCGTCGGGCTTGACCCAGCGAGTCGGCGGGCTTTGTGGCAATATATTCAACAGGTACAGGCCGAAAGTAACACCACCGTTTTTCTGACTACCCATTATCTTGATGAGGCTGAGGATGCTGATACAATCTGTATTATCAACCGTGGAAAAGTTGTCAACCGCGGCACACCCGAAAAAATCAAGACCGACTTACTAGAAGCCTACATGCTGATTGATGCCGACAATCGGGATCAACTACGCCAAGAGTTGACCGAGTTGGGAATTCCATTCATAGAAACACCCCGTTTCAAAATCCCGTTAGAGGATGGGCGCACTGGGCATCGACGCTTAAAAGCAATTGATACGCCCCTAAATCTACTACAAACCCACTCACCCACGCTAGAGGAAGCCTATCTCAGCATTGTTGACGAAACTCAACCCAAAGAAAAAATGTTTTAACCCTTTCTGACAACTGTTAGGCAGACGGAAGAAATAAAACATCCCAATTGAGGAGTCAGCACCCGCGGTGCGGCACGACGCGTGCCTACTCCACGGGACAATTATTTTTTTACGTGCCTTATACGGCACAATTTAAATGATTATCCTATGGAATCGGGATTAAATAAGTTGCGCGTTTTCACATAAAAATTAATTCTTATGCTGACACGAGAAACCTGCTTAAGCAGGTTTCTCGTTTAAGACGCTGATTTCAATCAGTGGTCTTATGCAGTGGCCCAAATACACAACTTAATTAATACCCATTCCCCTAATATCCATTGACCTATGGAACTTCATGCTATAATCGCGATCGCCTATCGAGATGTGTTGAAATTTCTGCGCGACCGTATACGGATTGTTTCAACACTCGTATTTCCGGCTGTTTTTATTATCATTTTAGGAAACAGTTTTAGTGGTCTCAATACCGGCTACGATTTTATGGTTTATGTGTTTACCGGCGTGTATGCTCAAAACCTGTTTCAGTCAACATCCTTAGGGATTATCTCACTCATTGAAGACCGAGAAAATGACTTTAGCCAAGAAATATTTGTCTCGCCTATCTCTCGTTATTCAATTATTTTTGGTAAAATCGCCGGAGAGACCGCCATCTCGATGTTGCAAGGGTTAGCAATTATCCTTTTAGGATTACTCATCAGCGTTCCCATGTCGGTGTCGCAGTTTCTTGGTTTAATGCAAGCAGGGCTAATCGTCTGTCTGTTTGGTGGTTCATTCGGTGTTGTGGTCTTAGCCAACCTAAAAAGTCAACGAGCCGCAAATCAGATATTCCCTTTTATTATCTTACCCCAATTCTTTTTAGCCGGTATCTTTAATCCCATTAGCGACCTCCCCCCCTATTTAGAGGTATTGTCTCGTATTTCGCCCATGCGCTACGCCGTTGACTTAACCCGAGCCATCTATTACAATGGTCAGCCGGAATATCCATTGGTCGTTCAAGACTCGCTTTGGGTCAACATGGGGATTATCGTTATCCTCTTCTTTATCTTTTTAATTGCCGGAACCATGATCTTTGTTCGTAGTGAGAAGAATCGCTAGAAAAGAGGATGGGAAGATTCACCGAAGTTAGATTTGCTTCGCCGTTGATTTTTTGAATAATATCAGTACTCCAAATTTGGGCATAGATTTGTTAGGGACTTGAGATTAAGCCCTAAAAACTAAAACAGGCTGAAACCTGTTCAACATGTCAATTATCACCTTAAATAGGAGGTTATTATGACTGTATTAACCAAGCCATTGTCTAAAAATGTTCCTCATACATACTCTCCACCCATTCTGGATAGAGATGATGAAAATGAAGAATTTCCTCATGGTTGGCGGCGTATCAAAGAAGTTGGATTCAACGGAGAAACCATATATCGAGACATTCCACTCTCACCCGAAGATTTCCTCGACCCACAGGAAGGAGACCAAATGCCTCAAGGCCCAAAGCATTTTAATTTAACCAAAGAGTTATGTAATAAGTTGGAGAAGCATTTTGATGACCGTCCTGACATCGTTGTCCTTGGAGATACCAAGATGTTATGGCGAATTCCCGGCTTACAAGAACCATTTCCTGACATCTCGGTCGTTCCAAATATACAGGATAAGAAGGCAATAAAAACCAGCTTTGATTGCCAGAAGTATAATACCCGTCCCTGCTTAATTATTGAAATCATGTCTCCCGGCTATCCGGGAGACGACACCAAAAAAGTGACAATATATCAACGGGCCGGAGTAGATGAGTACATTATCATCAATCAACATGTTAAAAATGAAAAAAAACCGTTTGAGTTGACTGGCTACCGCTTACGAAGGGGACGTTATCAACGAATCAAACCCAACGCCCAAGGTCAATTGTTAAGCCAGACAACTGGTGTATTAGTGGGTTTGAGCGGCACAAACCAACGAAAATTAGTACTCATTGATAAGAGTACAGGTGAACCTCTATTGAGCAACAAAGAGGAAAAATCGGCTCGTCTTAAAGCCGAAATTCGCGCTGAATCCGAGGCACAACGGGCTGAGTCCGAGGCACAACGCGCTGATGCCGAGGCCAAAGCCCGTTTGGAAGTCGAAAGCCAACTACACCGAACCGTGCTAAATATGCACCATGAAGGCTTGTCCACAGAGATGATAAGCCAACTAACCGACCTCCCCATCGCAAAAATAGAAGCTATAACAAAATAGGAAACAAGGAGTGCAAAGCTTTGCCTGTATAGATGTCCAGATCATGACCGTCAACTTAAGAGTTTGTAGTAGGCACTTTAGTGGCCGTTTGAAGGCGATGAATCGCCTACTACAAGTTAAGTTGACACTTATGATGTCCAGATAAATGACAAAATAAGAGTGCAAAACTTGCTTTGCTTAATGATTGATTATGAGCCAATTTGATATAACAGACCATTCCCATCGTCGCCTTAACCCCCTAACCAGCGAATGGATTATCGTCGCTCCCCATCGCACCAAACGCCCGTGGCAGGGACAAGTTGAAAAGGTAGCCCCCGAACAACGTCCCACGCATGACCCGAACTGTTACCTTTGTCCGGGCAACACTCGCTCTGGCGGATTTAAAAACCCTGACTATACGAATACATTCATTTTTGTCAACGACTATTCCTCATTACTGCCCGACACGCCCACTTCGCCACCTCCCACTCATTCACTGTTTCAAGCTAAAAGTGAACGCGGCCTTTGCCGAGTAATATGCTTTTCGCCACGCCATGACCTGTCTCTGCCTCAGTTGCCTCAGACCGATATTCGGCATGTAATTGATGTTTGGGCTGACCAAGTCACCGAGTTGGGACAGACCTATCCGTGGGTGCAGATATTTGAAAACAAGGGAGCCATGATGGGCTGTTCTAACCCCCATCCGCATGGGCAGTTGTGGGCCACCGAAACCTTGCCCACCGAACCGGCCAAAGAGGACGCACATCAGAAAGCCTATTTTGAAGCCCACAATAAACCCTTGTTGGTCGATTATGCTGACCTGGAGTTAGCCCAACAAGAGCGAATTGTCATCGAAAATCAGGACTGGCTAGTCGTTGTCCCTTATTGGGCCGCATGGCCGTTTGAAACGTTACTTTTGCCCAAACAGCATGTTTTACATCTGCCTGATTTAAGCGACCGCCAGCGAGATAATCTGGCCGATATTATGAAGCGTTTTCTAACCAAATATGATAACCTGTTCGATATATCCTTCCCCTACTCGATGGGGTGGCATAGCGCACCACTCGATGACCAAAACTACGACCATTGGCAACTCCATGCCCATTTTTATCCCCCCCTGTTACGTTCAGCCACTGTCAAAAAATTCATGGTCGGCTATGAAATGTTGGGCGAAATTCAACGGGATTTAACGCCAGAACAGGCGGCTGAGCGTCTGCGGGCGTTGCCGGAGAGTTAAGGAGGTTGTGATGCACAATATAAATCAACTAAAAATCGAGATAATCTCAGTTTTGGATTTATTACCCGTAGAAGGGATAAAGTTATTAGCCGAGTTTGTTGCTTTTTTGAAGACAAAGTTCGATATACAAGAAAAACCTACCATGGAACAAACCCGTCCATTTGGATTATGTGAAGGCGAGTTTGTAGTGCCAGATGATTTTGATGATCCATTGCCAGACGATATTCTTAATGCGTTTGAGGGTCGATGAAACTATTATTAGATACGCACATTTTTCTGTGGTTTATCAGCAATGACAATCATTTACCAAGGTCTTTGAAAATAGGGCTGTTCAGTTCTCCATATTCGTCACGCTACAAGCGTGACCTACGGCCTCATGTCTGACAAAATCACTGTAGGTGACGCTTGTAGCGTCACAATTATGCCCATATAGACTAGAACTGAACAGCCCTTCTTTGAAAATGATGATTAGCGACTTAAACAACGAGGTTTATCTAAGTGTTGTTTCTGAATGGGAAATTATCGTAAAACATCAGCATTAAATTTATATGAAAGTGCTAAATTTAGGAGGTTTAGACCAGTTATGAAAAAACTACTTTTACAACTCGACACCGATTCGATTCCTAGTTCGTTTGACAGCGTGGTCGCTTATGACGGTGGTATTGACCATTTGATGACTTATGCCGGAATGACCCCCGACAATGTCGAAGGAACCGTGCATGGAGCCATATTTACCCGCGGTGGGGCAAATAAAAAGTATACGGCTATCTTTGTCGGCGGAAGTAATTTGGCTGAAGGAGAAGCACTGTTCGCGACGATTCAGAAAACCTTTTTCGGCAACTTCCGTGTCTCGTTGATGTTGGACAGTAATGGCTGTAACACCACTGCCGCGGCCGCGGTGGCTCGGATTACTAGCGGTGGCTCCATTGCCGGGAAAAAAGCGGTGGTATTAGCCGGAACCGGCCCCTTAGGTCAGCGAGCCGGTGTCCTACTTGCCAAAGAAGGAGCCGAGGTTACGCTGACCTCTCGTCGGCAAGATAGGGCTGACGCGGCCTGTGCGGCCATGAATGAGCGTTTTGGGGTGAATCTGGCCGGGCAACAGGTAGCCGACGAAGCCGCTACTCAAGCGATGCTAGAAGGCGCGCAAATTGTTCTAGCCACAGGTACACCGGGCATCAAATTACTACCCGAAGGATTATGGCAAAATCACCCCACCTTAGAGATTTTAGCCGATGTGAACACCGTGCCACCAACCGGCATTGAGGGTATCAAAATGCTCGATAAAGGGAAAGAACGGCATGGCAAAACATGCTTTGGGGGACTAGGAATTGGCGGTCTCAAAATGAAAACCCACCGTGCCGCGATTGCTCAACTGTTTGAGGCTAATGACCAAGTTTTTGATGCCGAAGCAATTTATGAATTAGCCAAAGAGTTACGTTAGGCAGTTCCAGAAAAATAAACCTCCCACTGTTCCCTGAGCCTGTCGAAGGGGAACGGGCTTCGACCATACGGGCTTACATTTAACCTTCCAACTCCGCCGAGCCGGTGTCCGCCCATCATGGAACGCCTTGAAGAGCTAGAGGCTCGCGTTGAGGCCTTAGAAATGGGCTAAAAATATTCAGCGAATCAAAAAAGCCTGTGACCAATTGAATGGTCACAGGCTTTTGGTCATATTTTGTGGAGGTCAGCTTGATGTTATATTTCCAAGTAGATTTTCCATGCCGCCGGAATATTCCCCGTAGCAATCAGATATGTTACCCGAGGAGTTTTCGGCTCCCAGCGCATGACCATCCCTGCCTCATGCGGAGTCCGAGCCGCTTTGCGGTTGTTACAAGTTGGACAGGCGCAGGCCGTATTGACCCAACTACTCCGCCCCCCTCGACTACGGGGAATAATATGATCAACCGTAAAGTTACCTCGCCCCAGAAGTTTACCGGCCTTACGTTCGCCCGCTTTTACACCGCAATAAATACATTGATACCCATCCCGCTGTAAAACCCCTTTTCGGCTCCAACGTGCCCCTCGGCGCGGTACATTGATATAACGTCGTAACCGAATAACCGTAGGAATCTCTAAACTACCGGATGCGCCACGCATTGTTATCGCGTCTTGAGTAGCCGCGTCAACCCGCTCCCGTAACATCAACGACATCGCACGCCGTTGGGTGATAACAGACAATGGTTCATAACTTGCATTAAGTAATAGAACTGCCATGACTATATTCTCCCGACATAACCGACAACTAATAATTTTAATTGTCAATTATCAGCCGTCAATCGTTAATCATAAGTTAGAGTGATGGATGCTTTGGCAAACGTCATTGTTAGCCTCTCTGGCAGTTCCAACTTTTAAAATCTCCCAAAAATCGCTGACTGAGCTTGTCGAAGTCAGTTCCCTTCGGTAAGCGTTCGACTGAGCGCTCACGCCGAAGTCTCAGGGTAAATATTCAGTGAACTTGCCAGAAGGAGCGTCAGAAACCCGATTTCTTTAAGAAATCGGGTTTCTAGGGCGGTTTTACTGAACTTTTACGTCTCAGGGAACGTTGGGAGGTTTATTTTCTTGGAATTGCCTCTCAGGTTGTTATAAAACAAAAAGGACATAAGTTAGATATAGATGATTATTTTGATAATTTGGCCTAGTCGAAGTCAATTTACCACAAACGAATGGTGTTGTCAACCTCTGTGAATAACTTCACTTAAGCAGAATCGGCCATTCAGTTAATAAAAAATGGTCTCCAACCACCTCACCTTCGACGACAAGGGGTAAACGACTGAAATCATTGGCATCATAAAATCCTAAACTAAGGGTATAACGGGTATCAACAGATAAGCTTGACGGCAAAATAAGGGTATAGGTATCGGTCAAATATTCACTCGGCAACCAACTAGTCGTTGGAAATTCTCCGTCCCCCGGCAATTTATCATGCTGAGCCACCGTCGTCCCATGCTCATCAAGCAGATGAACAAAGACCGTCCAGTTTCGGTCAAATTCAGTTTGAGCCTGCCAATAGAGCGTTAAAGGTAATACATCACCGGCTGATAAGGGTTGTGCGGGTAGGTCAAGCCCGACTAACATGGCCTGTCCGTTAAAATCGGCCTGCAAAGCCTGTTGCACCTGCGGAGCCTCATAGCTTCTAGGACGCTCGATAAGGGTAATCGGGTGCAGTATGATTGACGATTTTGGCGAAAACAGGTCAAACGGTTGAAAGGTGCCCAGAGAAGACAGCTTAAGCGGCTGTTGTTGGTCTGACAATAAGCTCAAGCGGAGATTGTACCGTCCGGCTGAGGCAGTCGCGGGTATCGGGACGGCATGCGGGTCTCGCAAGAGCATGCCGACATGCCAATTGCTCGTTGGTCGAATCGGCTGACGTTGGTAGGTTGAATGAATCTGGCCCGTTTCATCTTCGAGTTGAATCTGGACGATGTAATCCAGAGTTGACAGATTTTGGAAACCTGTCAACTCTAGAGCTTGCCAAAACAGATTCATATCGACGGTTGTGCCGCTCTTAAACGGCCCCTCCGATGCAGAGTAGCCGACCATGTTAGCAACATCACCCTCATCATAAAAAACAAGATTGGTTTGATGGGCAACCGGCAATGCACCGCTATCAATAGCTGGTTGAGGGTCGATAATACTCACATCGGCCAAATGCAACTCAACCCCAACTGGCTGATTGGCGGAGTCAACCATGTCGAGCGGATGTGCCGAATCATGCTGACGCAGGCTCAGCATGAGACGATACAAACCGGGCGGCGTACCAGCCTCAACCAGTAGGCCATGTCGGTCGATAAGATGGTCACTATCGTTAAAACGGCTCTGCCCCCCAACAGGATAGCTGTCTCGAATAGCCCAAGTACGTCCTTCAAAATCGGCCAAACGCAGGCTGACCTGATACTCATCTGGTAAAGGTTGTTGCCTCTGCCAGACGAGTTCTAGGGGGATGATCCCTCGCCCGGCTTGGTAACTCGCTTGTCCCACCTGCGCCTGCGTCACATGGAGATAGTTGGAAAAATTCGCGGTTGGAGCCTGCACCAAGCTCTCATCATGTCCGCCGGTCAGAGTTAGCTTGGTTTGTGGACTATACCACGTCAATAGCGTGGGATAGCCAAGTTCAGTTAGCATCTCCTCGGCGACATCTTCCCATATCCGCCCCGCGGTTTGATGTGCCGGAAACCACAACCGAGGCGATTCGCTCAGTAAGTGGCTCAAGTCATGCCGCATCTGAGTACGCGCCCCATGTTCATCCGCATCCCAACCTTGCCCCCAGTCGGGAACGATAAAAAAACGGGGGTGCGGTTTTGGCAAATAGGCATGGTAAAAACCAAGTTGCCATTGATAACTAACTAATAGCGTATCCTGCTCGGTTGCTCGATGGGCGATGTCGGCCAATAAAGGCCGATAATCTTCGTCACTGTAACGGGGGATGGAATAAAATCCTATCAGGCTGATAAGAGTAGTCAGCATGACCAACACAGTCACACTGATGAAGACAATTTTGACCGCCGAGCGCTGATTCCACAACCAAACTAGTCCAACAGCCATAAAAAGCCAATAGGCCGGTGTAATCAACAGCAGAGTACGCTCGTAGGCAGGCGGGGTAAAGGGGAATATCTGGTTAATCAGATAGCCAATCAACAATGGAATAAAAAAGTAGGCGTAAAGCAGTTGTTGATGGGTGAAACGGTTGACAGGTTTGTTCGCCGTGAACAGACCGAGGATAAACAGGCTCACAAAAAGCAACATAGCCCAATTGAGCCAAAGCAGTGGGTCGGATAGATGTCCGATGCTAAAGGCAACCAGATGGTCAGCCAAAAAATCGAACAGGGACAAAGGGAGATAGCCCTCAACATCTCGTTTGTTTTGGATGTAACTCAGCAGGCGGGGCGTGGCATATATCACCCAAGGCAAATATAAGAAGGCGACCACAATAAGATGATACACAAAACGCTTTAATTGATTGATTGCATAAGGATGCACTCTATTTTTGAACAACCAGTAGCGGCCTATGTATAATAGTTGGGTCAAGGGGATAAAAACGGCGTAATACATGGTATACAACGCACCGACAGTACTAAGGATATAAGCAGTTGTCCAAAAATACGTGCTTCTGTGGAACAGTTGACGGTCACTCAGCCGACACATGGTATACATGGAGAGTACACCGAGCAACGTCACCAAACCGTACATTCGTACTTCCTGCGAGTAGTAGACGGCCATCGGCGCAAGTGCAGTTAATCCGGCGGCGGTTAAGGCTACCGACGTGCCAAACAACCGTCGCCCCAGCAAGTAAATCGCCGGAATCAACAACGTCCCAACTCCGACTGATAATAGACGCGCCGCTTCGGGGCTAACACCTATCAGAGTGAACCAGCCTTTGAGCAGAAGGTAATATAGGGGGGGATGAATGTCGACCGCAGTCAGAGCAACCAACTCGGAGACTGAATGGATGGCAAAGTAGATGCTCCACCCCTCGTCACCCCACAACGGTTGAAAATTTATTTGATGGATTCGTAAGGCAAATCCTAGCCCGATAAAAAAAATCACCCTATATTTGGGGTGAATCTGCAAATCTCGCATGATGTTGAATGTAACATGGCTAAGGTGGTTCGCCAAATTTGTTAAGTAGCCACAATTGAGGTAAGTTATGTAGTCTTCAAATGCCCAACTTTCGGCAAGCGACAAATT
>JAUCGA010000096.1 GCA_030377865.1 Anaerolineales bacterium HSG25 | reverse complement strand
ACAAAGGCCGGATTGATGTCGTGGTCGAGACGGACAACTTCATCTACCTGTTTGAGTTTAAGTTGTCTGGCACCAAAGAGGAGGCGTTACAGCAGATTAAGGATAAGCACTATTATCAGAAATATCTGCATCGCGGCAAAGAAATCATGCTGATTGGCGCGGCCTTCGACCAAAAACATGGCAATATTGATGAGTGGGTCAGCGAGACGTTTGACCAGACCATGAGCAACGAGGAGGAAACAGAATGAAACATCTACCGATAGGCAACCACACCTTTGAAAGCCTGATAACCGGTGAAGACTCCGCACAATTCAAATAGTCTACAGTATTTACGCTGTTTAGAGCAGAATTTCAAGAATAAGAGAATAAAAATTCTCCCATTCTTGAAATTCTGCTCTAAAATAGCCATTGGATGAGTTCTGCGTAGTTATCAGGATAACTGGTGATTTTGAAACTGGCGACTTTTGATTGGCGATCATATTTCCCGAACCGTTCCTCCCAAAATGAACCATGCCCGAAAAACCTGCTTAAGCAGGTTTCCCGTATTAGCCTGTGAATTCATTCACAGGCCTTAATTTAATATCAGCAAAACATACCCATACACCATGAGCACTACTTGGCAATCTGATTACGAACAAGGCGAACAAGCCTACACAGATGGTTGTTACGACGAAACCATCACCGCAATGGCGCGAGTTATTCAGGCCATGTCGATGTATACCTCGGCATATATCTATCAAGGATTGGCTCATCATCAGCAAAAGCAGTACGAGCAAGCCATTGCGGTGTATAACAAAGCCATGAGCATTGAGCCTGATACCTTGGTTCATTATAATCGTGGCTTGGCTTACTATGAGCGACAACAGTATCAGCAGGCGATTACCGACTTTAGCACTGCAATCGACGGGGAACATGCGCCGCTCAACTGGCCGTATACCAATCGGGGGCTGGCCTATAGCGACTTGGGACAATATCAGCAGGCTATCAGCGATTTTGACCATGCGCTCACGATTGATCCGACCTATGCCCCGACCTACAACAACCGTGGCTTGACCTACTATCAGCAACAGCAGTATCAACAGGCCATGACTGATTTTGATCAGGCGATTACATGTGACCCTAATTTTGCCAGTGCTTACTATAATCGAGGATTAGCACATCAAAAGCAGAAACAGTATCAGCAGGCTGTAGCTGATTTTAATCAGGCAATCACGCTTAAGGCCGACCATGACTATATGGAAGCTTTCTACAACCGAGGGTTGGCCTATAAAGCGTTAGGCCAGTATGAACAAGCTTTGAGCGATTTTCAACGGGCGATTGAACTGGAGCCTAATGACCGCGATATTCAGCGTGAACGAGATTTGGCAGATAACGCCTTAAAGCAGTCTAAAAAAACCGCTGCCACTAATAAAAGTTCCTCTCTTGATGCCAACGAGTTTAATAAGCGGGGAATTGCTCATTATGATGCGGGAGAATATCAACAAGCGATTGCTGATTATAGCAAAGCTATTGAGCTTAAACATTCCACACTTTGTTGGCCTCTCAACAATCGGGGCAATGCCTACAAAAAATTAGGGCAGATGAAACAGGCTCTGGCTGATTATGATAGAGCGATTGCACTTGACCCCAGTTACGTTACAGCTTACCAAAATCGCGGAAATACTCATAGAAACTTAAACCAGCTTGATAAGGCTCTGGCTGATTACAACAAAGTGATTGAGCTGGATTCCAACTATACCTCTGCTTACAATGGTCGTGGGAATGTTTACGATGATTTGGAGCAGTATCAGCAAGCGATCGCTGATTATACTGAATCGATCCGGCTAAAAAACCCCGAACTACATATTGTCTACACCAACCGAGGTAATACCTATAGAAGTTTGGGCCAGAATGACGAGGCACTGACCGATTACAACAAAGCGATTGAACTGAAGCCTAGCCATGCCTCGGCTTACAACAGTCGTGGAAATACCTACAATGATCTGGGTCAGCGAGAGAAAGCGATCGCTGATTATACTGAATCGATCCGGCTAAAAAACACTGAACCACATATCGTCTACACCAATCGAGGTAATGTTTATAAAAACTTAGGTCAACATAATAAAGCACTGTCCGATTACAACAAGGCGATTGAACTGAAGCCTGACCATGCCTCAGCTTACAACAGTCGTGGAAATGCCTACAATGATCTGGGTCAGCGAGAGAAAGCAATTGCTGATTATACTGAATCGATCCGGCTAAAAAACCCCGAACTACATATCGTCTACAGTAACCGAGGTATTGTTTATAAAAACTTAGGTCAACATAATAACGCGTTGTCCGATTACAACAAGGCGATTGAACTCGATCCTACCTATACGTTGGTTTATAATAATCGCGGAACGGTCTACGATGATTTAGGTCAGAACGATAAGGCGATTGCCGATTATAGCAAAGCCATCGAACTGAATCCCACCTACACCATTGCCTACTATAACCGAGGAATTGTACACGACAAGTTAAAACAGTATCAGCAAGCAATCGCTGATTATAACAAAGCTATTGAACTCAATCCCGACTATGCCTCAGCCTATAACGGTCGTGGAAACGTTTATGACCGACTAGGAAAATACCAGCAAGCAATTGCTGACTATACCGAATCAATTCGGCTAAAACACTCCAATCCACATATTGTCTATACCAACCGAGGTCTTATCCACGACAAGTTAAAGCAGTATCAGCAGGCGATTGATGACTATAGCCAAGCGACTGAGCTTCAGCCTAGTTATGCAATTGCCTACTATAATCGAGGGATAACACACTATAATTTAAGAAACAATCAGCAAGCAATCGCTGATTATAACAAAGCTATTGAACTCAATCCCGACTATCCATCGGCATATAATAATCGAGGGAATACTTATGATCGTTTAGGACAATATGAAAAAGCAATTGCCGATTATACGGAGTCGATTCGACTAAAAAACCCTCGTCTGCATCTTCCATACAATAATCGAGGACTTATCTACGACAAGTTGGGTCAGCATGATAAGGCGTTGACCAATTATAATAAAGCGATTGAGCTGAAACCTGACTATGCGTTGGCATACAACAGCCGAGGAATTATTTACTATGATTTAGGTCAATATCGGCATGCTATTGCTGATTACACCGAATCGATTCGACTGAAAAACCCTGAACCGCATCTCCCATACAACAATCGCGGGCTGGCCTATGATAAATTAAAGCAACCTCAAAAAGCCGCCGCTGATTACAGCCAAGCGATTGAGATCAACCCCAACTATGCCTCTGCCTATTACAACCGAGGAATTTTACGCTATAATTTAGGAGAAAACAACCAAGCAATCGCCGACTATAATAAAGCGATTGAGATCAACCCCAACTATGCCTCTGCCTATTACAACCGAGGAATTTTACGCTATAATTTAGGAGAAAACAACCAAGCAATCGCCGATTACAACAAAGCGATTGAACTCAACCCTAACTATGCATACGCATACAACGCTCGGGGTAATGTGTATGACCATTTAGGAGAATCTGAAAAAGCAATCGCTGATTATACCGAATCGATTCGACTAAAAAACTCTGAACCGCATATCGTTCACCACAATCGTGGTCAAGTTTACAAAAAACTAAAGCAGTATAAACAGGCCATATCCGATTATGATTTAGCCCTTGAACAAAACCCCAAATACGTATCGGCCTACATAAGCCGAGGGTTGGCCTATCGAGATAGGAAGCAGTATCAGCAAGCAATTGCCGATTATGATAAAGTGCTCGGCCTCGACCCTGACAATGTATTGGCTTATGTTAATCGAGGCTTAGTTCATGACGACTTAAACCAGTATCAGCAAGCAATCGCCGACTATGATAAAGCGCTCGACATCGACCCCAAATACAGTATCGCCTATAATAATCGAGGCTGGGTATACTATCAGCAACAACAATATCAACAAGCCCTAGACGACTATAATAAGGCCATTGAATTTGACCCGAACTATACTCAAGCCTACAATAACCGCGAAAATTGCTACAAAAAATTGGGGCGATAAGTCGATTTTGGGTAGTGGTCAGACTGATGTTGAAAATGGAGTGCAACGGGTTTAGCCGTTGCAAAAGCAATGGCTGAACCCATTGCACTCCAACATCATCTTGACCACCACAGATATAGATGTTCAGATAAACATTTTTAGTTATCACCTTCCCGCAAGTTTTGAACTTGCGGGAAGGTTGGTCTTGAATTGAAAATCATTATCTGAAAGACTGTAAGTCTATTTTGCCGAATCGCCTCTCTAAAACTAAAATTGAACAGACCTGTTCGGCAATAACTTACCATCGCATAAAAACTCAAATTCGAGGTCTACGGAGTGCAAAAGCTTCTTGCTTTTGCATGTTTGTCTCCGGCAAAAGCAAGAAGCTTTTGCACTCCTTTATTGCCGAACAATTCTAATGATTACCCCCCCCTCGTTCCCACGCTCCGCGTCGATATATGCCGAATTTGTAAAATTTCAGGTACATATCAACACAATCGAGGCGTGGCGGATGAATATCTGCCACGGTCTAGGGTGAGGGGAGTGAACAAATACCACTAACTTTAGGTGATAAAATCGTATGATATTCCAGCCCTATCCGACCCAAAGTGGTTATATCGCTTTGGGCACTGCTGTGGCCTCTGGATTGGCCGCAATAGTTTTACTGACCCAACTCCCCATGCAGGCCGATTTGGCCGAAATATTTACCCTATTTATGGCCGCTCTGATTATTCTAATAGCCATGCTTTTGGCAATGAGTTGGGCCTTGTTGATGTTTGGTCTTAAGTACCAACTTAATCGAAACGGCATAATCGTTCATTGGGGTTATGCCCGACAATCAATCCCTTTCGGTAGTATCGAAGAGATTATCCCCGGACGAGGACTGCCAAAGCCACAAGATTTTCGTGGGCTAAGTATCGGCTCGTTACGAATTGGGCGAGGAGAACTGGTCGGTTATGGGCCAACCTATTTTTACACTACTTCTGCCTTAGCGAATAGCCTGCTGATTGTCACGCCTCAACAAGCCTATTTTGTCTCTCCGGCTGACACAGACGCGTTTCTCAAAGCATGGAAATCACGGCAAGAGATTGGCCCCACCCAAGAATGGCCTGCCAAAATCGAACGAAACTGGCCCTTCAACATTCCCATTCTGGCTGATTGGCTGACTTGGGGATTGCTACTCGCCAGTTTGATAACCTGTTTAACCCTATTTGGCTATTTAGCCTTTGCCTTCACCGACCTACCCCGCGACATCGCCCTACAGTTTGATACCGCCGGACAGGTCAGCCGAGCAATTGACAAAGCCTTTCTGTTTGTCTTCCCCGTAGTTGGTTTTACCATGCTGATTCTAAACACCGTCATTGGCGGTCTGGTCTACAAAAACGAGCGACTCGCGGCTTACTTCATCTGGTCTAGCGCCTTATTGGTACAGATATGTTTGTGGGTAGCGGTGTATTCGTTATTGAGCTAACACAAAAACAAGAAATGAGACCTAAATAAGTTGCGCGTTTCAAAGTAGTTCAATCTTAAGATGGATTGGGAAGTTGATGCTTTGGAGCCAAATAAATGATGCAATCACTTGCAAAAACGCTGATGTGCTATGAGTTGGATATAGAATAAATAATTTGACACACCGAAGGAATAGGCCATAATTACGCTATGGGTGAAAGGCAGTGGGAACAATTTTTAAGAGAAAAATTGGATAGATTACGAATCCATTTCATCACTGATGGCAAACAGGTTATGTCGATTGTGGTCGTTCAGTATGAAGCCTATATTGATGGTAAATGGCGAGCGATTGTACGATTTGATGAGGCACATGGTTTCTTTCACCGAGATGTGATGCGACCATCAGGCAAACAGGAAAAAACTGCATTGCCAACTGCTGATAAAAATGTGGCACTTACAGAAGCGGTTAAGGAACTGAAAGAAAAATGGCGTTCTTATCGTCAGGCTTATGAGGAGATGTATTATGACGGAAAATAATGAAACAGGTGTAGTTAACAAAAGAATGGATCGATTGAACCAGTTTTTATTGAATGAATTAAACGGCATTACTAACCTAGCCTCACAAATTCCCGACAAGGCTCGTATCTATCATGGGGCGTACAATGATCCAGAGCTAATGAAAGCCGATACGAAAATGGCTACGCATGCTTTAATAACCATGTTGTTAGGTCTTGAAACAGAAGTGCCGTTGAGAATGATTTACGAATACGCGCCAGCTAAGTTCACCGTGATTGACATGGCTAGTGAGGAACGAAAACGACAGGTGCGTAAATTGCTGATTTCCTGCCATGAGCAGAGTATCCAAACCGTTCAAACCGAGATGAGTCAGTTGGTAGCGGTATAAAATAATAGATTTCTAATGAAAACAAAAAAGAGGCTGACCATGCTGGTCAGCCTCTTTTTGTTTACCTGACGATTATGGGTAAATAAATCTTAGATCGTAACACGGATTTGGTAATCAGATAATCAGATCGCGATCTCAACAACGACACTGCCTTTTTTGTGCCCCTTATCGACATGGCTGTGCGCCTCAGCAATCTGCGCTAAGGGGTAGCTTTTATCAATAACTGGCTTAAGCGTGCCTGCCTCAATTAGCTCGCTGAGAAGGTGCAGGTCTTTCTGTTTCTCACTAGCCGACCTTAGACCTGTCGCCGAAAATAACGCTTTTTTGCTCCCAACCTTAGATGTCCACAACATTTGAGGCAGAATCGCCAACGAAAGAACTGTGGTGAGATAACGTCCGTTTGGTTTGAGCGCCTTTTTACAATCTGAAAATGAGCGCTTGCCGACCGTATCAAAAATAATGTCGTAGGTCTGACCTTTTTTGGCAAAATCCTCTTTGGTGTAATCAACAACCGCATCCGCGCCGAGAGATTTCACCAGTTCCAAATTTGCGGTACTACATACGCCGGTCACCTCTGCGCCGTAATATTTGGCAAGCTGTACCGCAATGGAGCCTATCGCTCCCGATGCGCCATTAATCAGGATTTTGTCACCCCGTTTAATCTTGCCGGTATCTCGCAGAAACGGTAAGGCCGTTAATGCCTCACCAAGCGCGGCCACCTCTTGGTAACTGACATTGCTCGGCTTTTTTACCACTGCCGCCTCTTCTGACAAGGTGATGTACTCAGCATGAGCGCCAAAGTCGATTTCGGTAGGGCCAAAAAGTTGTTCCCCGACCTTAAATCGTGTGACATCTTTGCCGACTGCCTCAACTTCCCCCGCAAAATAACTGCCAAGGGTGGGATTTTTAGGCTTCATAATACCAGTAAATAGCCTTGCAGAAAAATCATCCCCCTTTCTAAAGGTACTGTCTACCGCAGTTACGGATGTGGCCCGAATTTTTATCAGTATCTCGTTATCTTTGGGGGTAGGTTTGGCAACTTCTTTCAGTTGCAGAACATCCGGTGAACCATATTGAGTATATACGACTGCTTTCATAATTTATTGTCTCCTGAATATTACTGACGCTAACGGAATCTTTGGACGAGCAAGACTACAACAGATTTGGGGATTTAACGGATAAAAACCTCCCCAATAACGGACTGATTACATTCAAATTCGGTTAATTTGTGTCATCGAGAACCAATCCGTTTCTTCCAATTATCCGTTGTAGTCCTGTTTTCAACTGAACCAAAGAAAAAGTTAGGGTGAGGAATATTATTATGGAATCTTTGTACCCGACATCTTGATTAGAGAAAAAATTTTTTCGACAGGGTTGTTCAGTTCTCCATGCTTGTCACGCTACAAGCGTGACCTCCACGGCCTTTTGTCTGACAAAATCACTGTAGGTGACGCTTGTAACGTCACAATTATACCTATATAGATTAGAACTGAACAGCCCTTCCTATTGTTTTAGGCAACGGCTGAACCCGTTGCACTCCGTGTGAATTGAAGTTGTAAGGTCAACTGCTCGAACCATGCTTGTTCCTCACGCAACACGCAACACGCAACACGTAACACGCAACACGTAACACACAACACGCAACACGTCTCAGGCCAAGGCTTTCAAAAACAGCATAACCCCCAAACGACGCGCGATCTCGTTCATGGTTTCATCCTGCTCAATCTTTTTGATGAGTCGCTGAATTCGGCGCTGAATGGTCGATAAGACCGGCGAGTTATCCCCCAACTGTTGCTGAATCTCTTTCAGCTTATAGCCTGAGGCATGCAGTTTTAGCAGTTCCACCCCCGACTGTTTGCCCAATCGTTCTACCTGTGCCCAAAAATCGGCCAAGGCTTGCCCCTGCGCGGTTAGCTCATCTGGCGTGGCCGCGTCGGAGGGGATTCGATCTCCCCGCGTCAACCCATCCTCACCGAGTGGGTCATCCAACGAAACAGTTTGCGCCTGCTCACGAGCCATCTTCTCTTTTAGCCGTAAAAACTCATTTTTCAAAATCGTAAATATCCACGTATTTAGCCGCGCCTGAAACAGGTATTTGGGCAGATACCGATAAACCCGCACGTATGTCTCACCGACCAGTTTGTCTTGATAAACCGGACTCAACTGTGGAAAACTCCGTTGTGCCTGTGTTTCCAGCTTTTGATGCAACTGCATCCACAGTTCCCCGGCCCGCGGATTGTGATAGTCCATCAAAGCCAACACCAAGGGGCCATCTTGGTTAAAGTTGCTGACCAAAGCCCGAAACGCCTTGCCGTCAGGGAACATGTCATACTTGACCATGTAACGTTCCACATGGGGCGCGAGATGTTCGCTCAACGCGGGGAACATCTCATGGCGCAAGCTCTCATCAAGCAGGCCATGCTGATGGGCTTGCTCCAAAGCTTTGTTGATTTGGCGGGTCAGTTTTTGGTTGGGAGTGTTGGCAGATGCCATTGATTTGGAATCTCCTGCAAGGTTTATAAAAACCAAGGGCATAATTGTGACGCTACAAGCGTCACCTACAGTGATTTTGTCAGACATGAGGCACGTGAAAAAAAATAATTGTCCCGTGGAGTAGGCACGCGTCGTGCCGCACCGCGGGTGCTGACTCATCAATTGGGATGTTTTATTTCTTCCGTCTGCCTGAGGTCGTGGAGGTCACGCTACTCCGGTTTTTGTTGGAGTTTTTGCACCGCGAACGCAGTACCGGCAAACCCAGCCGCACCGACAATCAGCAAAGTACAGCCCAGCAAAGGTCGATAGAATATCCAACCGAGTGAAATGATCACAAATGCGGTGCCAAAAGCGAGGCCAAAAGCAAACACACCGATGCCAAAGTTCGCCATGTCGCCCAAAATAGGAATATAGTCGAGCAGGCTGGTTAGGGGCTTAAAGATCATCATTAGTCCGATAAAAATACCCATAAAGCCCATACACCGAAGCATCCAAGTCATAAAGGTGTTTTCTGTTTGGGCGGTGTCGAACATAGCTTGGGCACTGTGCGCGCCCGATTGAAACAGTTCAACCGGATAATAGCTTGTCGGGTGAGGTCTAAAACTATTGCCTGTTTGTTGCGCCACCACCGACACATCTCCCGGCCTTATAACCGCAAAGCTAATTTTTACGTCTCCAATTTGGGGCGATGTTTCGTTTTCGCCTAAATAAAAATAACCACTGCTGACCACTTTAACTGGTCGAGATAGCTCTGGTGCTTTATCGACCCGAATCTGCTGAAAATCATCCATTTCGCTGACCATGTTAAGCGGCAAAACAAAGGCTCCAACCGTGACCGTTTCGGCATTAAAGACCTCGCCCGTGTATGGCAGGGGCGGATTATCGTAGCCGTCTTGATGAAAGCTACTGGAGTGTATCGGCTCATCCGACCAATCTTTGTAGTAGGTATATTTGGTGCTACTCTCACTGCTCGACCGTGTCGATTCGCTCTTTTCGTGCCATTGGTACATCTCGACGGTACGTTTGAGACGCAAGATTTTATCCTCGGTAATAGCAAAAATCGAATCCCGCACCGGTTTGTCGGTGATGGCTCGACCTGTAATATGAACCAGTTTGCCCTCATTACTACCGTCCACCGCATCTGAAGCCACAGAGAGCACCGCCCCCGCACCCTCAACTAGAGAGCGATAGGTGTTAATAGCACGCCCTTCATTCCAAAATAACATGGGTAACATCATCAAAACAACTAGCCCACCAATCAGGGGAGCGGCAAATAAACAGCCTTTATTACTACGCATGGTTACACCTCGACTTTGATTATTAAAGAATGGGGGATTAAATAACAGCTTCAAAAAAAGCCACCAGAAATGGTGGCTTTTTGTTTGCATGTATGTAGAAATTGGGAATTAATTAACCTGTTTAAGCAGGTTTCCCGTATTAGCCTGTGAATTTATTCACTGGGCAAGACTAATGATTCTTCACCCACGGGTCGAGCGCGTCCCGCAAGCCATCGCCAATCAGATAAATCGACAAGTTGGTCAGAAAGATAAACAACCCGGGAGCTAAGACTAACCACGGGGCATTTTGAAACTTACCTAACGAGCCTTGCATCATGTTACCCCAACTTGGTAGCGGCGGGCCAATCCCTACGCCAAGGTAACTCAAACCGGCTTCGGCCAAAATAGCCGAAACAACGCTAAAAATACCAATGACGATAATAATAGAGGAAACATTAGGCAACATGTGATAAAACATCACTCGCCACATAGATGCCCCCATCGCTCGGCTGGCTATGATATATTCCCGCTCTCGAATGGAGAATATTTGCCCCCGAATAAGTCGAGATAGCCCCATCCAACCAAACAAACCGATTAAAATTGCCAATCGTTCTGGAGTAATGGTAAAAACGGTGGCGATAAGAATTAGCAGGAACAACGTTGGAATACTACCTAAGGTCATGATGATGGCATTAATCACATCGTCAATCAGAGTGGCGGCATAATAACCACTTAAAAGTCCCATAATTATACCCAAGGTCATGGATACAATAGCCACATAAAACCCAATTCGTAACGAGATACGCCCACCATACAGCAAACGAGTGAACACATCCCGCCCTGCCGAGTCGGTTCCGAACCAATGGCATTTTCCTTCACCAAGGGTGGTGAAACAGTCCTGCCGATTTTCGGTCATCCAGGTTGGTTGTTTATCGCGTTGCCGTAAATTTGTATCGTACGGATCAAATCCTAACAGATAGTCGCCAATAAATGACGCGCCAACGGTAATGAGAACCATAAATCCAAAGAGGAACACGGCTAACATGGTGATTTTATCGGCTCGTAACTTATTACCCACTGCTTGCCAATAAGTTTGATGCTCAACTTGGTTAGACAAGTCTTCGCCCATTTCTTTGGGTAATCTTAACGTCGTTTGTGCCATAATAATTGCTTCGCGAGAAATAGTTTTCTCTCGTTCCCCACACTTTCGATGGACACAGATATATATCTACGTCCCAAACAGAGAAAAGATTTTTTCGACAGGATTGACAGGATTGACAGGATTTTTTCTGACGCTAACGGAATCTTTGGGCGAGCAAGACTACAACAGATTTGGGGATTTAACGGATAAAAACCTCCCCGATAACGGATTGATTACATTCAAATTCGGTTAATTCGTGTCATCGAGAACCAATCCGTTTCTTTCAATTATCCGTTGTAGTCCTGTTTTCAACTGAACCAAAGAAAAAGTTAGGGTGAGGATTTTTTGTCTTTAATCCTGTTAAATATTATTCTACAATCAAACTCTGATTTTACGCAACACGCAACACGTATCACGTATCACGTATCATATTTGACCCGTGGGTCAACAAAACTATACAAAATATCGACCATCAGCAAGCCCAAAACGCCTAACACCGAGCCAATCATAAAAACGGCCATGATTACCGGATAGTCGCGGCTGTTGATAGCGGTGATATATAAACGTCCCATGCCCGGCCACGAAAAGACCAACTCAAACAAAATCGAGCCGGAGAGAAAGATTAGGAAAATACCGCTTAGACCGGTCACAAAAGGGAGGAGGGCGTTTCGTAGGACATGACGCATAATGACCAGCCAGCTAGTTAACCCCTTAGCTCGAGCAGTACGAACATAGTCGGCATTTAACACATCGAGCATCTCAAAGCGCATAATACGGGAGTAGCCAATCCAGCCCCCGATTGCGCCGACAGTAGCGGGTAATATTAGATGGTGTAACCGATCTAATAGAGAACCATCGCCAATGGTTTGCATGCCGCCAAGAGGTACAACTTGAAAATACCCTCCTAAAATTATCAACAGTACTAAACCTACCCACCATGCGGGCAAGGTGCTAAGTGTCACCGTAAACACTCGAATAAAATGGTCGCTAATCCCACCTCGATTAAGAGCTGAGATGATGCCCATTGGTATCCCGCCCAAAATGCCGATAATCATGCTGGCTAGGGCTAGTTGTAGCGTGGCTGGAACCCGCTCGACAATCAGGTCGATGACCGATTCGCCCTTAAAGTAGAATGACCGACCAAAGTCAAGGCGGAGGATTCCATTGCCACATTTGTCTGGTTTGGCTAAACAACGTCCTGAGCGCCACTGTTCATTCTCAGGAGTCCAATCCTCGCCTACTACCCAAACAATGTACTGAATTGGAATGGCGCGGTCTATCCCATAAACTCTTTCTAAACGGTCATAATCAGCCGAGGTGACGTTCGGGTCATCATCCAAAAATTGAAGCGGCCCACCCGGCGCGAACTGGTAAACAGTAAAGGCAATTAGGCTGGTCAGCCATATCAAAAAAAACGATTGAATTGTACGACGAACGATATATCGGGTCATAACCTAATCTCTTCTCTTTAATGTATTTTGCAAAGAAAGCTTCATATTATATCAATCCATTGGTGTGGTTACATACGTTTTACTCATGGGGCATCGTCAGACGGCGCAACTCAGCCAAGGTAGGTAATCGTTGACCTCGAAAACGTAACAAAACAGCGGCCCGTGCCTTTTGTAGCATGATTTTATCAACCATATTCTGCAAAAAGGATAAGCGGTCTTGTTCGGTTTGATTTAAGGCATGCTGTTTGTTTTGTTGTAACAAAAGTTCTAGTTCTTGTTGATGTTCAGGCAAAATCGTCTTTAAGAGAACCTTTCGTAAGGCTTGATTGTCAAGTGATTCTAACTGGATGAGTGCCTGTTTTAACTCTACTGACAAACCTTCTAAAGATGGCAAAGAAGCCTGTAAGGCCGTCATCAAGACAACATTTACCGGGTTTTTGGTAGCTTTAGCAATCCGTTGAAGCGGCTCATAAAAACTATCGGGTACATCTAAAATTATTGTCGTCATGGAATATCATTTCCTATAAGAGTGGTTCAATCTTAAAGATTGAACCACTCTTTTTACTCATCATTCATCACTCATCACGTCTTCACATGTCACAACTTACTCTTCAATATACCACTCTTCTTGATTCCAGCCTACGCCTAGCGCAGTTGGCTCAAGCCCTTTAATGCGCTTGTTCTGTGCGGTTGCTCGTTTTCGGTAAGAGATAGTGATATAAGGCACATCATCAGCGATAATCTCTTGTGCTCGTGCGTAGTGGGCTTTGCGAACCTCACGATCATAAGTTAAGCCACCCGCGGCGAACTCATCGGTCATCTCTTGGTTGATGTAGGCTACCGAGTTCAACTGAGGGATATTCTCTTCAGCCCATATTGTTGAGGCGGAATGTGGCTCGATACCAGATCGCCAGCCACCTAAGAACATGTCCCAGGTCGGTTCTTCTGTATTTTTAGCATCAAGGAAACTAGCCCACTCTAGGGCTTCAATCGTCATATCTACGCCCACTTCACGCAGATAATCTTGGATAATCACCGCAATCAACTCAGCGGTGGGACTAGTATTTGGCCCATAAAGGAAGCGAATTTTCAACTGTTCGCCAGATTCGTTGACCAGTTTGTCCCCATCCAACGTATAACCAGACTTGGCAAACTCTTCCAACGCTTTCTCAGGATCATAGTTGTAACATGGCACATCGGGATTATGTGCCCATGAGGTCGGGGCATAAATGGCGCACAATCGCTTGGCCTGACCCAGCCACACTTCGTCAGTCAACAGTTGTTTGTCGATGGCGTAGGCCAACCCTTTCCGAATATTAATATCGTTGGTCACGTACCCCTCTCGCATGTTCATACCCAAGTAAGTCCACACTGTTTGAGCCGGCCACCATTCGTAAATATTCAAGTTGTCTAATTCGCGCGCCACTTCAAGCTGTTCGGGGGTCATCGAGGAGCTATCGGTTTCGCCGGATTTTAGCTTTTCAAAGGCCACATCCTGATCCGGTACCGTCTCGATGATATATTTGGTCATGTTCGGCGGGCCATGATACCAGTAGTTTTCGTTAGCTTCAAAAATCGTGTACTGATCTCGCTTCCATTCGGCTAATTTATATGGCCCTGATACGACAGTGGGATGGTTAATTTCGGAGTTGGTTTCGGGGTCATTCCAGTCTAAATCTTCCCAAATATGTTTGGGTAAGGGCGTGATGAACAGTCCGATGTTCAGCAAGGCGGGGGCATGCACCTCGTCAATCGTAGCTTGAATCGTATAATCATCGAGCGCCTCATAAGATTTAATAAAGTCATACTGCGAGGCGTAGGCAAACTCGTTGGCTGGATTCATGACTTGGTTGTATGTCCATTTATAATCTTGTGCCGTCAGTGGGGTTCCATCTGACCATTCTAAACCTTTACGAAGATAAAAAGTAAAGGTCAAGCCATCATCAGAAATCTCATATCGCTCCGCCCCATAAGGCTCATACTCAAGGGTGTTCTCATCGACATTGATTAATCCACCACTGTAAACCAAGCCTTGATACCCGCTTGATGAGGTATCGGTGGTGATGTAGGGATGAAAACTAACTGCATCGGAGGTTTGTACGGTGCGATATTCGCCACCAAAGTTACTACGTGGGGTGCTGACATCCGGCTCGTCCGTTTCCATCAGTTGACCAAACTGATCGGTGCTGGCTAAGGCTCCTTCTTTATCAATCACTTCCGGTTCTTCGGCCACAGCCGCATCTTTGGGAGTTTCTTCTTCGGCAGATTCTTCGGTCTCTGCTGTTTCTTCTTCTGCTTTAGCATCGGCTGATTCCTCAGCATCAGTTTCGGCAGATTCTTCAGGTTCTGCTTCGGTCTCTTCAGCCGGTTCTTCCGCTTCAACAGCCGGATTTTCCTCATCAGCAGATGGGGCCGGGGCTTCGGGAGCCGCGCCACATTGGGCCGCGATCATGGCTAAAGCCATTAACAAAACTGCAACTACATACCATCTTTGTACCTTACGACGATTTTTGTAATACATAATCTTCTCCTCATTGAAAAATAGTGTAATTGGTAAACTTGTTATCCGACAAAGATTCTTAGCTTAAACGAATATCTGACAGAATTAACAGAATTAACAAGATTAAAGGCAAAAAATCCTGTGAATTCTGCTAACCCCGTCGATAAAATTTTATTTAATAGAGTTGTTCGGCAATAAAGGAGTGCAAAAGCATCTTGCTTTTGCCAGAGGCAAACATGCAAAAGCAAGATGCTTTTGCACTCCGTAGACCTCGAAATTGAGTTTTTATGCGATGATAAGTTATTGCCGAACAGGTCTAATAAAGGAGTGCAAAAGCATCTTGCTTTTGCCAGAGGCAAACATGCAAAAGCAAGATGCTTTTGCACTCCGCAGACCTCGAAATTGAGTTTTTATGCGATGATAAGTTATTGCCGAACAGGTCTAATAAAGGAGTGCAAAAGCTCCTTGCTTTTGCCAGAAGCAAACATGCAAAAGCAAGATGCTTTTGCACTCCGCAGACCCATAATTTGAGTTTTTATGCGATGATAAGTTATTGCCGAACAGGTCTAATAAAGGAGTGCAAAAGCTCCTTGCTTTTGCCAGAGGCAAACATGCAAAAGCAAGATGCTTTTGCACTCCGTGTGAATTGAAGGTGTAAGACCAAGTTGGTGCAAATCCAGCCAGTGCCGTTCCGTAACGGTACTGAACATGAGACCCGAACCCGAAAGGGGCTAAGACCTAGGTTTATCCTGC
>JAUCGA010000095.1 GCA_030377865.1 Anaerolineales bacterium HSG25 | reverse complement strand
TACTAAATTAATATTTTCACCCAGATTTTTTTAGGCAAAAAAAAGCTACACCTTGAAAATTGCGCCTTCAACATTGTGTAGCTTGGACTAATTATTTCTCATACGCTAAAACGCTTATTGATAATAACGTGGACATTATATCATAGGCTAAAAGTCATGTCAACCATTTTAAAAATATTGCCTGATAAAAGCCAGCAATCAATTTTAATAGTCTTACAAAATTACCCATCTACTCTTTGTGGAGGTGTAATATATTCGCTCATCAATAAAGACATGGCGAATCTAGGTCGACAAACTGTTAAATTCGGCTATAATTCAGTCTTGACATTAAAGTTACTTGAGGGTGTATACTGCCAGTAACTCAATACTGTAAATTGTAATCAAACGAGGTGTTCTTATGACAACAAAACAACTAACATTACCCATCATCGGCATGACCTGTGCTAACTGCGTGGCTTCGGTGGAGCGTAACGCCAAAAAAGTGAGCGGGGTCAGCGAGGCGGTGGTCAACTTTAGCACCGAAAAGGCGACCATCAGCTACGACCCCGCCCAAGCCAAGCCCCAAGAGGTCATCGCCAAAATCGAGCGGGCCGGTTTTCAAGTCCCGACCACGACGCTGGAGTTGGCGATTACCGGCATGACCTGTGCCAACTGTGTCAACACGGTAGAGCGCACCCTCAACAAAAAGGTGTCGGGTATTTTGGAAGGGACGGTCAACTTTGCCACCGAAAAGGCGACGGTGAGTTACATTCCCGGCGCGGTCAGCCGAGCCGACATGGTGTCCGCCATTGAACGGGCCGGATTCGGGGTGGTGCAAGCTGAATCGCCAGAGGCGCTGGTCGATGCGGAAAAACTGGCTCGCGAGGCCGAGGTACGAAATCAGACCCGCAAATTTTGGGTGGGCGCGTTTTTATCAGCTATTATGTTTTGGATCGCCCATAGCAAGTTGATGATGTTTGTCATGACCAATGGGCTGGAGATGACCAGCGGCCTCGAAGTGTATGACCTGCCGACCAATCTGCTGTTTTGGGCGCTGGCAACACCAGTCCAGTTTTATGTCGGTTGGGACTATTACGTTGGGGCTTACAAATCGTTGCGAAATAAAACGGCTAACATGGATGTGCTGGTGGCCTTGGCGACCTCGGTGGCCTACTTTTTTTCGGTGGTGGTCACGCTCGGATTTATTGGCGACGGGCACACCTATTTTGAGACCTCGGCGGTGATTATCACCCTGATTAAGTTGGGCAAATTGTTGGAGGCCAGAGCCAAGGGCAAGACCAGCGAGGCGATTAAGTCCCTAATGGGATTGCAGGCCAAAACCGCCCGCATCGAGCGAGACGGGCAGGAGTTTGATATTCCCATCGAGCAGGTTGAAGCGGGCAACCGAGTCATCGTTCGACCCGGCGAAAAGATTCCAGTGGATGGTGTGGTGATTGGCGGGCGCTCGGCGGTGGATGAAGCCCTGCTGACCGGCGAGAGTTTGCCAGTTGATAAACAGGTCGGTGACAGCGTGATTGGGACAACGCTGAACAAACAGGGCGTGCTAAAAATCGAAGCGACCAACGTGGGACGAGATACCGCCCTCGCTCAGATTATCCGGCTAGTCGAGCAGGCTCAAGGCTCCAAAGCACCGATTCAGGCTTTGGCTGATAAAGTCTCGGCGGTCTTTGTTCCGGCGGTGATTACCATCGCCCTGCTGACATTTTTCTTCTGGTTGGGCATGGGCGTAGGTTTCACCTCGGCCTTGGTGCGGATGGTGGCCGTGTTGGTCATCGCCTGCCCATGCGCCTTGGGATTAGCCACGCCCACGGCAATTGTAACCGGCATGGGCAAAGGAGCGAGTCAGGGCATCTTGTTCAAGAACAGCGCCGCATTGGAGTTGGCCCATAAACTGGACACGATTGTGCTTGATAAGACCGGAACTATCACCAAAGGGGAGCCGACCTTGACCGATTTGCGAATCAGTCCGCCCTCTAACTCCCCCCAAAAGGGGGAGGACAAATCTTCAGGGCGCGATAATCAGCCAGATGAAGAACTGTTGCGCTACGCCGCCTCGGCAGAACGGGGTTCGGAGCATCCTTTGGGCGAGGCGATTGTACGAGCGGCTCAATCACGTGGCCTGACTCTCAGCGACCCGCATGGCTTCCAAGCGATTGCCGGACATGGCATCTCGGCCACGGTGGAGGGGCATGCCGTTTTGTTGGGCAATCTGCGGCTGATGGAACGGGAGCATGTCCATCTGAACGGCTTGACCGAGCAGGCTGAACAGCTTCAAAATGAGGCCAAAACCGCCATGTGGTTGGCCGTTGATGGACAGGCCGCGGCGGTGATTGGGGTGGCCGACACCATCAAAGAGAACTCCGCCAAGGCGATTACTGCTCTGCATGACATGAATCTTCGGGTAGTCATGTTGACTGGTGATAACGAGGCTACCGCGCAGGCGATTGCGGCACAGGTCAAGCTGGATGAGGTGTTGGCCGAGGTACTCCCCGGCGATAAGTCGGCCCATGTGGTTCAGTTGCAGGAACAAGGGCAACAGGTAGCTATGGTGGGAGATGGCATCAACGATGCGCCGGCCTTGGCTCAGGCTGATGTGGGGATTGCCATCGGTACGGGGGCTGATGTGGCGATGGAGACCGCTGGAATCACCCTGATGAGTGGCGATTTGCGAGGGGTGAGCAAGGCTATCAAACTGAGCCGAGCGACCATGCGAACCATCAAACAAAACCTATTCTGGGCCTTCGCCTACAACGTGATTCTGATTCCGACAGCCGCGGGCGTGTTGGCCTTTGTGCCGAGCATGCCAAGTTATCTGCAAGAACTGCACCCGATTGCCGCGGCACTGGCCATGGCCTTTAGCTCGATTAGTGTGGTCAGCAACAGTCTGCGCTTGCGGATGGTGCGGTTGTAGGAATGAGCATCAATTAAGTTGCGCGCTTCAGAGAGGTTCAATCTTTAAGATTGAACCACTCTCAAAGAAAAACGGCTCACCTGAAAATTAGGTGAGCCGTTTTTGTTGCAACAATTTCGACAGGTTTTTCGTTATCCGGCCACAATCGCATCGACAATGGCTTCGATAAAAACAGGGTCGCTGTTCATCGATTCAGTGCGCTCGACCTGAATGTTGAGCGTTTTGGCAATCTCTTGTACCTCAATGTCGATGTCGTACAGAATCTCAACATGATCACAGACAAAGCCAATCGGCACAATCAATAGATGCTGATACCCCTCTTTGGCGAGGTCGGCTACGGCAGTTTCAATTTGAGGGCCAAGCCACGGTTCACCAGTGTCGGCGGCACTTTGATAGGAGAATGTCCAATCAACATCGCCCAACCGAGCGGCGATGGCTTTGGCATTTGACTTAAGTTGGTCGTCATACGGGTCGCCCATTTTTAAGAGACGTTCGGGTAGACTGTGGGCGGTAAAAATAATTTTGACCTTGTCTCGTACTTCGGGGGCAAACTTATCCTCCAATGCCTGCCGAATATGGGTCTCGACAGCCTGCTCAAACTTGGGCTGACCGTACCATGCATCAACAAAACTAAAGTTGATTTGGCTACCAATGCGGGCTTGAGCCTCCTCGACCTTTTGCCAATATTTGCCGATACTCATTTTAGAGTAGTGCGGGGCTAAAACGATACAAGAGACCTCCTCGATACCGTGTAGATACATCTGAGCGATGGCATCTTTAATCCACGGCGACCAGTGACGCATGCCGATATAAACCGGCCAGTCGTGGCCGCGCCGTTGTAGCTCTTCGCTGGTCTTTTTGGCTTGATCAAGAGTCAATGTGGCTAACGGAGAGCCTTTTCCGGTGCCGCCGCCAACCAGATCATAACGATGTCGAAATTCGGCCACAAATTCGTCCGACATCGGTCTGCCCCCTCGGATGTCGGCCAGATAACAACGCATACGGTCTATGTTTTCGGGGGTTCCGTAGGCCATCATTAAAACTGCTTTTTTAGTCATGAGTTTTCACCTTTACTGCGATTAGAATGGAAACAGAACTTTTGCGATGTCATTCCCGCATGCTTTTAGCGGGAATCCATTCCTTACAGGCTCTGTGGATGCCCGATACAGACATTCGGGCATGACATAGGAATGGGGATTAAATAAGTTGCGCGTTTTCACATAAGAATGAATTCTTATGCTGACACGAGAAACCTGCTTAAGCAAGTTTTCCGTTTAAGACGCTGATTTCAATCAGCGGTCATCAGCGGTCAAATGCACAAGTTAAAAAAATCTCATTCCTAAGGAAGTATCGGTTTCAAACTAATTTGAGTTTTGATAAGTATGAACAAAATCGATCAACGCGGCTACTTTTTCGATGGGGGTAGTTTTCAAGATGCCATGCCCCAAATTGAAGATGTGGCCGGGTTGTTTATTAATCTGTTGTAGAATCCGAGCCGTTTGACGCTCGATTTCTGGTATCGGCGCGGTGGCTAAAATCACGGGGTCAAGATTGCCTTGTACGGCTACCTCGTCGCCTAACATTTGCCATGCCGTGTCGATGTTGATGCGCCAATCGACACCAATCACGTCTCCTCCGGCTTCTTTGATGAGCGGAAGCATGCCCGCAGTTCCGGTACCAAAATGGATGACCGGAATGTCAGCGTTAGCAGTACGAGCAATCTCGATGGCTCGCTTGGAGTAGGGCAGGACATAAGTGCGATAATCGGCAGGGCTAAGACTACCAATCCAACTATCGAACAGTTGTAGCGCCTGTGCCCCGGCCTCGGCTTGAGCGCGCAGATAGTCGCCAATTGCCTCGGTTAGTTTGCTCATGAGGATGTGCCATTGGTCGGGCTGGTCGTACATCAGCCCTTTGGCATTGAGATAGTTTCGAGATGAGCCTCCCTCGATGGCATAACTGGCTAGGGTAAATGGTGCTCCTGAGAAGCCAATCAACGGTACTTTGCCGTTTAGCGCTTGTTTGGTTTGACGAATGGCTTGTAGGGTAAAACCGAGGGTTTCTTCGGCGGGACGCACTGTTAAGGCGGCAATGTCGTCAGCCGTGCGGATGGGGTTGTGAATGACTGGCCCGTCCCCTTTGATAAACTCAAGGTTTAAGCCTAACCCTTCTAAGATGGGTAAAATATCGGCAAAAATAATCGCCGCATCGAGGTCGAAGGCATTAATCGGTTGGAGTGTGACCTCGGTTGCTAAATCGGGCGTTTTGATTAGCTCTAAAATTGAGTACCGCTCTCGGAGGGCGCGATACTCGGCCATGTAACGCCCTGCCTGACGCATCAACCATATTGGGGTTGTATCAACTGGTTGACGGCGACAGGCTTGTAAAAATCGGTCTGCTTGTGACAAAATGGATGGGGGGTGTTTACGATTTAGGGACGAGGAATTTTGTTCTTCGCCCCTAAATCGTAAACCAATTATGATTTTATCTATTGTCTGCCATGATAAACCAGACTTGAAAATAACGCTATTTTTCATATTATAAGTAACTGGTACACTCATGTTGAGTAGACCTGTTTGGGAATAACTAATCGTCTCATAAAAACTCAAATTTGAGACACATGGAGTGCAAAAGCTGATTGCTTTTGCATGTTTACCTCTGGCAAAAGCAATCAGCTTTTGCACTCCTTTATTGCCGAACAACTCTAATAGACCAATCTTTATTTAAGGAGTATACAAATGAAAAAGAGTACAGCAGATTTAGATTTGCGAGAGCGAGGCAAGGGCGCGGATGATCAACCGATTTATATGAATCGGCGATTGTTTATGCAGTTTTTGGCCTTTGGCGATTGTTTAGACACTGAGTTGTTGATAGAAACACTGAACACGTCGGGGATTGAGGCGTTGTTATATGCGGATGTTAATGATTCGCGGGGCGTGGGTTTGTTGACTTTTAGCGAGGAGCCGGAGTTTTTTGCTACGACGTTACGTGATTTATTGAATGATCCGCCGTTTATGGGGTTGACGGCCAAACCAGAATATACCATGATGGGGCGTACTTATGCCCTTGGATACGAGACCGATTTGGAGAAGATGCTCATCGACAAACCGCGCGAAAAACTGACGAATCCAGAGCTACGGTGGGGGATCTGGTATCCACTACGACGCAAAAAAGAGTTTGAGACTTTGTCGGAGCAGGAGCAACGAGTGGTGTTGATGGAGCATGGCGGAATTGGCATGCGTTTTGGTCGAGCTGGATATGCGACCGATATTCGATTGGCCTGCCACGGCTTGGATAAGTGGGACAATGACTTTGTGGTTGGGGTGTTGGGGCATGACCTGTATCCGTTGTCGGTGGTGGTTCAACGGATGCGTCGTACTAAACAGACCTCGCTCCATTTGGAAAGTTTAGGCCCATTTTTTATTGGTAAAGTGATTTGGCAAAGTGAGCGTGAATAGTTGAGCGAGGATAAGGAGGTTGACCGATGACTGATGCAATACCGTTAGTTTTGAGTAATGGTTATTATTCGCCAGATGAGCATAATCAATATTTAAGTTTTGACCATGTCTTAAAGGCAGGTGTGTCGTTTCGGTTTGGTACCCATCGCCGTGTGGCTAAAACGGGACAGAACCAGTTTTATTACCTGACCGTTCGTCCCTCTTACCGGCGTGGAAAGGGCTTAAAATGGACTGCCGAGGCAACGGCTGGTGGACAGCTTAAAGAGAAGACAATTGGTAAGTCCGATGATATTACCTTGGCTCGGTTGGATGAGATAGCGGCTAAACTGTATGATCTACCAGAGCCAACGGCTGAGACTGATGCGGCTGAAACGGTTGTCGCGGCAGACATGACCGAAGCCTTAGCCCTCGTTAGAGCTAGGCTACAGGCCGATATAGCCCAGTTACGTACCGATTATCATCATAGTATCGAGTTAATCAATCAACAGGCGACCCGAGATGGCGTGACTATAGAGGCTGTGGCTGAGGTCAATCAAATTCTAACCGAGCTTCAAGCTGATTTTTGGCTGAAACGCTGAATCGAAGAATCGAGAATCGAAAAATATTATGAAAACAGGTTATCTTATTCCGGCTGATGAAGCCCAAGTTGAGCTACAAATCAAGAACTCTCGTTTTGTTAGCCGAGCGGCCTATACCCCCACAGTTGAATCTGCCCGCGCCTTTATCCAGCGAGTTAAACAGGAAGCGGGTGGTTTTTCGCATGCGGTTTATGCGTTTGCGGTGGGGCATGGAGCCACGGTTACTCACGGCATGAGCGATGCGGGGGAGCCAAGTGGAACCGCCGGACGACCAGCCTTAGCCGTGGTTAAAGGCAGTGGTTTGGGCGATGTGACAGTGGTGATTGTTCGCTATTTTGGCGGAACGAAGTTGGGTACAGGCGGACTGGTCAAAGCCTATACTGAATCGGCTCAACTAGTTTTAGCCGACCTACCGACTGAAATGAAGGTTGAGCGTAAACAGGTTGAGGTAGTTATTCCGTATAGCTTTTATGAACAGTTTAAGCGGCTGGTCAGTGCTCATCATGGTCAAATTGACGATGAGCAGTTCGCCGCAGATGTGACCATACAAGTGACTTTTATAGTTGCCGATGTGCCCGATTTTTCAGATGAACTCTCTGAGGCAACCGCAGGACAGGTGGTTGTGTTGGATCTGTGACTTTGGTTATGAGAGCGTACACAATATGGAATGAGTCCTAAATAAGTTGTGCGCTCCAGAGTGGTTCAATCTCTAAGAGAGAACCACTCTCATAGCCAACATGCACAAGCTAATTAATGCTTATTCCTTGCTTGAGATGAGAGAGCGATTGGTGGTACTCTCCTGCGAGGTATGAAGTTTCTCGTAGGTGCTGTATGGCCGAAACGAAGACCATAGCTGGAGATGCTTTGACGCATGCCGTTACGCTGTGTTACAATGGGAGGTAGATAACACACAAGGAAATTGGATATGTTCGGGAACAACTAATTATCTCATAAAAACTCAAAGTCTAGGTCCACGGAGTGTAAAAGCTTCCTGCTTTTACCAGAAACAACCATGTAAAAGCAAGAAGCTTTTACACTCCTTTATTCCCGAACAACTCTATTAAAGCTATGTATACCGAGATTAAAATCCGTATTCTAAAAAAAGACGAACGAGGCTATCCGGTTGAGATTAACTCGCAAGGACAGGTATTTGAAGGTTATTTGGATAGTGCGGTCTTACCGTGGGTAGGTACCGCTTCCCCAATCGAAGATGGGGCGCGCCTATTTGCCCATCTTTTTGCTGATGATACGCTCAAAAAGGCTTGGTCTCAAATTTGTGGACAAGCACCTGAACGTCGAGTTCGATTGCGAATTGATGTTGACGCACCGGAACTGCATGCTATTCCGTGGGAACAGTTACAAGATGGCACAACTGAACCGCCCCAGATTATCGCCGCTGATGAAGCCACCCCGTTTTCGCGTGATTTGGCGGTGTCTCACCCGTTTGGCGAGCCGCTTACCAACCGGCCAATTAAGATGTTGGTAATGATTGCCACACCCGAAAATCTGCCCGACTACAAACTCCAGCCCCTTGATTGGGAGACGGAACGGGCGGTGATCGACTCAATTTGGCTTCAAAGCCCCAATCCGGCAGAGTTACAGATAACCACCCTAAACGAGCCAGCCACCTTGTCGGCTCTCGAAACGGCTTTGGGCGACGGGTATCAGCTACTCCATATTGTGGCGCATGGCAAAAAGGGCGAACACAGTAACAAATCTGTCCTTTATTTGGCAAATGAAGATAATCAGGTCGATTTCGTTTCAGTATCGGACTTAACGACTATGCTCGGTCGGCAGACGAACCTACCCCGTTTTATCTTTTTGGTCGCTTGCCAAACTGCCACCCGTAGCCCCGCTGATGCGTTTCGAGGATTTGCCCCACAACTGATTCAGACTGGTATTCCGGCGGTGTTAGCCATGCAGGATTTGGTTCCCGTAAAAACAGCCCGCCAATTTACCCAAACGTTTTACCAGCAGTTGTTTCAACATGGGTTGGTTGATTTAGCGGCCAACAAGGCCCGGTCTATCTTGATGACAAAGGGGTTGCCGGGCAGTGCTATTCCGGTGTTGTTCAGTCGAATGTCGGGAAATCTGTTGATTGGAGGGAAGTTACCGTTGATACAGGATAGAAGTCAGATAGAACTAGAATCGCCACTCGGCATCATGCAACCCGACTCGCCTTACTACCTTGAAAGGTCTGCTGATGAAAGATGTTGGCGTTATATAGAACAACCAGACAACACTATTGCTATTCAATCGGCTCGGCAAACGGGCAAAAGTTCGCTGATGCGTCGGATGTTGTATCGAGCCAAAAAAGAGCTTGATAAACCGGCAGTCTTTATAGATTTCCAAAATTTTGGTACAGAGTTTGAGAGTGAAGAAGAGTTCTTCAAACTCTTTTGCGAAGAGATCTGTGAGCAGTTGAATTTGCGTCCGACTGTCGATAAACATTGGCGTAAGCGAGGCCCGCAAAAAAGACGGTGTACCGATTATTTGGCAAAGTATATTTTGCCTCAACATTGCCCCTTTATTTTGGCTTTGGATGAGGTAGATTTAATGATGAGTACCGATTTTGTGACTGAGTTCTTCAGCATGTTACGAGTTTGGCATAATAAGAAGGCTTCTGAGGCAAACTTTAAGAAGATGAGCCTGTTTTTGAGTATCTCGACTGACCCGTATACCATGATTGATGATGTGCATCAGTCACCTTTTAATGTGGCTCAAGATGTTTTTCTGCTTGATTTTACAATGGCTGAACTTACCGTTTTGGTCGAACGGTATCAACTATCGTTGCCCGATGTTGATCTCCAAACTATATTTGAACTGACCAGTGGACATCCTTTTTTGACCAACATGGCCTTTTATCAGTTAGCTACAGGGTTGGATAAAGAGACCTTATATCAACAAGCGGCGAGTGACAAAGGCCCGTTTGCCAGCCATTTGCACCACTATTATCGATTTATTAACCAACAGAGTGAGTTTATACCCGTCATACAAGCAATCTGTCGCTATGGCAATCATGATCTAAAATCAGCCCAAGTTGATCAATTGATTCAAAAAGGGTTGCTGAAAATTAGCCAAAAACGGGCTGTTTTTCATAACCAGATTTACGCTCGTTATTTGAAGGATAAATTCGATGACCAATAAATTCAGCTTTGTGGTCGGCGGAACCCTTTCGCCAGACCACCCAACCTATGTTAAACGCCAAGCCGACACCCAACTACTAGAGGTTTGTTTGCACCATGAGTATGCCTATGTGCTAACCACCCGTCAGGTGGGCAAATCGAGCTTAATGGTCTCCACGGCTAAAACCTTGCAGGAACGAAACGTATCTGTGGTTCAAATAGATTTAAGTGGCTCGTTCGGTAGAAATGCAACGATGGAGGAGTGGTATTTTACCTTTGTTGATGATGTTATCGAACAGTTAGAATTATCACAAGAGGTTGATGATGACATTGAGCAATGGTGGGCCAGTCAACACCCCTTGCCGACCTTAAAACGGTTTGAGCGATTCTGGCGTGACCTCGTTTTACCGCATCGGTCAGAAGTGGTCATTTTTATTGATGAGATTGACTATATGCTGAACTATGAGTTTAAGAACGACTTTTTTGCTGGATTACGGTTTCTTTATAATCAACGAAAAACAGTGCCCATTTATAAACAGCTTACTTTCGTATTGTTAGGTACGGCTCGTCCCGAAACCTTGTCTGATGCAAAAAACACCCCGTTTAATATTGGGGAATGGATTGTTGTTGATGATTTACAGCTAGAGCATTGTGAACCATTTTGGCAAGCCTTAAATGAAAAACATCCGCACCAAGGACGGATATTATTTGAAGATATTTATGATTGGACGGCAGGACATCCTTACTTAACTCAAAAACTCAGCCAAGCCGTGTTTGAAGCACCTAATGAACAAACAACAACGTTGGTAGAGCGTTTGGTAGACCAGTTGTTTATTCATAACCACATCTCTGACCATAACTTGAATTTTGTGCAAAATAATATTATCAGCCATTCTCTCTCGCAAGAGATGTTGCAAGAATATAATGAGCTACTGAAACATGAGTTTATGCCCGACAAAGGCACTCCGGCGAGCAACTATTTACAGTTGTATGGTTTAATTAAAAAGGATGATAATAAGCTGTGGATTCGTAATAATATTTATAAAAAAGTTTTTAATCAGGGTTGGGTGGCGGAACATTTACGACAACGAGAGCAGGAAAGGTATGTAGAGTTACAACAAAACCTTGAACGAGAACAGTTGGAAACCAAACGGTTACAACAGCAGGTTGCCACCAACAAAACAGAACGGGAAGCGTTAATTGAGAGATATAGTTCTAGTTTATGGGTAATGGTCGTCTTTTTAGCATTTATCGTTGTTGGCTCAATAGCGTTAGCCTTGGGGGGCTGGTCTGATATAGCAGTTGTAGGCTTATTAGGGATATGGGGGATAACCTTTATTTTTGTACTATGGTACACCTCTCAACTTAAAATCGCTGATTCAACCAGTTCACAACCCGACTCCACCACCATACCCCTTTCCCCATCTGAGCGAGTATCTTTGGATCATTGATGATGAATCCTAAACATAGATTCCGCGGTCAGTTTATAGTGGCTACCATGTTGATGTTGGTTTTAGTTGGTGGATGGAGTTGGGCCGCTCTAGCTAGATTAGACCGCGCCCCAATGGTTGTCACGCCATCGCCATCTGTCACCGATTTGCCAGCTACATCAACTCCTTCTCCAACATCGACAAACAGCCCAACACCTGACGCAACTTTACAAGCTATTACAAACCTTGCGCTTGTAAAAAGTGATGATTTTTCATTCTCTGGAACAGGGTGGGATAATTACGAAGATCAAAGTGGTCAGGGAAAATTCTCCGTAGGTTATCGAAGTGGGGAATATTTCATCGAATTAAATAAATACCCAAGCCTATTTTTTGCTATTTTGGCGACTGAAATAATTAATGATGGGGTATTACAAGTGAAATCGCTAGGGCCATTTGGTAAAAAAAATGCCTCAAGACAAGGTATTGCTTGGGGCTACCAAAATCCAACAAATTATGGCTATTCTTTTAGTATCGACGAAGCAGGTTATTGTTACTTAAAAGAACATACAGGTGACACCAATCTAGTACAACAACCGTACTACAAAATTGAAGGATTTGATGCTGAAATACCCCATATCTTGACCGTTGTCATAAATGGAGATACAGCGACGGGTTATGTAAACAATGTTTTTTGTGGTCGTTATACAATGGAAAATTATATACCCGGCAAGGTAGGCTTAGTTGCCTCATCTCCAAGGGGAGATGGTAAATCATACTTTGACGATTTTAAACTATATCAAGCGAGGCGGGATATAGTTGGTGCTTCTATCCCAGCTGACATTCCTAGACCAACTCATACTCCATCCGTAATGACTGATACATCCATACCATCCTCAGATAACACTCCGGTTTCCTCCACTGAAACCCTAGTCCCGACCAACACCTCATCCCCCACCGAGACTCCGACTCCGGCGGAGACATCAACGCCTGTGCCGACGGTGACTCCGACGATTGTAGTTGTTGATTCAACGATTGAACTACTGAATCCCATTAATAACCATGTATTTTCCAACAACACGGAAAGTATTGATTTTCAATGGCAGTATGGTGACAGTTGCGATTTACCAGAGGAATTAGGCTTTGAGTTACGAATATGGAAGCCTGAAGAAACACCATTGGGAGCTATGAGCGCGGTTCATCATCAAAAACAAATAACATGTCATAATGGTGAGCGTACCTTCACGGTGGGTAATTTTGAAGTCGTACCGGGTGTTGGTGGGACTACATCGGGCCAATTTTTGTGGGATGTGCTTTTGGTGCGTATTGCACCATCATACAATAGTATACCTTTAGTAAAAGCTGAGGGTCAATTTGAGTTAGGCGGGGCTGGAGGTAATACATCAGGACCTTCTGGCCCTATTATTGAGTAATCCGCCAAGAGGATACCAGCCATGAATATAACTGTTTTTCAACGTAATAAATTCCCTCCGTTAAAGCCGTTTGTGGTGGTGACAATAACGGTTGGCCTGATGTTGAGCGGACTTATCATCACGATACTACTTTTCCAAATATCGATAATGCCTGCGAAACCTGCTCGAAAAGCAGTGGTCAGTATGGCTGACCATCTTGGGTTTGCTTTGGGGTTTGGTGAAACTGGTACACCTGGATTTCCCAACCCTTTTAATCGACATGACCCCAAAAAGGGAAATCATATCAATGATAACGGTAGGCATATTCGGAACGCTTTGAAAGGTATAGAATCCAACCTAAAACGGAATCAAACATTGCGTGATTTTTTCCAAAAATATCTTTCAGACCGTGAATACCAAGGTTTGACTCAAACTCTGGACCGGTTTATAGAAGCCTTACGCAACCCAAACAGTCCCATTTACAAACAAACGGATCCGAAAATTCGGAAGGAAATTTTAGAGATATTGACCCGAACAGGATATCTTTAAGGAGGAAACAGATGCTAACTGACCTGAACATTATTCAATCCCGAATCATACGGGGAGATACGGTTTTTGCAATGCGGATTGTATTAACCGCCTTGCTTAAGGGTAACACCGATATCCGAACGTCGATTTTTAAGGCGTTTACAGTCGATGATTTTAAGCTACCAGCCTTTGATTTAATCTTTAGTTGGTTGAATAACAGTTGGCAGACAACAGGCCAAATCGACTCAATCCAACTCTATCAAAATATGGAAAACTATGTCCGTACTGAGGTGGTGGCCTCACAGATTGCCTTTACGGATCGGTTGTTAATAAAACCGTTACCCAATCCAGATGAGACAGCATGGGCAATTATTCGTATTCGTGAGGAGGATAACAACGATAGTCCCATTTTGGGGGCACGATATTATGAGGCCACAGATATAGTGATTGTGGCCTTGCTCAAAGGAGACCGCCCCACCCAAACACAAATTCTCAACCAACTAAGCTCGGATGATTTTGATGTAAACCTAGACTGTTTATTTGAGTGGGTTGAGCAGTTATTGCCAACAGAGGGACACCTTAAGCGAAAATCTTTGCATGCAAAAGCCGAACAGTATGTGATTGAACAGATATTACCCGGCTATATCGCCCCCATTGATCATCTGATGGCGATTGATATGCCGGATGAAACCACAGTTAAACAGGCTATTATTTGCCTACAAAATGCTCGTATAGCGTTACGATAGGCCGCCTAAACCAGTATTACCTACAGGTTATTTTTAAGAGTTGTTCCCCAACATCATACATTTTTGTAATTCCATCTCTACCACACCGCGTATTGATTTCAAATTTATACGCAATATTAGCATGCAGATTACGGCAAAATTCAGTCTGATTATTGCCTATGTCACATGACGGAATTGTGACAGTTTCATCAGCGGCCAGTTTGATGTTAACGGTTATATCTCCGGCATTGTTGCTTTGAGCCGATAGCTCTGTCGTCGGCACATCCACCGACACCCCACCCGTCGCGCTGACCGACTGCCCCGCATATTCCCCCGTAACCGTCGCCACATTAGTAATGGCAACCAGATTAGTTATCCCAACGGTGTATTCTCCCTTCACGCTAACCGTTTGCCCGACCCCAAGTTGATTGGGTAATGTTTCGATGTTTTTTACTCTGTCGTCAATCAGGCTGAGGTTGGTCAGAGGAACGTTGCTACTGTTGATGAGTTGATAGGTGTACCCGATGGTATCGTTGTAAGTGGCTTGGGTGCGGTTGGCGGTAACGTTGAGGATGAGGCGAAGATCGGGAGATATATACTCTTTGAGAATATTTGGCATATATGTTTCTCTATCAAGCGTAAATGTTGCTTCCTCAGAAAAAGCTGATCCAGCGAAGCTTGTATCAATTGCCTGTACACTCCAATAGTAGGTTCCACCGGCTAGATTCCTCAATGTTGCCGTAAGCCCATGATTTGCATTACCCATCTCCACTACATGACGATAACCCGTATCAAAGTTAGCCATAGGAGAGACAATCTCCGAACCACCGGGCGTTGTGCCGACTCGTAAATTATATGTTAAGCCAGTTGATGGTGTTTCGGCATCACTAGCGGTATTCCAACTCAAAGTAACGTCTCGATCTTCAATAGAGGAGGATAAATCTGTTGGTGGGGATGGTTGTGTGTTGGGCGTTTCAATCATATTACGATAAACATTAGCGACACTTTCATAGTCACCATAACCTGTTAACAATATATCCAGATCACCATCATTATCATAATCACCCCAATCAATGGTGCCACCGGATACATTTTGCATCTGTATATCAGCATAAGTAAATACCCATCCTGAATCAACTGAATAGCCATCATTCCAAAACAGAAATCTACCGGGAGAAGAGGAACAATGTTCATAGTCCCTTTTCATACAACCAGTCAATAACAAATCTAAGTCACCATCATTATCCATATCAGCCCACCCTGTTGTGCCCTTCGCAATTCCGAAAAAATCCCCTATTCCTGCAAATTTAATATTAATATCTATAAAATTATCACCTCCTTCGTTTTGATATATAATGGTATAACATTCAGAGATACAACCCATTTGAAAAATATCCAAATCACCATCATTATCATAATCTCCCCAAGTCGCTGTACCAAGTTTCAAGGAAATATTAATATCAGTAAACATGCCTTTGTCATTTCGATAGATTTTACTAACCGTAACGTTATCGTTATTTTTTCCAGTCAAGAAAATATCTAGATCACTATCATTATCGTAATCGCCCCAAGTTGCAAAACTATCACTAACACCTAATAATCCAGCCTGAACGTATACAAAATTACTCTTATCATTACGATAAATGTTGGTGATGTACTCTTGTTCCTTTTTGTCCCAACCAGCTAATAAAATATCTAAATCACCGTCATTATCATAATCCCCCCAAGTAACTGAACTGTTAGAAACAGGTTTAAGAAAGGTACTAATTTCTTCAAATAAATCATTCCCTTTGTTTTCGTATATTTTGGTAACAGAAGAATTGCAATCATCATCTGTACAGCCAGTTAACAGAACATCTAAATCATTATCGTTATCATAATCCCCCCATGCTACGGAACTGTTCATAACCCTTGTTAAGGGTGTAGTAATCTCTATAAATACATTAGCACTCTCCATTCGCTAGGTATATGCGAAGTAGTGACAATAAATCATGGCAAGGAATTTAGTCAGAAGAATTGAGGTAATGAGGTAGAGAAAGAGAGGTCGAAGATAGTATCAGGTAACCCAAGCAAGG
>JAUCGA010000094.1 GCA_030377865.1 Anaerolineales bacterium HSG25 | reverse complement strand
GTTCACTTGGAATGTAGAGCGTTCCTATCCACAAGGCAAGAGCGACTTGGAGTTCGTGGGCAAGTTCCATGAAAAATATGCCGGATTGCGTTGGGTGATTGAGTTTAAGTATTACTCGAATACGGAGTTGAAAAAGCTCAAGAAAACCATCGCCACATTTGAGCTACAAGAGGACGACACCGAACAAATCGCCGGTTATGTACAGGGTTTGCGCGAGGAGTACCCCGAGGCTCGGATCAGACAGTTTGTGATCTACTGTTTTGGTAATCAGGGTTTTCGGGTGTTTGAAGTAGGTGAATAGCGAATGGTTACATGGACAAATAGCGAACACCTCCCCGCAAGTTCCAAACTTGCGGGAAGGTGACAACTGAAAATGTTTATCTGAACATCTATAGAAAAGGAGGCTACCATGCCCAAACAAATACCTTACGGTACAGCCAATTATGTAGAACTGATTGAAAAAAACTGCTACTTTGTCGATAAAACACCTTATGTTGAAATATTAGAACAAGTATCTAATCCGATATTTCTGCGCCCCCGCAAATTTGGCAAATCGCTCTGGTGTCGCATCCTAGAGTGTTATTACAACATCAACCAAAAGGATGAGTTTGATTATCTCTTTGGCGAGACCTACATCGGGCAGAATCCAACCGACAAGCGGAATAGTTATATCGTGCTACATCTGGATTTCTCCACGATTGACCCAACCGGGACGTTGGATAAAATTGAGCGTCACTTCAACTTTGTCTGTAATTTGAAGTTAGGCTCAATGATTGGCAAAGCAAATGTGCTATTCCCAGATACTATTCAGTTTGACCGAAATCTATCTGTAACCGAGAATCTACAACAATTTTTGTATTCAGTTCTTTTTCTTGATCTCCCCCCTCTCTACGTCATTATCGACGAGTATGATAATTTCGCCAACCAACTAGTCAAGGCCAATAAGGACACCCTCTATCGCAAACTCATGGGGGATGATAGTTTCTTCAAGACCTTTTTCAAGACTCTCAAAGAGGGGCGCAAAACGGGCGCGATAGCCAACGTCTTCATCACCGGTGTTCTGCCTATCACGATGGATGATTTGGCATCCGGTTTTAATATCGGAACGTACATTACCCTAAATCCAAAGTTTGAAGCCATGCTCGGTTTTACTCAGGATGAGGTGGATCACCTGTTAGACCAGATTTATGAGGATTATCAGATTGACCGCACCAGCTATGATGAGGTGAAAACGGTCATCAAGAACCATTATAATGGCTATCAGTTCATCAAATATAGCCAAACCCCAATTTACAACTCAACGATTTTGATGTACTTCCTACAAAAATTCTGTGATTACAAAACCATCCCCGAACATTTGACCGACCTGAACCTGAAAACCGATTTGGCATGGGTTCGTCGGTTGACCGCCTCTAATCCGCAAAAGACAGAGAAGTTCGTCAATCAGTTGACGATCCATAACCAAATTGAGTGTGATAGTCGTTTTTTAGTTGAACAGTTTAATATGCACCAGTTTTTTCAAGAGGGATATTTCCCAGTCTCCTTTTTTTACCTTGGCATGTTGACTCGGTTAGATGATTTTTATCTTCGCCTGCCCAACTTGAATATCCACCAGATATTTGTGGAGTATTTCAACGAGCTAAACCAAATCGATGTTTCGACCCGTTATGCCGAATTGATGCAGACCTTTATCAATCAGCCCGACTTGGAATATCTGTTTAACGGTTATTGGGAGAGATACATCTCGCAGTTTCCAGAGGCGATTTTTCAGCAGGTGAATGAGAACTTTTATCGGACCACCTTTTTTGAGCTATGCAGTCGCCATCTCTCGCGTTGGTTCACCTGGAACGTAGAGCGCTCCTATCCATCCGGCAAGAGCGACTTGGAGTTCGTGGGTAAGTTCCATGAAAAATATGCCGGATTGCGTTGGGTGATTGAGTTTAAGTATTACTCGAATACGGAGTTGAAAAAACTCAAGAAAACCATCGCCACAATTGAGCTACAAGAGAGCGATACTGAACAAATCGCTGGCTATGTACAGGGTTTGCGCGAGGAGTATCCCGAAGCTCAGATCAGACAATTTGTGATCTACTGTTTTGGTAATCAGGGTTTTCGGGTGTTTGAAGTAGGTGAATAGCGAATGGTTACATGGACAAATAGCGAACACCTCCCTGCAAGTTCCAAACTTGCGGGGAGGTGTTAAAAGTTGGAACTGTCACAGAGATTCACGGAGAAACTCATGCTAATTATTGATGCCCATCTTGACCTCGCTTGGAACGCCTTACAATGGAACCGAGATATAACCAAATCGGTCTACACCATCCGCACCCAAGAGAGTGATCTAACTGAGCCGGGACGCGGTCAGAACACGGTAGCCTTTCCAGAAATGCGGCAAGGCCGAGTCGCCGTGGCCTTTGCGACGCTACTCGCCCGCTCTACCGGACACCCCGACCCGCATATTGATTATGGCAGGCCCGCCCAAGCTTATGGCATCGCTCAGGGACAGCTAGCCTACTACCATGCCTTGGCCGAGGCGGGACAGATTCGGCTCATTAGTGATGTAACCATGCTGAATCAGCATATAGCGGAGTGGGAACAGTGGGAAACCGACCTAGAATCGGGATTAAATGAGTCGCACCTTTCGACCTCATCTTCGGCAGTCTCAGGTTATACTTCGCCACCGTTGGGACTAATTATCAGCATGGAAAGCGCCGACCCGATTATCGAACCGGTTCAGCTTGAGCAGTGGTGGCAAGCTGGCCTGCGGATTATCGGTCCGGCTCATTATGGCCTCGGACGGTACGCCGGAGGCACAGCCACCGAGGGAGGATTGACTGATTTGGGGCAGGCACTGCTCCCCCGCATGGCCGAGTTGGGCATGATTTTGGATATGACCCATTTTTCTGACCAAGCTTTTTGGCAAGCTCTAAATCTGTTTGATGGCTCGGTATTAGCCAGCCACAATAACTGCCGAGCCTTGGTGCCCCATCAGCGCCAATTTAATGATGACCAACTAAAAGCCATCATTGAGCGAGACGGTGTAATTGGTACGGTGTTTGATGCCTGGATGCTTAAAACAGGTTGGGTCATTAACCACACTACTAACGAGATAGTTAGCCTTAACGATGTTGTCAATCAGATTGATTACGTATGCCAACTGAGCGGCAACAGTCAACATTCAGCCATCGGGAGCGATCTGGACGGCGGTTTTGGGAAAGATCAATCGCCCCATGATTTAGACACCATCGCCGATTTGCAAAAACTGGTCGGCATGTTACGTGAGCGAGGCTACGTCGAAACCGACATCGCTAACATTATGCATGGCAACTGGCTCCGGCTATTGCGCCGGAGTTGGGCGGGCACTCTCGTTTAGCTCGATAGTAAAAGTTCAGTAAAGTAGCTCTAGAAACCCGATTTCTTTGAGAAATCGGGTTTCTGATGCTCTTTCTGGCGAGTTCACTGAATATTTACGCTCGAAGATCAAATACAAAAGAGCCTCGATTCGATGGTCGAATCGAGGCTCTTTTTATTCGTTAATGTCTAAATTGGTTGTTCTCTTTTACCGACACAGCGCCCCATCCACAAACTGAAGCGAGACTATGCGCTCCCCTGAGACAGCATTAGGAATCGGGATTAATTAAGTTGTGCAGTTGGTCGTGAGAGTGGTTCAATCTTAGAGATTGAACCACTCTGGGGCGCGCAACTTAATCGGGACTCATTCCTATCGGTTTTGATTTTCAAGCTACCCGCAAGTTTGGAACTTGCGGGTAGATCCACTATCCTTATATTTTTACAATCATCGAATGACCATCGGGACGAAATTAAAAAACTGATTAGTACTAGAGCTGATGATCGTCACACAACCTGCCTCTACAGCTTCTCCATACTCCTTACCATCGTAAGGTTGTACGGTAGCACACCATGTCTCTCCAACAGTGGTTGCCTCAGGAGGAATGGTTGTTTGATTATCGTAATCTGACCGTTCACCCACGCCTTCAACACGCCATCTGATTAGACTAGCATTTTCAGTATCACCATCAGTATCGAAGAAGGTGTAAGTAACTACCAACGTCTCGTTAACGGTTGGCTCCGTCGGAGTAATGACGACCCCAAAGAGTTGAGGTATGCTGTTGGCAATAGTGATAAAACTGGTTTTGGTTACAGTATCAGTTTGACCTTGTCCACTAATTGTTAGGCTAACAGTATAAACACCAGTAGTTGTATATACGTGGGTTGGGTACCTGACTGTGTGCGTTAGACCATCACCAAACTGCCACAGCCAACTCTCAATCTCAACGGTTCCGGTTGATTTATCTGTGAACTGTATGCTTGAGTTAGGCGAACTGCTTGTCAGGCTAGATGTAAAGTCGGCATTTAATTCTAGCGATTCGGAGTAAACGGTTGGCCCAACTTTGACAATCGAGTCGATACCACCTGACCCGCTGGCGGTCAAGGTAATGTTGTAACTACCTGCTAAGGTGTAGGTGTACGTTGGATTTTGCTCATTACTATAGCCACCATCACCAAAATCCCAACCAAAACTATCACAATCACCCGTTGATTGATTTTGTAACGTTATCGTTAGCGGCTCTGTGCTTAAAACACCGCCACCTCTATTTTTCGTGCCAAGGCGTTTGGTTTGGGTTACCTCTGAGCTTTGGATATAGCTGAAATCAGCCACACATTTTTTGTATGCCGCGATGGTCTCGGTTGCGACATCTGAACCATCTGGGCCACTGACGGTCAAGGTGACGGTGTAATTTCCTTTGTTGGTGTAAACATGGGTTGGATGTTGTTGCATGTTGTCCGTGCCATCACCAAAGTTCCACAGATAGCTAGAGATTACACCTTCTGATGTATTGGTGAATGTAACCGTAAACGGCACAATACCAGAGTTGGCAATTGAGGTAAATGAAGCGGCTAACGGAGCGTTGACGGTGATGTCTTGTCCTCCACTACCATCATCACAAATTGCCGTATCTGAGCCACCAGATCCATCAGCCGTCAAAGTAATCGTATAAGAGTCTGGCTCAGTAAAGACATAGGTTATTACACTGGTATTGGTTATGATTTCACCACCCACATGCCAAGTTAGTTGATCATAACTACCCGTTGAGTTGCTATTAACAACAACCGTTAATGGTGCTGTTCCAGTAATTGGGCTGAAGCTACAACTCGCCATGACAGGTTCATAGACCGTGACAGTTTTGGTCATCGAATCTTGCTGATTGGTCGTGTCAGTAATCGTCAACTTGACATCATAAATGCCAGCTTGATCAAAGGTGTAGCTGAGAGTTTCCTGAGAGCCGATTACCGTTGTATCAGAAGACCATTGCCATTGAGTAATTGTAAAGATGGAGGTTGAGGTACTGGTGAAGAGAACGGGTAACGGGGCTAAGCCTGAGACGAGGCTGTAATCAAAGTTAGCCGCAATATCTCCTATTCTGATGTAACCAGTTTGGGTCATTGTCTCGGTGCCGCCGGTGCCGGTGACAACCAACGATACATCAAACGTACCCGTTGAGGTATAGGTGTGAGTCATGTTTTGCTCAGAACTGACTTGACCATCGCCAAAATCCCATAACCAAGCTGATGGCGCGCAGGTGCCGTCAGCAGGTGTAGAATTATCGGTAAAGGTGACAATCAAGCCACTTTCACCCGTGGTCTGGTCGGCACTAAAATCAATTGTGGGAGCCGCACAAATAGTAATAGAGTTGGTCTTGGTGGCTACTCCACCTGAACCACTAGCTACCAGAGAAACCGTATAAATTCCGGTGTTGGTATAGGTACGGCTGTCATCCATCGAACTACTATGGGTTGAACTATCGCCGAAATCCCAATCCCAACTATCACAATCGCCAGTAGAACTGTTGGTAAAACTGACGACCGTACCCGCCGGGCCAGCAGTTGGTGAACCACTGAAATCAGCCACACATGGATTGTATGCGGTAATGTAACTGGTTTTAGTTATTACTCCTGCGCCTGCGCTGTTGGTCAGAGTCAAGGTAACGGTGTAACTGCCGCCATTGGTATAGACGTAGGTTGGATTAGCCAAAATAGTATTAGTTACAGTGCTACTATAACTATCACCAAAATCCCACAAGTAACCTTCAATATCACCTGTTGAACTACTGCTATCAAAAGCAACCGTCAGAGGAGAAATACCAGAGGTGGGTGTACCAACAAAATCAGGTATGGGGATACTACGTTCATCTGCCCCCGCATCGGGTAAACCATCGTTCCGCGGATTACCATCGATATCGGTTAGACTCAAATTATCACCAAAATCAATCGCACATGAGTCCTCATCTTTGGCTAGGTGATAATCTTTGTTGCTAACATCTACGAAGGGTGGTGTACATGTGCGAATGCTGTTAGCTGTCACCAAACCAGCTGGGTCATAGCCGGGGCTACCACTGTTGGCAAAAACGGTTTTAGAAATGGCGATACTACCACTCCCCATTTCCACAGCTAGGGTATGGGTAGCGATGATAGAATTTCTCAGTTGAAAACCATTGCCCGTGATATAGAGTGCTTGTCCATTGCCCCCCGTATTGTTAACGATAGTATTGTGAATAATTTGGCCGTTACCACCGGCCAGATAAAGGCCACTGCCATCCCCACCCGTATTAATGCTGTTGTGGGCAATGATGTTGTTTTCGAGTCGATAATCAGTACTTCCACTATCTATGTAAAGCCCACCACCTTCGGAGTAGGCCACGTTATCCATGATGATACTGCTTCGTAATACCCCATTATCAAAATTGGTGAGATATATACCACCACCATCATTAGCAATATTGCTCTCTGTTGCTTGATTGTTACGCACAGTCAAGCTGTCTAAGACAGCATCGCTACTATTAACATACAAACCACCATAATAGGTTGTGGTGCTATTGCTTAAGACATCTACATTAGAAATAACTGCATTGTGACCGGAGATATACAGCCCAGCGTAATTTGCGGTGTGGCTGTTACCAATGATAGAGCCATTTTCAAGCGTTACTTTGGCCGTCGCATCCGTACCACTAGCGATGTAAAGCCCTCCAGCACCTGGCGCGCCAGCCTTACTTGAATTGTTGTAGATATAAACATCGGTCATGGTAACTTGGCTAGTACTGCTACTATCAGCATCAATGTAAATACCTGCTACACCATCATTAGCAACATTGTTGGTTGCTATAATATTAGACAAACTGGGGAATGTTCCTTGCAGATATAGACTAGCATAGTTATCAGCCGAATAATTATTATCAATGGTTACATTGGATAGGTTGGCATTGTTGCCGACGATGGATAAACCACCATAACTATAGCTGGTATTTGTACCTGCACGGTTACTCTGGATGAGGACTTGGGAGAGGGTCAGATTATTACCCTGCACATGGAGGCCAGCATATTCACGAGGTGTTATGTTATTTATAATGGTAATGTTACTCAACATGGCATTTTCGCTATCTAGGTAGCCACCACTATAATCGCCAACGCTACTATTACTGATGACTTGGACATTACTCAATGAAACATCGTCACCATTGATATAGAAGCCTCCATATTCATCATCAGCACTGTTCTCTTGGATCACCACATCTTGCAGAGTAGCTCCCTGCCCCATCAAATAGAGACCACCATAATCTTGCCCATTGGCAACCGAATTCCCGGTGATAGTGACATCTCGTAGGACAACCGAAAGTAAGGTGTTTTCATCTTCATTAAAGTATATGCCACCACCACCATAATTAGAAGGTGTAAGAGTGGATATACTAGCTTGGTTGTCAGTAACTTTGACATTTTGAAACAGTAGGTTTGAGCTATCTTTGGTTATGCCAATACCACCACCATTGTAAAGGGCTTTGTTATTATGGATGGTACTACTCAATATTTGAGTATAATCTGCATTATAAAGCAGAATACCACCGCCACTTGTTTGGTTATTAAAGTTAATCGCTTGGCTGTTGGCGACGGTAGAATTTTTGATAATTGGATGTGAGTCCAGGACATAAATACCTCCCCCATAATTAGCACTACCTTGAGTAATCAAAAAGCCATCAATCGTTGGGGTAATATCCCCAGTGATGTAGATCACTCGACGGTTGTTTTCGCCATCTAAGATAGTTGTTTCATAACGGCTGGAGTCCCGACTCGTAAAGTCGCTGTTCCAGCCACCTTCTAGGGTAACCTCTTTGTCAATGTCAATCAGGGCTTCAGTACCCATCTCGGTCAATTTCGGTTGGCTGGCCCCGTAATTACCTTCAGCCACACGGATGGTGTCTCCATTGCTGGCGAAACCCATAGCACGTTCAACGCCACGACAATGTTGGAAAGTATCACTACAATCACAGTTACCATTATCATTTCCATCAGGGCTGACACACAACGGGCCACCTGCCAGAGCGGAAGGGGTAACCATGATTGTCTGAGCTAACATAATGATTAATGATAGGCCAAGTAAATATACAAACCGATAATTACCAGCCTTATTTCTGTTTTTGTATAACATTGTTCTCTCCTTAATTTATTAAATTACATAGGTCGAATGACCTATAGTTTATCATTTTATCAACAACATGCATATTTGCAAATTGACTAACTACTATGAGAACATCCACAATTCTTATTTTTTGTAGTAGTCAGCTTGATGTTGAAAAGGTTCATGTCACCCTGAGCGTCAACGCGTAGCTAGTGCAAACGCCTCATCGCCACCGCCAAACGCTGTATCCCCACCTCAATATCCTCTAGGGTATGCGTAGCAAAATTGAGCCGTAGATACCGCTCCCCCTCGGTGCGATGGATGAAAAAATTACTCCCCGGCGAGAAGCCTACCCCCTCTTGCATAGCAAGGGGCAATAATGCTAACGAGGATACCTGTTCGGGGAGTTCTAACCAAATAAACAGGCCACCTTGCGGTGGATTAAAATGAACCGTGGGCAGATATTGTTTAATGGCCGTGATAATCGCATCGCGGCGTTGGCGATACCTGCGACAAGAGCGGCGCAGATGGGTTTGGTAACGACCAATCGTCACATATTCGTCCAGCGCACGTTGTATGAGGGTCGAGGTGGTTAAATCGCTGACCCGTTTGTAGCTGACCAAACGGTCAAAGACTGGTCCGTCGGCTACCAGATACCCCGCTCGCAGACCGGGCATGAGCATTTTAGAAAACGTGCCGATATAGATAACCGTTCCGTTCTGGTCAAGGGCTTTAATAGCGGGTTGTACTCGGCCATTGTAACGCAAATCCCCCACAAACTCATCCTCTAAAATCGGTACATTATATCGTTCGGCCAACTGGATCAACATACGACGACGCGGCCCATTCAAACATACACCAGTCGGATTCTGAAAATTGGGCATGGTGTAGATCAACTTGGGATGGTATTGTTGCAGTAAGGTTTCGACCTGCTCAACCTGCATGCCCTGCTCATCCATAGACACGCCGACAATGTTCAAGTGGCAGGTTTGGAACAACTCTAGGGCCAAGTTGTAGCTCGGTTTTTCGACCAAAATCACGTCACCGGGTTTGAGGAGCAGTTGGCAGACTAGGGCAATCGCTTGCTGAGAACCGGCGGTGATGAGTGTATTGTCGGGGTTGGCCTGAATCCCCTGCGTGGCTAATACATGCGAAATCGTCCGGCGCAACGGGCGATAGCCGCCATCAAAGCCACCATACTTAAAGGCGGTTTGACCGTCACGCCGGATGACCGATTGAATCGCCTTGCCAAAATCTTTAATCGGAAACTGCCGCGGGTCGCCCACCCCACTAAAAATGATCGGATTTGGATGCACCGTTTGCTGAGATATTTGGTCGGGGCGAAGATGTTGAGGCAGGTCATCGTCGGTTTCTAAGCCATGTTGCCACAACGGCCATAATATCTCGGCCTGATGAGCGGGAGATGTTGCTGATGAGACCGGCGGGCTGACGTAAGTGCCGCTTCCCTCCCGACTGTAAATCAACCCTTCACTCTCTAATTCGGCATAGGCGTTTGTCACGGTAATCCGACTCACGCCTAGCTTTTCGGCGAGTTGACGAGTGGCTGGTAGCCGTGTTTCGGGTAATAGTTTACCTGAAATAATGTTCTGCCGTAGGTAGGTCTCAATCTGTTGATATAGAGGCACTGTACTGTCATGATCGAGGGGAATACGCATGGTTTGGTTTCCTTATAAAAACTATCCTTTCTGCAAAGGAGTCAGGGTTATTATAACTAAAACGATAATCTTGACAATACCAATCTCAAAGTGGACTTACAAAAACTGATTATAATTGGTACTACCAACATATCCAATTATCGAGTATAATCAGGTGGCTTATCAAAACAGAGTGCTAACAAGAAATTTGAAAGCTCATCATAAAACAAAAGGACCTTGATCCTCGTTTGGGCCAAGAACACAACAGCGAATGATGAAAAAAACGAATAAAACTCAGAAATTTATCATTTCAACATGGATAAAACAATATCTGACAGGATTAACAGGATTGACAGGATTAAAGGCAAAAAATCCTGTTAATTCTGTTAATCCTGTCGAAAAATGATTTTGGTTTTATCAACATGTCAGGTTATGAATGAAACGACAAACTTTTGATAAAAATAAAGGATGTGGTGGTCAAGATGATGTTGGAGTGCAATGGGTTCAGCCATTGCTTTTGGCAACGGCTAAACCCGTTGCACTCCATTTTCAACATCAGTCTGACCACTACACATAAAAATAAAGGACTATAAAAATGAAAAGAGAAATACAACATTTAGGTATTGAAATTAGTGCCATGGGACTAGGCTGTTGGGCCATTGGTGGCCCGTTTTGGGCCGACCAGACCCCATTAGGCTGGGGCAAAGTCGATGACAACGAATCTATTCGAGCCATTCATCGTGCTTTAGAGTTAGGGATAAATTTTTTCGATACTGCCAATATTTATGGAGCAGGGCATAGCGAGCGAATATTGGGACGAGCCTTTGCTGGTCGACGAGATGAAGTTGTGATTTCGACCAAATTTAATGCCTTGTTTGATGAGGAAACCCGTCAAGTAACGGGCAGTGATTCTTCTTCGGCTGGTATTCGTCAGGCTTGTGAAGATTCATTGCGTCGCTTAAAAACTGACTACATTGATATATATCTATTCCATGATAACGGTTTTCCGGCAGAAGAGGCACAACCTGTACGCGACACCTTGGAAGCGTTGACCCAAGAAGGTAAAATTCGGGCTTATGGCTGGAGTACCGATTTCTCCAAGAATGCTCAGTTTTTTGCCGAGGGCGAGCATTGCGCGGCTATACAGGTCGAACTTAATGTATTAGACGACAATCCAGGTATTATCAATATTTGCGAAGAAAACAACCTTATCGCCATTAATCGTGGCCCTTTGGCTATGGGTCTGCTAACCGGCAAATACTCTAAAGATGTATCTTTGTCTGCCGATGATGTTCGTGGACAGAATAGCCCCGAGTGGATGAAATATTTTAAGAACGGAAAACCCAGCCCTGAGTTTATGCAAATGGCTGAGGCAATTCGTGAAATCCTGACCAGTAATGGTCGCACGGTAGCTCAAGGTGCTTTGGCTTGGTTGTGGGCACGTAGCGAAACCACCATTCCAATCCCCGGATTTAGGACGGTGGCTCAGGTTGAGGATAACGGTGGAGCTATGGACAAAGGGCCATTGTCTTTATCACAAATGGATGAGATAGCTCAAATTTTAGGACGAGACAAGTAACGTCTGTTCTTTAGGGTCAAAAAATCCCGACCCAAGAATTCAAAACATTAGGCACGTGGAAAAAAATAATTGGTAGTGGTGCAAAAGTAGTGGTGCGACTTTACTATCTACCCGCAAGCTCAGAGCTTGCGGGTAGATGACCAAACATTAGGCACGTGGAAAAAAATAATTGTCCCGTGGAGTAGGCACGCGTCGTGCCGCACCGCGGGTGCTGACTCCTCAATTGGGATGTTTTATTTCTTCCGTCTGCCTTATGGTGTGTGTTAGACCGTTCCAACTTTTAAAATCTTCTAATTAGGAATCGGGATTAATTAACTTGTGCAGTTCGCCATGAGAGCGGTTCACTCTTGAAGAGTGAACCGCTCTCTGCGTTTACCGACACATCACCCCATCCACAAACTGGAGCGAGACCATGCGTGTCCCAGAAACCGCGTTATCATCCGGCACCGAAGTCGAGCTTCCCTCGCCACTCTTCGCCATAGACTGATGTTGAAAAGGTTCATGTCACCCTGAGCGTCGATGCATGCGTAGCTAAAGCGAAGGGTCTCTCTAACCCGAATTTAGGAATGAGATTTTTTTAACTTGTGCATTTGACCGCTGATGACCGCTGATTGAAATCAGCGTCTTAAACGGAAAACCTGCTTAAGGGATTTCCAAGGAAATAAATCTCCCAAACTGATTAAATTCTCTATGTCATTCCCGCATGCTTTTAGCGGGAATCCACATTCTGCATACAAATGGATGCCCGATAACGACATTCGGGCATGACATTTGGGAGGTTTATTTTCTTGGAGTTACCTAAGCAGGTTTCTCGTGTCAGCATAAGAATTCATTCTTATGTGAAAACGCGCAACTTATTTAATCCCCATTCCTTAGGGAGATTTGGGCGGAGACTCGACTCAATATGACATGGCTTTCAAATCATCTTGACCACCACAAATATTTGCAGATACCTTTGTTTGTGCTAATATTACCGCTGTTTATTGTGATGATACGTTTAAGAAGTGCAACCCTTGCCTTACTAAATAGGCAATTTTTGCACTCCATTAATAGGAGAGGCGTTTGCTAACGTCAAATACAGAGAAGAAACCGTTAAATATTCTGATGTTGTCGCCCACTATGTTTTTTGCTGATTATGGGGCGCATGTCCGAATTTTGGAAGAGACTCGTACTTTACAAAAACGAGGCCACAAAGTCACTATTTTAGCCTATCCAAATGGTCGAGATATAGAGGGGATTGATGTCCGGCGCTGTTGGGGGGTACCCTTTAATTATCGGGTGATTGTTGGCTCCTCGCGCCATAAAGTTTATTTAGATGCCCTGTTAGCGGCCATGTCATTGTGGCATACCTTGCGAGACACCCCCGACATCATCCATGCTCACCTGCATGAGGGGGCGCTGATTGGTTGGTTTTTGAGCCATCTAACGGGCGCGCCGTTAGTTTTCGACTTTCAAGGAAGTTTAACGAGTGAGATGATTGACCACAACTTCCTACGACCGGGCGGTTTGCGTCATAAGTTGATGTATTGGCTCGAACACCGCATCGACCATGCCGCCGATGTGGTCATGCCCAGTTCGGCTCATGCGGCTAACCTGTTATCCAACGAATTCAATATCTCCAATGCCCGCATCGACCCGACTCCCGACTGTGTGAATGCTGACATTTTTAGCCCTTCTGTAATCTCTCCGGCTGAAAAAGAGGAGCTAAAGCAGTCTTTGGGAATTCCCGCCCATAAAAAAGTGATCGCCTATTTGGGACTTCTTGCTCCACACCAAGGGGTGAACAAACTGTTAGAGGCACTGACCCTGCTTAAGCCATTACGAGATGATTACCATCTTTTGTTGATGGGGTTTCCGGCGGTGGCTCAGTATCAAGAGTTAGCCCAAGAGTTGGGAGTGTTTGATGAAGTGACCTTTACCGGCAAAATATCTTACGAAGATGCCCCCCGTTATTTGGCTTTGGGCGACATCGCCACCGCTCCAAAAATTTCGACCACCGAGGGGAGTGGCAAAATCCTAAATTATATGTCTATGGCCTTGCCTACTGTGGCCTATAGTTTGCCGGTTAGTCGTGAGTTTTTGGGAGATGCTGGTATTTATGCCTCTGAGATTAGTAGCGCCGCTTTGGCCGCGGCTCTAAATCGAGCCTTAGATTTACCAGAAGATGAACGCCAACGTTTGGGGCGATACCTACGCCGACGAGTCAAGTACCATTTTTCGTGGGACAAAGCGGGTCAACAGATTGAGGCGATCTATTACGCCTTGATGGCTGGTACGCCTTTGCCTGTTACTCAGATACAGCCTGCAACAGAAAATATATAAGACGTGAGGCGTGAAGACGTGAGGCGTGAAGACGTGAGGCGTGAAGACGTGAGGCGTGAAGACGTGAGGCGTGAAAAAGGCCGGACAATAGTTGTTGTCCGGCCTTTTTTTGTTTTTGCGTGGTGGTCAAGATGATGCTGGTTCTTTGCGGTAAGAAACGAGTATAACTTAGGTAGTTCCAGAATTTAAAATCTCCCAAATTGAGCAGAGTCTCTACCCCCTCCCAGCCTCCCCCTGCTAGGGGGAGGAGCCGCTTCCCCCCTAGCAGGGGGGACTGAGGGGGGTAGAGACTCTGCTCAATTTGGGAGATTTATTTTCTTGGAATTGCCTTATGCGAAACACCTCCGAGGAAAACTACATACCTCGGAGGAGAACGATACCGCGTCCTCCAAGGTGTGGTTTTCTCCTTGGAGGTCTTACCTTGCCCCCCAAAAAACTTATTTAACGCTGTATTTATCTCCCTATCCGCCCGGCAACATCCCTCGTAATTTTGCTAGATAGTTCTTAACCGCGGCTTTGAGCAGTTCAGGCTGTAGGGTTCCCCAAGCGGTGGCACTTTCGTAGCTACTAACCGAACCAGCCGAAACGATGGAGTTGGTTCTTTGAGTGCCAAAGGTCTGTTGTACGTACTCTTCGGTGATGGTCGATAGCTCTGCTTGCCGAGTTGGGAACTGGGTTTGTAGGCTATGCGTATGCTCAAACGGGGTCTGCTCTGGTTGTATCGGTAGCCCGACCCAATCTGAAAAACGGAGTAGCTGTTGGTATATTCTGAAGATACTTTGAGCCTTATAGTTACCCGTTTGTTGTCGTTGCCACAAGAATATTCCTCCGCCACCAAGGAGTAAAATCGCCACCATGATGAATCCGACCATGCCCATAATGACCGTTTGAGAGATTTGTAGTTGTCCTCCCCACGGCAAGCCAAAGGCGATAAATGGCCCACCGTTGGGCAAAACTGCTTCGTCATCAATCGGAATGTTTTCAGGTGGGTCGGGCAGTTCCCGCTCTGGCCGTTCTTCGAGCGAGGTATTGGAGCCAGAAGCCGTACCATCCTCATCTTCGGGGGCATCCATCCGAATGATAACAGGTTGGGCTGAGGTTGGCTCAAACTCGACCCAGCCGTATTGCGGAAAGTAAACCTCAACCCACGAATGAGCATCAGCATTAATAACATGGTAGGCCCCTTTTTCTGAATCGAACTTGCCACGGGCAAAACCAACGGCAAACCGAGCCGGAATTCCCATCGAACGGAGCATGACGATCATGGAGGAGGCGTAATAGTCACAATAGCCTTCTTTGCTGGTAAATAGAATATAATCGACCTTGTCTACATCGGTGGGAGGTTGGGCAATCTTCTCGTTGTAGCTAATCTCGTTACGCAAATAACGCTCGACCGCTACTGCTTTGTCAAAGTTGTTGTCAGCCGAGGCGGTAACTTCTTGAGCCAACTCACGGGTGCGGGGGGTGATGCTACTGGGTAGTTGCAGGTAACGGTCGGTGATCCAGTTGGGGTAGTTGGTTCCGGCTCGCCCCAATTGCTGAATAGTGGCTTGTGAACTAAGCGAGACAACCTGATAACTTTCGCCTTGGTTGACTACCGCGTCGCTCCGCATGTAGGTGACCTCTTCGGCAAAGGTATCCCCTTCTGACCAGAAGGGGGCTGAACTTCGTTGGGTTAAATCGGCGGGTAAGGCGTTAAAGGTGGCCCGTGCCGAGCGGTTGAGGGCGACAGGATTCGACATGGCGTATAACACGGTTGAGCCTTGCCGATGATAGATATAGGTTTGGGTAATCAACTGCCGAGCCTCGTAATAAGGCACGGCCAAGGTTGAATCGGGGCCAAAACTGTCCGCGTCACCGTCGTTACTGCGCCAACCGCCACCATCATACTGGTCGTAGGTGATGGCTCGCCAGTAGCGCCCTAAGCCATCAACCTTAACATCCATAACCGGATCATCGGTCAAGTTACGCGGCCCGCCGAGGGTTAGGCTAGTGCCAAAAGTTTCGAGGGCGCTCGGGTCACGATAATCCAAATCGGCATAAAGTCGGTTCCAGTTGCGTTGAATATCCTGCCATGAGCCTTGGAACTCATCGAACACGTCTAATGTTTTGGCATCGACCAGTGGGGGAGTGAACCAAGCTACGCCCAGAACCAACATCGACAAGATAAAGCCGTCTCGCAAAAAGTCAAAGCTGATGTCGGATCTAAAAAATGTGCCCTCGGCTCGCCAACGTAGCTCTTGCCGAAACAGGTTAAACCGAATGACGAGTAATAGGCTGACCAGAATATAGGCGATAAACCACCATGTAATATCTTGCGGGGCATAATATAGGTTGATGAGCAGAACCAAGCCACCCGGAATAATCGCTTGCCATACTCGCCCGGAGCGCAAAATCAGCCATAGGGTTAGGTAGACCATGAGCCAGATAATCAGATTCATTTGGAAGACGAACATGAGATTATCGTAACTGGTGCCACCGTTGATGGCTTGCCAATACCAATATTGCAAGCGCCCCATGAGCACCTCCCACCGCTCCATCCAGCTATAGGTAGCGGGCAAAAGACGGCTAGTGACCCAAAAACACCAGCCAAGGCCGATGATGGTGCTGGTGAGATGCGCCACCCACCATGACAGGATGCTCCGAATCAACATCAGGCTGATGATGGTCGCGCCCACACCAGCAAAGGTAACGATACTAACGCCTTTAGTCCAACTGGTGGCGCTAATACCCAAGGTGACGATCATGACCAAGGTGACGCTTAAAACAGTTATGGGGGTGGATGAGATTAGTAGTTTATGGTTGTTCATG
>JAUCGA010000093.1 GCA_030377865.1 Anaerolineales bacterium HSG25 | reverse complement strand
AACGGATAAAAACCTCCCCGATAACGGACTGATTACATTCAAATTCGGTTAATTCGTGTCATCGAGAACCAATCCGTTTCTTCCAATTATCCGTTGTAGTCCTGTTTTCTACTGAACCAAAGAAAAAGTTAGGGTGAGTAATTTATCAAATATACCTCAAAGGAGACGTAATGATCGAAATTGATTTACATCCAAAATGGACATGGAAACATAGTCTTACTCGTTATATAGTGTTAGGTGTTGTTGAGCTATTTTATCCAAACTTTGAAGTCACAGGACAGGAAAACCTACCGGAAAAAGAGGAGCCTGCTATTTATGTCTTAAACCATCATAATTTTTTACTTGACGGACTAATGCTTCCGATTGGTTTAGACCGAGATACAGGGTGCATGGGCAAAAGCACCTTCTTTAGCTACCCCATTAGCCGTTTAGCGTTAGAAACCTTTGGCGCAATCCCTGTATATCGGAAAAAAGATGATGGGCAATCGTATGGGCCAAACGGAGATGTCGCAGAACGAAATCAGTTTGTTTTGGCTCACTGTCGTCGCTTACTCCTTGACGGAAAATCATTTGTGATTTTTCCAGAAGGGACGACACATTCCGAAAACCGGCTTTTACCGTTACAGGCTGGTGCGGCACGTATCGCTTTACAAGCTGAAGCTGAATCAGATTGGCAACGGGATATAAAGGTGGTTCCGGTTGGGGTCTGTTACGAGGAGAAGACGAAATTTCGTTCAAACGTTCACCTTGTTATCAGTCAGCCACTATCGGTGCAGACCTACCAAGAAAGTTATGACACGGATCCGCAACAGGCGAGTAAAGATTTTATCGCCCAGATTAGTAAAGCACTTACGGAAGCCTGGAAACAGGCGAACCAAGTTGAAACAACACAGTTTACACCAATAACTCCTTGGCAGGGAATTCGTATGTTACTCTTTTTGTTGATTAGCATGCCCCTAGCTGGAATCGGCTGGTTGATGAACTATGTGCCCTATAAGGTTACAGAACCGTTGGTAACTCGCTATTTTGACAAGCGTTCTACTCGTCAAGCAACCGGCAAAATGCTGGTCAACATGGCCTTACTACCAATTATTTGGATTACTCTGGCGATATTGTGCAGTTTTATATTTGGCCCAATATGGGGAGGACTGTTATTGGTCGGTGGCCCATCTATGAGTTACTTAGCGCTTCGTTGGGGTGAGGTGTTCCATGTGTTAATCAGTCAATTTACATTCCGAGCAAAAGCATTGATGGGGCAACGCATGTAGCTAGGAATCGGAATTAATTAACTTGTGCAGTTGGTCATGAGAGTGGTTCAATCTTTAAGATTGAACCACTCTGGCGCGCTCAACTTATGGCCGAGGTCTCTTAGTTTTCAGGAAAACAAAAAAGCCATCACAATTGTGATAGCTTTTTTATAGCGGGAGCGACGGGACTCGAACCCGCGATCTTCGGCTTGACAGGCCGATATGTTAACCAACTACACCACGCCCCCTTAATTAATTAAGGATTTGTCAAAAATGCCGAGGCCCAGACTTGAACTGGGGACCCTTTGATTTTCAGTCAAATGCTCTACCAACTGAGCTACCTCGGCGAGGTTTATTTGTTTGTTAAATAAAGCGGGCGATGAGATTCGAACTCACGACCTTCTCCTTGGCAAGGAGACGTTCTACCACTGAACTACGCCCGCATGTCATTACAGGGGCGGCAGGAATCGAACCCGCAACCTTTGGTTTTGGAGACCAACGCTCTGCCAATTGAGCTACACCCCTTTGCTAATAGCGAGAGAAGGATTCGAACCCTCGACCTCCAGGTTATGAGCCTGGCGAGCTACCACTGCTCCATCTCGCGTTAGTTAGTATCGCTTGGTACAAAATCAATCTATAGCGAGAGAAGGATTCGAACCCCCGGCCTCCAGGTTATGAGCCTGGCGAGCTACCACTGCTCCATCTCGCGTTAGTTTAGTATCACTTGGTAAAAAATCAATCTATAGCGAGAGAAGGATTCGAACCCCCGGCCTCCAGGTTATGAGCCTGGCGAGCTACCACTGCTCCATCTCGCGTTAGTTAGTGTCACTTGGTACAAAAATCAATCTATAGCGAGAGAAGGATTCGAACCCTCGACCTCCAGGTTATGAGCCTGGCGAGCTACCACTGCTCCATCTCGCGTTAGTTAAGGTTAGCTAGTGTCCCCGGCAGGATTCGAACCTGCGGCCCTTTGGTCCGCAACCAAATACTCTATCCACTGAGCTACGGAGACTAAACTACTAAACGGTTTATAAATTGTACCTCAAAAAAGAGGTACACGCAAATCAATTATAACAAATTTAATTGTTCAAAAAACTATGATTTGTTAAAGCGTCAACTGATTACAGCGAAGGATTATATCAAAAAATTCTTGATATGTCAATACCCAATTTTGATTTAGGAATGAGATTTTTTTAACTTGTGCATTTTGCATTTGACCGCTGATTGAAATCAGCGTCTTAAACGGAAAACCTGCTTAAGCAGGTTTCTCGTGTCAGCATAAGAATTCATTCTTATGTGAAAACGCGCAACTTATTTAATCCCCATTCCTTAATTAACTATTTTTCCGATGGCTAGAATTGGCACTTCTGGCAAGAATCGGTGCTTAATGATATAATGTTGCCTGATTATAAAAATTTAGAGGTGTTGCCATGTCAGGTCATAGTAAGTGGAGTACAATTAAAAGAAAGAAAGGGGCTGAAGATGCTAAACGGGGCAAAATATTCACCCGTTTATCCAGAGACATCATGCTCGCCGCTCGATCTGGTGGCGGTGACCAAGATGCCAATCCGACCCTTAGATTAGCAGTCAGTCGAGCCAAATCGGCCAATATGCCCAAAGATAATATCGAACGCGCCATCAAAAAAGGAACCGGTGAATTAGAGGGAGGCAACGTTGAGGAGATTACCTACGAGGCTTATGGCCCACATGGGATTCCGTTGCTCATTCAATGTATAACCGATAATCGCAACCGCACCCTAGCCGAACTACGCCGTGTCTTTAATCGTCAGGGTGGCAACATGGCCGAGGCGGGCGCGGTGGGGTGGATGTTCGATACCAAAGGATACATCACCATTGAACGCACCGACCAAGACCCAGACGATATATTTATGATTGCTGTTGACGCGGGCGCTGATGATGTTGAGATTAGCGACACAGTTTTTGAAATTTATACCTCTTCAGACGAATTGCACGCGGTTCGGGGGGCGATCGAAGAAAATGGGCTAAAAATCGACGAGGCGCAATTGTCAAAGATTCCTAAGAACGAGATTGAGTTAGGAACTAAAGAATCGCAACAAATTCTCAATCTGATTGAACTGATTGATGATCTTGACGATGTCGATCAAGTATACTCCGGCCTAGCTGTGAGTGATGAATTGTTGGCAGAGTTGGTCGAATAACTGATGCGCGTCATCGGAATTGATCCGGGCACGGCCATCACCGGATGGGGTATTGTCGAGGAGAGAATGCAGTCCCTCAACATGGTCGCCTACGGTGTAGTGACAACACCGGCCAAAACCCCTCTGCCGGAACGGTTGCAAACGATTTATCAAGAGCTAACCGCTGTTATCGCCGAGTGGAATCCCGATTTGAGTGCCATTGAGGAGTTGTTTTTTAGCAAAAATGCTAAAACGGCACTGTCGGTTGGGCATGGGCGAGGCGTTGCCATGCTGACTCTTGCCAATGCGAACCTGCCCATCACCGAATATAAACCGCTGGAGATTAAACAGGCCATTACCGGACATGGCGGAGCCACCAAACCGCAAATCCAGCAGATGGTCAAACTGCTTCTTGAGTTGGACGATATTCCGCGACCTGATGACGCGGCGGATGCGTTGGCCGTGGCAATCTGTCATCTTCACTCGGCTCGATTACGGGCGTTGGTTTAAGTAGTACGATAGCCTCCTGCAAGGTCTTGAAGACCTTGCAGGTTTTGAAAACCTACAAGGTCAGCGCACCAAGGTTATCCTGATAGATGAGATTGATTGGGAAATCTTGCAGGTTTTGAAACCTACAAAATCAGCTTTTTTTGGATTTGAATATATGATCGGTTCCATACGTGGCGAAGTTATAGATAAAACTGATGATGCTCTGCTCATTGATGTGATGGGGGTGGGGTATGTGGTATTTACTCCCATCACCATATTAGACGGGGTGGAGTTAGGGCAACAAACCCAACTGTTTACCCATCTGCATGTCCGTGAGCAGGAGTTAACCTTGTTCGGTTTTCCCGATAAAGAAGGCTTGAATCTGTTCCGTACCCTGCTAAAAGTGCAAGGGATTGGCCCCAAAGTGGCCTTGACCATTCTGTCACACCTATCGAGCGAGACGTTACATCAGGCGGTATCGCAAGGTCAAGCGGCTTTGTTGACGCGGGTGCCCGGTATTGGAGCCAAAAAAGCCAAACAGATCATGTTCCATTTGAAGGATAAGGTCAGCACAGATACTATTTTTGCCACCGCGCCGCTCATCACCGAGGGAGACAGCGAGGTGATTGCGGCTCTAACCACGCTTGGCTACAGCGTGGTTGAGGCTCAAACGGCTCTACAGCAACTCCCTAAAGAGGCTCAAAACGAAGCGGTCGAAGAGAAGATTCGGCTGACCTTGAGCAGTTTGGCGAAGATATAACTTCGTGAAGCCTGATACGTGAGGACGTGAGGCATGATAAGTTCTCGTTTGAAATTGTGCATTGAAGCAGTTTTTAGAAAAAGGACGTTTTTGCGTCCTTTTTCTATTTAGGGCGATTATGAATGTCGTATTAATACATGGAATTCTCTTCATTAACGGTCAAACCATAGGCAAATCGGGTGTTGGTTGACCTTGTTACCCGACAAGGATTTTTAGTCCCAACTAAACACAAAAGAATATCTGACAGGATTAACAGGATTAACAAGATTAAAGGTAAAAAATCCTGTTAATCCTGTCGAAAAAATCTTTATTTAACCAGTATGTTAAGTTTTGCAGGATTTCAAAGTAAGAGACCTCCAAGGAGAAATTCACACCTTGAAGGACGCGGAATCGTTCTCCTCCGAGGTATGTAGTTTTCCTCGTTCGCCCGTTGGTAACTATCTGACTCCATTAGACCTGTTCGGCAATAACTTACCATCGCATAAAAACTCAAATTCGAGGTCTACGGAGTGCAGAAGCTTCTTGCTTTTGCATGTTTGTCTCCGGCAAAAGCAAGAAGCTTCTGCACTCCTTTATTGCCGAACAACTCCATTGTTTCCAAAACCAAAAAGCCATAGAAGACGTAAAAACAAGCAAAAAAGATAAACTCTTTCATAACACCCCATGAAACGATTCTCAAGCTGTCTCACCAATATCCTCCTCATGCTCGTCAGCCTTGGCCTGACCCTGCTCATTCTCGAAGGGTTGGTACGCCTTGTTGGCTTGGCTCCACCGGCCATGCCCAACCCAACCATCTGGCAACCGCACCCCCTGTTTGGCTGGTGGCACATTCCTCATAGTGGGGGCATGTTCTATAGCGATTATAATGAGTTTTCTGCCGAGGTACGGATTAACGACCACGGCCTACGGGACGGGGTGATTGGCTACGACAACCCCACCAACGCCTTGCGGGTACTGTCACTGGCCGATTCCTTTGGCGAAGCATTGCAGGTCGATTTGGCCGACACCTATCATAAACAGTTACAAGTTCGCTTAGAAGAATCGTTAGGGAAACCAGTTCAAGTGCTTAACGCAGGTGTAGGAGGCTGGGGCACTGATCAAGAGGCAATCTTTTACGTGGCCGAGGGGTTTCGCTATGAACCGGATATTGTCCTGCTCTCGGTGTTTGTGCGGAACGACGTGGTCAATAACTACGGGCCGCTCGAAAACGCGCGCAATGGCGGTAGTCAGCAAAAGCTCTTTTTTGAGTTAGCCCCCGACGGCTCTCTGATTGCCCCACCTCTCGAAGAACTCGCTACCGCACCACCTGCCGAGCCAATCAATCCGCTTGATGCCCCCCAATCAGATTCCGCCAAACCGTGGCTATTGCCGCTAGCCGATACTCTGTGGCAATGGTCGGCCACCTACCGTTTTTTAGCCCCTCGCCTACGAGACATGGCTCCCGTGGTGCAACGTTTGGGGCCAAGTGGTATCTTGGGTGGTGAGGGTGTCGTACGAGCCGGACATCCGACCACACCGATTCCCTTTTTTGTGTACCAAGAGCCGTCCAGCGCCGAATTTGAAGCGGCATGGCAACTGACCGAGGCCATCATTCGCCAACTGCGCGATGAGGTGGCGGAGCGAGGAGCCAAATTGGCCGTGGTTCTAATCGCCGCGCCGGAGCAACTCGATCCGAGCCAGTGGGATGATTTAGTGGCGCGTAATCCGGTCATGGCCGAGCAGAGTTGGAATCTTGACCTGCCTAATCAACGGTTGACCGAGTTTTTGCAACAAGAACAGATCAGCCACCTCGACCTATTGCCCATCTTCCGACAGGCCAGCCAACAACCGGACGCGCAACCGCTCCATTTACGTCATGATCAGCATTGGACGGAGGCCGGGCATGCGCTGGCCGCGGAGTCGATTTATGAGTTTTTGGTCGGGGAGTTGGAGGAGTAGAGAGTAGTTATTCCCCAGTTCGCTGTATCCTCGTGCGCCATGATTAACGTCCTTAACCGAGTTAAATCGAGCCAATAGCAGACCATCTGCGGCCAAACTATTGCGGATGTTGTCGATAATCTGTTGCGTCTGCTCCCCAGAAAAGTAGTAGAGCGACAAACTGGCCGTAACAGCATGGAACTGCCCCGCCGAAAAAGGCAACTCCTGCCGAATGTCAACCTGAATCACTTTGGCCTGTCCGGTAGTTTTGTGGACTATTTTCAGTGCCTCACCTGCAAAATCAACCGACACCACCCGACAACCAAACTCAGTCAGATAGACGGTATCGTATCCTCGACCACACCCCACATCAAGCACTGTACTATGCGGCACAAACAAAGAGGCCCATGCTTCCAGCCAGTGGTCATAATCGGGTCTGTAGGTTGTGGTGTTTGATTGTGAGTAGCGGTTGTCCCAAATTTTTTGTGGTTCTTTCATTATTTCTCCCGTTTGCAAGTAACTTTCATTTCTAAGTTGTCACTTTTCCCGGAGTGCAAGAATTCCATTCTTGCTGTCAAAATACAATTTTGACACTCCTGTTTTCCTGATTGTTGCGATTACATACATAATCGCAACAATCAGAAAACCTCTCCGATAACGGACTGATTACATTCAAATTCGGATAATTCGTGTTATCGAGAACCAATTATCCGTTGTAGTCCTGTTTTCTACTGAACCAAAGAAAAAATTAGGGTGAGTAAAATTACAGGTCAATACTCAGTAGGTCGCAACACAACTGACAACAAATACAGACCATCCCCCTGTTGGAACAGTTTGTCATTTCATGATACAATCCTGACCTTGTTACAGTCATACTAAATTGAGGAATCTACGCATGACACAACTACAGGTCAACCACCTTGAAGTAACCCGCATCCCTACGCCTTATGGCGAGTTTCGTCTACACCTTTATGCCCATAATCAAGACAATCGCGAGCCTTTAGCCTTGGTTATGGGCGATGTGTCGGGGCAGGCTGAGGTGTTGGTGCGGCTTCATTCCGAATGTTATACGGGTGACGTGTTAGGCTCGCAACGATGCGATTGCGGAGAGCAATTACAACAAGCCATGCAGATGATTGCTGATGAGGGAACAGGAGCAATTGTTTATTTGCGTCAAGAGGGACGGGGCATTGGTTTATTAGAAAAATTGCGGGCCTATAATCTGCAAGATCAAGGCTACGATACGGTTGAGGCCAACCTGATGTTGGGGCATCAAGCCGATGAGCGAGACTATACGGTCGCGGCTCGTATTTTGGAAGATTTACAGATTCAATCAGTGCGCTTGCTAACCAATAATCCCCGTAAAATTGACAGTTTGGTGACATTGGGCATGCCGGTTGTCAATCGAATCCCTTTGCACGGCACGCTGAATGCCGAAAACAGACGCTACATCCAAACCAAAATTGAGCGGATGGCTCATTTTCCGCATGAAAATGGAGCCTCGTCTTATCTACAACAGCCTGTCCTCAGCCAAGTTAACCAGCGCTTAACCGAAGCAAATCAGCCGGAAAGACGGCCCTACATTACCCTCAGTTATGCCCAAACTTTGGACGGCTGTATCGCCCTTAAATCGGGGCAACATCTCGATATTAGCAATCCCCAATCTTACACCCTAAGCCATCAACTACGAGCCAAACATCAGGCCATTCTGGTCGGTATTGGCACCGTGTTGGCCGATAATCCTCGTTTGACCGTGCGCTTGGCTGAGGGGGCAAACCCTCAACCTGTCATTTTAGATAGTCATCTACGGATACCCCTAACGGCCAATCTGCTTCGTCATCCAACCTATCCGCCCCTCATCTTTACTACTCTTGAGGCGGATAAGGATCGTCAGACCGCTTTAGAAGCATTGGGCGTGACCGTGTTTCGTTTACCCCCAACGGCTGACCAACTGTTGCCCCTAGAATCTATCGTCACCAAACTGGCAGAGCTAGGGCTAATCAGCCTCATGGTTGAAGGCGGGGCAGGTATCATCACCAGTTTCGTTAAGGCTCAGTTGGTTGACCAGTTGGTGATGACCATCGCACCGACGTTAGCTGGTGGCGTGCGAGCTATTAACCCCTTAAATCTGCCCCAGGCTGATGTTCTGCCTCACTTAACCAACCTTCAGCAACAGCGATTGGGCGACGATCAAATAATCTGTGGAGATATATTATGGCAAACGACATAACCCGTCAAGTACTCTATTTTGTTGGCCCCAAGCAAGTTGAGCTTCGTACCGAAACGATTGCTCCGCCTAAGGCTGACCAGATACTCATCCGTACTGAACTATCGGCGATTAGTCATGGTACCGAGCGACTTATTTATGAAGGCCAAGTTCCAACCGACATGCCCTTAGATGAAACGCTACCCGATTTGGCTGGAACGTTTCAATACCCGTTTAAGTACGGCTATGCTCTTGTGGGGCGAGTGGAGCAGGTTGGCTCTGCGGTTAGCTCCCGTTGGCTCAATCGGTTGGTCTTTGCGTTTCATCCCCATGAGAACCACTTTGTGACCACGCCCGAACAGGTACTGCCCATCCCCGAAGAGGTATCGGCAGAGGACGCGCTCTTTTTGCCCAACATGGAGACCGCCGTCAATTTGGTGTTAGATGGGCAACCGCTCATGGGGGAACGAGTGGCTGTATTTGGGCAAGGAGTGGTCGGGTTGTTGACCACCGCGCTCCTGTCTGACTTTCCCTTGGCCGAATTAACCGCGGTTGAGCCGACCGCCCATCGTAGTACCCTAGCCCTCGATTGGGCCGACGCGTATGAGGCGGCTGAGCCAGAAGAGATAGAAAACAGTCGTACCAAATATGACCTTGTTTACGAGCTATCTGGTCAGCCATCAGCCTTAAACCTGGCGGTCAACTGTGCCAGATTTGGGGGGCGGATTGTGGTTGGCTCATGGTATGGCAACAAACCGGTTACGCTCGATTTGGGCAGTCGGTTTCATCGGCAACGGTTGCAAATTATGAGTAGCCAAGTCAGCACCCTGTCACCACACTTAAGCGGACGTTGGAGCAAAGAGCGTCGCCTCAATTGGGCGTGGCTGATGGTCGAAGAGCATGAACCATCCGACCTAATCAGCCATCGGTTTTCGATAGAGGAAGCGGTGAAGGCGTATAAAGCGCTACGTAAATTTAAAGCAACTGCGGTACAAATTGTGTTGACGTATTAGTTTGGGAGAATATCCATGTACACCTTAGCCGTAAAACGAGACTTTGTCGCCCAACATTACCTGATTGGTGACGACTGGGGAGCCGAAAATGAGTGGCATTCTCATCATTATCAGGTTGAGCTACAACTGAGCGGTTTAACGCTCGACCAACATAATTATCTGGTCGATATTGTTGATGTCGAGACCGTATTTGATACGCTGGTGGCCCGTTTTCAAGATAAAACCTTAAACGACCTACCCGAATTTCAAGACACCAACCCTAGCATTGAGCTATTCGCCAAAGTTTTGGCTGAGGCGTTTGCTCAACAGATTCAGGCCAACACCTTAAGTCAGCTTCGGGTTCAAGTCTGGGAAAATGAGATTGCTTGGGCCGCCTACCAACTGGATTTATCATCGTGACGATTCCAGCTTATAACTTCATGGCCTATCTTAACGCCAAAAAAACGGTTGATGACCGTGCCCTTAACCGAACGGTATTGCAAAGTTTGACCAACGCGCTACCTGTAACTACACCAGAAAAACCCGTCCGTGTGTTAGAGGTTGCCGCCGGAATTGGCACCATGTTAGAACGCCTACTTGAGTGGCATGTTCTGAATCAGGTCCACTACACCGCTCTCGACCTATCGACTGACTGTATCAAAACGGCCATCAAGCGTTTGCCCGATTGGGTCAGTAAGTTGGGATTTCAGGTTGAACAGATTGGGGCGACTCAGTTCCAGTTGTTTCGAGCGCAACAAATCGTAACGGTTCAGTTTGAGACGATTGACGCGTTCCAGTTTGTCGAACAGGAGCGGGAAGCAAATCAACAGTGGGACGTACTGATTGCCCATGCCTTTTGGGATCTGGTCGATGTTTCAGCCCTGTTGCCAAAACTGTTGAATCTGTTGACCGCCCAAGGGCTGTACTACTTTTCGATCAATTTTGATGGGGAGACGATTTTGTTACCGACTATTGACGAAACCATAGACGCGCAGATTATCAATCTATACCATCAAGCTATGAACGATCAACATGTACATAATAAGGTTGGGGCGGGAACCCGAACCGGAAGACATCTGTTTCGGCATTTAGCCTCTGCCAACACAAAACTTCTCAACGCCGGTAGTTCCGACTGGGTGGTTTTTCCGACTGAGGGGGGGTATCCTGACGACGAAGCCTACTTTCTGCACTGTATCATCCACTCCATGCGGATGATGTTGCAAGATCAGCTAACCCCACAGATTCGGGCATGGCTTGATGAGCGTCATGCTCAAATTGAGGTGGGCAAGTTGATCTACATCGCCCATCAACTTGATTTTGTGGGACGAGTTGCTTCGTGAAAATCGGCCTCGTCATCTACGGCAATTTAGATATCCTCTCTGGGGGGTATCTGTACGACAAAAAACTGGTCGCCTATCTGCGCCAACACGGGCATGAGGTTACGATGTTTGCTCAACCTGTGGCTGGTTACATGGGGCGTTTAAGTCACAATTTGGCATGGCGTTGGGCTGATCAAATTGTGGCTTATCAGCCCGATGTTTTACTTCAGGATGAGTTGAACCATCCTTCGTTGTTTCTCTTAAACTGGTATCTGAAAAAACGGTTGTCGGCCCCGATTATTAGCATCGTGCATCACCTTTATACCACCGAATTGAAATCGGGCTGGCGAAAGTTCATACCGCAATGGGTTGAGCGGCAGTATCTACAAACGGTTGATGGGTTTATCTTTAACAGCCATGCGACTCAACAAACTGTTGAACAGTTGATTAGTCAGAGTGTTCGCGCTGTCGTTGCTTTACCGGGCAAAGATAATCATCAGGTTGAGATTGATACCGCATTTATTCAACGTCGTTGTCGGCAAACCCGTCCTTTGCAAATTTTGTTTGTGGGCAATGTTATTCCTCGTAAAGGGGTAGATATTCTTGTTAATGGATTAGCCCTTCTTCCCCAAGCGCAATGGGATTTGGCCGTTATCGGAGACACACAAGCCAATTCAGCATACGTACAACACCTCAAAAGCCAGATTCAAGCCCTAAACGTCACCGAATCGATTCAGTTTTTAGGGAAAATATCGTCGGCAGAGTTGCGGCAGATGATAGTAATGAGTGATGTTTTGGCGGTACCATCACACTACGAGGGGTTTGGAATTGTCTATGTAGAGGCGTTGGGGGCTGGTCTACCAGTCATAGCGGGGAAAAATGGGGGTGGCTCGGAGATTATTCAGCATGGCGAGAACGGCTATCTGGTCTCGCCGACGATAGAAGAAATAAACGGGCATGTCGCTCGCTTGATTAACCAGCCGTCAGAATTGAAGCGCATGAGTCTGAACGCCCATACAAGCTATGCTCGTTTTCCGACATGGGGCGAGTCGATGGCTGAAATTGAGGCGTTTCTAGTGGCTCAAATGTTATAACTGATTTAACTCATCTATCAACAAACCCGTTGCCTCAGAAATTTGCTCTAAGCGTAAGCCCATTTTAAGCAGGTTCCGAGCCGTTTCAAGGGCTTTGCGTCGTTCACCTCGCTCCTCTGCCAATTGTAACGCGCCGCGTTCATCCTGTATTTTTATGCCCCGATAATCATACGCCTCTAAATCTTTTTTGTTCCAACCAAACTGATCAGCCGCATGGTAGGCCGATTCTAAGGCTGAATCGCCAACCGCATGGGAGGGAATCACCTCTAGGTCGTCAGCATGTTTAATAAAATAGACCCACTTATCGAGCAGAGTTTCTAGCTCACCCTCTTTTTTCTTAAACTTGGGTAGCTCGATAAAGTTGAACTCTAAATCTGTGAACTCTTGCTGATGGGTCTCGGTGTCCAATATTTGATGACGACTTACATAACGATCGAAGCGGGGTTTATCTGTTTCAAACAGGACAAAATCTAACACGCCGATGAAGATGACCTGATTGAGCTTGGGATAATCCTCACCTCGGCTAATTTGGGAACTGTAGGCTTTGGAGGTGTAATAGAGAAACCGTTTTTTGGCTCCCGCGACATGAGCAATTTGCATCTCGACGATAAAGGTTACGCCCCGTTTATCGACGGCACGGACATCTAAAATCGTTAATTTCAGGCTCTCTAGGCGCGGCGTTTGATAGGGATTGAGAATCGTAATCGATTGAATCGCTTTATCACCCGTTAAATCAAGCACGGCATTTAGAAAGCCAATCAAAATTTCGGTTTTATCCTCACTGCCAAATATTTTCTTAAAAGCAACATCGTTTCTGGGAGTAACAAATTTCATGAAATATCCTCTATAATTAGATTTAGGAGTTATAACTGGTTTAGCTCATCCATCGACAACCCCGTTGCCTCAGAAATTTGCTCTAAGCGTAAGCCCATTTTAAGCAGGTTCCGAGCCGTTTCAAGGGCTTTACGTTGTTCGCCTCGTTGTTCGCCTCGTCGTTCGCCTCGTCGTTCACCTCGCTCCTCTGCCAATTGTAACGCGCCACGTTCATCCTGTATTTTTATGCCGCGATAATCATACGCCTCTAAATCTTTTTTGTTCCAACCAAACTGATCAGCCGCATGATAGGCCGATTCTAAGGCTGAATCGCCGACCGCATGGGAGGGAATCACCTCTAGGTCGTCAGCATGTTTAATAAAATAGACCCACTTATCGAGCAGAGTTTCTAGCTCACCCTCTTTTTTCTTAAACTTGGGTAGCTCGATAAAGTTGAACTCTAAATCTGTGAACTCTTGCTGATGGGTCTCGGTGTTCAATATCTGATGACGACTTACATAACGATCGAAGCGGGGTTTATCTGTTTCAAACAGGACAAAATCTAACACGCCGATGAAGATGACCTGATTGAGCTTGGGATAATCCTCACCTCGGCTAATTTGGGAACTGTAGGCTTTGGAGGTGTAATAGAGAAACCGTTTCTTGGCTCCTGCGACATGAGCAATTTGCATCTCGACGATAAAGGTTACGCCCCGTTTATCGACGGCACGGACATCTAAAATCGTTAATTTCAGGCTCTCTAGGCGCGGCGTTTGATAGGGATTGAGAATCGTAATCGATTGAATCGCTTTATCACCCGTTAAATCAAGCACGGCATTTAGAAAGCCAATCAAAATTTCGGTTTTATCCTCACTGCCAAATATTTTCTTAAAAGCGACATCGTTTTTGGGAGTAACAAATTTCATGAAATATCCTCTATAATTAGGGCTTGGGCGGAGTCTGTACGAACTTAATGTACAGATTAGTTAACATGCAATTGTAGTAGCCGGTGGGTTGGTTGTCAATTGGGTTAAAATTTATCTCTGCGAAGGTCGGGCAAAAAGGAATAATAGCCTGTACTGACGAGCATGAGACTAATAGCGCAGGCAAGCGCCAAACCATTGTACACCTGCAACTCATGGTGATATAGTTCGACCACAATCGGTAGAATCAATCCTGTTGGCGGAACACGTCCTAAAAAACCGAAGCTCATGGCGATGGTGGTGATAATAATCGTCCCTTTCATAAAACCATTTAGCCAAATCATCCCGTTTGTGTAAGGGTTGGTATCAATATAGATGGCGACATTTGCATAGACCATCATCATCGTCAAAAAGAGAAGGATTCGCATAAAAACAGGTAGCCATTGGGCCACAAGGATATAACTTCCATGTCGCATCCGTTGATAGGTTGGTGAAGCAGAGTCTATTGTACCAATTGTGACCAGCCAATCTCGTAGAAACCCCACCGCGACAGGGATACCAAATACAAATCCGGCTAAGGTTGTCACCTCTGGAGCGAGGACTGGGGCGAAGGCACAGCCTAAAAACACCATGTAAAATCCGCCAAATATCCGTCGGTGACGACTTGGGTGTATGGGATAAACCGGCAAACCTCGCCACTCTCGCCATTTTATACCTGCCACAAACAGATAGTAAAGGAACCCCATGCCTAGAAAAAAAATAGGGAGTTGACCATACCAAACGACCAACGTGGTTAGTGCCAGTGTGCCAAATGAATCTAGGGTTAAGTCGAGCTTATGGCCCAATACAGTAACTTCATTTCTGGCACGGGCAATATACCCATCGCCATAATCGAGTACGGTGGTGGCAAGATAGAGCAGACCGGGAACCCAAGCATAGCCCCCCGTAGGCCAAGGCGAGAGGATACATCCGGTTAAAAAGCTGATGATTATCCCCCGAATTAAGGTAAGGTTATTGCCCAAACCAAATGTGGGGAGCAATGTCGTTTCACCTTGGCGATGATTATTGGGCAAGTTACGCCACAATACATGTAGAATATAAACAGATGCGCCGGTTGATATAAGTAACCATCGAGTGGCATACGGCCAATAAAACTGTAAAATCGCATAACTACCAAAGAGCAAAACACCCCATATCAGCGTGACAACAAGCCATTGCCTACGTAGGTTGGTTAATGGTTTCATGGTGTTGTCCTCATGGGAATGATGATGATACAGGTCGTGAAGACCATCATACCGGATTCTGACTCAACTTCAGCAATACGTCCTTGGCCTCTTGGCTGATATTGTAGCTCCACATGTGGGCTAACAGATTGATCTGTTCGGCACTGTAATAGAGAAACTGCGGTATCCCCTCGTCGGTTTTGTTTTGATTAATCGTGCCAAAAAATGGGAAATTGTCCATGCGGTTGGTCGGGTCGGTACTGGTTAACAGGGTCTGCACCTCGGGCGAAAGTTTGCTGTGCCAGTTTTCGTTCAGGTCGTTGTAAAACCAAACAACGGTCACTTTTTGATCATTTGGATACGGGGGCAGGTCAAACAGATTCGGTTGCATGATTTGGTATGAATCGACATACATGGCCAAGTTACCCGCTTGGCGGGCCGCCTTTAACCCTTCGGCTAATGGCGGGAACTGTTCTTTGGGGAAAATTTGAGTACTATCGAAGTTGGCCGCTTGGAAGGCCGTGGGGCGACCAAACAGGCGGCTAATTTGGGTGACTAAACCGTCAACCGAATCGGGATGGTCAGAGCCGAGCGGCACCGAGGTATTAACAAAGGCGAATATCACCGGGTATTGGCGACGCAGTAAAGGAATAATGCCGATGTTCTCGATATTGGAGCCGTCATACAGATCATACGGATAGGTTGATGGTTGGTCGGGGTTGCCCTGTGACCATGTTCGAAAGGCCGGTAATAGTTCTGGATGGGAGTAGTAGTCTAAAATAATATCGGGGCCAGAGGAGGTACTGCCCATCATGTCAGACAGCAAAAATATTGGTTCAGGGGTAGATACGGTCACGAGGCCTGTATCCGGCACATCAAGCGGTGTTGTCGAGTCGAAGGCCAGATTTTCGACATATCCGCCTCCCAAATCGGTTTGACGATCACCCGCTTGGGGGAAAAACTGGAACATGCCAGAATACATAGAACTATACTCAAAGGGGCGTAAAATTCGGTCTGGCCCCGGTGGATATATATGAGTCGCCCCACAGATCAAAAAAGGGCGATTGGGACGAGCGGTATAAAACTGACTTGCTTGTAAGGTCGGGTTATGGCTGACAATCTGTTGTACAGAAGCCTCATCCATTGTAAAAAACTTATGAGGATGGTCAAGTCCAAACGGCTTTAACAGGCTTTCGTTTAACAGCCGAGCATAAAAACGGTTAAAGGCTTGGGTGTCTGACAAAACGAGGGTGCGGAGGCTATCTCGGGCATGGATAAGCAAATCCTCATCGCTCATGTTGATGAGCGGCGCGGCGATGGTACGCGGGTCGATGGTCGCTAGATTTTCCAGCGTAATCGCCTCTGGCTCAACGATTGAGCCGAGCAGAGTCTCATCATCAATCTCGATGGGGGCGTAAGTAAATAGAGTGCTAAACCAACCTCCACCCGATACCGCCGAAACCGTACCGATAGAATCGATTAAACCCAACGTATGCAGACCCCGCATTTGCCCCATAGCACAACTCATAGCTCGTGGCCCCCCACCAGAAAAACAAACTCCTAACGGATGGCTGGTCGGTTGATACCGCGCCAGCAACTGCTCTGGAAACTGAAAGTTAGCCAGTTGGGTTTGATAAAATTTAGCTGTTAAGGTGGAGGGAAAATGGTCAGGGATATTGGCTTTGGTGGCGAGGGTGCTACGACGGTTACTGTGTAATATCGATCCACCAATGCCTCCAAAAAGAGTTACCCCAAGTGCGCCCAAACCTAATAGTATGTTTCGACGGCTATGGTTAACCGGTTCTATCTCCGGCTCTGATGGAGCCGTACCAAGGAGCGCATGATGTCGTCGCATATAATCATATAAAGCATGTTCCAATAGTACCCAACCAGAAAACAGTAACAGAACACCAAACATGGCAATCAATGATTGCCCCCATGTCGGAGCAAATAGTCCAGTAACGAGTAATAGGGGCAAGCTAATTACGAACACCACCATGAATTTCGACTTGAGAGAAACGACTGTGCCCCGTCGTTGATAATGGACATGGGCCAGCATGGTGACAAATACACCCCACAAATAATAGGGTATAACCATAAATCCTTGTTCGGCAAGAAGAACAATATTTGTCGCGGCTAACCCAAAGGTAGAGTGAATGAGTTCTACGGGAAGATGGGCATGGCCGATAATTTCATGCATCAACGAGAGAAACCCGACCACCGGGAGCATCAGAATTGCCCCCAACAACGCTCCAGTACCGTACTGTTTCATAAAATCCTCAATAATTTCAGCTAAATCTATTGTCGTTG
>JAUCGA010000092.1 GCA_030377865.1 Anaerolineales bacterium HSG25 | reverse complement strand
TTAAGAACAGTCATCGAAGGAGACGACATTTGAAATTACACGAGTATCAATCTAAACGTATTTTCGCTGACCATGGTGTTCCGATTCCTCAAGGCGATATCGCTACAACAGCGGAACAAGCTCGAGCGATTGCCGAAAAGATAGGCGGCAAAGTCGTGGTTAAAAGCCAAGTTTTAGTCGGCGGACGTGGTAAAGCCGGAGGCGTTAAACTGGCTAAAGATGCTGATGAAGCTGAAGAACTCGCCCGCCAGATTTTGGGCATGGATATTAAGGGGTTGACCGTAGAAACTGTTTTGATCGACCCTGCGGCAAATATTCAAAAAGAAATCTATTTAGGAGTAGTGATTGACCGAGCATTACAAAAACCGGTTATCATTGGCTCCTCTGAGGGTGGTGTTGAGATTGAAGAAGTGGCTAAAACTAACCCTGAAGCAATTATTCACTTGCCGGTTGGGATTAGAACGGGCTTGATGGATTATCAAGCCCGCAACTTAGCCCATGATTTAGGATTGCGCCGCACTCACATTACCCAATTTGTAGTTATTGTTAAAGGATTATACGATGCATTTGTTAATACAGATGCCAGTTTGGCCGAAATTAATCCATTAGTAATTACAGGTGATGGTAATTTACTGGCTGTAGACGGCAAAATCGTTTTAGACGACAATGCCTTATTCCGTCATCCAAACTTGGGTGAATTACGAGACATCCAAGAAGAATCACCTTCTGAAAGACAAGCACGCGAAATTGGTATTAACTTCATTAAACTAGACGGTGAAATTGGTTGTATGGTCAATGGCGCGGGGTTAGCGATGGCAACTATGGACATCACCAAACATTATGGTGGTGAACCGGCCAACTTCCTTGATATTGGTGGTGGGGCTAAGGCTGATAAAGTAGCCGCCGCGTTACGCATTATTTTGAAAGACCCGAAGGTGAAATCTATCTTATTTAATATCTTTGGTGGTATCACTCGTTGTGATGAGGTTGCAAAAGGTATTTTAGAAGCGTTAGAACAAGTACAAACCGACGTGCCAATGGTGGCTCGTTTAGTTGGCACAAATGAAGAAGAAGGTCGTCGTATTTTAGCTGAAGCAAACTTCCCGACAGCATCGAGCTTAGGTGAAGCGGCTGAAAAAGCAGTTGCATTGGCGAGGGGAGCGTAAATCAGATGAGTATTTTAGTTAATAGCAACACTCGTTTAATTGTTCAAGGGATTACCGGACGCGAAGGGAGATTTCATACCCTTCAGATGAAGGATTACGGCACAAATATTGTCGGTGGTGTAACTCCCGGTAAAGGCGGCGACTGGGTTGAATCGGAAGGTGGTAACATCCCCGTATTTGACACGGTTAAAGAATCGATTGCGGCAACAGGAGCCAACACGAGTATCATCTACGTTCCGGCTCGTTTTTCTGCTGATGCGATTATGGAAGCGGCTGATGCGGGAATTGAACTCATCATCTGTATTACCGAAGGCGTACCAGTTTTAGACATGGTACGCGTACAGAGTGTCTTGCGTCAAACCAATGCCCGTTTGATTGGGCCAAACTGCCCCGGATTAATCACCCCCGGTGAAGCAAAAGTCGGGATTATGCCAGCCCATATCCACCAAAAAGGAAGCGTTGGGCTGGTTTCTCGTAGTGGAACATTGACTTACGAAGTGGTTCAAGCCTTAACCGATAAAGGGATTGGGCAAAGCACCGCCGTCGGTATTGGGGGAGACCCAATCATCGGCACTAAGTTTATTGATGTTCTCGAACTGTTTGAGAATGACCCTGAAACAGACCAAGTAGCTCTCATCGGTGAAATTGGTGGTACAGACGAACAAAAAGCGGCTGAATATATCGCCAACCACATGACCAAGCCTGTTACGGCCTTTATTGCCGGACGGACTGCTCCTCCCGGCAAACGTATGGGACATGCTGGTGCTATCATCGAAGGCGGTGAAGGAACCGCGGCCGAGAAAATTGCCGCATTTAATGCGGTTGGGGTTAAAGTAGCAACCTTACCCGAAGAAGTGGCATCTTTAATTGCAGAGCGTATGTAGAAAGGGCTGTTCAGTTCTAATCTATATGGGCATAATCGTGACGCTACAAGCGTCACCTACAGTAATTTTGTCAGACATGAGGCCGTGGAGGTCACGCTTGTAGCGTGACAAGCATGGAGAACTGAACAACCCTAGTATGTAGACCAACACAAAACTATCGTTTATAAATCAATAGTATGAACTTTAATAGGGGCGTTTACTCAAACGCCCCTATTGTGTTATAATCAAGCTATGAGTGAGGTTCAAACACACTTAACAATCGATACCACAGCCTATAAAAACCGCTGGATTGCAGTGGTATACGGTCATGTTGCGGGGGTGGGCTTAACTGCCAAGCAGGCTTATCGAGCCGCTAAACGTATCCGCCCCAAAAGAAAACCCCATCTCATATTCATCAATAATCAAGGAAAACGTGTGCTTGGTAAAGAATGGTTGGCCCAACAACCCCTCCTAAAACAGGTGGTTGACATACTGCAAAGTAAACAAATTGAGAGTTATCTAGTTGGGGGAGCAGTGCGCGACATGTTGTTAGGGCGAACTGTTGTCCCTGACCTTGATTTTGTAGTACCCAAAAACGGGTTAAAAACAGCTCGATTTGTTGCCGATTCACTAGGTGGCGCGTTTTATCCGCTTGATGAAAGCCGCGATACGGGACGTGTCATCTGTAACGATGCTCACAAAAGTTATCTCGACTTTTCGAGTTACCGTGGCCCTGATTTACTAACCGACTTAGCCGTACGTGATTTCACAATTAATGCCATTGCCTTAAAACTAAACGACAGTTTGGATATCATTGACCCGTTTCAAGGACAGGTCGATATAGAGCAAAAACGGATTCAACTTGTATCAGATGAAGCCCTGCAAAACGACCCTATCCGAGTTTTACGTGCCGTACGACAATCGATAAAATTTGATTTTACGATTGAACCCAAAACAGAGCAACAGATAAAAATTAGCGCTCCCCTACTCATAGAAAACGTGTCACCAGAACGACAACGGGACGAGTTGATAAAACTGCTTAATACGCCGAGACCCGGTCAAGCCCTGAAATCTCTACACGAATTAAGTATTTTAGCTCATATTATGCCTGAGATCAGCGCAATGGTGGGGATTGCTCAATCTGCACCGCACCATTTAGATGTGTTTGAGCATACCGTTGTTACGTTAGATATTTGGGGAGCTAATCTATTATCATCCATCACTTCCGCCTCACATCCCCTTTCTGTACTTTCTCCTTGGCAAGCCGAACTAGAGGGGTATCTGACTCAACAACTAGCCGGAAATATCAGTTGTAAGGCGCTAATCCCGTTTGCTATTCTATTGCATGATACTGGCAAACCAGTGACTCAAACGCATGATAATGGCAAAATTAGATTTTTGGGACATGAGCAAGAAAGTGTTAAAATTGCTCATCGTACCATGAGTAATTTACGGTTCAGTGGAGAAGCAATTGCATTTGTAACGATGATTGTAAAAAACCACATGCGACCATTATCTTTATCTTTACAGGATGGGGTTAGCCGTCGGGCTATTTATCGTCTGTTTCGGGCCAATCGTTATAAATCAGTTCAATCAGGTATCGCTTTAGGTTTACATGCCTTAGCCGATCATTACGGAACCTATCCTGCTGGAGAAGGGAAAGCGGCTGAAGAAAAACTGTTAGCGGTTGTGGTCAACATGTTCAAGGCTTACTTTGAACAGAATGACAAACTGATTAACCCGTCGCCCATTCTAACCGGACGGGACATCATCGACAGATTTAATATTAAGCAAGGACGGTTAATTGGCCGCTTGCTCCGTGACTTAAAAGAAGCCCAAGCTATTGGCAAGGTCATGGATGAAGATTCAGCGGTTGAGTTCATAACATCTGTCCTTGAACATAGACGGTCTGGAGATGGAAATTAGGCAGAAGTTTATCATTTCAACATGACTAAAACAATATCTGACAGGATTAACAGGATTGACAGGATTACAAGCAAAAAATCCTGTTAATCTTATTAATCCTGTCAAAAAATGCTTTGATTTTATCAATATATCAGGTCATAAATGAAACGACAAACTTTTGATTAGGTATGAACTCATCCCTGATTTCTACAAACTCCATTTATTAGGAAACATATATCTTGGCTCAACTAGTGATTTATGATAATATCGAGACCAAAGAAACACCGCATATATTTGAGTTACTTACAAATAGAGTGTTGATTGGCTCTAGTCCTGATAGTCAGCTTATTTTAGAGGATTCCCATGTCGCGACAGCTCATATCAGCTTAGAGTTTCGCCAAAGCTACTGGGTTCTGCAAGATTTAGGGAGCGAAATTGGAACAATCATTAACAATGAACCTGTTAACGAACCACATCCCCTAGACCATGACGATTTAATCCAAATTTCTGGTATAAAAATACAGTTTCAAGATGATATTTATGAAGATGATTCAGAAGATACAGAAACTTCGGTTTATACAACCGATGAAGATGTAAAAGGACGTATTTGGTTGGCAAAAGTTGGGATGGTAACATTAGGGGTTATCATTATTATTTTTATGAGCTTATTAGCTAGTGGTGCAAATCTTGAGGATTTATTTGGTCTGTTTTAAGACAAAGCCAGAAGACGATCCACATGTCCTATCCAACACTAGGAATCGGGATTAATTAACTTGTGCAGGTCGTCATGAGAAAGGTTCAATCTTAAAGATTGAACCTTTCTGGAGCGCGCAACTTATTTAGACCTGATTCCTACAAAGATTTCAAACGGTGCAGATAACCGAAAAATTTGTGGTGGTCAGACTGATGTTGAAAATGGAGTGCAACGGGTTTAGCCGTTGCCAACAAAAGCAATGGCTGAACCCATCGCACTCCAACATCATCTTGACCACTACAAGATAACCAAAAAATTGGCCTTAAAGTAAAAACACCCAATGATGACCAACTCCCTTGCATACAATAGAAACGGGTGGTAGAATTTAGAAAATAGCCAGCTACTCTAGTCAACATTAATTTTTTTAAGGTGAACTATCATGGGTGTTTCTCGGTCACAACTTTTAGTATTATCAGTTTTAATATTCTTCGCAGTTGTTATTCTTGGTTTCTTGTGCATGATTGCGATTCCGTCACCAACCACACAAGCACCAGCCTTTGTGTTTTAATCGCAGAACAAGCGATTCTCCAAGATTAACTCATCGGAATCAGCATAAAAATCTAATGAACGCTCTAGGGCAATCAAAGTAACGATGTACAGACTATCGTTACTTTTAAGCGCGATGATTTATATTGCCTTTTAAACAGTTCACTACCTCACTATTTAGGCCTGTCCACTCTAAAACAATCAATTTGGTACATTACTTATGAAAAAACGACCTTCTATTAACCTTATTGGTCTATTTTTGACCGCCATTTTTTTGACGTTGTTAGTCTCCACCAATCAGGTTACGGCTGAAACATTGCTGTTTCAGTCCCCTATTCCAGAAGAAGAACAACCAACCGAATCTGCTCCTTCAACTGAGGAACCTGCTCTAACGGAAGAGGTTCCTATTATAGAAGAACCCGCTCCCACAGAGGTGATTGACCAACCTGTTGAAACCGTAGAACCTGCCCGACTACTAGAAGAACCCGCTCCTGAAGATTTAGAAAGCTTACCCGAGTTGATTGTCCCCACGATTCCACCACGCGATGAGCCAGTTGAAGAAAGTTCTGGTCAAAACTTGATATTTGACCGAGCCGAATTTGTCGATACTATCCTTGTTTTTATCTCCTGGTTTTGGCTATGTTGTGGCTTTGGAGCCTTATTAATGGTTCCATTATTACTCCTTGTTCTTCAAATTCGAGGAGGCAGTAAACTTCGTCGAGCTAAAAAAAGAAATAAAGAGGCAAAGGGATAGAGGGATAAACTCTCCTACTCCCTCTAATTAAATTTTGAAAGCAACTCGTTTGACACACTATTTTATCATTCTAGTTGCTTTTTTATTACGAGCCGTCTCTTTAGCAAAACAAAGTTTATGGCGAGATGAAATTGATGTAATTCGATATTCAGATACACCACTTGCCCAACGTTTAGCCGAATTGTTTGTACCTGAACATAATGGCCCACTTTACTATCTGTTGATAGGAGGATGGCGTTTTTTTATAGGTGATAGTGAGTTTTCCCTTCGATTTCCTTCGGTTGTTTTTGGAACGCTCACTGTAGCTCTTGGTGTATCCCTCAGCCATCGACTGGGTTACTCAAAACGAGTAAGTACGTTAGTGGCAATGTTAATAGCGTCGTCCCCCTATTTGATCTGGTATAATCAAGAGGCCAAGATGTACAGCCTCCTAACGGCTCTAATTTTAGGCGCGTTTATCGCTTATTATCAGGCACTGAACTACTCACCTCGACCAGATTCAAATATTTTTAGCTATTACAAATATTGGGCTATATTTGTTTTATTAACAAGCCTCTCCTTTTATCTCCATATCCTCAGCCCATTAATGTTGCCAGTATACATAACGATAGCAGTCATTCACCATAACCAATTACGCCGACGCTGGCGGATCTGGCTATTCAGCATGATACTTTTAACCCTGCCTTACTTACCCCTACTAATTTGGCAATTCGCGGTTGTTTATCAAACTCAAGATACTGGACATTCGTTTTATCCTCTGTTTACTCAAACCATTTTGCTCTTTCAAACATATAGCGCCGGTCTGTTAAAACCAATTGTACCAATACCCATTGTGTTATTTGGTTTTTTGTTTTTAGCTGGTTTAACCTTATCTCCTGCTAATTCAGAAAAAAAACAAAAATTGAGTTTGCTATATTGGCTAATTATACCAATTCTGGGTATATATTGGATATCTTTGCGAACACCCATTTTTGAACCACGCTATGTTATCTATACTGTGCCACCCTTTTATATTTTAGTGGCTTTAGGCACGGAGCAGGTACGAAAACACTCCAAATATATTGCCATGTTCTGTATCAGCCTGCTTCTTCTTTTCAACCTTATTTCCGTACAACAACAGCAGTATCATATTCTTAAGGCCGATTTCCGTCAGACCGCAATCCATATTAAACAAAAAAATAAAGAACTAGCCATACCTAAAACAGTTATCATGATGCAAATGCCCTACCTTACTCAAACATTAGAGTACTATTATCAGCCTGAACAGGTTACATGGCTAGAAGGAATATGGACAAATGACGGTAAATCCGAGTCTGCGGTTGCTGTAGAACTGGCAGATATAACCAACTGTGTCAGTGGGATGTGGTTGGTGGTTTCAGAGGAAAAATTATGGGATGAGCGTGGTTTAACGCGCGCCTGGTTTAATCAACATGCCATTTTACTAGATGAAGAACAGTACAGTGGAGTACAAGTTTATTACTATCAATTTGAAAATCCGACTCAATTTACGCTAACAACTTCCCCCAAACCCTATAAAAACTATCTTCCCCTTGTAATATCGCCAAATAACTGCAACTAAATCGCAATTATTTGTAGTGGTCAGCTTGATGTTGAAAACGGAGTGCAACGGCTTTAGCTGTTGCTACGGGCAATGGCTAAACCCATTGCACTCCAACATCATCTTGACCACCACATAAATCGCAATTATTTGATGAGAATAGAGTAAGGCTATATATTTTGGTATTACTCTATTTTATGCTAAAATGCTAGTGAATTTACGCCCGTTGCGATAATTCGCTAAACTCCTCTTTAACATGAATTCTTTTTTGATTTATTTACTGAAATAATGCTGGCTCTTTGGGGTTTTCCGTGCAAACGTCATGATTGTGTCATTATCTTCCCGCAAGTTTTAAACTTGCGGGAAGATTGCTCCATCAAAGTATCTAATTCAGGATGCAATTTTGAGTTGCACGGAATCTACCAGAGAGCCATAATGCTTATTTCAGTCTCGTCAAACAAGATTAAGATATTTATCCAGCGCGCTAATTAACCAATTTTAACTTTATTCAAAGGAGAATTACAACAAAATGAGTAAAAATAGCTTAACAGTTACAGATAACCGTACCGGAAAGACCTATGAGTTACCAATAGAGAACGACTCCGTCCGAGCGATTGATTTGCGACAGATTAAAGTCAACTCAGATGATTTTGGCATGATGTCTTATGACCCTGCTTATCTCAACACGGCTTCTTGTAAAAGCACAATCACAGATATTGATGGTGAAAAGGGTATTTTACGGTATCGTGGATATCCGATTGAACAATTGGCAGAAAAAAGCACCTTTTTAGAGGTAGCCTACCTGCTAATTTTCGGTGAACTTCCCAATAAAGATGAATCCGACAATTGGAATAATCGAATCATGCGGCATACATATATTCACGAAAGCCTGACCAAAATTTTAGCCGCGTTCCGATACGATTGTCATCCAATGAGTACGCTGATTAGCTGCGTCTCTGCTCAGTCAACCTTTTATCCAGAAGCCAAAGAAATAGATGACCCAGAAGTCCGTTTGAAGCAGATTTGGCGAATTTTGGGTAAACTTCCTACCTTGGCCGCGTTCGCTTATCGACACCGGATTGGTCGCCCGTATAACTACCCCGACGCTACTCGAGGTTATACCGAGAACTTCCTTTATATGCTCGACTTTATGAATGAACGAAACTATGAAGTCAGCCCTGTTATGGCGAAAGCGTTGGACGTTCTGTTTATTTTACACGCTGACCATGAACAAAACTGCTCAACCTCTGTCATGCGCTCTGTCGGCTCTAGTCAGGTTGACCCATTCTCGGCCTTGGCGGCGGCGGCTTCTGCGCTATATGGCCCATTACATGGTGGAGCCAATGAACGAGCCTTACGCATGTTGGAGAAGATTGGTCGGGCAGAAAATATCCCTAAACATATTGAACGAGTTAAAAAAGGCGAAGAACGTTTAATGGGCTTTGGGCATCGAGTCTATAAAAACTATGACCCCCGAGCCAGAATTATCAAGGGTATCGCCGACCAAGTATTCGCTGAGGTTGAGATAAATAATCCCCTTATCGAAATTGCACAACGATTGGAAGAGATTGCTCTTAGCGATGACTATTTTGTTGAACGTAAACTGTACCCCAACGTTGATTTCTACAGCGGTATTATCTATCAAGCCATGCGCTTCCCTGTTGATATGTATCCTGTCCTGTTCGCGCTTCCTCGGGCTGCCGGTTGGTTGGCTCAATGGTGCGAAATGCTTGATGATCCAGAACAACGAATCTCCCGCCCCCGTCAGCTATACTTGGGTAAAGGCGCGCGTGATTATGTGCCCATGAATAAACGATAATACATAGGTGTACCGAACAAATCTTATGAGTATAACATCGGATTCGGCCAGTGTTCACCACAGATAATATAAAAAGCGAGCTAGAAAGTTCTAGCTCGCTTTTTTGTTTTTTCATGCCAACACCTCCGAGGAAAACTACATACCTCGGAGGTGAATTCACGCAACGCCTTACGCCTTTCGACTACCAATCACCACAAAAACGGGTTTGACGATGACACCTGTTGTAGCATCCTGATAGAATGTAAAAGTTTAGTAAAAAATCAGTAAAACCGCCCTAGAAACCCGATTTCTTTGAGAAATCGGGTTTCTGATGCTCTTTCTAGCGAGTTCACTGAATATTTACAAAGTTTTTACCTAAACTAGTTTTTCAACCGCACAGCTCGAAACTTTTGAACTACTTCGAACTCATTCCATAATGTTGAGCCGCAACCACTAAATCTTGAACATTAATCCGATTAGCGGAAACACCCGTTTCTACATAGTTCATTTTTTCTAGCAAAGGATTAGGGTCGATCGAGGCAACTGACTCTCCAAAATGGGAGGCCATCAAACTTAAGTCAAAAATATTAACCTGACCATCCCCGTTAACATCGCCAGCCCGAAGTGTCAGAACCTCTGTTTGGGTCGTGATTTGTTCGGCAGACTGTTCTGTTGCCAGATACCCCGGTCGGCTAATAATAACAGAGCCATTACGGTTGTCGGTTGGGATTCGTATCAGCCCTTCATTTGAAGCTATGATTTGGGTTGATCCATTTTTGAAAGCCAAATAATGATACCCCGCTTGAGTCGTTCTCATCGCCACCGATTTTTCGGCTGGCAAGCGAACATATAGCTCATGGGGTGCAGGTATCTCGATTGCATTGATTTGGATCGTGTCTGGTTGCGATAGATATATAGCTCCATTTGTGTCTAACAGTTCTAATTTATCAGCCACAATCGACATTTGACTATTTGTAACACTGGCTTGGGTTTGTCCCAAAATTTCAAGCAAAACACCATCTAACAGTGCAGATTCAGTATCAAGCAAACGCATGCTAATCAGTAGTTCAGTCTGATTAGTGGTCGGGTTCTGTTGCTCCGTAACCTGCATCAAATAATCATGTTGCCGAGTCAGCCCTTGAAAACTTTGGCCCGGACGAACATCAACAGACTTTATCTTAATCTGATGGGTCTCATAGGTCAATCTAAGGTTAAAACCCGTCAGGTTGCTCCCGTCGAGTAGCTCCATTTGAGCAACAAAGTAGCCATTTATCGGAACTATCATGTCAGAACCAACAAATTTTACCTGTGGCGAGTTAGATTGTGCCTTAGTTATAACTGGCAAAAAATAACTACCTATAAGACAACCGATGATGATCAGAATCGAAGTAATCTTCAATTTTAAGTTGTTATTTTCACTCAAATGACATGTCCTAATCATTACGATTACGTAATCGTAACGGGTATTTGGCGGGCGCATCCTTTTTCGAGGAGGCTTCGCACCTGCAACTTAAATTAGAATTGTTCGGCAATAACTTATTATCGCATAAAAACTCAAATTCGAGGTCTGCGGAGTGCAAAAGCTTGTTTTTGCCGGGAAAACATGCAAAAGCATAATCCCTTACCTTACAGAGATACTTTTGTTTATGACTATCTTACTTAAATTCACACTATTTTCTGCCGGTTACTGCACCCAATCAGAATATATTAGTCGGCGAGGTGGCTTTCGTACAATCCAATTCCCCGCGACCTTTGCTCTCATAGAGCATCCACAATTGGGTCTAATTTTATTTGATACAGGTTATACGCCCCAGTTTTATCAGGAAACTCGGCGGTTTCCCTATAGTCTCTATTCCAAGGCCACTCCGGTATATGTCACCGAGGCAGACACCGCCCAAGCCAAACTGTTGGCTCAAGGTATTAGCACCAACGAGGTACGTTATATCATCGTCTCTCACTTTCATGCTGACCATGTCGGTGGTTTGGCCGATTTTCCGCAGGCCAACTACATCTACTATCAGCCTGCCTATGATGCGGTGTCAAGACGGCGAGGATTGTCAGCCGTTACCAAGGCATTTTTGCCGGGTTTAATCCCGCCCGATTTTGTGACCCGCTCTCGTCCCTTTACTTCGGTTGACTTTCACACTCTGCCCGCAGAATATACCCCATTTACAGAAGGGGTCGATCTGTTTGCCGACCAGAGTCTCATTGCAGTAAAACTGCCCGGCCATGCCACCGGACAGATTGGCCTCTTTTTGACCACGTATGACGGCTCCTATTTTTTGGTAGCCGATGCCTGCTGGCATAGTCAAGCCTACCGAGAGGATAGCCCTCCTCATCCCATCACCCGCTTGCTGTTTGACAGTTGGGCTGACTATTGCCACTCCCTGCACCAAATTCACATGTTCCACCAAAACCGCCCCGACGTACAGATTATCCCCACCCATTGCGGTGAAACTTATGTTACCCGACAAGATGTTTAGCTTAGGCTAATTATAGAATAATATCTGACAGGCAAAAGTTTGTCGTTTCATTTATAACCTAACATGTTGATAAAACCAAAATCATTTTTCGACAGGATTAACAGAATTGACAGGATTTTTTGCCTTTAATCCTGTCAATCTTGTTAATCCTGTAGATATTGTTTTAATCCATGTTGAAATGATAAACTTCTGTGACAGGATTAACAGAATTCACAAGAGTTGTTCGGCAATAGCGGAGTGCAAAAGCTTCTTGCTTTTGCATGTTTATTTCCGGCAAAAGCAAGAAGCTTTTGCACTCCGCTATTGCCAAACAGGTCTAATATCACCGACCGTTGGTATGTCATCATCGGTAATCGTCACTGGTGCATCTGCATCTCCAATCGCCAAGGCTGGCTCTTTTTTTGCTTGGACAATTCATCTGCGAGGTATGTAGTTTTCCTCGGAGATGGGTAACACGCAACACCTCCCACGTGCAACCTATTTAGAACTCGTTCCTTAATTGATGCCAAGGTTCTGTGGTATAATGGTGGTTATGAAACAGTTTACGATTCTATTAGCAGATGACCATGAACTTGTACGGGCAGGAATCAGCAATGCCCTGCGAGATTTAGAAAACCTAACCGTGGTCGGTGAAGTTGGCGATGGACTATCTCTATTTACAGCCTTAGAGCGTCTAAAACCGGACTGCTTAATGGTCGATGTAAGCATGCCTGACTTTGAACCACTTACCGCTATTCGTCATATTCGGAGTAACTATCCCAACCTAAAAATTCTCATGATTAGTGCTCATGATGATGATGTGTATGTGCAGGGATTGTTAAGTGCCGGAGTGCATGGTTACCACCTAAAAGACCAGTCACTCAGTGACCTAAAATTGGCTATACAACGGGTTTTGGCTGGAGAAAAATGGATTTCTAGTCGTTTATTGAGCAAATTGGTCAATTATCAGCAAGCACCTGCCGCCTCGTTACCGGCCTTAACTAGCCGCCAGCGAGATATTTTAAGCCTGTTACAGGAAGGGTGCGATAATCAAACTATTGCTCGACGCATGAGTTTGAGTGTTAAAACGATTGAAAATCATCTAACGCGGTTATATCGCCAATTAAGTGTCTCCAATCGATTGGCGGCAGTTACTTATGCCCGCGAGCATCCTGAGCTATTAGCCACTCCCGGACGAGTTGCGGCGCATAAACAGCCCACAGCTCCACGACCTTCGTCACCCATCCAAAAAACCATTGCCATCTTATTGGTTGATGATAACATGCGTTACCGTAGGCAATTACGCCGGATGGTCGGCAAAGTTTGCCCTCAAGCAATGATCTACGAAGCTGAAAATATCAATACCGCGGTTAACGCCGCAAAAAATACCACGCCTAAACTGATTTTTGTCGATGTTGTACTAGGTGAAGAGAACGGAATTCATTGTACCCGTCGTCTTAAATCCGTTTGTCCCTCATCACGAGTTCTGTTGATGAGCGCCTACCCTGACCGAGAGTTCCACCGGATGGGGTTGGAAGCAGGTGCAATCGCATTACTAGATAAAAAAGACCTCGATACTGCCGCAATGCGCCAAGTAATTGAAGATTTAGTAGCCTAGCAAATTACCATGAACCCTATACCCAACCTATTTTTAGCGCCCAAAACTGCCTTAGTCACCGGCTCATCGCGGGGAATTGGTCGCGCTATCGCTCTCCGTTTGGCCGAAGCTGGTGCCGATGTCGTTGTCCATTATTTGCGAAAAAAACGAGCCGCCCATGAGGTAGTCAGCCTGATTGAATCGATGGGGCGACGAGCCATCGCGGTCAAAGCAAACTTGGTCGATGCCAAACAGATTGAGGCCATGTTTGACCAGTTAGAAGCGAATTTTGCCCCATGTGATATTTTTGTTGGCAATGCGGCCAGTGGCATCCCCAAAGATATTTTAGCCATGCGAGATAAACATTGGGATTGGACAATGGATATTAACGCTCGTTCTTTGTTACGATGTGTAAAACGAGTCACCCCCTACATGAAACAACAAAATTGGGGACGTATCATTACCCTGACTAGCCCCGGCAGTCGGCAAACTTTGCCTCATTATGGGCCAATTGGCCTCTCAAAAGCGGTAGTCGAGGCTCTAACTCGTTATCTTGCCGTGGAGTTAGCCTCGCAAGGTATCATTGCCAATGCTGTTTCACCCGGCGTGGTCGAGACAGATGCGCTCTCTGCTTTTCCCATAAATCAGCAAGAATATCTTGAGTTTGCCCGAAAAATGACTCCCGCCAACCGTCTGACTACTCCACAGGATGTAGCAAATTTGGTTGCGTTTCTTTGCTCTGACGATGCAAGTATGATTGTTGGGCAAACCCTTACCGTTGATGGTGGATTTGGTATAACAATGTATCGAGAGTGACATCAGGTCAAAATAAAAAAGAGCGCTTAGTTTATGCTAGGCGCTCTTTTGGTTTAGTAGAGTTGTTCGGGAATAACGGAGTGCAAAAGCATCTTGCTTTTGCATGGTTGTTTCTGGCAAAAGCAAGATGCTTTTGCACTCCGAACAACTCTATTACATTTCGTCAACTCGTTTCCAAATTTTAGGAGCCAACTCCTTGGCCTGAGCCGTAATCTTGGCTTCATCCAACGTCAGCAGTTGCCGGTCTTGCATGAGCATTTGTCCCCCACAAATGGTGTGAGTGACTCGACTGCCGTCCATGCCAAAAATCAAATGCCACGGATAGTTACCATCCGTTAGCGGCGTATAGGGCAGATAATCGAGCAAAATAATATCGGCATACGCACCGGGAGTCAGGCTCGCGACCTGTTTAGGGAAAAATATCTCGGCGATGGCGGCATTATTATTAAAGGCCATCTCCATCAATCTGTCACCGGGCAAGGTACGAGGGTCTTCTTGATAGCTCTTATGAAGCAGATAAGCGGTATGAATTTCGGTGAACATGTTGTTAGAAAAGCCATCATTCCCTAAACCAACCGTAATTCCCTTGTCGAGCATGGTCTCGATTTGAGCTACCCCAACGGCATTATTCATATTACTTCGGGGTTGGTGGCTGATTTTGGTTTTACTCTGCTTAAATGCCTGCATCTCAAAGGCATCCACATGAATAGCATGGGCGACCAACGTTTTTGGCCCTAGCACCCCTTCATCCTCTAGTCGTTCGGCTACCCGTTTATTATATTTTTGCAAACTATCTAACTGGTCAGCTTTATCTTCGGCTACATGGATATGGAAACCAGTATCTAAGCCTCTGACCGCATCTAAACAGGCTTGTAGAGTTTGCTCTTCAACAGTAAATGAGGCATGCAGACCAAATGATGCCCCTAGTTTTGGGTTCGGATTAGCCTGTAATTTTTTGATAAAACGTACATTTTCATCAATGCCGGCCTGAGCGCCTTGTGAACCGTTTCGGTCGGTTACCTCGTAACACAACCCCACCCGCAAACCAGAAGCGGTAGCCGCTTCGGCTAAGGCATCCAGCGACCCGTCGATATGAGTTGGACTAGCATGATGGTCAATCAAACTGGTTGTACCATGCCGAATCGCATCAACCAAGGCTACCAAGGCACTATATTTGCTATCTTCCAAAGTCAATGCTCGGTCAATCTTCCACCAAAGTTGCTCTAATACTTGCATAAAGTTCTGAGGTGCCTGACCGGGAATCGCCATTCCACGGGCGAATCCACCATAAAAATGAGTATGACCACAGACCATACCCGGCATGACAATCTTTCCACCCGCATCAATTCGTTCGGCGGTAGGGTATTTTTGCTCCAAATCGGCAGTACGCCCTACTTCGACAATCGTATCCTCTTCATAATAAACTGCTCCATAAGGTAATACGCGCTTATCATCTCCAAAAGTTAGTACCGTTCCATTTGTAATTAAAGTAGACATAACAATATCCTTTCGTGGGACTACAGTCTTTCAGATAATGATTTTCAATTCAAGACCAACCTTCCCGTAAGTTCAAAACTTGTGTAGTGGTCAGCTTGATGTTGAAAATGGAGTGCAACGGGTTTAGCCGTTGCCAAAAGCAATGGCTGAACCCATTGCACTCCAACATCATCTTGACCACCACATAAGTTCAAAACTTGCGGGAAGGTGACAACTGAAAATGCTTATCTAAACATCTATAGGCTAGGCAAAATATGATAGTAAAATACTGATGCCGTAAAGAACGAACAAGGGTAACATTACTAAGCCCATGTTAAATGGATCAACGGTGGGAGTAATGATCGCGGCGGCAATAGCAATGATAACGACGGCAAATCGCCATTGCTTGATGAGAAATTGTGGTGTAACAAGCCCGACTTTAGCCATGATAAAGATGACCAGTGGAGTCTCAAAGCTGACTCCAATCCAAAAAATCATGGAGGTTACAAAAGGGATATATTCACGAGATTGCCACTCTTGAACAAAAATTTCGGGTTGCCAGTTGCTCAAAAAACCAATGGCGGCAGGGATCATGATAAACCAAGCAAACCCAACACCCGTCAAAAATAAGAGGCTGGCCGCGGGAAGTGACATGGCGATATATTTTTTCTCGTTTTTCTCTAAACCGGGCAAAATGAACATGAGGAAATGGTAAAATACAAATGGAACTGCAATCGTAAAGCCAGTCATAAAAGCAACTCGAAAATAGGTCGAAATGCCCTCTGTAGGGCCGTGAGTTCTTAGTTCTATGCCATAAGGTTCAATTAGTAACTTGATAATTTCGGTTGTAAATATTGTGGCAACAATGGTACATATCAAAATAGCCAAGGCCGATTTCACTAAGCGGCTTCTTAGCTCATCAAGATGATCAAAGAGAGACATTTGTGTCTCTGATTCAGGGGATTCTTGTATGGCAGTTGAACTATTCATTCTCTTTTTCTTCGATTACGTCAGTTTTGTCTAACTCAGGAGTTTCTTTTATATCAGGGCTAACCTTTGGTTTAGGCTTAAGCGGATTATCAATACTGATTGTATTGGTAACTTGGCTTTTTATTTCGCGGGATAACTCTTTGGGAGATGGGGGAAGTAGTTTACTCGCCTCTTGTAGTGAGCCTTGGGCCTGATTTTTTAGACTAGTCACGTCCTGAATCTGCTGTTGCCATTCAGATTGAACAACTTGCGACATCGTTCGGAATTTTCGGACATACCGCCCTATTTGACCCGCGATTTCGGGAAGGCGACGCGGCCCAAACACCATCATGGCAATAAGGAGGATAAAGATTAATTCGGGAATACCAACACCTAAAATATCCATATAATTTCTGGGTAGTGGTGCAAAAGTAGTGGTGCGACTTTACTATCTACCCGCAAGCTCAGAGCTTGCGGGTAGATGACCACTACATGTGCAAGACTACCAATTTCTAAAACCTAGTTCTCGGAAACGTTAGCCGGGATGTAAAGCGAAAAACTATCCGATAGTTATTTTGACTTTGTCTCGAATTTTGTCTCTGTCTTGAGAGAGTAAGCTACCGAGTACACCATTAACAAATCGTGGTGAACTCTCACCTCCAAATAGCTTGGCTAGTTCTACCGCTTCATTAATAGCTACTTTGGGAGGAATTTCAGGCTTAAACAAAAGCTCATAAATCGCAATTCGTAACACGTTACGGTCTACTGCCGCGATTTGAGTAATGGGCCATTCTGGAGCCAACTCCTTCACCACATCATCAAGATAGTTACGTTGACTATGGATGCCGGTTGTTAATGACCATGCAAACTCCTCTGCCGCTTCTGGCAATGGATACTGCTCCACTAGCGCAGTTAAAGTCGTTTCAATGGCATGGTCAATATAATCAAGCTCATATAAAGCTTGCAAGGCCACTGCCCTAGCACGTCGTCGAGGTCTCATAAGGCCATCTTCCCCCAAAGCTGATTAAACTGTAAAAGTTCGTTAAACAATAATAACACAATTATCGATAAGTTCTGTCAAAAAACAGAACATCTACAAACATACTATTTTATACAATAAACTTACTAT
>JAUCGA010000014.1 GCA_030377865.1 Anaerolineales bacterium HSG25 | reverse complement strand
AGTGAACTCGCTAAAAAGAGCATCAGAAACCCGATTTCTCAAAGAAATCGGGTTTTTAGGGCGATTTTACTGAACTTTTACAATGAATATCCAAACGAAATCTGATCTATTAAGTAGAAAAAATACTAGAGAACCATATTTTTTGAGGTAAAACGTATGCAAACACATCTTTATGATATTGCCATTATTGGCGGTGGAATCGTTGGCTTATCTACCGCGATGGCTTTGGTAACAGAACACCCGATTTCGGTGATTGTATTAGAAGCCGAAGACAGGTTAGCCGCGCATCAGACGGGCAACAATAGCGGTGTCATTCATTCGGGGCTGTATTATAAGCCCGGCTCCTTAAAGGCCAAAAACTGTGCTGAAGGACGGGAGGCCATGTATCAGTTTTGCGAGGCTCATGACATTCCCCATGAGCGCTGTGGCAAAGTGGTGGTTGCGATTGAAGAGCGGGAACTTCCGGCGTTAGATGCGCTCTATGAGCGTGGCACGGCCAACAGATTGCAGGGGCTTAAACGACTGAACGGGTCGGAACTAAAAGAGTACGAGCCGCATTTGGTTGGTATTGCCGGATTACTTGTACCAGACACCGGTATCGTAGACTATACTCAAATCGCAAACACCTACGCCAAGCTGATTGCCAAAGCGGGAGGGGTTATTCAAGTTGGGGCACAGGTAACTGGATGTCATCGTTTGTCTAACGAGTTACGACTAGAAACCACGCAAGGAGAGATACGGACTCGCTATTTGATAAATTGCGCCGGTTTATATTCTGACCGAATCGCCAAAATGTGTGGGGTTGATACCAAAATACAGATTGTGCCGTTTCGGGGTGAATATTATGAGCTAACTCCAGAAAAGGAGCATCTGGTAAATAACCTAATTTATCCGGTTCCAGATGCTAGATTTCCATTTTTAGGGGTTCACTTTACCCGCATGATTCAAGGTGGTATTGAAGCTGGCCCGAACGCAGTACTGGCTTTTAAGCGAGAGGGGTATCAGCGGAGTAGTTTTGACCCGCGTGACAGTTGGCAGACCTTTAGCAACCCCGGATTTTGGCGTTTGGCTGGCAAATATTGGCAAACCGGCTTCGGCGAGTTCTATCGCTCATTTAGCAGTCAAGCCTTTGTCCAGGCCTTGCAACGGCTTATTCCTGAGGTTGAAACTACGGATGTAACACGGGCTGGGGCGGGAGTTCGGGCGCAGGCTATGGAGCCAAGTGGAGCCTTGGTTGACGATTTCCGCATCGTTCATGCCAAACGGATGACTCATGTCCTCAATGCCCCCTCGCCCGCGGCCACGGCATCATTGAGTATTGGGCAGACGATTGCCGCGTTGTGGGCTAAAGATCATGAGGAGGGACTGTAACCGTAGGAATGAGCATTAATTAACCTGTGCATATTTGGGGAGTCGGAGCGCCGGCTTCTAGTCGGCATGCTGGCTGGAAGCCAGCGCTCCAGTCAAACCAAAGGGTCTGAAAGAGAAACCACGCAACAAGGAACGTGACGGCGAGTCTGCGAGAAGGCGAGTTTTCGGAGTGCAAAAGCATCTTGCTTTTGCATGGTTGTTTCTGGCAAAAGCACGATACTTTTGCACTCCGAAAACCTTGAATTTGAGTTTTTATGCGATGATAAGTTGTTGCCGAACAAGTCTAATAAGTTGCTCCTCTTTCTTCTCATGAAAGTACAAAAAAAAGGCTCAATCTTTAAGATTGAGCCTTTTTTGGTATTATTACTCTGTTCCTTCATCATCAATCAAAACTGCCAAAATCAAAAATCCAGCTAAATAGCCGAGATAGTTCTCGTTGAGAAACCGAGAGCTATAAAAGAAGACAAATAGCAGACTGACATGGCCGTACAACATTTGGCCGAGGTTATTACTGCGTCGTTGTCGCCACAAGGTCAAGAGTAGAATTGGGGTCGCCAACAGAATTTCGGTAGCCCAAAACGGCCAGAAGGCCAGTCGGTCGGGCACCAGTTGAAAGGCAAGGACGAAGTTACTGAGACCCCAGCCTCGAATCTGGTAAGGTACGTCGGCGGTGCCAGAACTCCAGCGCCATACGTCGTCAATCAGGGCATCGGGACTCCAGAGCGCCCACGGGCCAACGACAACCAGCATGACGATGAATATGGGCCAAACCCGTTGCATAAGCAGTTTGAACAGGGTCAGCCACTGACTCGGCGGGGGGATAAACTGGTCTCCCCAATTATCTTTGAGCAGGTAGAGCGCCCAAAATGGAGCCAAAAACCAAGCTGTCGGTTTGCTGGCGCAGGCTAGGCCGTAGGCTAGATTGGCGAGAATCAGGTAACGGGTGGCTTTGGGGGTCTGCTGGATAGACGATGATGATCCATCTGCAAGGTTTGAACTTGCGGGTGGATGCAGGCTGTCTGCCTGCGTTCCCAGTAGTGCGTTGTCACGTAAGCGCAAAAACCATACCCCAAGCAGAATCCAAAATAGGATGAAGGAGTCGTTTTGTCCGAAGATGACATCACTAGCTAGAATCGGGTTCAGCCCCATGAGCATGACAATCATTAATTTGTCGGAACGGGTGGGAGCCAGTGATTGAGCCAAAATCAGGGTCAGGCCAAATAGAACAAGATAGATGAAACGTTGGTCGTACCAGCCGAGTGTGGCTTGACTGAGTAGGTAAAACGGGGTGGGAAAGACAAATGTCCACGGCAAATAGGGGTAATGATGGAGCGCGGTACGGAACTCGATACCCCATGTTGCCATGGCCGTGTCGAGGTAATTCTCAATGTAGGGGCTTTTACCGCTCAGAAAATAGTCGATGGTCACCTCGGTTTGAATCACTCCGCCGTCATGGGTGTAGGCGGATGGCTCGGTGATGTGGCGTAGACCAATCAGCAAAAAGGCTTTGCCGAAGACTAGCACCACGACGATACTGTAGATGAGACCGAGTTTGAGGCGGTAACTGGTCTGTTGGCTGAGGAAATCGGTCAGCAGGTCGACCAGTACATAGCCAATCAGCAGGGTTATGGCAGTGCTAATCAGCATGAGGGTGACGGGGTCGCTGAGCCATTCCTCTAACAAATTAAAACTGCTGACCGGCCACCAGCCTTCGACCAGTCGTCGCACGTCGGCATGACGATTGGGTAGGACTAAATCGGCCAAGGTATCGATGCGAATACGGGCCATGACGAGGATGAATAATAGAAGGACATCGAATGATTTACGCATAAATATAACTACGAACAGAAGTTTATCATTTCAACATGACTAAAACAATATCCTGTCAAAAAATGCTTTTGATTTTGTCAGCATGTCAGGTCATGAATGAATCGACAAACTTTTGTACGAAGTAAATATTCAGTGAACTCGCCAGAAAGAGCATCAGAAACCTGATTTCTCAAAGAAATCGGGTTTCTAGGGCGGCATTACTGAACATTTACGTTTGTAGTGCCCAATTTACATTGTGCCTGAATAGGTATTGGGCTAAGATACCCAATGAATTGGGTACTACGAACCTTGCATAACTTGGTAGTCCTGCATAGGTAGTGGTCAGCTACCCGCAAGTTTAGAACTTGCGGGTAGCTAACGGAACTGTACCACTACTTCTGCACCACTACCACTTAATTAACAATGGTAATACCTATATCTCCAAGATAAATTTGGCAATGTTGAAATAGATAAACAACCCTGTCGCATCGACTAACGTACTCATCACCGGGCCGGAGACGACGGTGGGGTCAACACCAAGGCGAGTGGCGATGAGGGGAAGCAGGGAACCGGCTCCAGTGGCCCACAACACAATCACCATAATCGAGACGGAGACAGTGACGGCCAACCTTTCGTCGCCTACCCACAGATAGGCCAGACCAAAGGCGATTATAGCCATGCAAACTCCTAAAATCATGCCGACGCGAAACTCATGCCACCAGACCCGAAACCCGTCTTCCCACTCCACATCACCCACGGCGATGGCTCGAATGATAGTGGCGGTGGTCTGCGAGCCGGCGTTACCACCAGTACCGATGAGCATGGGAATGAAGATAGTCAGGGCGAGAACTGCCTCAATCTGATTGGCGTATAGATCCATGACCCAGCCGGTTAGGGTTGCTGTGCCAAAGAGCATAAAGAGCCAGCCGATTCGTTTTTGGGTAATTAATAAGATATTGGTGTCGAGGTAGGCTCGGTCGAGCGGCTCGGCTCCCCCCAAACGCTGAATATCCTCTGAGGCTTCCTCTTGAATGACATCAACCAGATCATCGACGGTGATGACTCCGAGTAGGATGTCATTCTCGTCAACCACCGGCAGAGCCAGCAAGTCGTAGCGGAGCATGAGGTCGGCGCAGTCTTCTTGGTCGGTGTCGTAGGTGGCGTAGACTACATCGGTGTCCATAAATTCGGCAATCGGTCTGTTGCGGGGGGCGATAATCAACTGGCGTAGGCTGATAACTCCGACGAGGCGGCCTAGTTTGTCGGTTGGAAAGAGAAAGTAGGTCATCTCATCATCGGGGTTCCAACCGCGAATCGCTTCGATGGCTTGGTCGGCGGTCATGCGGCGTTCAATGGCAACAGGAATGGTGGTCATCAATCCACCGGCGGTGTCGTCATCATAACGGATCAGTTTTTGAATACGGTGAGCCGCTTTTATTTTAGCCAGAACAGGCTCGGCTTGTTGAGGGGTTAAATCGTCTAACAGGTCAGCCGCTTCATCCGGTTCCATTTCGTTGACAATCCGAATTAGCGTGCCAAGGGGAAGCTGAACGGCCAACTCAGCCGCTTCTTCATCATACAACTCCTCGAAGATGTCGGCGGCATCAGCTGGGTTGAGCTTGGGGAGTAACTTCTTTTGTTGTATATCATCTAAATCGTGAAAAAGGTCTGCTTGGTCAGCAGGACGAAGCGCCTCAACAATTTGTGAGGCTTGACTTAGGTCATTGCGTTGCAGGGCGGCGCGCAACTGCGCCACGGTTTCATCCAGAATCACAGGTTCCATGCGATTCACCTCCAGTTTTTATAGTCCAAAGGCAAATACAAAAACCAACCTCTGGTTGTTAAATATTAGAATTAAAAAATTTGTGTCGGGGCGTTTTTAGCCCCCACATAGGTAATGAACTATCGTCCACATGAACCTCTTTATTGACAGAAGTTTATCATTTCAACATGACTAAAACAATATCTGACAGGATTAACAGGATTGACAGGATTACAAGCAAAAAAATCCTGTTAATCTTGTTAATCCTGTTAAAAAATGCTTTTGATTTTATCAATACATCAGGTCATGAATGAAACGACAAACTCTTGTATTGAATTAATATCGGCTCTTTGGGGTTTTCCGTGCAAACGTCATGTTTGTATCATCATCTTCCCGCAAGTTTTAAACTTGCGGGAAGATTGCCTCATCAAAGTATATAATTCAGGGCACAGTTTCGAGTTGCACGGAATCTACCAGAGAACCTTAATATCATTGTACCCCATCATTTTATGCTTAGTTGAGGGATTGTCAAAGATGGAGGATGTGATTAGCCGTATTTGAGGAAAACTCTCGTTTGAAGTATCGATTCTAGTCAGCGTTCAAGTTTCATCATTATTTATTTGCTATTATTGTGCTATAATGTCCATTATAAACCATCTTGAATTGGAGATTATCATGCTTAAACAAATTCCCTACGGTACAGCCAATTATGTAGAACTGATTGAGAAAAATTGCTACTTTGTCGATAAAACATCTTATGTTGAGTTGTTAGAACGAGTCTCCAATCCGATATACCTACGTCCGCGTAAGTTTGGTAAATCACTTTGGTGTCGCATACTAGAATGTTATTACAATATCAACCAGAAGAATGAGTTTGATTACCTTTTTGGTGAGACTTACATCGGACAAAATCCAACGGGCAAGCAGAATAGTTACATTGTATTGCATTTGGATTTTTCTACGGTTGACCCAACCGGCACCATTGATAAAATTGAGGAAAATTTCAACTATATTTGTAATTTACGGTTACAACTACCTATCGGTCATGTTGAAGACCGGCTTAAAAAGCCACTCATTGTTGATGAGCAGAAAACTGTCGCGGCCAATTTAGAAGCCCTGTTATTGGCAATTCAGCAACAAAATCTCCCGCAACTGTACGTCATCATCGATGAGTATGATAACTTCGCCAACCAACTGGTCAAAGCTAACAAGGATACCCTTTATCAAAAATTAATGGCTGATGATGGGTTTTTTAAGACTTTTTTTAAGACACTGAAAGAGGGGCGTAAAACGGGGGCAATTGCTAATGTATTTATTACGGGTGTATTGCCGATTACGATGGATGATTTGGCCTCTGGTTTTAATGTCGGCACTTATATCACCCTTGACCCCGATTTTGAGGCCATGCTCGGTTTCACCCAACCCGAAGTTGACCTGCTCTTAGACCAGATATACGAAGATTATCAGATTGACCGTACTAGTTATGATGAGGTCAAAACCGTTATCAAGAACCATTACGATGGCTACCAGTTTGTCAAATATAGCCAAACCTCTATCTATAACTCAACGATTTTGATGTTTTTTTTGGATAAATTTTGTCGTTATAAAACCATCCCCGAACATCTCACCGACCTGAATCTAAAAACCGACCTAGCTTGGGTGCGCCGACTGACGGCCTCCAATCCGCAGAAGACAGAAGCCTTTGTCAATCAGCTAACTTTGCATAATACGATCTCTTACAATGATATTTTGTTGGTCGAAAAGTTTAACATGCATCAATTCTTTGAAGAGAGCTATTTTCCTATCTCCTTTTTTTACTTAGGGATGTTGACTCGGCATGACCATTTTAATTTACGATTGCCGAACTTGAATATCCACAATATTTTTGTCGAGTATTTTAATGAAATCTACCATGTCGATGTTGCCACGCGATATGCGGAGTTGATGCAAACCTTTATCAATCAGCCCGATTTAGAGTATCTGTTTGCCGGGTATTGGGAGAAATATATCTCTCAGTTGCCAGAAGCCATCTTTCAACAGGTGAATGAGAACTTCTACCGTACTACCTTTTTTGATCTGTGTCGGCAGTTTTTATCCCATTGGTTTACTTGGAACGTGGAGCGTTCCTATCCACAAGGCAAGAGTGATTTGGAGTTTGTGGGGAAATTCCATGAAAAATATGCAGGGTTGCGTTGGGTGATTGAGTTTAAGTATTACTCGAATGTATCGTTAAAGAAACTCAAGACAACCATTGCCGATTTCACATTACAGGATGGTGATACCACGCAGATTGCAGGTTATGTAGAGGGGCTGTTGGAAGAGTATCCCCAAGCCGATGTTAGACAGTTTGTGATATATTGCTTCGGGAATCAGGGTTTTCGGGTTTTTGAGGTCACGAACAATGGCTGATTAACCATCGTGTTCCCAACCAAAAACACCCCGGCTCGATTGAGTCGGGGTGTTTTTTTAGAGTAAGGAGTTGTAGCTACAGCAAGGCTGAATAGGCTAATTTTGTGATGTTATAGTCCTGAAATAGTAGGTCAATAACTCTTATTGACTCGCTTAGTCAAGTAGTGTACCATGTTGTTGAAATATCAGTTGCTGTTGATAATAACGTTTTCAAAAATTTGTTGTTTCATTCATGACCTGACATATTGATAAAATCAAAAGCATTTTTTGACAGGATTAACAAGATTAACAGGATTTTTTTACTTGTAATCCTGTCAAGCCCGTTAATCCTGTCAGATATTGTTTTAGTTATGTTGAAACGATAACTTCTGACGTTTTCATAAATACATCAATGGTAAACCCTCATCTTCCCATTAAATACAGTAAAATCAAATCAAAGGAGATCATTTATCGTGAAACAGCAAATAAACATATCTATAACAGGTTTAGGTGTGTATTTAACGATTATGCTGTTAGGCCTGATGTTATCTGGCTGTACCGGAGCCGAGCCGACATCAAAGGCCCTCTCAGCAACAGATACGCCTGAAGCAGTTGCCTTAGAAAAACCTAAAATCCTTTTTATCAACTCCTATCATGAAGGATATGAGTGGAGTGATGGTATTTTAGGTGGAGTTATGGATGTACTGAATGTCAAACGTGATGACCAAGGTGCGTTAGATAGTTCCAACAGCAAAGCTGAACTATCGGTGATTTACATGGACACTAAACGGAATCAGTCTGAGGAGTTCATGGAGCAGGCCGTAGAAGAGGCGAAAAGCACGATAGAGACGGTACAACCCGATTTGGTGATTACTTCTGATGATAATGCGGCCAAATATTTAATCTCGCCATATTACAAAGATTCTGATTTACCGGTTGTTTTTACGGGCGTTAACTGGTCGGCTGAGAGTTATGGTTTTCCGGCGGATAATGTTACGGGCATGCTCGAAGTGATTCTCGTGCCGCAAATTGTGGAGACGTTGAGCCAGCATGCCAAGGGAGACCGAATTGGCTATATTAAAGGTGATGATGCCTCGGCCCGAAAAGATGCCGAAACTTTTAAGAGTGTCTTTGGGGTGGAACTTGTTGAAAAATATGTGAACAACTTTGATGAATGGAAAACGGCCTACATTGCCCTCCAAACCGAGTCAGACATGATTTTGGTGGGTAACTTTATCTCGGTTGAGGGGTTTGATGAGGCTGAGGCTAAACAGTTTATCGCCGAAAATACCACTGTTCCCACCGGAAATTGGGACGATTGGATTAAAGATTATACTTTAGTCACCTACGCTAACAAACCCACCGAACAAGGGGAATGGGCGGCAGAGCAGGCTCTGTTGATTCTGGATGGCACCTCTCCGGCTGATATTCCATTGGTCACTAACCAAAAAGCGAAGATATATTTGAACATGCCCTTAGCCAAACAGTTGGGAATCCAGTTCCCCGTAGAGCTTGTTGAACAAGCAATGCTTATTACCGAGTAAGGCAATTCCAAGAAAATAAATCTCCCAAATTGAGCAGAGTCTCTACCCCCCTCAGTCCCCCCTGCTAGGGGGGAAGCGGCTCCTCCCCCTAGCAGGGGGAGGCTGGGAGGGGGTAGAGTGTCACAATGGTTTTGGGAGGTTTTAAATTCTGGAACTTCCTAAGCGACAAATTATAAATGGTGAATGGTGAATTTATAATTTCATTCCATTCATGCAAAGGTAATGCTATGAAATTTAACAACCTCAATGCCAAATTTTTATCGCTCATCACCATCGCCTTTTTTTTGACGACGGTTATGGTGCTTGTGTTGGCAACTTATCAACTGACCCAAATCATCGACCGTAGCCAAGCCGAGATTTACTCGGAAAAGTTAGATGTAATTGTTGGTATCCTTGAGCGACGTTATGAGCGATTAGAGGCAACATTGCTGGTTGAAACGTACCGAGAGGGGTTTCAAGAATCGTTGTTAACCGATTTGCGTCAGAATTATTACGAGTCAGGTGAGTATGACGTGTATCCCTTTATTATCGACGTTGAGGGAGTGATTGTCATGCATCCCGACTTGCCTTTTGGTGATACCTCACTGGAGCATGAAACGTTTATTCAGCAGATGTTGACCGAGAAGGAGGGGGCGTTTGACAGCACCATTAATGGTGAGGCTCAGTGGGTAGTATTTAAGCATGGGGCTGGTTGGGACTGGATTATCGGGTATACCATCCCGTCAGAGGTAAAATATTCGGATGTTCAACAGTTTAGAAATAGCCTCATCATCATCATGGCGCTGATTACGATTATGGTGTTAGGGGTGCTGAGTTTTCTAATTACCCGTGTTACTCGACCCATTATCAACCTCACCCAAGCCTCAACTCAAATCGCGGCTGGAAATTTAGAATATCCCATTGATGTCATCGGAAAAGATGAGTTGGGCGTTTTGGCGCGCAGTTTTGCTGAGATGCGGGACTCAATTCGGGAGAAAATTACGGCGTTGAACGATGAGATTGAACGTCGGCAGGAATCTGAAACCGCGTTGCGAGTCAGCGAAGCAGAACTGAGACAGTACCGTGACCATTTAGAGGAACTGGTCACAGACCGCACCCGTCAGCTTGAGGTGAGCGCCCAATTAAGTGGTGAGTTAAATGCCATCCTCGACTTTGAACAACTCCTCACCACATTGGTCAACCAAATACAACATCATTTTGGCTATTACCATGTCCATATCTACCTCTTAGATGAAAGCAGAGAAACACTCGTCATGGCGGAAGGTACCGGCTCTGCGGGGCAAACTATGAAGGCTCAGGGCCATGCCATCCCACTCGCAAAAAATAGTTTGATGGCTCGATCAGCCCGCTTAGGTACGGTGGTTACGGTTGACCAAGTGCATCAGGCGAAGGGTTGGTTGGCAAATCCATTGTTGCCCGACACAAAGTCGGAGATGGTCGTGCCGATTATCCGTGAGGGGCAAGTGGTCGGGGTGTTAGATGTACAGTCAAACCAAGTGGCTGGTTTGGATGAAGGTGATGCCAACATGTTACGCTCTCTAGCCGGACATGTGGCCGTTGCCATGACCAATGCTCGCTTATTCAGTTCTGAGCAACAACAACGCCGCGTGGCTGAAAGTTTGCGTCAAGTAGCAACTATCCTTAACAGTAGCCTTGACCGAGATACTGTTTTAGACGAACTGATGGCTCAATTGAAGCAGGTTATTGAGTATAATGGAGCCAGTGTCTTTTTGTTAGATGGGGCTGAGTTAGTTCTTGTGCGTGGCACAGATTTTGCCAACGCCTACGTTGGTCATCGGATATCAATAACCAATATAAACCCCGTGGCCGAGGTTTATAGAGATAAACAAACCATCCTCATTCCCGATGTACGCCAAGACTCTCGGTGGCAAACTTGGGAAGATGGCGATGCCATCCATAGTTGGATAGGCGCGCCATTGTTGATTGGAACGGATGTTTTGGGTGTGTTGACGCTTGATAGTTTTCAAACGGATGCCTATCATAACGAGGATGTTCAGATGTTACAAAGCTTTGCCGACCAAGCGGCAACAGCCATTAATAATGTTCATTTGTATGAGAAAGCACAACAAGCCAAAGAACAAGCTGAAATTGCGATGGAAAAAGCCGACCTAGCCAATCAGGCCAAGAGTGAGTTTCTGTCGAACATGAGCCATGAACTCCGCACCCCGCTGAATGGGATTCTTGGCTACGCCCAAATCCTCGAACGAAAACGTAATCTGGAAACCGATGTGTTAGATGGACTCGGCATCATTCAGCAAAGTGGCAACCATCTCCTGACCCTCATCACCGATATTCTTGACCTCTCCAAAATTGAAGCTCGAAAGATGGAACTGTATCCAACCACTGTCAACTTAGTCAACTTTGTGGATGGTGTTAGCGGCATTATGCGTATGAAAGCGATGGAAAAAGACCTCGTTTTTCAGCATGATACCGACAACCTGCCTATGGGTATTGCTGCTGACGAAAAACGTCTGCGCCAGATTATGCTGAATCTATTGGGAAATGCCATCAAATTTACCAACTCCGGCCAAGTAACGCTTCGAGTCAGTGGGTTAGGCGGCCCAACTCCGTTGACAGAGCCACCGATTTTTTCTGGCCCAACCGATTTACCTCCCTTAACCCATCAACATACAATTCGCTTTGAGGTGATTGATACCGGAGTCGGCATGACCGACGAACAAGCGGTCAAAATTTTTGAAGCCTTTGAGCAGGTCGGCGATGTTACAAAACGGGCCGAAGGTACTGGCTTGGGTCTGGCAATTACCAAACAGTTGGTCGAGTTGATGGGCGGTGACTTGCAAGTGAAAAGTAAAGTTGGTCAAGGCACCACCTTCTGGTTTGAGATTGTCTTCCCGATTTTGGAGTTAACAGATAAGCCGATGTTACACTCAGCGAATCAAACGATTATTGGCTATCAAGGCGAGCGGCGTAAGGTGTTAGTAGTGGATGATATTCTTAGCAACCGAGCCGTGTTGGTGGGCTTGTTAAAACCGCTAGGCTTTGAACTAACCGAAGCCGAAAATGGGCTGGAAGGCTTAAAACAGGCCAAGCAGTATCAGCCCGATATTATCTTGACCGATCTGGTCATGCCGGAAATGAACGGGCTTGGCCTGATTAACGGGGTACAGGCCGATCCTACGCTTACAGGTACGCCAATCATTGTCCTATCGGCGAGTTCATTTGATAAGCAACAGTGGGACGAGGCCTCACAGTTAAGTGATGGCTTTTTGAGCAAGCCATTTGTGGTGAATGACCTGTTTGACCTGATGGCGAGTTGCCTGAATTTGGAATGGGAGATGGCAACTGAAACGGCTGAGGTGGATGATGAATCTGCGGAAATGGCGGTTCCAGTGGCTGAGGAACTAAAAACGTTACATAGTCTTGCCCAACGCGGGAGCATGAAAAAAATCCGACAATGGGCACAACATATCATCGAGATGGATGAGCAGTATCGCCCCTTTGCGGAACGAATTGAAACATTAGCCAAACAGTACGAAGGACAAGAAATTGAAGCGTTGGCAGAGCAGTATTTGAATGAGTGAGAGATAGCCTCATCGAGCTATTAAAAGCGCCTTCCATGATCTTATGGAGGTGTTTTTCTGTTTTGTTGACAACAGGCGTGGGGTCAATTACCATGATAAGTATCCCCACTATTTTAGGAGATACCCATGACCCATCCAAAACCCTTACAAATCGGTCAGTCTGACTTTCGTGAATTCCGTCGTGCCGACGGCTACTATGTCGATAAGAGCATGTTCATCGAACAGGTGATAAACGCCGCGGCATTGGTGATGTTGCTCCCGCGCCCGCGTCGCTTTGGCAAAACCCTCAACCTGAGCATGTTGCGCTACTTCTTTGAGCAAACCGACGAGGATAACGCGGTGCTGTTTGATGGGCTGGCAATCAAAAAAACTCCCTTGTTTAACCAACACCAAGGCCAATATCCGGTTATTTACATGACCTTGAAAGATTTGAAAAGCCGGAGTTGGCAAGAATGTTTCGACCAAATTAGGGAGATGATTCATCAGCTATACCTACAATATACCTATTTGTTAGATGGCGATTTACTGCATGACCAAGAAAAATCAGAGTTTAATAAGGTGATTTCTCTTGATGATTCCCCTCGAGTTTATCAGAATGCTCTAAAAAATCTGAGTAACTTCCTCCATCGCCACCATCAACAAAAGGTGATTATTCTGATAGACGAATACGACACCCCCATTCAATCGGGTTACAGCAACAACTATTACGATGAGGTCATCAGCTTCATGCGGAACTTCCTTAGTGGGGGGTTGAAAGATAATCCGCATCTGTTCAAAGGGGTGCTGACTGGCATTTTTCGTGTCGCCAAGGAATCGATCTTTTCGGGGTTGAATAATCTGGGGGTGTATACCCTGTTGAGTGATAAATTTTCTGACATATTTGGTTTCACGGAAACTGATGTCGCTGATTTGTTAGCTCACTATAACCTGAGTAACTATTATGAAGAAGTAGCCGATTGGTACAACGGTTATCTGTGTGGAAAAACAGTACTTTACAACCCTTGGTCACTCTTAAATTATATTGATAATGAACATCAGGCCAAACCGTATTGGGTCAATACAGCAGACACCCATTTAATTGAAGAGTTAGGCAGTTCCAACTTTTAAAATCTCCCAAACTGATTAAATTCTCTATGTCATTCCCGCATGTTTTTAGCGGGAATCCACATTCTGCATACAAATGGATGCCCGATAACAACATTCGGGCATGACATTTGGGAGGTTTATTTTCTTGGAGTTACCTTAGTGACGCGTGGGGGACGCGAGTTACGAGACGAACTAGGGACACTCTTGGAAGGTCAGAGTATCATCAAACCATTGTATGAAAATATCATCATGCGAGATATACTCCGCCGAGATAATCTGTTGTGGAGCTTTTTGCTATTTAGTGGCTATTTGAAAATGGTCGCGCAGATTAATGATGAAGCCTATCGCCTAGAGCTACCGAACCGAGAGATTGAACTCATTTATCGAGATTTGGTAAAAATATGGTTTGAAGAGAAGGTGCGAGTGCCAAAACTTGAAGGGTTGTTGACCTCGTTACAACGGGGCGATGTACGAGTGTTTGAGCGCATGCTCCGCCAAATCGTCACCGAGATTATGAGTTACCATGACCTCGCAGGCGAACCGGAGAAGGTTTACCAAGCCCTCGTGCTTGGCATGTTGGTCTGGCTGTCTGACAAATACGAGATTCGCACCAACCGCGAGTCGGGCTACGGGCGGTATGACATGATGTTCAAGCCGAAGTCGCTCTCTCTCTCAGAGGGACAGCCCTCACCCCTAGCCCCTTTCCCAAAGGGAGAGGGGAATCGAGGCATCATCATCGAGTTTAAGCGGGTGTATGATAACGAAACGCCGGAGGAGGTCATGGCCGAGGCTTTAAAACAAATCAACGATAAAGCCTACACCACTGAACTTGAGGCGGCGGGCGTGACCGATATTCTGCGCTTGGCAATCGTTTTTCAGGGTAAGAAGATGTGGCTGAGACAGGGCTGAACTTTTACCCCCCAACTACTCTATGCGCCCGTTGGCTATAGTCTTTGTTTCGGCCAATCTTAGAACAGGATGCGTGGAATGACACTGATTACAAGCGTTTGTCGTTTCATTTATGACCTGATATATTGATAAAATCAAAAGCATTTTTTGACAGGATTAACAAGATTAACAAGATTTTTTTTGCTTGTAATCCTGTCAATTCTGTTAATCCTGTCAGATATTGTTTTAGGCAATTCCAAGAAAATAAATCTCCCAAATTGAGCAGAGTCTCTACCCCCCTCAGTCCCCCCTGCTAGGGGGGAAGTGTCACCTTCCCGCAAGTTTTGAACTTGCGGGAAGGTTGGTCTTGAATTGAAAATCATTATCTGAAAGACTGTATCATGAAATGAGCCATAAATAAATTACACATTCCAGAGTGATTCCAAAGTTTGTTGTTTCATTCATGACCTGACATATTGATAAAATCAAAAGCATTTTTTGACAGGATTAACAAGATTAACAGGATTTTTTTTGCTTGTAATCCTGTCAATCCCGTTAATCCTGTCAGATATTGTTTTAGTCATGTTGAAATGATAAACTATCATGAAATGAGTTGTCACCTTCCCGCAAGTTTTGAACTTGCGGGAAGGTTGGTCTTGAATTGAAAATCATTATCTGAAAGACTGTATCATGAAATGAGCCATAAATAAATTACACATTCCAGAGTGATTCAATCTTAACGGTTGAACCTCACTCCCTTAGGAGAAGATGATGTTTAAACAAATGTTTGCCCCCATGTTGTTAATGTTTGTGTTGATTATTGGTTGTAACAGTACCCCGCAAATAACCCCTGAGCCGAAACCCACAGAAACAGAACTACCCTCAAATGTAGACACTGAAAGTAATACTAGCACCGAACCAGATTCGGGTAAGATGCGGGTCACATTCTTGAACCCCGGTATTTCTGACCCGAATGACCCTACGGGCGGCTTTTGGCTAGGCGTTTCGGCTTTTATGCAGGCCACCGCCGAGGATTTAGACATTGATTTGGAAATTCTTTATTCAGAGCGTGATCATCTAGCGATGCAGGAACAGGCTTTTGAAGTGGTTACCAGAGACAATCCGCCTGATTATCTGTTGGTGGTTAATGAGAAATTGGTTGCTGACAAGATGGTGAAAGTGGCTGATGAGGCCGAGGTGAAAGTGTTTATCATGCTGAACAGTTTTGTGGATGACCAAATCACCGAGATGGGCGAACCGCGTGATAAATATCCGAACTGGATTGGCTCACTGATTCCCGATAATCATGCCGCCGGATACGCGATTGCCAAGTCGATTATCGAGCAAGGGTTAGTAAATGAGGTCATGGCAGAGGATGGTACATTGCACATGATTGCGGTAACGGGCGACCGAGTTACACCGGCCTCAGTGCAACGGGTAGATGGGTTGGAAGAAGCTCTAAACGAACATGATAATGTCACCCTACATCAAACGTTTGTGGGAGAATGGAGTAAAGATAAATCGAAAGAGCAGGCTCAGGTTGGTTTGAAGCGTTACCCCGAAACTGGTGTTATTTGGGCCGCCAATGACCCGATGGCGCTCGGTACGTTAGATGCGGCCAAGGAAGCCGGACGCATCCCCGGCGAGGATATTTTCATCGGGGGTCTTAATTGGGATGGCCCAGCTTTGGAAAAAGTACAAGATGGTTCAATGGTAATGACCGTAGGCGGCCACTTTATGACAGGTGGATGGTCGTTGATTTTGTTGCATGATCATCATCAAGGAAAAGATTTTGCTGAGGAAGGAGTAGCCTTAAAGCGGCCTATCTTCTCGGTGATTGATAGTCAAAATATCGAGCCGTTTATGGCCCGTTTTGGAGATAGAGATTGGAGTCAGATAGATTTTGCCCAGTTCTCTAAGGTGTTAAACCCAGATATTGAAACTTATGATTTTAGCTTGGACGCAATTTTAGCGCAATAGACCGAGATTTATGTCTTCACAAAAACGAGAAAACTTATTAGCCTACCAGATTTTATTATTCGTGCTAGTAGGCAGTTTATTATTCACCATACTCACCAGCGTGGTACAGCTATATTCCGATTATCAACGTGATGTAGCCTTGTTGGAAAGCCAGATGGAGCAGATTCGGGAGAGTTATGTCGGAGGAATTGCCAACAGCGTATGGGATTTTGATACGGAAGGCATCAAAATCCAACTCGATGGTGTTTTGAATTTGCCCAACATTGCTTATGTTGGCCTCGACACCCCAGACGATTTTAGCTACTCCATCGGAGAACGCCCCAGTGAGACCAGTGGCTTAAGTCGCACCTACCCCTTGCTGTATGAATATCGAGGTAAAACAGAGGAGGTTGGTACGGTGGAGGTGGTTGCCAGTTTTGCCGAGATGTATGAACGTATCCAAAAGCGTTTTTTTATTATATTGATAACACAGATCATACAAGCTTTTCTGTTAGCGGGTGGTATATTGCTAATGATGAACTATCTTGTGGCTAGTCCGTTAAATAGTATCGCCAAATCAACCCAACAGATTGATTTAGAGCATATCAACGAGCCGCTAACCCTCAACCGAAAAACCCTGAAATGGTTCAAAAATGATGAACTAGACCAACTCGTCACGTCTATTAATGATATGCAAACTCGTTTAGTGGCAGATAATAAACGGCGTAAAGAAGCCGAAGAGGCGTTGCGTCGCCTCAATATCGAACTTGAGCAACGGGTGATTGAGCGTACGCAACGATTGAAGATGATTGCCAAACTTGGGGAACAGTTAAACGCCATCCTTGACGTTGAAACCCTCCTAAACGAGCTGGTCAATCAGGTCAAAGAGCGCTTTGCTTATTACCATGTACACATTTACATTCTTGATAAAAAAGTCCAAAATCTGGTCATGCAGGCCGGATATGGAGAAGCCGGAGTCGCCATGAAGGTACGCGCCCATGCCATTTCCTTAGATGCTCCGACCAGTTTGGTTGCTCAAGCGGCGCGAACTCAAAAAGTGGTGGCGGTTGATAATGTGCGCGAGTCGGTGGACTGGTTAGCCAATCCGTTACTGCCCGATACCCATTCCGAAATGGCAGTACCTATCATTACTAATGAGCAGGTGGTGGGGGTGTTGGACGTGCAACAGGATACGATTGGCGGTTTAGATGAAGGGGATGCCAGTCTACTGCGCTCTCTAGCTAACCAAGTAGCGGTAGCCATAACTAATGCTCGCCTATTTGCCCAAAATCAAGCCACATTACAAGAGACAGAAACACTCTATACCATCGGTCAACGGATGATAACCGCCACTAATCTGTCTGAATTAATTGCCGCAGTGGTAGAAGAGGTAAACATTCCGGTCATTAATCGGGCAGTTTTGGGAGTGTTTGAGTATGATTCCTCAGACAATTTAGTTGGCATGACCATTGAAGCCAACTGGTACAGTGGTCACGGAACCGAGCCGACGTTACCCGGTACCCATTACACCTCCCAAATGTTAGATGTGTTAACCTTATTTTCAAGTGTGGAGCCACTATTTTTTGAAGATATTTGGCAAGATGAACGAATTGGTCTCAGCACGATGGCGGTTGTGAAACAGCTATCCATTCGAGCGGTAATGGTGTTACCGTTACCGGGGCAACAGCAACAATTGGGTGTGTTACTACTGGAGGGAGAAGCCCCTTATCAATTTAGTGACCGTGAGATACGACCCTATTTGGCAATGTTGGGGCAGTTAGCCACTGCCGTAGAAAACCAGCAACTCTTACAGCAAACTATTCAAGCCAAAGAAAAAGCTGATTTAGCCAACCGAGCTAAAAGTGAGTTTCTGGGCAACATGAGTCACGAACTCCGCACCCCGCTTAATGGAATTCTCGGTTATGCTCAACTTCTCAAACGAAAACGTAATTTGGAGACCGATGTAAGAGATGGACTCGGTATCATTCAACAAAGTGGTAACCATCTGCTGACCCTCATCACTGACATCCTCGACTTCTCTAAAATCGAAGCCCATAAGATGGAACTGTATCTGACAAAAGTCAATCTGCCTAGTTTCATCGAAGAAGTAGTTGGTATCATGTGGATGAGAGCTACTGAAAAGAATATTCTCTTTGAGCATGAGACTCACAATCTGCCTAATGGAGTTTTGGTCGATGAGAAACGGTTACGCCAAATTCTGCTTAATCTGTTGGGTAATGCCGTTAAATTTACCAAAACCGGACGGGTGACGCTACGAGTTAGTCAGGTAGAGAAGAGAAAGAGATCAAAAAGAAGAAGGTCTGTAAAAAATCGTAACGATATAAGTGTGTTTTTAATGGAGTTAGAAAAGAACGATGGCAAAGACAACGTAACTCCGCCTCAAGCTATTATTCGGTTTGAGGTGGAAGATACGGGCATGGGTATGACCTCTGAACAAACCACTAAAATATTTGAAGCCTTTGAGCAGGTGGGGGATGTAAAAAAACGAGCTGAAGGAACAGGCTTGGGATTAGCTATCACCAAACAGTTGGTCGAGTTGATGGGCGGCAACCTACAAGTCCGCAGTCAGTTGGGGCAGGGAACCACTTTCTGGTTTGAGATTAATTTGCCCTTTGTAGAGATGGATGAACCGATGATGCACTCGACCAATGAAACTATTGTAGGCTATCAGGGAGCGCGGCGTAAGGTGTTAATCGTGGATGACATTGTGAGTAATCGGACGATGTTGGTTGGCTTATTAGAGCCGTTAGGATTTGGGTTAACCACAGCCGAAAATGGGCTTGATGGAATAGCGCAAGCCAAGCAGTATCAACCTGATATTATCTTGACCGATTTGGTCATGCCTGAAATGGACGGGTTTGGCCTGATTAAAGGGGTACAGGCCGAATCTGAGATTGCTGACACGCCTATCCTTATCCTATCCGCAAGTTCATTTGATAAACAACAGTGGAATGAAGCAATACAGTTGAGCGATGGTTTTTTGAACAAACCATTTGCCGTGAATGATCTGTTTGATATGATGGCAAGTTGCCTAAATTTGGAATGGGAGATGGTCACTGAAACGGATAAGGCAAATGACGAAGCAACAGAAATGATCATTCCACCTGTTGAGGAGCTAAAAACGTTACATGGTCTTGCTCAACGAGGTAGTATGAAAAAAGTTCGACAATGGGTGCAATACATCATCGAGATGGATGAGCAGTATCGCCCCTTTGCTAATCAGGTAATGGCACTAGCTAAGGCGTACGAAGGACAAGAAATTGAGAAGCTGGCGGAGCAGTATTTGAGTGAATAAAGAGTATCCTCGTCGAGCTATTAAAAGATTAAGGCGGTGGAAGAAATAAAACATCCCAATTGAGGAGTCAGCACCCGTGGCGCGGCACGACGCGTGCCTACTCCGCGGGACAATTATTTTTTTGGCTCTTTGGGGCTTTTCGTGCAAACGTCATGATTGTGTCATCATCTTCCCGCAAGTTTTAAACTTGCGGGAAGATTGCCCCATTAAAGTATCTAATTCAGGATACAGTTTTGAGTTGCACGGAATTTACCAGAGAGCCATTTTTTTCCACGTCCTAAAAGCACTGCCATGATAACATGGCGGTGCTTTTTTGTTTTGTTGACAGTAACCGTTCCTCACCCGTTGCCAATTCCCTCTAATTAAAGTAGAATACCACTCTTGATTACCACTGGAGGAGATGGTTATGTCTCAACTAAAACTGTATCTATTTGGTTCCCCTCGCCTAGAGCTATATGGCGTGCCTCACGAGATAGAGCGTCGTAAAGCGATGGCTCTGCTCCTCTATTTGGCCGTGACTGGTCAGCCCCACAGCCGAGACGCGCTGGCAACCCTGTTTTGGCCCGACTTTGACCAACGGAAGGCCAAAGCCAGCCTGCGACGTACTCTCTCGATTCTGAACAAACCACTGGCCGACTGGTTACTCATCAACCGCGAGACCATCAGCCTAAAACAGGATGAGTCGGTCTGGCTAGATATAACTCAATATCAGGAACGTCTGGCTTGTTATAATCAGTGTGAATCTGCTCCCCCATCCGCTGAAGCCCGCCGCGAGGATTTAACCTATTTGACCGACGCTATCAGCCTGTACCATGATGATTTTTTAACCGGTTTTACTCTGCCTGACTGTCTCGAATTTGACGAGTGGCAGTTTTTCCAAACCGAAGAGCTACGTCGCAACTTCGCCACCGCTCTGGCGGAACTGGTACATGGATATCGGGCTATTGGTGACCATGAGACCGCTCTAACTTATGCTCGCCGCTGGTCGAGCCTTGATGTTCTGCATGAACCGGTGCATCTCCAGTTGATGGAGTTGTATGCCCTCACCGGACAGTCGAGCGCGGCTATCCGTCAATATCGCAAATATATTCAGATTTTGCAAGATGAGTTAGGCGCACCCCCCTCTGCTGAGATTACCATGCGGTACAAACAGATTAAGGCGCGTCAATACCCCCCCGTGGCCGCGCCAGTCTCAAAGTCGGTTAATATCAGTACGCTAAGGGAATCAGCCCTCCCCCTAGCCCCCTCCCAAAGGGAGGGGGAACAGACTTCCCCACCGTTTTTAAGCGCCGCCGAAAATCACCCCCCGTCCCGTGTTTTTGTTGAGCGTGAGGCCGAGTTAGCCTATCTACAAAACCATCTGGATAAGGCCATTGCCGGACATGGCCGAGTCATCTTTGTTGCCGGAGAGGTGGGCAACGGCAAAACCGCGCTAGTCAGAAATTTTGCTCATCAGCAACAACAGCAACACTCTGATTTGCTGGTATTAACCGGAAACTGCCATGCCCATGCGGGATTGGGCGACCCTTACCTGCCCTTCCGAACAATTTTGGCCCTGTTGATGGGTGAGGTTGAGTCGAAATGGCGAGCCGGAACCATAACCCGTGACAACGCCCAACGGTTATGGAATTTTCGGCAAACCGCCCAGACCGTTGTCAAGCAAGAGGGCGCGCATCTGCTTGATAGCCTCATCCCTCGTAGCATTGTCGGCCATTTTGTTGACCAAGTGGCCGTGCCTGTTCCGCCGAGTAACGGACATGACGGTTATCTCGACCAAGCTCATCGTACCGAGCAGGACGACCTGTTTGAGCAGGTGACACAGGTGTTGCAGAGCTTGGCTCAGCAAAAACCGATTTTGTTGATTATTGATGATGCTCAATGGGCCGACATGGCCTCGATTAGTTTGCTGTTTCATTTAGGCCGACAGTTGGCTCACAGTCCAATTTTATTACTGGTTACATATCGGCCTGATGATGTGTTGTTAGGGCGAGACGAGGCGCGCCATCCGCTTGAGCCAGTTGTTAATGAACTGAAACGTGGTTATGGTGATATTCAACTCGATTTGGGACAAGCCACCGACTACAACTTTGTCGAAGCCCTGTTAGATAGTCAGCCAAATCAACTTGGGTCTGAATTTCGTCAGGCACTATATCAGAAAACACAGGGCCATCCACTTTTTACGGTAGAACTGCTCCGCACCATGCGCGAGTGTGGCGACATGGTACAAAATCAGCACCAACAGTGGGTCGAGGGGGAGACGCTCAACTGGCAAACCTTACCGGCTCGTGTTGAGGCGGTGATAGAGGAACGCATCGGGCGGCTGGATGAGAATCTGCGCGATATTTTGACAGTTGCCAGTGTTGAGGGAGAAATATTTACCGCGCAGGTGGTGGCCGAAGTGCAAGAGACCCGCGAACGTCACATGTTACGCAGTCTGTCGCAAGAACTGGAGAAGCGGCATCATTTGGTGCGCGAACGGGATGAGCTACAGGTTGGCAACCAGTTTTTGTCGCGATACCAGTTTTCTCATGTTCTGTTTCAGCAACATCTATATAGCACTCTCAGTCTTGGTGAGCGACGCTTGTTACATGGCGATGTCGCCACTATTTTAGAGCGCATGTATACCAAACATAGCGAGCGGATTGTGGTTCAGTTGGCTCATCACTACTCCCAAGCGGGTCAAATCGAACAGGCAGTGGAGTACCTGATTCAGGCTGGTGACCAAGCGCGACGGCTGTACGCCTATCAAGAAGCACTCGATTTTTATGAGCAGGCGCTGGCTTATCTCAAAGAAAAAGGCAATTATGACCAAGCGGCTCGCACGCTCATGAAGTTGGGCTTAACCTATCACCTTAATTTCGATTTTCCCAAGTCGAAACATGCCTACGACGAAGGCTTTACCCTGTGGCAACAACGCCCCAAGAGTCAACCAGCCTCGCTCCCTCCGGCTCCACATCCGTTGCGAATCGCTCGCACACCGCCGCCCACCCTAGACCCGACTTTTGTCGGCGATGATATATCGGTTATGTATATTCGGCAGTTATTTCGGGGGCTGGTTTCGTCGAACGACGAGCTAGATGTCGTACCGGAGATGGCTCACAGTTGGGAGGTGTTGGCCGAAGGTAGTCGTTATATTTTCCATTTGCGGGATGATTATGTCTGGAGTGACGGCGTACCTGTCACGGCGCATGATTTTGTTTATGCTTGGCGACGCAAGTTAGACCGACGACTTAAGTCAGCCAACGTGAGCTACCTGTTTGATATTACCGGAGCCGAGTCGTTTTACAAGGGAGAATTAACCGATTTTGAAGCAGTTGGCATTAAAGCACCTGATCCCTTAACCTTGGTGATTGAGTTGGACGGGCCAACCAGCTACTTTCCTCTGCTTTTGGCTCAAGCACCGATGGCTCCTATTCCTCGTCATGTGGTTGAGCAGTATGGCTCATGTTGGACAGATTTGGACAAAATTGTAACCAACGGCTCGTTTATCATCACCGAATGGCAAGAGAACGAACGGGTATTATTGAGCCGTAATCCGGCCTATCCGGGTCAATTTGCGGGCAATTTGGAACAAGTTGAGATCATCTTGGGGCAAAAACATCGCTCTGTCGACCGAATTGAAATGTATGAAGCTAACCAACTTGACCAGATTGGGCTGTATATGCCGCTGGCCGAATCGAAGCAAATGCGCCGACAACGGGCGGATGAGTATCTACCTGGGCCAATGTTTAATGTACAATATATTGGCTTTGACTGTCATAGAGAGCCATTTGATGACCCACGGGTGCGCCAAGCCTTGGCTTATGCCCTTGACCAGCATAAACTAGCCAACATCGTTCTGGACGGTCATGCTTTTCCGGCCACCGGCGGATTCATCCCTCCGAACATGTTGGGTCATTCGGCTGATATTGGTTTACCTTACGACCCTGACCGAGCCAGAAAATTATTGGCTAAAGCAGGTTATCCTGAGGGGCGAGGATTTCCCAAGGTAGACGGACTGATTCGATTGGGGCATAATCAGATGGAAAACTATGTTAAACAGCAGTGGTATGATATTTTGAACATAACCTTGGAGTGGGAGCAGTTGGAGTGGGGAACCTTCTTAAAACAACTATATCGAACCTCCAAACATATCTTTAGAAATGGCTGGGTGGCTGACTATCCTGACCCAGATAACATGTTGCGGGTTTGTTCTCATAGTCTCTGGAGCAACTTGGAGAAGTACAAAACCTATCAAATCCTGCTTGAGCAAGCCCGCCGCTCGGCCAACCAGCTTGAACGAACTGACTTTTATCAGCAAGCCGACCGACTTTTAGTCGAGGATGCGATTGTAATTCCCCTGCTTTACGGGCGACGACACATGCTCGTTAAACCGTGGCTCCGAAAATCACCCGTCAACGCGGTCAACTGGCATCTCTGGAAATATGTTATTTTAGAACCACATTAGCGTAAGATGTGGAACATGGGGCATATCCTCCGAGGTGTGTTTTTCTCCTCGTTCGCCCGTTGGTAGTTCGGGGAGGTGGTCTTACGCAGGACATGGAACGCGAATCGCTAGAATCACACAAGGATTAGATTATGGAAACTATAACAAATAATCACAAACAAATTTTACTGGTAGATAATGAACCGCGCGTTGCCATCTCATTAGCCAGAGGTTTACGCGCGTTGGGAGATGACTATCGAACCAAAACCGCTTTTAGTAGTGACATCGCCATCTCCATGCTCGAGGAGACCGATTATCATCTGCTGATTACCGACTACGGCATGCCCAAACATAACGGGCTTGATATTATCGAACTGTTACGGATTATCTCACCCGAGACCAAAACAATTCTGATGGTCGCCAACGGCTCTCCGGCTTTGCAAGAAAAGGCTCAAGCGGCTCAAGTAGATGGCTATTTAGAGAAACCATTCACTTTGGATAGATTGCGAACGATGATTAAAGGGTTGTTACGTTAATCATCGAACAATAGACTTGTTCGGCAATAACTTATTATCGCATAAAAATTCAAATTCGAGGTCTGCGGAGTGCAAAAGCTTCTTGCTTTTGCATGTTTGTCTCCGGCAAAAGCAAGAAGCTTTTGCACTCCTTTCTTCCCGAACAACTCCATTAGTTGTAAAAGTTTTTGAGGCATCCGGGTCATATTCAATGGCTGAACTTGGTACGAAAGAGGCGCTTGGTTGCTCTTTGATTTGGTCGATAACTAACAATCTCAACTGCAACGACTCAAACGCGTCTCCACTGGTCTTAAAATTGTTGACGGCATGGCTTCATCCAAGTAAAAGTTCAGTAAAGTAGTCCTAGAACCTAGAAACCCGATTTCTCAAAGAAATCGGGTTTCTGACGCTCTTTCTGGCGAGTTTACTGAATATTTACTCATCCAAAACTGAAATGCCATAATTAAACCTGAAACACCACAATAGTCATATCATCATGCTGATCGGCTTGATTGGTGAAGGTGAAGAGTTGTTCTTTAATGTAGGCCAGTAAATCGGAGGCACTGCTGGTTGGCCCATCCCTAACAATTTGAGCCAGTTGACCAAAACCGAGCATGTCACCTGTCAAATTAGTGGCTTCAACGACACCGTCACTGGTGAGGACAACAAGGTCACCCTGATGCAGATCAAGGCTGACCTTGTCGTAGCTTGTTTCGGTGGCGAGTCCTTGACCAAGGGCAAATCCGCCGATTTCATGGTGTTCAATGTGACCGTTAGCACGTTTAATATAGGGAGGAATACAACCGGCATTAACCAGTTGTAGACGAGCAAACTCACTGTTGGGTAAAAGCTCAAGTTCCACATAGGCTAAAGCACAGTTTTGGTTTCGGGGTCGAGTGTAGGGCATCATGGCTTGGTCTAAATAGGTTAATCGCTCAACGGGTGAGAAAGGATGTAACAAGGCGGCATCAAACTGGCTCAGGCTAGTTGCCATGAGCAAGGCGGCTGAGACCCCTTTGCCGGATACATCACCAACGGCAATGGCGAACCGTTCATTATCGGTCGGCGAGGATGGCAGGGCATGGTAAGTATAAAAGTCACCACCAACTTCGTGAGCGGGCAAAGTATAACAGACCAGTTCAAACTGAGGCCAGTTAGGCTCGGTGGGAGGCAATAGACCTCGCTGAATCTCTTGAGCCAGAGCCAACTCATCTTGCATACGTTGGTTCACGACGGAAAGAGCCATGTTAATTCGCTGTTGCTCATCAAACATGTTGGCTAGTTCAATCGCTCCGGCCACTTGTCCGGCAACCGTTTCAGCCAGTTTTTTGTCAGCCGGATTAAACCCATGTTCATTATGATAAGCGTGCAAAATGATGATTCCTATCGACCGGCCTCGTACCAATAGCGGCACAAGCATTAGGCAAGCTATTAGTTCAGCCAATTCAGGATCATACAATAAATCAATTATCCGCCCAAACATAGAACGCGGCACGATAAGGGACTGTTTGGAAGTGATTACCTGTTGTAAGATACTTTGTTCCGGTAAAACAAATTTTCCCCTTACAATTGGGTTGAATGTTTCTTTTGTGACAAGTTTCTGAGCCGCAATGGTTAGGGAGGTTTGTTTATTATCCAAAAGACCAATTATAGCTCCACCGGCCTTTAATAGCTGGAGCATGGTTCCAGCCACAATTTGTAAGGCCATGTCCACGTTGGTCACAGTAGCGAGGGTTTGAATGATCAGATTTAACGTCCCCAACTCATCAACCCGAAGCTCAAGATCATCGTAGGCCTGTTGCAGAGCAACTTCTGCTTTTTTGCGCTCGGTAATGTCGATGGAGTATTCGATCATTTGGACGACGTTACCCGCTTCATCCAAAATAGGGTAGCCATGTACCTCTACATTAATCGGTTCGCCGGTGGTCGAATAATGGAGATGTTCGACCACGGCTGGCTCTTTGGTGTTGTGGGTGATAGCAAGCGGGCAGGGATGCTCAAGACTATCGCAGGGACTGTCTCGTTTATGGGTTAAAGCGTAGCAGGTTGAGTTTGTCGTGATACCTAAATCTCGAGCGGCAGAGTTTGCGATTTCAATTGAATAATCAGAAACATTAATTACATAAAAAGGGCTGGATAGTGATTCTAAAATCGTATACAGAAATTGATTTTGAGCTTGAATTTGTTGTTCTGCCTCTTTACGGTTGGTAATATCATGAGCCACAAATACAACCGTTTCCTCAGTCAAAAACGATATACGAGCATCAAACCAATGCTCATTGCCATTAATATTGAGGTTATACTCCAAGGTAGAGGTTTCACCAGATTTAATTGTTTGCTGAATATTGGTCAGAAACATCTCGGCGAGGGAGGGAGAGAATACTTTGGAAATTGTTTTGCCAAGCAGTTCTGTTGAGGGGCGGTATAACAGTTCAGGGGATGTTGGAGCAATTTTTAAGTATTTTCCATTCCTATCTAATACCATAATCAGATCAGTCATGGCCGCAAACAGGGCTTGTAATTCAGCCTCAGAGCATTTTAGGGCGATTTCTGTTCGTTTATAGTCTGTAATATCTCGGTTTACAGAGACAACTCCAATCGGATTACCTGCATTATCGTTAAGCATTTTTACCGATGCTAGTATATCAATAGCTCGCCCGTCTTGATGATGATGTATTACTTCTCCTTTCCAGTAACCATTGGTAAAAAAAGCCTCCACAATCTTTTGTCGAGATACTGTTTGATAAGTAGGACGGACAATCTCGCTGACTAATTTGCCAATTACCTCTTCTGATTGCCAGCCATACATATCCGTAGCCGCGTTGTTCCAGCTTTTAATGACAAAATTCATGTCGCTTGATATGACCGCATCAGACACATTATCAAGTAAATATTTATGATAGTATAATGATTTTTCGACTATTTTTCGATCTGTTACTTCTTGTTGGAGCTTTTTATTGTGAGCTAGAGTTTTTTTTTGCATATCTTGTAACGAAAGGTGAGTTTCGACCCGAGCAATCACCTCTTCGATATGAAAAGGTTTGGTGATATAGTCCACTCCTCCTACCGAAAACGCTTTAACTTTATCTAGTGTGGCATGGAGAGCACTAATAAAAATAATTGGAATATCACTTGTCCGTTCGTCGGCTTTAAGCGCTTCACAAACCTGATAACCATCCATACCGGGCATCAAAATATCAAGCAGAATCAGATCGGGCAGTTCGGTTTGCGCGGCAATAAGAGCCATCCGCCCATTGGATGCGGGGCGAACTCGGTATCCTTGCTGAGTTAATATTTTAACTAAAAATCGTAAATTAGCTCGAGTATCATCAACCACTAAAATATTTTTGCTCATGTGTTAAAACCTTTATTCCAAGTCTTCTAGTCTGGTTTACTCTGAACGCGGCAAGTCAAAATAAAAAAGCGACCCTTGTCCTACTTCACTCTCTACCCCAACCTGTCCACCTAATCGTTTAATAATTCGTCTAATAATAGACAATCCTAAACCTGTTCCCTCAACTTCTGTCTGATTGAGACGGGTAAATTCAGTGAACAGTTTCTCTTGTTGGGACGATGTCAATCCCGCACCATTATCTTTAATCCAAAAACGAACCAAGTTACTGTCGTCATTAATCGTTGCACCAAATGATATATGAGGTGGTCTGCCACCATATTTTAAGCCATTACTAAAATAGTTGGTCCAAACCTCTTCGATCCAAGGAGCGTAACCAACTGCTTTAGGCCAACTATCGGGGAAGGTAATTTGGGGTTGGTACTCCTCAACCATGGGAGCCAATCGTTTTTGAACATCTGTCAAAATTGTCTGCATGTCTAGCTCTGTCAGAGCAATGGCATCACTCCGAACACTAGCCAATAGTAGGAGTTCGTCAACAATACTAACTGCTTTATGGCTAATTATCCGAATTTCGTTCAAAAATATCAACTTCTGATCATCGGTAATCGTGTCTAAATTGTCAAGTGTGTAATCAAGATAACTGGCAATAAATCCTAAAGGGTTTTTTAGATCGTGAGCGACAGTATGGGCAAATGCATCCAACTCTTGATTTTGCTCACGTAATAGAGTTTCGGCACGTTTTCGTTCGGTGATTTCTAACGTTAGTTGGTTGTTAATCCGTTCTCGATGTATGACCTCGTTCTTTAGCTGTTGATTCATATCTTGTAACGTCAGATGTGTTTCAACTCGAGCTAACATCTCCTCAACCTGAAACGGTTTAGTAACGTAATCGACCGCGCCAATTGAGAAGGCATGGACCTTGTCAAAGGTATCATTTAAGGCGCTAATGAATATAATTGGAATATCCGCTGTGTCTTTGTTCTCTTTTAGGTGTTCACACAACTGGTACCCTGACATATTGGGCATCATAATATCAAGTAAAATTAGATCAGGTGGGGCGGCTTTAATTGCAGAAAGAGCCATGTGTCCATTAGCGGCAGGACGTACTTTATATCCATTAGTCGTCAAAATTTCGACCAAAAGGTGTAAATTTGCTCGTGTGTCGTCAACAACTAATATATTTTTGGTCATAGAAATAACATCCTTTTAAAAGAGAATTTATTTTGAGATAAATAGAGTTGTTCGGCAATAAAGGAGTACAAAAGCATCTTGCTTTTGCCGGAAGCAAACGTGCAAAAGCAAGATGCTTTTGCACTCCGTAGACCTAGAATTTGAATTTTTATGCGATGATAAATTATTGCCGAACATGTGTAATGACCTTTTGAGTTGTAGTCATAGTTTAACATATTATTTTGGTAGTGATGTCATGTTGACTGATAACCTGCTCAATGTCATTCTGAGCCGAAGGCGAAGAATCTTCTCGAATCTACCTAGATTCGGGTAAGTGAGACCCTTCGCACAAAACGCTCAGGGTGACATACTCATCAGTCAATGATGTAACACTACCATTATTTTTTACATGTCGCGGTGATGATGATGCACTCAATTTGCCTAATTCTATATTAACAGGATTTTTTTGCCTTTAATCCTGTCCATCCTGTTAATCCTGTCAGATATTGTTTTAGTCATGTTGAAATGATAAACTTCTGTGATATTTATCCTTTATCTCGAATCAGAGAGAGAATTTTTTCATACTCAAAATTGTCTGCTAGTTTGGTCAACTGTCTTGCTAAAACATGGTCATAATCATGAATTTTCAAAATTGTCTCAGCGATTAATTCCATGTCAATTCGTACCACAACCTGCTCTAGTATAGCTAATAAATCAGGGGATATGAGAGACAATCGAGATTTAATATAAGCTGGGTCAGATATATCGGTGTAGGTACGAGATGTGGATGTATTTTCTTGTTTATAAATATATTTCACTCCGATATGCTTATCCATAAGTTCAAATATACCAGTTTCCTGAAATGGTTTGTAGACAATATCATCACACCCTGCTTCTAAAACTAGTGGTTCATCTTCGCGTAGTACACCTGCGGTGAGGGCAATGATTACTGTTTTGGGATTATGTTGGTTTTGTGCTTGTTTGGCTTTAATTTGCCGAGTAGCCTCATAGCCATCCATAATCGGCATGCGAATATCCATCCATATTAGATGAGGATGCCATTTTTCCCAAATTTCAATAGCCTTCTGACCATTACTAGCCTCTTTTAAGGCAAATCCAAACGGCTCTAACAATTGAACCAAAAGCTGTCGGTTTGTCCATTTATCATCAACCACCAAAATTCGATACTCCGGCTGGTTTGGTTTGAGTGCTACCACTTGGCGGAGTTGACCCTTTTCGACAACATTGGCATGGTCGACAATTTTAACCTTAATATCAAACGTAAAGGTAGAGCCGGGTCCCACATCTGGAGGCAAAGGGATAATTTCGACTGCCGGGGATTGAACCGCAATAGTTCCTCCCATCATTTCGACAAATTTTTGGCTAATAGGAAGCCCCAACCCTGTACCAATTTGTGCGTTTTGACCGCTTTTAGTCTGTACAAACGCCTCAAAGAGTTTATTTATCTCGTCGGGAGAGATACCATAGCCTGTATCCTCAATAATAACAACTAATCGGCTTGTAGATTCATCGGCTTCAGCGTTAGCTTCATTATCCAAAGAGATTCGAATAGCGACATGGCCTTTCTTTGTAAATTTGATGGCATTGCTTAATAGGTTGATTAAAACTTGACGTAGTTTCATCTCATCAGTATGGATGTAATGGGGTAAATTAGGAGATCGATCTAAATATAGCTTTAATTCCTTGTCATCTGCTTTTAGTCGAAACATGTCCTCTACATCATCAAGCAGACGGTATAAATCGAAATCGGTCTGATTGAGTATGGTACGCCCAGCCTCAATTTTAGACATGTCAAGCACATCGTTAATTAAGGTCAGCAGATGCTCACCACTACGAGTAATAACGTTGAGATTTTCTCGATGCTCTTGAGCCAAATTCTCGCTCCGACGCATCACTTGGGTAAAGCCAAGAATCACATTAAGCGGCGAGCGAAGTTCGTGGCTCATGTTGGCTAAAAAGGTGCTTTTGATTTGATTGGCAACTTCGGCAGTCTCTTTTGCCTTGCGGAGCTCAGAAGTACGGTCTTCGATGCGAATTTCAAGCTCTTCATTGACTTTCCGCAACGCCTCTTCGGCAAGTCGTTTTTGTTCGATAGCCTTTTTTAAAATATGCGTATGTTCAACCGAGTTTTCAACCGTAATTTTCAGATCTTCCATGTTAATCGGTTTAGTTAAAAAATCGAAACTGCCGGCGTTCATCGCCTTACGGATATTTTCCATGTCAGCATAAGCAGAAATAATCACTGCGATTAGGGCCGGATTGATCGTCGGTTTTAGTTTCTGTAAGCGGCTTAACAAGGTTAAGCCATCCATGTTGGGCATGTTGATGTCCGTTAATAACACGTCAATCGAGGAGTCTGATTTTAGTATTTCAAGCGCCTCTTCACCATCTTGAGCAAAAATAAAGGTAAACTCTTTTTTTCGTACTTTTTGTCTAAACAGCTGTCGAATCAACAACTGTAGCTTTGGTTCATCGTCAACAACTAAAATTTTTGTGGGTGTACTATTTTCCATAACTTACTCGCTTCCTAACTTTTGTTTCGGCAAACTGATAATAAATTCGGCAAATTCACCTAGCTCGGTGTTCACCTCAATTTTTCCTTGATGAACCTGCACTATAATATCATAAGTAATCGATAATCCCAATCCCGTTCCTTCCCCGGCGGGTTTTGTTGTGAAGAAGGGGGTAAACAGTTTATCTTGCACTTCAGCAGGCAAACCAGAGCCGTTATCCCAAACACGTACTTCGATATAATCAGGCAAATTTTTTGTAGTCACTCGAACTATAGGGACAACATGACTTTGCTGAGACATTTTTTTATCATGGACGGCGTAACAGGCATTATTAACTATATTCAAAAAAGCTCGACTAATATCTTGTATAACTAGTGGAATAGGTTCAATCGTCGAATCAAAATAGGTTTCTAGATTGATGTTAAAGGTTACATCTTTAGCTCGAATACTATGATAGGTTAGCTGAATTGTTTCATCAAGTAAAATATTCAAATCGGTTTCTTGAAACTCGCCAGCCGTTCCGCCAGAATGGAGCAACATGTTACGCACAATACTATCAGCTCGTTGTCCCTCCTCGTTGATGCTGGCGGCATTTAGTTTGAGGTCGGTTAAAATTTCATGAATGTTAATCCAATCTTCAGGGCTAATCGTTGGTTTTTGTTCAGCCAATAACTCCGACAACTCATCAGCTAGTCCGATAGATAGTTGAGCAAAATTATTAACAAAGTTTAGGGGATTCTTAATTTCATGGGCTATCCCAGCGGTTAGGGTTCCTAACGAGGCCATTTTTTCTTGTGCTATCAGTTGATTTTGAGTAGCCTTAAGATTTGCGAGTGCTTGAGATAGCTCTTGAGTACGTTCCTCAACTTTATGCTCCAAATTCTGATTAGCTTCGGCAAGTAAGGTTTCAAATCGCTTGCGTTCATCTATCTCTTGTTGCGCTTTATCATATAAGAGCTGTAGCTGTTTGTTTTGCTTGGCTAACCGTCTGTCTTGAGTGTAACGCCGTAATGCTTCGGTAACAGTTAGACACAAGTCCGGTTCGTCCCATGGCTTCGAAATATACCGGTACAAGTTGGCATTGTTAACCGCGTTACCAACCACTTCAGCATCCGCTTGTCCTGTCAACAGAATTTTTAAGGTTTTAGGATGATATTGATGAAGTTGAATAAGAAGTTCATCTCCTTTTAAGCCGGGCATGATTTGGTCAGAGATAACCAGTGGCACCTCGATTTCATCCTCAAGCAGTTCGGAAAACAGTTCAATAGCTTCCTCCCCACTTTCTGCGATTTCAATACCATACGTCTGCCCTAAATGGTTCCGTAATTGGTCTCTAAGGCTAACCAAAACTACACTTTCATCATCAACACACACAATAACTGCTTTTTCCATTATATTAAGATAATCCCGACTTTAGAGTATTGATAAGTTCTGTTTCATCCCAAGGTTTAGCGATATAACGGTATAGATTAGCATGTTTTTTGGCTCGGTCAACCGCGGCCTCATCGGCTTGTCCGGTAAGCATGACTTTGACGATACGGGGAAATTTTTCATGAACTCTAATTAAAAACTCGTCCCCTTTCATGTTTGGCATCAGCCAATCAGAAACGATGATGAGAATCTCGACTTCATTCTCATCCAACTCCTCAATTACTTCCAAAGCCTCATCCGCGCTTTCGGCCATTTCATAGATATAACTATCACCAAAATAGTTTTGGATCTGATCTCTCAAACTTATTAAGACGATTTCTTCATCATCAACACACAAGATCGCTTTTTTAGCCATTATTAATATCCTCATTCAGAATTGGTAGTAATACAGTAAATGTCGTTTGACCGAGGTGACTATCAAAATCAATTCTACCCTTATGTTTCTCAATAATTTTACGTACAATGTCCAGTCCTAACCCTGTTCCCTCACCAGCCGGTTTGGTGGTATAAAACGGCTCAAAAATATGAGATTTAACCTCTGGCGGAATACCCGTTCCGTTATCCCGAATTGTGACAACAACGTAGTCGGTATCTGGTAATTTTGCACTCTCGATATAACTAAAGTCTTGGTCTAACTGCTTGAATTCTAGCAGTTTTACATTAATATCCAAATGACCTTTACCGTTCATAGCTTGAATGGCATTGTGGATTAGGTTTGTCCAAACCTGATTGAGTTCGTCAGAATAACACAACATAGGAGGAATGTTATCATAGTGAGTTGTAACCTCAACGCCTCGTTTTAGTTGATTGTGGTAAAGAGTTAACACAACGTCTAGACCTTCAATAAGACTGGCTTTACTTAATGTACCACCTTTATTTTGGCGAGCGTAGTTTTTGAGAGCAAAAACCACTTTAGAGGCCTTATCAACGGCAATTTTTATATTTTGACTATTATTTTGCTGAATTGCCAGATTATAGGCAACTTGCATAATAAAACTAGCTTTGTCATGAGTCAAAAGTGGCAATAATGACTCTACATCTTTATATACTCCCATTTCAACCAGTTTGTCAGTAAAAATATCTGGTTTGGGAACTTGGAGCGCGATTAGCTTTTTGCGTAAGTTCCGGCGCAATTTGCGGCTTTCTCGAGACGATAACCGTTCGTTACTTTTGTGTAGGTTTGTATCTATCAGTTCCAAAAACAAGGTTTGTTCATCCAGTGAAAGTAGTTGCAACCATCATACCGAACGTAAACAGCTTCATTTTCATCGGCATGATCCAGTTGATATGGCCCTGTAAATACCGGCCAACCTTTGTCATGGTCGTAATTTTTAAAAGATAACGGGTCTTGATTGGCCCAAACATGTTCCGGTACAAATGGTAATACCCCCAAACTTTCACGGTTAATACATCAAGCTGAAAACGAGCATTGGCTTGGGTTAGGGTGAATTTTACAGTCAACTCATCAACCTTTTCGGTCTGTTTAATCCATGTCTCGATATTGGTTGAACCGTTCAAATCGGGTGCATGCTTTTGTAACATATTTATAGTGAATAATACGTCGTCAGCATCAAAATTCTCACCATCATGCCACTTGATATCTTCTCGCAAGGTCAATGTCCACTCATCGAGTGCATCGTTAGCAGTCATCGATTCGCCGAGCCATGACTCTATCTGGCCGGTTTCATAATTTAAGATAAATAGTGGTTCAATAACTGATTGATGAAATCCATGATCCATGCGGCGTTTTGAGGCGAGAGGATTCCAATTGGTGGGGTCTTGAATACGTCCATCGGCGGCATCAAATATTACCGTTTTAGCCCGTTTAATCTCACTATTTGAACTGTTTTTATCATCAAATGTTACTGCCTCCGAATTCGGTAGCCTCGTCTGAGGTAGCGGAATCTTGTACAGGGTCGGGTGTTGATTGTACGCCACAAGCACTTAGGGGTGCAACAACGAACATTCCTATCAACACAAGTATATGGATAATTTTCATAATCGTCTCCTAATTTGAATATTTGAATAAGTGGCACTAAAATTAACCTGAAAGACTTTAAGAATAATATCACTACTATCAAGTTTTGCCTAAACAACTCGTCCTTAGTATCATAAATGAAAAGATATACGGTTTCGGAGAATGTTGTTTGAAACAGCCTTTTAGCGTGCATTGTGATAAAATATAACTTCAAATTCAGTAAAAGCAGTCATAAGGAACTAACTCATGTCCAATCTATCAAAAACTCCACAGCTTGATCTAGATAACTTTCGTATGTATCATCGGCTTCAGTATGATAGAATTTCCCAACTAGAGCAACAAAGATTGACAATGACTAACCTTGTTATTGTCATAAGCACGTTTTCTTTCACCTTTGGGTTTGCCGAGCCTGGTAAATTGAACTTCGCGAGTGCTATTGGGTTGCCTATTATCATCATTATTTCAAACTCGTTTGCATTAATGTATAGCCACCGATCAAGAGAATTTATCAAAATGCACCAAAGACGGGCAGAAGAGGCTCGCAAATTATACGCACTTGAGTTTAATGATATAAATAAAAAAGTAGGCAAAAGAAATAGCAACAAAGATCCGTTTAATCGTACAAAATTGCAAATTTACCTACACATCTTATTAATGACTATTGCATTATTACCAATGGCGGTTTATTTGCAACAATAACAAAACAATTTATAAAACCAGTAAAATAAGGGGTGTATATGACTACCAACGATTGGCTTACGATAAGTATAAGTGGTATAGCTTTAATGTTTTCCGTTTTGACAACCGTTATATCATTGCGTCAAAGAAGTTTAGATGTTCAAAGAAATGTCCGAGATCAGCTAAGTAACATAATAAACGAATTACATACCACTTTTGTTGAGAAACAAAAACTAAAGCCGAGTTTTCAACCTAATAAAAATTTAACTCCTGAAGAGAGTAATAGACTTCGTCGAATTAGGAATAAAAATAGATTTTTAGTTAGACAGGCTGTCTTCCTAATAGAACAACTTCCAATGAAACTAGTCAGCGACATGGAATATGCAGAAGTAGCCATTGCCCTTGATACAATCGGAAATATACCGCAAGCAGAATTATATTGGAAAAAATCCGTTGATGCAGCGGTAGATGATTTTTACAAAAGTTCAAACACAAAAGGTTATGCACGTTTTCTTGTTACTCACGATAGATACGATGAAGCCCGTCAGATATATAAGCAACGAATTAACGCAATTCATGATAATAGTGATCATATGAAATATGCAAAAGGCGAGCTATATAGAAGTTGGGCGCGAGGCGAGGCTGAAGTGAACTCTCTTAGTAAGGCTAATGAACTTTTTCGAAAAGCTGAAACGGAGTACAATAGTATTCAAAATACTGAATTAAAATTAAGTGGCCTGTCCAATTTAAATGAGGCAAAGGTGGCTGTGTCTAATATTATTGGTAGAAAAATATAAAAAGAATACCTTAGTACAAGGCGACGTAAGCCCTTTTATAGATTAGAATTGTCGATCAAATCGCAAACCGCAGGCAAATCTTGCTTTGCACTCCGACTAATTACCGAAGGACTTCTGTCGAGCAGACTAGCTTAATAAAAAGGTGTACGAAAAACTATCGCCTATTATAAAATTGGGAGATAAATATCAAAGACGGTTCGCCCAGGTTCACTTTCAACCTCAATTTTCCCATGATGTTTATCAACGATTTTTTGTACAATATCTAATCCCAAACCACTTCCTACACCGACCGGTTTGGTAGTAAAAAACGGTTTAAAGATACGGCTTTGAATTTCAGGTGAAATTCCGGGGCCATTATCTGCAATCGTAACCATAACACAGGGAGTTGTAGCGGTTGACAAATCGGTCTCTGTCGAGGCCAGATCAGTAGGCATGGTCTCTAATTGACAAACACTAATTTCTAATAGCCCTTTGCCTTGCATGGCTTGGATGGCATTATGGATGATATTGGTCCAAACTTGATTTAGCTCGTCAGGATAACATAAAATTGAGGAGATGTCATCGTAATTGGTGATAACCTCAATGCCCCGTTTAATTTGGTTATGATAGATGACCAGCACAATGTCAATCCCCTCAATGATGTTGGCTTCACTTTTTTGTGCAGAGACATCATAACGGGCGTAACTTTTAAGAGCAAAAACCACCTTACTGGCTTTTTCGACAGCAATCATAATATTACGACTATTATTTTTTTGAATAAATAAGTTATAGGCCACCTGAATAATAAACATGTTATCAGGATGTTCTAATAGGCTTAAATAAGGTGTTATATCCTTATAAATCCCCATTTCAACTAAACGTTCAGCTAATCGGTCGGTCTCATTGATGTTGTATTCTTTTAGGGTTTTTTTGAGACCACGACGTAACTTACGAGTTTCTCTGGATGAGAGCCTTTCTTTGTTGCCCGCAATAATCTCAACCAATGACATAAAATTGGCTTGTTCTTCTGGAGACAATACCATGAGCAATGCTGGCAATTGTTGCAACGAATGGTCTAATGCGTTTGTAATGTTGCTGATAGAAGCACGAATCGCGCCTAAAGGGCTGTTGACCTCATGAGCTACTCCGGCCACAAGTTGTCCCAAAACTGCCATTTTTTCTGACTGGATCAATTCGTCTTGGGTCGATTTAAGATCGCGTAATGTTTTTGATAACTCCTCATTTTTTTTCTGTAACTCTGCTTCAGCCTGAGTACGCTGAATAACCTCTTGGTGCAGATGTTGATTTAAGCTTTGTAGTTTTATATTGGCTTGACTAAGTTCATCAGTTCGATGTGAAACTAGTTCCTCAAGATGATCTCGATAACGTTGTAATTCTTTTTCTGCCTGTTTCCGAACTTCGATCTGTTTTGTTAACGAGGCATTTGCCATTGCCAGTTCTGCTGTTCGTTCTTGAACCCTCTGCTCTAATGAACCATGTGCCTTTTTTAAGGCCTTATATGTATCCGTTAATTGGGTGGACTGTTCAAGTAACGTTTTTTCACGGTCTTTTAGAATAATCTCTGTATCACGCCAACGTGCAGTGATATTATATAGGATGCCACGGGCAACAGATGGATTATTGTTTAGTAAATTATTAAACTGCTCGCGGTGAATAGATAAAAGAATGCAGTCGGACAACGCTCTAGCACTAGCCATGCGTGGAGCTTTATCAAGTAAAGACATTTCGCCAATAACCTCACCCTTTTTTCGGATGGCTAATGATAGCTCATGGCGACCGGAATTAATACATATTTCAATCTTTCCTTCGATTATAATATAAGCATAGTTACCAAAATTACCTTGTTCAAACAAGTTCGCATTTTTGAGCAGGTGTATTTCAGTTGTTATTTGAAGCAGTTGTTGTAAATTATCATCAGGAAGTTCAGAGAATAACGAAACGTTCCTTAAAAAATTATACATATATGGTATCTCTATTTTTTAACAATAATATATTGCCTTATGTCTGATTTTTTGTGCTGTATATCGGTAGATATATATTAAAGGCAGTTTGTCCAGGTTGACTGTTTACATCGATTTTTCCATCATGTTTGTTAACAATTTTTTGCACAATATCTAACCCCAAGCCACTTCCCATACCAACAGGTTTGGTAGTAAAAAACGGCTTAAAGATACTATTCTGAATTTCAGGCGAAATTCCGGGGCCATTATCGGCAATAGTAACCATAAGACAAGGATCTGTAGAGGTTGATAAATCGGTCTCTGGTGAAGCCGAATCGGTAGGTATAGTCTCTAATTGACGAACAGTAATCTCTAATCGTCCTTTGCTTTGCATGGCTTGGATGGCATTATGGATTAAGTTGGTCCAAACTTGATTTAGCTCATCAGGGTAACATAAAATTGAGGGAATGTCTTCGTAGTTGGTAATAACCTCAATACCCCGTTTAAGTTGGTTATGATAGATAACCAATACAATGTCAATCCCTTCTGTAATGCTGGCTTCACTCTTTTTGGCAGAGACATCATAACGGGCGTAACTTTTAAGAGCAAAAACGATCTTACTGGCTTTTTCGACCGCAATCATAATGTTACGACTATTATTTTTTTGAATAAATAAGTTATAGGCCACCTGAATAATGAACATGTTTTCAGGATGTTTTAACAACCTTGAATAAGGTGATATATCTTCATAAACACCCATCTCGATCAATCGTTCAGCCAAGATATTAGCTTGGTCAATGTTATATTCTACCAATGAATTTTTGAGGTTACGACGCAACTTACGGCTTTCTCTGGAAGAAAGTCTCTCTTTGTTACTTGTAAGACCCTCAATCAGCCACATAAACTCAGAACGTTCTTCTGGCGACAATATCATTAGCAGTTTTGGTAGTTGCTGAAGAGAGCTATCTAGCGCATTTGTAATATTGCTAATGGAAGCACGAATCGCGCCTAAAGGACTGTTGACCTCATGCGCCACTCCGGCGACAAGTTGTCCCAAAACAGCTATTTTTTCTGATTGTAGTAACTCGTTTTGGGTGGCTTTAAGGTCATCAAGTGCTTGGGATAACTGTTGATTTGTTTGTCCAAGTTCAGTATTCTTATCTTCGACATCGCGCTGTAAATTCCTCAATTTTAAGTGTGTCTCTACTCGGACTAACACCTCCTGAAGTTGAAACGGTTTGGTGATATAATCCACCGCTCCAACCGAAAAGGCTTTCAGTTTGTCTAGTACCTCATCCAAAGCACTGATGAAAATAACCGGAACATCACGACTATAAGGGTCTTTTTTTAGATGCTCACACACCTCAAAACCATCTATACCCGGCATTTTTATATCTAATAGGATTAAATCCGGCAATAGTTTTTGTACAGAGGCCAGCGCCATGTCACCATTAAAAGCAAACTGAATGTTATACCCTTGGTCGTCTAATAGTCCGGCTAGTAAACGGACATTGGCCCGAGTATCATCCACCACCAAGATTGTTCCTTTTGCTTTCTTATCCATTTGTTTTACTATCCTCAATGCCATGTTGAGCAAGTTCAGCTATTTTATCATAATCAAAATCATCGGCCAATGCCGCCAAAGAATCGGACAGCGGGTTGTCGATATGACTTATCTGTTCGATTAAACTATTCATTACCGATAAATTGTTATGAGAAGCCGCATGATGCAATTTTTCCAATAACTCTGGGGGGAGTGTATTCAGTGCTGTTTGCAGATTTTGTAAATTGGTTTGTGAATCAGTCGAAATCATCTTTGATGGCTCAGGCTGTTCATAAATATATTGTACCCCTAAATATTTTTCCATGAGAGCAAATATATCTCTATCCTTAAATGGTTTACGAAGGAAATCGTCACATCCAGCCGCTAAAACTACGGCCCGTTCTTCTTCAAAAACACTGGCTGTTAAGGCGATAACGGTTGTAGCCTGCCCAATATCTGTTGCTTTAATTTGTTTGGTTGCTTCATACCCATCTAAAACCGGCATCCGCATATCCATCCAAATTAAATCTGGTTTCCACGTTTGCCATAGATCAATCGCTTCTTGCCCATTGTTAGCCTCTTGCACCTGAAAACCCAATGGTACAAGAAGTTTTACCAATAGCTTTCGATTAGTAACGCGGTCATCAACAATCAAGATACGATAAGTTGGCTGTCCGGGCTGTAAAGCGATGATATTGTTTCGTAACTTTTTTGTTGTAGAAAGTGCATCAATCAGTTCGACGACGACCTCAAACCGAAAAATGGTGCCATGCCCAATTTCGCTACTGACCGTTATATCTCCTCCCATAAGTTGAACAAACTTGCGGCTAATTGGTAGCCCTAAACCTGTTCCTTCTTTTGACTGTTTACCCGTTTCAGTTTGCACAAATGCCTTAAATAGAGCCTCCATTTCATCGGGGGCTATACCGGCTCCTGTGTCCTCAACCTCTACGATAATTTTTGCTGTTTTGCTATTATCCTGTAGCTTTTCACATTTAGCCCGTACTGATACCCCGCCCTCTTCGGTGAATTTAAGGGCATTATTAAGTAAGTTAATCAATACTTGCCGAAATTTCACCTCATCAGTACGAATATATTGTGGTACAGTGGGTAATACATCAAAAACCAATTGTAGGTTTTTATCAGCGGCTTTCAACGAGAACATGTCTTCAACGTCTTCAATTAAACGGTGTAAATCAAAGTCGTGCTGATTGAGAGTTGTCTGCCCAGCTTCAATTTTGGAGAGGTCAAGTACTTGGTTGATGAGGGATAAAAGGTGCTCACCACTACGGAGGATGATACCGACATTCTCTTGATTTTCGTGAGATAACGTTTGACTACGAACCATAATTTGAGAAAAACCTAGTACCGCGTTTAAAGGTGAACGAAGCTCATGGCTCATATTTGCCAAAAAGACACTCTTGGCTTGATTCGCCACTTCGGCTTTTTGCTGGGCAATAGTAAGTTGTTCATTAGAACGAGCTAACTCCTCGCCACGTTCAGTCAGTGCTTTGGTACGTTCTGCCACTTGGTTTTCTAATTGCTGATTTCGAGCTTCAATCGACTTGACACGCCAACGGAACAAACCAGCCACCATTCCAATGACTGCAACAATCATAAGCCCTCTAAACCACAATGTTTCCCACCAAGGTGGTGAAAGAGTGATAGCAACTGATGCTTCATCAGGACTCCAACTGCCATCAAAATTTTGTGTTCTTACTCGGAAGGTGTAGTTTCCCGCGGGAAGGTTCATGTATGTTCGAAAGGTTTGCGGCCCCATGTCTTGCCAAACCTTATCATACCCTTCTAAAATCGTCTGAAATCGTTTTGTCTCAATTCTGTGATCTAAACTGGCATACCGAAATCGAACTGGGTTTTGCTCATAGCTTAAACGATAACGGTCGCCATCTGTGGTCATGTTCAATTCAGAGGAGCGACCTTGCTCATCAACCTGTGGTAGAGTAACCGCATCAATTTCTGTCTCTAGTTGGAATGGCGTGGGGTCAAGTTTGACCAGTCCACCCCCCGTGCCAATTAAAATATTACCGTCAGAATCCTTATTCAAAGAATAAATGGTAGCATTGACTAAACCATCGGCATAAGAGTAGTTTTTCTTAAATTCACCATCCACAATAGTAGTTACACCCAAACCACCGTCTAAACCGACCCATACTGTACCGTTATCTCCTACGATAATCGCTCGTGGATTATCAAAATAAGGGCCGTTTTTACCAGTGTAAGTCTCAACAATTTTCTGGTTAGCAATCTTATGAATCCCGCCATCAGAAGTCACTACCCAAACCGCACCTTGTGGGTCAGAGGTAATGTCCCGAACACTAGTTCCTATAAGACCATCGGCTTCTTTATATGTTTGAAGTAACTTGCCTGTATCATTTAATACAAATACACCTTCTCCTCTTGCCCCGACCCAAATTTGGTTATTATGGTCTTGAATCAATGCAACAATCCGACGAGGATCACTTTCAAATAGGTCAGACCCTGAAATCGTTTTGACTACTTTTTCTTGCTCAAGTATAGTAATTCCCGAATTGGTTCCAACCCATAAATGTTCTTGATTATCAAGTAATAATGACCAAACTGCATTATCAACCAACCCGTCTTCTGTCCGATAAACTCGCGTCACCTCGCCATTTTTCAAAAGAGTTAATCCGTCGGTAGTTCCGACCCATATATTATGGTTTTTGTCTTCGACAACTGCTTTAATGTTGTCAGAGCCAAGGCCGTTTTCTTGAGTGTACGATTTTATGATTTGCCCATCAGCCAGAACATGCAGGCCATTGGCGGTTCCTAACCAGATTTGGCTTTGTTGATCGACTAGCTGAGAGTAAATTTTGTATCCTTCATACCCCTCTACGACTGGTTCTTTGGTGATTTTACTCACCCCGTTACCTGTGCCAATCCAAATATTACCGTCTCGATCTTCAAAAATAGTAAGGACATAGTTGTCAGCCAAACCATCGGATGTTGTAAAGATACTGGGATTTTTTCCCTCTCGATATTGAACTAAGCCACTTGATGAACCAAGCCAAAAGTTGCTATCGGTATCAACTAGCGCTGTTTCTAAATAACCGGCAATTGGTTCAACATACGAAGTTACATCATCGCCTGATATCTGGCTCAAGCCTCCATCAATATCAGAAAACCAGATGCTATTATTATGACCTGAGAAAATCTCATGAATACTGTTATCTCGTAATCCGTCATCAGTGGTTATACTTCGCTCAACATGGTCATTATTAAATTTAAGCAGGCCACCATGAGTACCGACCCAAATTCCACCACTTGGATTAGAGATTAGCTTAAATAGGCCATCAACACCATCTTCAGCAGAGTATGTGGCTACAATTTGGTCATCTTCAATTTTATTCAACAAATTATTATCAAGCTCAGCGAACCATATATTACCATCTGTATCTTCAATAGCTTTCGTCCAGATGGTTGTATCAGGACTAAATATAGCCGTCACTTTGCCATTGCTGATTTTATTAAGCCCTTTGTTTGTACTAGCCCACATATTGCCTCGGCTGTCGAGGAGCAAGCCAAATACGCTGTTAGAAGACAAGCCGTTTTGTTCACTAACTAGCTGATAAAATTGACTACCATTATATTTCCAAATTCCCTCGTTGGTACCAAGGTAGATATAACCGTCAGCATCCTGTACAATCCCTTTAATGTCTTTGGCTAATAATCCCTCGTACTTGCCATAGGTAATTAGGTTTATATTGGTCGAGTTTGTCTCTTTTACTTGCCAAGGTGGTTCAGAAAAGCCATAAACCTGATATGGTATTGTTAAAGCATAGCTAACTAAAATCCCCAAGCAACATATTACAGCAACGATTTTAGAATTTTGTTTCATTTTTATCTCTCCCCAAAAAGATGCCCTTTATTATATCACAACTATCGCTATCAAAACACTGGGCTCTTAGGCACGTGGAAAAAAATAGGCACGTACCGCACCGCGGGTGCTAACTCCTCAATTGGGATGTTTTATTTCTTCCGTCTGCCTTCTCTTAAAACTAGGTTGGCTAAGGAATAGCTCAAAAACCTTATCTTGACAATGTTACATTAGTGTTTAACTCCGCTATGTCATGTCATTCTGAGCGCCCGACGCGTAGCTAGTGCGAAGAATCCACCCAAAAGTATCATCATGGGGGATACTTCGCTTCGCTCAGTATGACATGATTGTAATCTAACATTGTCAAGTTACGTTGATAGCTCTAATTATCGTTCAGATTCATAAAAGGTCAGCTTGTAAAAGCTGACCTTTTATGATGATTTTTAAAATTTATAGCGTTTTTTGCTAATAATGAGTAGTTCCATTTGGCATGACTGCCCCACGGAACTTGGCACCTTCCATGTTTGCTCCAGCAAGTTCTGCATCTTTAAGGTTGGCATTTCGTAAATCTGCTCCAGATAGGTTAGCGCTCCGTAAACTAGCGCCTTCTAAATCTGCCCCGCGCAAATCTGCACCTTGTAGATTGCTCCAAGCTAAATCAGCTTCTCGTAGACTCGCCCGACTTAGGTTTGCTTGGCGTAGGTCTGCGCCGACTAGCCATAGTGGCTTTTGAGACAAATTAATTAGTTGGTATAACTCTTTTTGTAAAAACTCCATAATATTTACATCTCACTTTGTTATTGTAAAAGATTGGTGGTATTAATGTATACTAACAATAAAGCTATTGAGTTATTTAATGTATGAATTAAAACAGCAGGCCAAATTGAGCCAGAAATCTGGGTAATGAGGGCAAAAATAAGTCCCAAAAAAAAGATGGGGATAAATGATGTTGGAACAACATGGGCTAAGGCGAATAGCGTAGAACTAGCGACAACCGCCCATTGCCAACCCCATCTATCTCGTAATCCAACGAATACAAAACCGCGAAAAAATGTCTCTTCGACAAACGGAGCGACAACGGCTCCGCCAAAAAATAACAAAAATGGTGTTGTAGTATCGTCGAAAATTTTATCGAGACCGGGTTGCGTTTGTAAATTAAAAAATGCTAATAAACTGGCATAGAATAAGTGGAAGATAAAAAATAAAATCATCAAACCACATCCCATGCTAACGAATGAAGGATTAAAAGCACGAAACCCCAAATCGGCCCAATTAACACCATATTTGTGGATGGTGAAATACCATACAGGAATGAGTAACGTTGCTTCACCAACAATAATTACCGCACTCGAATCAATAGGTAAGGAGAGGAAGTGGATTAACAAACCCAATCCTAATAACAATAGACCCCAAACAATTAAGCCGAGAACTATGTCGATTAGCGTCCAAGGAATGGGAGGTTTGACCTCCGATAGGCTTGTTATATTATCCATAATGTTGATATAGAACTCATAATTTTTGCAAGGTATTTGATAGGAAAACTTAAAAACCGCCACTTGCAAACAAACTACCTAATAAAAAGGCCAGAACAGTGATTAGGGTTACAATAATAAAAGCAATACAGCCAAGTGCAAACCACACGGTAGAAAGATGCTGTGTATTGGGAGAGAGCGAGATGATTGAGGAACTAGTCCTGTCGTTATCTGTTATTTGCTCAGATGGTTTGTCAGAAAAAGCAGAATTATCAACTATCAGTTTATTTAGTTCCGGTTCATGGGTCATAAAGATAAAGAGAGTGTCACCAAATCGAATCTTGTCTTCATTTTGTAAACGAGTGGGTTGTTTGATGTATAAATTATTGACATAGGTACCGTTTGCACTGCCGTGGTCGGTGACTATAGTAGCTTCATCATAAACAGTTACATTTGCATGGTTACGTGAGACTTTTTGGTCGGATACCACAATTGTATTTGTTTTGTCGCGCCCCACATCAACCGTATCATGAATCGGAATCGCTTTATTAATCCGATTATTAACCACCAATGCCAGATATGCTTTTGGCGTTTGCTCAAAAAATGTTTGAGCATTGTCACCATCTTCTACGATGTATCTTACCAAGAGTATTTAATCCTTTATGAAGTAACCATTTTATGTTGTTATATGATAACTGTTTCTGGCAGAGTGTCAATATAGCTACTCTATCTCTACACTTAAAATCAATTGGATACCTTGACCATAAAGCCGAACATGGTTATCATTATAAAAAACTTTGCTGTAATTATGAACCTTTTGTTACAACTATTCTAAAAATTATTTAATAACAAAATAAAGAGTTTTATACGTTGTTAGTCGATTTTTTTAGGATGGTTTATTGTTGAGAACAAATCGTTTAAGAGGGTAAAAACATTAGCACAAATAGTAACAGTGGACAATCAAACATGATTTTTATTATAGCCTCGGCAATTTTGCTTGGTTTTATTTGCTTGGGGGTTGCTGGGGTTGCTTTTTCGTTAGCCATTAAACAAGCAGATACCTCGGCGCAAGATGTCGCGGAAGTTCAACCCACACAAGTTGTCGAACCACCAACACCGACACTAACGTTTACTCCTGTTCCTCCAGCGCATACCCCCACATTAGAGCCAACGCCGATTCCCACTCAGGTTGTGCTTCCTACGACAACCAATACACCTGTCGCTGTTAACCAAGCAGATGTTGTCGCTTCGACTTCTGATGATCCACCGCCACCCGAAAATGGTGATGACCTTGAGTTACCTGTGACAAACGAAGCGACTGAAATTACAGATATTCCCTCTCCCTCAGATGTTGTTCCAACTGATGCGGAAGAGGAGCCGTTATCGGAAGCTATGCCTAAGAGTGGTGGTGTTATTTTGTCAGGGAATAGCTATATTGCCGTTGTTTCTGGGGTGTTAGTTCTGTTATTATTGATTATGATTGGAATCACAACTCGTCTACAACGCTTAAACGATAGAGCTTAGGCCAGAATGGTTCAATCTTTAAGATTGAACCATTCTCCCGTAAAAGTTCAGTAAAGTAGCTCTAGAAACCCGATTTCTTTGAGAAATCGGGTTTCTGATGCTCTTTCTGGCGAGTTCACTGAATATTTACATTCTCTCGACAAGAGGAGAACTCAAAACTTCTCCTAAACCCGTATTTGCACGAAAAAAAGCGACAACCTAAGGTATAGGTGTCGCTTTTTATGTTTATCAAAAAGGGACGGTTTAATCTTTTAGATAGCGACCAATTGTATTTAACAACCGACTTAAATCAACTGGCTTGGTAAAGTGCTCATTTGCTCCCGCTGACAAGGCACGCTCTTTATGCTTAGCGCTTGCCCATGCAGAGATTGCAATAATAGGAATATGTTTTGTTTCATCATAAGAACGAATTGTCTTAATCGCTTCAAAACCATCCATGCGCGGCATGCGTAAATCCATGAGTATTAAATCAGGTAACCAACTGCGCGCTTTTTCAACACCTTCTAAGCCATCACTAGCAACATCAACTTCAAATCCATTAAGCTCTAACATCTGAGCTAGTATATCTCTTTGAGCTGGATGATCTTCAACATATAATACTTTGGACACGTAACTGCTCCGATTAAATAGATTTTCTCAGCTGTTTACAAAAAACTTATTTATCAAGACTAGCACAATTATGAAAGGTTGTCAAGATTATTGAAAGCAGGTGAGAATTCTTTAATTTTTGTGGTGGTCAAAATGATGTTGGAGTGCAATGGGTTTAGCCATTGTTTTTGGCAACGGCTAAACCCGTTGCACTCCATTTTCAACATCAGTCTGACCACTATAGAGTTCTTTAAATTTTTATAATAGATTGATTATTGGTAAAACGGGCTATAATTTTGGGGCTATGACTAGCCTCAAAAGTTCTTTTTAATTAATTGGGTCAGTATCATTAACCTCAATCGTCACTTCCCTCAGATGTTGTTCCAACTGATGCGGAAGAGGAGCCGTTATCGGAAGCTATGCCTAAGAGTGGTGGTGTTATTTTGTCAGGGAATAGCTATATTGCCGTTGTTTCTGGGGTGTTAGTTCTGTTATTATTGATTATGATTGGAATCACAACTCGTCTACAACGCTTAAACGATAGAGCTTAGGCCAGAATGGTTCAATCTTTAAGATTGAACCATTCTCCCGTAAAAGTTCAGTAAAGTAGCTCTAGAAACCCGATTTCTTTGAGAAATCGGGTTTCTGATGCTCTTTCTGGCGAGTTCACTGAATATTTACATTCTCTCGACAAGAGGAGAACTCAAAACTTCTCCTAAACCCGTATTTGCACGAAAAAAAGCGACAACCTAAGGTATAGGTGTCGCTTTTTATGTTTATCAAAAAGGGACGGTTTAATCTTTTAGATAGCGACCAATTGTATTTAACAACCGACTTAAATCAACTGGCTTGGTAAAGTGCTCAGTTGCTCCCGCTGACAAGGCACGCTCTTTATGCTTAGCGCTTGCCCATGCAGAGATTGCAATAATAGGAATATGTTTTGTTTCATCATAAGAACGAATTGTCTTAATCGCTTCAAAACCATCCATGCGCGGCATGCGTAAATCCATGAGTATTAAATCAGGTAACCAACTGCGCGCTTTTTCAACACCTTCTAAGCCATCACTAGCAACATCAACTTCAAATCCATTAAGCTCTAACATCTGAGCTAGTATATCTCTTTGAGCTGGATGATCTTCAACATATAATACTTTGGACACGTAACTGCTCCGATTAAATAGATTTTCTCAGCTGTTTACAAAAAACTTATTTATCAAGACTAGCACAATTATGAAAGGTTGTCAAGATTATTGAAAGCAGGTGAGAATTCTTTAATTTTTGTGGTGGTCAAAATGATGTTGGAGTGCAATGGGTTTAGCCATTGTTGTTGGCAACGGCTAAACCCGTTGCACTCCATTTTCAACATCAGTCTGACCACTATAGAGTTCTTTAAATTTTTATAATAGATTGATTATTGGTAAAACGGGCTATAATTTTGGGGCTATGACTAGCCTCAAAAGTTCTTTTTAATTAATTGGGTCAGTATCATTAACCTCAATCGTCACTTCTCTAATTTCTTGGTTAGCGATATTTGGCAATTTTACTTCAAGTCGATAAGTTTGTTTGCGTTTAGGACAAACCTCTTTATTTCCAGATGGTTCAACTAATGTTCCATCCAAAAAAATAGTTTCTGCTCCTTGAACATCCCATTCAAGATCGGTACATTGATTTTTATTGATTTTTGTGTCATCAGCCTTAAAATCGATTCGGTAGCTTAGGGGAATTATGGTTGGTGTATTTTTTGCTCTTGTTGAGGTTGGCTTGGGCAACGGACGAGGTGTTTCTGTTGGTGTTTCCGTCGGCAAAACAATAATAGTTGGAACCTCAAAAACAATTGTCGGGGTAGCCGTTTTTGGTGGCAATGGTGTCACTGTTGGAACTCGTGTATTGGCCGGTGTTGGTTCGGCTGTTACCGAGGCTAAAATATTAGCTGTTGGTAATAGACTCGGTGACGTTGGTAACGCGGTACTGATGGGAGTTAACGTTACGGTTCGAGTTGGAGTGACGATAATTATCGGTAATGCCTCTATGGGCACAAACAAAACCAAAAATGTTAAGGTTATAAAAACCAAAACAACTAAACTCGCCAATAAACTAACCAAAACAATTTGTAACCTGTTCACGACTTTTATAGGAAATATTGACTTAATACGGCTATACTTCCTTAAATACACACCTCGATTGACATGTTTCTTGAAGCAATAAAACCCTATACTTGAGAAAAAACTATACCCTAAAGATTTTACCCCAAAACCATCAAAGTTGGAAATGAATAGGGCGTATTTTCCTACTTGGATATTTAAACGTTTCATATATAATATGGCGAGTTTTAGAAAATATCAAATTACGTATAGGAGCTTGGTACCAATGACATCATTACTTAAACCATCAGTTGTTGAAGCAATCAATACACAAGTTGTAGAAGAGTTCACCGCTTCAATGCAATATTTAGCTATTGCCTTTCATTTTGAGAGTGAAACACTCCCAGAATTGGCGAGTTTCTTCCATTTGCAGGCTCAAGAAGAGCATGCCCATGCTATGAAATTATTGAGCTATATCAGTGAAGCCGGAGGGCATCCCATAATTCCGGCTACCAAACAGATTAAAAACCAATTTGAGACAGCTGAAGAATGTGTTGATTTGGCTTTACAGCAAGAGCTACAAGTAACTGACCAGATTAATGCCTTAGTTGATTTAGCAGTTAAGGAGAGTGATCACCTAACTCGCCAGTTTCTACAGTGGTTCGTTACCGAACAACTCGAAGAGGTGTCGAGCATGAGTGACTTGCTTAATGTAATTCGTCGGGCGGGTGAACATAATTTATTGTTAGTTGAAGATTATTTAATTCGCAACCCTCATGAATTGGCTAGAACTGACGAAGCATAGGGATCGGGATTAATTAACTTGTGCATGTTGGTCATGAGAGTGGTTCAATCTTCAAGATTGAACCACTCTGGGCGCGCAACTTATTTAGGACTCATTCCTAGGTACGTGAATATGTGATTTGTCTCTGAATCCTCACGGTAAATATTCAGTAAACTCGCCAAAAAGAGCGTCAGAAACCCGATTTCTCAAAGAAATCGGGTTTCTAGGGCGGCTTTACTGAACTTTTACGTCATGTTGATGTTGAAAAATTTCCGAAAATACAAAAACGTGTTTTTTGTGAAATCAATACTACATATAGTGCTCAAGAGTTTGTCGTTTCATTCATGACCTGATATTTTGATAAAATCAAAAGCATTTTTTAACAGGATTAACAGGATTGACAGGATTTTTTTACTTGTAATCCTGTCAATCCTATCAGATATTGTTTTAGTCATGTTGAAATGATAAACTTCTGAGTGCTTCCCGTTTTTGCATGCCGATATACAGGTTAAGGAAATTTAACACAATTTTCAACATCGTGTTGACCACTACAGAATCCTCACGTTTCACGCCTCACGTTTTACGAAATTATTCAACCATCTCCCGAACGGTCAACAAAAATTGACAAACATTAGTAAAACAGACAAAATACCTAACCATAAACTATTCAATAGGATATCCCTGCAATGAAGCTTTTTAGACGTAGCCAGCCGGCTGTAAATATCAGTGTTGGTACAATTTTAAACGACCGTTATCGGTTAGAGAGTCAATTGGGTGAAGGGGGCGCAGGCATTGTATACAAAGCCGAAGACCAACAACTCAAACGTACCGTTGCTATAAAAGTCTTATCTGTATCAGGCAGTGGCATGGCGGGTGACAAGTTGGAACGTTTTCGTAGTGAAGCCCGCTCTGTCGCTCGTCTTAATCAGGCCAATATTGTCACCCTGTACGACTATTCCGAAGAACAAGGTCGCCCATATCTAGTTATGGAATATATCCCCGGCCAAGACTTATGGGCACTCGATAACGGTTATAGCCCCGATTTAATGCCGTTTACCGAATCACTCCCCATTATTGATAGTATCTTAGCCGCCCTAGAATATTCGCATGAAAATTCGGTCATTCACCGCGACCTCAAACCTGAAAATGTGATGGTTACACCTGATAATCAGGTCAAGGTGATGGACTTTGGTTTGGCTCGTATTGAGGGACAATCACGATTAACCCAAGCCGGTTTGGTGGCTGGAACTGCCGCTTATCTTGCGCCAGAATTAGCCTTGGGTGAGCAGGGCGACCATCGGGTTGATTTGTATGCTATGGGAGTCATTATGTATGAACTCCTGACTGGACGGCGACCCTTTCATGATGATGACCCTTTGACTGTTATCTCGCAACACATTCATGCTCCAGTTGTGCCACCTCAACATTATAATGGTTCGATTCCCGATGATTTACAAGCTATTATACTCAGTCTATTGGCAAAACGACCTGAAGATCGGCATGAAAATGCCGGTTTAGTCCGTCAATCTTTAGCTCCAATTTTAACAAGCCTCACCAGCGACGACAAAAGTACGATACAGGTAACAGCCAAGTATAGCACCCAGCAAACCCTTGCGATTCCTGCCATTACTCACCAAATCTTGCTTGACCGTATCTCTCGGGGCAAAATGGTTGGTCGCTCCGATGAGCTTAACGAACTAAAACACCGTTGGGATATAGCCCGTTTGGGTGAAAATAGTAAAGATAACTTTATTTTGCTCTCAGGCGAGGGTGGAATCGGTAAGACACGTCTACTGAAAGAGCTAGAGGTATACGCCAAGTTGCGTGACGGATACGTTCTGCAAGATTCTGCTCAAGAACAAGATTTGGGGCTACCTTATTCGATATTCAGCAATGCGATTCAGAAATATATCCACGAGCAACCCGCCTCAACTTTAAGGCGACAAATGTCTGGTTTAATTGCTGGTGAAGTGGTTAAGTTTGTTCCTCAACTGACCGAGAAACTAGGCTTTATTCCGCCTAACCCTCCCCTAGAACCAGAAGCAGAGCGAGCCAGATTATTTGGTCAAATTAGCCAATTTATTCTCAATCTAACCTACGAGCAACCGACCCTGTTATTGCTAGATGATATTCATTTTGCCGACCCCGGCAGTTTGGACATGTTAAAAATATTGGTAGAGCAATCTGTCGGTACTTCGCTCTTAATTATCGGATCATACCGAGATGTAGCACTCAGTTATACTAGCCCCATTAATCGCCTGATAGAAGCCTTAAACAATTACGAACTGCTCCATGAAATGAGCTTGAGACGACTCGGACAGGACATGACCACTAGCATGTTGGAAGCCATGCTTGGTAGCTCTGTTAGTGCTGAGTTCGCGGCCTCAATTTATAAAGCAACCGAGGGAAATCCACTTTATATTGAGGAGGTGGTGAAAGGGTTAGCCCTTGACGGACAAATAGTCCTTAAAGAGGGACGTTGGGAACAACGGGATAACGATCGTCTGCATGTGCCGGGTAGTATAAAAGCAGTCTTGGGAAGTCGTTTTGAGCGAATTCAAAAAGAGACTCTCAAGTTTCTTCAACTCGCGGCCGCGGTGGGGCGTAATATACCCTTAGAGTTTTTAGTTAAAAGTAGCCGTATTGATAAAACCATTGTCCAAGAGATGATTGCCGAAGCAATTAGCGCCCAACTGCTCGAACCCGTCAACGAGGAGGGAACTTATCGATTTCAACATGCGATTATTCGAGAAACGCTTTATGAAGAGTTGCGTCCCTTACGACGACGAAAGTTACATCGCCGAATTGTTACTGTCCTAGAAATTGCTTATCGACATAAAACTAACAACAGCCCAGCAGAAATAGCTCATCATTTTATCGCCAGTGCCCAAGATGAAAAAGCCGTACCCTATCTACGCAAAGCCGGAGATCGAGCCAAACGTATTTATGCCAATGAAGATGCGATTGATTACTATGGTCAAGCCCAAGAGATTTTAGAAGATATTGCCGTTGACTTGCTTGATGAGACTCTAAAAGAAAATCTATTAGAGCAATACGACCTGCTTGACCAACAACGCATGCTCCTTGATTTAATGGGCAACCGGACAAACGAGTTAGTAGTCTTAGACATTTTGCAGGATGTCGCCAAATCGCTTGATGATTCGCAACGTGCGGTTGAGGTTATGTCTCGTCGGGCTGACTATAATTGGCATATCGGCAAGTTAGAAGAAGCTCGTACCGTAGCGCAACAGGGTCTCACCGTGGCTCAAGAAATCAATGACCGTTTGGGAGAATGTCGCTGTTTGGAACAGATTGCTCGTTTACTGTGGACTCAGCGTAACGCCGACAGCATGAGCTACGCTACTCAAGCTCTGTTGATTGCCCAAGACCTAAACGATGAAGTGAGACAAGCGCAGTTGACTACTCTCATCGGCCATATCTATGCTGATACACTACATGATGTCGAACGCTCCCATATCTACTTCCATCAAGCTCTGAAAATATGCCGCAAAAGCAATAATCGAATCGAGGAAGCATGGACGTTGTGGGGTATTGGTAAGTTAGCGTTATTTGTAGATGATTATGAACAAGCTCTAGCCCATTACAGTGAGGCTAAGGCGATTTCTGAAGATATTGGTGGGATTGTTCAAGTTGGTTGGAATCAGTACCACATGGGGGATGCATGGTACAGTTTGGGCGACTACAAACAGTCGCTAAAATGTTATGAAGAGGCGCAAACAATCTTCAAAAATTCACATCATTTACGAGGTCAGATTTATGCCTTAATTTCGTTAGGACTGGCTGAATATACGTCGAAACAGTCTCCGGTTGACGCATCACCCGAAGATGAGACCGTTTTTAACTTGCTCAAAAAAGCCAAAGAGCGAGCAGAAGAACAAAAAGATTCAACCTTGATGTTGCGTAGTTATCAAGCCTTAGCCGCTTATCATCTCTCGCTAAATGTCGAAAATCATGTTGCTTACGCTATTCGATTAAGCAACCGAATCATAAAATTAGCCCTACAACGAAAATATACTGAGCATGAACTGCTAGGCCATTACCTACGTGGAGTTGGTTTTTATCAAATGGGTAACTTCCGCGAAGCACTCAAAAGCTCTGAGGTCGCTATTCAGTTGTTAGAGCCATTAACCTATTTGCAAACGCCCCAAATCTCCGCCGCAGAGATATATTATCGACATGGGCGCATTTTAATGGCTCTGAACCAACGAGATGCACGAGATTACATTGAAAAAGCCTATGTCGATACCAAACGTAAAACTGATTTAATTAAGGATAAAACTCGACGGAAACAGTTTTTACATAACGTATTAGTTAATCGAAAAATTCTCGCCGCTATTGGTAGTGCTTGATACCATATCCGTCAACTTAAGGATTGTTAACGACAGACCTACAAGGTTCGCCTACGGCGGAAACCTTGCAGGACATGGGCTTGACCTTGTAGGTTTTGGAAACCTGCAAGGTCTGATTGGCCTAAGTTGACACTTATGTGCTTGATACATTAGCTTTTCTGAACCCAAAACCAAAAGAGGCTGACTATACATACAATTTTTCTAGCTTGATGTTGAAAAAGATTATGTCATCCTGAGCGTTTTTTGCGAAGGGTCTCACTCACCCGAATCTAGGGAGATTCGGGTGGATACTTCGCCTTCGGCTCAGTATGACATGGTTTTCAACATCATCTTGACCATCACACGTTTACGAATTTTTAAAAAGTTCGCGTACCAAGATATTGCGCTGAATTTGACTAGTTCCTTCGTAAATTTGGCAGACTTTCACATCTCGCATCAGTTTTTCGACTGGATATTCGCGCATATAGCCGTATCCACCTAAAACCTGTACTGCGTCGGTGGTAACTTTCATAGCCATGTCGGCGGCGAATGCTTTGGCCATGGAGGCTGACATGACGTTTGATTCGTCATTGTCGTACTGCCAAGCCGCTTTTCTGACCAACAGCCGAGCCGCTTCAATTTGCATGGCCATGTCGGCAATCATGTGACCGATGGCTTGGTGACGATAGATTGGTTTGCCCATCGTTTTGCGTTCAGCGGCATATTTAATCGCCTCTTCCATGGCCCGACGAGCAATGCCGACAGCCATGCTCCCCACCGACGGGCGAGAGCGGTCAAACACTTTCATGGCAATCATAAAGCCATATCCCTCTTTGCCAAGCATGTTACTGGCCGGAACGCGCACGTTTTCCAGCACTACTTCGGCGGTATCGGAGGCGCATTGACCAAGTTTGTCAAACGGTTTACCCACAGATAGGCCGGGAGTCCCTTTTTCAATCACAAAGGCGCTGACCCCGTTATGCCGTTTTTCTTTGTCGGTATAGGCAAATACGGTAAACCAATCGGCCACGGTTGCGCCGGTGATAAAGGTTTTTGTGCCATTGATGATGTAATCATCCCCATCTTTGACCGCGGTCGTTTGGAGCGCGGCCACGTCAGACCCCGCTTCCGGCTCGGTGACACAGTAAGCGGCCATGCCCCCATCGACCAACTTGCCCAAATACTTCTGTTTTTGTTCCTCATTTCCGGCAATAACAATCGGCAAAGCGGCTAAACAGTTAATCGTAATGCTCAGGCCAATGCCCGAACAGCCATACGACAACTCCTCAGCGACAATCATCTCTTCGACCAAACTCAGTCCTAAACCACCGTACTCCTCTGGTATGTTGAGTAGAGTCAGCCCTAACTCTTGGGCCTTTTCCACAACCGGACGGGGATATTCGTGGGTTTTATCGTAATGTTCGGCATGGGGAATAATCTCATTCTCTGCAAACTCCCGCGCCATTTGTTTAATCATTGCTTGTTCTTCGGTTAAACTAAAGCTCATTCCAATTTTGTTTGACATGTTTTTTGTAAGGCTATTACGTATTGCGTATTTTGTGATGTAGTTTTAGATCATAATACAAAATACGTAATAGATGAATTGTTACCCGACAAAATATTTAACTCAAATTAAATCTACAGGATTAAGGCAATTCCAAGAAAATAAATCTCCCAAATTGAGCAGAGTCTCTACCCTCATCAGTCCCCCTGCTAGGGGGGAAGCTGGGAGGGGGTATCACAATGGTTTTGGGAGGTTTAAAATTCTGGAACTTCCTAACGGGATTAACAGGATTGGAAATGAAAATCCTGTTAATCTTGTCAATCCTGTCAAAAATTAGTTCTGACTAAATTAATAAGTCGGGTAGTAAGATTGAAATTTATCCTAACTGACCATCGGTATACCGACGGCGGAGGATTTTTTTATCGAACTTTGTACATTTAATTGTGGGTTTGAGTAGAAATGTTAAAACGTTGAACCAGAATTTTGCCTCAATTTTGGTTTGGTGTCAATTGTTAGCTAGAAGTGCAGGCAGACCACCTGCATTAGTTTTTAACAGTGTACTTACCATCTCTCTATATTTGCAATTATTTTTTTCCAGGTCTCTGGTAAGGCCACTTTTTTGTTGACATTATAATCATAAGAGACAATCATTCCTTCGCCATGCGCGGCTACCTTTTGATAACGATGGCTAACCACGACATGGTTGACGATGAATCGATCCTCTTTGAAGGTTGTTGTTTTGACCCCGACCGTGATTGTGTCGGGATGGGTCAGGGGCAAACGAAAGCGGCAATCGACCGCGGCCAAAATCGGCCCGATGCCATTATCGCCAATCAGGTTGGGTAGCTTCATAGCATGCATGTAAGCCACTCGCCCCGTTTCAAAGTAGCGAAAATAGACCACATTGTTGACATGTTGAAACGCGTCCATCTCGCCCCAAGCAATCGGGATGTCGATGGTGACGTGATAATCTTTTAATAGTTCGTTCATGGATGAATTGTCCTGTTAAATGGTGGCATTTTAAAAAATTTCTAACTGACCGTTCCCTGAAACCTGTTCAGCCCTTTGGGCTGGCAATAGCTAAAGCTATCGCACTCCGATAGCGACTCCCCAACACCTACGAGGAACTTCGTACCTCGCAGGAGAGTATCACGCATCACGTTTTCACGTTTCACGCCTTTCGTATCGCCACACGCCATTATTATGCCGCTGAATTTCATGCTGACTGACCATGTACTCCAAATGAGCCAAGGTCTCGCTGACCGCAAACTGAATCTCATACTGGTCGAGTGTTTTGTAATCAAAGGCATGGCGACTGACTTGGTAGGCTGTAGCTGGCATGCTGACCGCCTCTTTCATGTGCGCTAGTCGCTCAGCATGGTGTTGCTCAATTTCGGTGATACGCTCACTCCAATTGCTGATGATCGGGCCGTGACCGGGGAGGGCGAGGTTAACCTCAACCCGTTTTAGTTCGTGTAGCGAGTTTAGGTATCGGCCTAATGGGTTGGGCAACGTGCCGGGCCATTGTCCAATATTGGGCGTGATTTTAGGCAGAACTTGATCGCCAACAAGAACCAGTTTGGTTTGTTGGTCATACAAAATCACATGCCCATCGCTGTGACCGGGGGTATCAATAATTTGAAAATCATAGCGACCAATTGTCAGCATGCTGTTTGGGGTGAGCGGTTTAATATGGGTTGGGTAGGGCAGAACGATTTGTCTCATTTCGGCCATACCTGCGTCCCATCGAGCCTGCATGCCGTCATCTAAACCGGTTTTAAGCCAGAAATTTTCTACATCGCCGTAGTCGGTGCGACCGTCTCGCCAGATAATCTCAGCAAATGCTGTGGCATAGGGCGAGACTAGCACAGGTGCTTCAGTGGCATATTGTTGTAGCCAACCAGCCAAGCCAAAATGGTCAGGGTGAATGTGGGTCAAAATAATCTGCCGAATGGCCGTCGGCTGAATCTGCAACTGCTCCAAAGCCGTTTGCCAGATAGATTGCGCTTGGGGAATGTTGGCTCCCGTATCGATGATGCTCCATTCGTCATGGTCTTGAATTAGGTAACAGTTGACGACTTTTAAGCGTCGAAATGGAACTGGAATGGCAACACAGTAGATTGTTTCAGTCAGTTGGGTAAGCGATTGTTGGTTGGTCATAAGGGTATGAACACTGTTCATTAGGGGCTAAAAAATATAAGGAGCGCAAAAGCTTCTTGGAATCGGAATTAAACAAGTTGCGCGTTTGATTGGGAGCGCTGGCTTCCAGCCAGCATGTCGGCTGGAAGCCGACACCAACCGCACATGTTAATTAATGGGTAATGTTGTTATCTTGACTGATGACACATCGGAATAAATCCCTCTGCTGATAGCTAAAGCAGGCTAAAGCCAGCTATTTAGGCCGCTTTTAGCGGTCTTGAGTTTTTAGCCTTGTGGCTTTAGCCCAAGGCTATCAGTCAACACGTCAACACTATCAATTAATGCTCATTCCTTGTTTTTGCCAGAGGCAAACATGCAAAAGCAAGAAGCTTTTTACACTCCGTGTATCTTGAATTTTGAAGGTTCAGGTGTTTGAGACCCAAACTCACAGGTAATGGCTCGTTGCTCGATGAATGGTCTGTTCAATAAGGCGTTCTCGGTCAAGCCGAATATCGATCCGTTGGGCGATAATCAGTGAGACGACCCCATGCATAGTAGCCCACAAAAGAGTTGCCTCTAGGTATGGCTCAGAGAGGGTCTCTCCTTTTTGGGCGGCACAGGTTTGCAGGGTTTGGGCGGTGAGTTCCAAAAAGCGCCGCGCTCGTCGGTACTGTTCTTTGGGAAAACGTTCCGTCATCATGGGTAAGGTGATGTGCATAATCTCGTAGTAACTAGGGTTTTCTAGGCCAAAGTTAATATAGGCTTGGCAGATTCTAGTCAGGTGCTCTTGTGGTTCGGCGGGCGTGTTCAGGATAGTTTCATAAAGACCATATAGTTTTTCACTGCCTTCATCGATCAGGGCGTAAAATATCGCGTCTTTGTTCTGAAAATAAAGGTAAATTGTACCTTGACTACCACCAATTTGTCGGGCAATCTTTCGCATAGAGAGATTTTTATAGCCATCCTGAATTAGGATTTGACGAGCGGCATCTAAAATAGCGCGACGGTGATTTTTTTCTGATTCGTTGGTCATAATTGGAGTGGGTAAAAAATGAACGGTGTTCACTGAACACCGTTCATTAGTATATCAAACTTTAATTAAATGTCAAGAGGGACTTTAAGATGTGGCGCGTCGGCAGACCTACCGATAAATTCGTGAGGTGCCATGTTTCGTGGGTAAAGTTGTATAGGTGAGAAAAATAGTTAAAATTGAGTTAGCTGTAATGCTTAAGATGATATTGAAAAAAATGTACACAAGCAACATCTAAAACTCCATAGTTGGGAGTATTCATGAAAATAACTATTTGGGGAGCGCGTGGTTCTATTCCCTCGCCGCTTAAACCTGTCGATATAGAAGAAAAAATATGTAAAGCAATTTACGGCATGCCGCCCGATATTGATACCAACGATATGGATTCGGTGCGTGAACATGTCCAAGAGCTACCAATTTTGATGCGAGGTACCGCTGGAGGTAATACCTCATGTCTTCAAATTCAGGCTGGCGCGGAGACCTTTATCATTGATGCAGGGTCGGGGATTCGTGAGCTAGGGCTAGAACTGATGAAGGGGCCATGTGGACGGGGTCAAGGGCGGCTCCATATTCTTTTTAGCCATCCTCATTGGGATCACCTACAGGGTTTTCCCTTTTTTGTACCCGGTTTTATCCCCGGCAATCAGATTTTCATTTATAGCATCCATAACATTAAGCAAGCGCTCGAAGAGCAACAACGCCCCCTTAACTTTCCGGTTCCGTTGTCAATCATGCGAGCTAATATCAAATTTATTCAAATTGAGGTAGGGCAACCCTTTACCCTCGGTCAGGTTAACATCAACACAATTATGAACGCTCATCCCGGTGAGGCGTATGGATTTCGGTTTGAAGACCAGCACAGTGTTTTTGTTTATGCCAGCGATTCAGAATATAAGCATCTAAATCATGCCGACGTTCAGCCCCATATTGAGTTTTTTCGTGATGCAGATGCGCTAATTTTTGATGCCCAGTACACCCTTAAGGAGGCTTGGCTCAAAGAAGATTGGGGACATAGTTCGGCCATGATTGGGGTTGATTTGGCTCGTGTCGCGGGCGTAAAAAAGTTGATTCTCTCTCATCATGACCCAACTTATTCAGATGCTCAAATACAGCAGATGCAAATTGAGGCGATTGTATATCAGGCTCAAGACCGCACTTTGCCCACATGTGATGTTCTAGTGGCTTACGAAGGGTTGACCATAGATATAACACCTATTGGAGCCATTGACCTTCAAGTTAGCCCCGATGGTGAACAAACAATCTTGAAGCCAACCACTGCCTTCGACGAACCGAGTGCCGAGCAGTTAGCCGACCAATTAACTATGATTGGAGAGCAAAACGACGTTTCTAGTTCGATTATTGATCTGTCTCAGGTAGCAACTTTAACCACGGCTAGTCTCAAACTGTTAATTGAGCGTCAAAATCAAACCGATCTTGACCCGATTGTATTAGCCAAGCCATCTCCGCAGGTACACCGTATTATCAGGTTAGCCGGTTATGACGACTATTTTGCGATTTATCCTTCTGTTGAGGAGGCGTTGTCGGCTTTAGCGACGCGTCAGTCGTTAAATTTGCCGGGGCAAATCATCAAAGAGCAGTACCAAATCGAAGAGAAAGTGGGGCAGGGGCGGGTTAGCACAGTTTTACGAGCCAAGGATATTCAGAAAAATAAGAAGGTTGCTATAAAGATTTTAAGCGCCGCCTTTAGCGTGGATACCATTAAACGGTTTGTACAACAAGCCAACCAACTAATTAGCCTCAACCATGATAACATTGTAAAGATTTTTTCGTGTGAACAGGTAGACAGTTACACCTTTATGGCTGAGGAACTCCTCGTAGGCCCTAATTTGTACGAACTACTAAGCGCAGATAATAACTGGCGAGCCGAAACCAATCTGCTTGAGGTTGCGATTAGCCTAATTGTTATTTTAGAGCATGCTCATAGGCACGGGGTGATACATGGCGAACTGAAACCGGAAAACATCTTTTTTACTGAGCAAGGTATAAAAATTAGTGGCTTTGGTTTAGGTCGGTTAGCTGAGGGGTACAATCAATTCGAGGCTCCGATCCCCTATTTGGCGACTACATGCTTGTCTCCAGAGCAAATTTTAGGGCATCCTCTCGATGCTCGTACCGATTTATATGCGATGGGCGTGGTCTTTTATTGGGTTTTTACCGGAGAACCTCCATTTATAGGTGGTGATGCCGAGGTGATGCAAGCGCATCTGAGTACGCCTCCCCGTCCACCACGTGAACTAAATCCTGATTTATCGCCTTATCTTGAACATCTTATTTTGAAACTGTTGGCAAAAAACCCTAATGACCGTTATACCAGCGCTCAACAAACCCACCATATCTCAAATACACTAGTGATGAGTAGTCCAGACAGTTCAGATTCGGCCCGTCATTCGCCTATTGTTGGTCGAAATAGTCAGTTACAGAGTTTGCAACGATATTGGGAAAAGAGCAAAGAAGAGCAGGGGCAACTTGTATTTATCAGTGGTGAGGCAGGCATCGGTAAAACAACTCTTGTCAACCAATTTACAGGGCAATGTAATACGCCGGTATTTTTGATCGGCCAATGTAACGAACAAACCCACCGTGCCTATAGTCCATTTATTGAGATTCTGCAAACCTATTTTACGACTGTACCGCCAGAATTCTCCAATAAAGACTCACTCAACCTACTTCGCTATTTTACGCCTATAGTGCCAGAACTGCAACGAATTTTTCCAGAACTATCTTTTCCGCCAATCTTAACACCCAAACAAGAACAACTTCGTCTGATGAGTAACTTTACCAAATTTATCAAACAAGCGACGAAACAGAGACCTTGGCTCATTGTTTTAGAGAATTTACACTGGGCCGATCAAAATAGCTTAGAGATGTTGCGTTATTTGAGCCATCATCTACCAACTATGAACCTGCTTATTATTGGCACGTATCGAGATGTAGAGTTAGAGATGGGGCATCCACTATTATCGACGATACGAACCTTAACGAATCAACACTATTATCACCAAATTACCCTGCCTCGTCTCGATGAGGTCAGCGTGCAACAAATGTTAGGAAACTTATGGCAAGCTGATATACCACAACCGATTGCTGAAAAGATATATCAGCATACAGCAGGTAATCCCTCTTACATTGAAGAGATTGCCAAAGGGATTGTGGACGATAATCAAATTAGTTGGCAACATGGCAAACCTCATCTCCCCGATTTAGCAACGCTTGAACTTCCTCAAACCATACGTGACGCTGTTTGGCGGCGAATTAGTCGTTTGGGAGCCGATACTCAAAACTTGTTGCGTCAAGCCGCCTTGTTGGGGCAAACATTCCACTTTGATGACTTAAAGGCATTAACTGCTCTTTCGGAGTGGGCTTTGTTGGAGCATTTAGACATGGCCTTAGAGCGGCAACTACTTAAAGAATTGCCTAATAGTGACATGCAACTCCAGTTTAGTCATGCTGAGATTCAACGGGTGTTATATGCTGATATTGGGGCGGTTCGTCGCCGATTATTACACCGTCAGGTGGGTGATATTCTTGAAAAACGGTTTATTGATGACCCGGCTCTTTATGCTGAGACCTTAGCTCATCATTTTAACAAAGCGGGCGAGTTTGAACGGGCTATCGACTATAGTTTACAAGCGGCACAACAGGCCGAGGGAAATTATGCTAACGAAACGGCTCTGTTATGGTATAATAATACCCTGTTGTTTCTGAAACAGATTAACCCAGCCAAGAAGCAAAATTATCAAAATCAGTGGCTGACCACGTTACAATCGTTGGGTCGGATGTTGATGTTGAGTGGGCAATATGATCAGGCCATTACCCATTATCAAGCGGCTCAAACGTGGTTGGGAATCGGTAAAGGGCAGGAAATATCATCCAATCAAAGTCGTAGATTAGCCTATATATGTCGTAAAATTGCTGAAAGCCAATCTAAACAGGGTGATTATGACGACACCATGATCTGGATAGAGCGGGGTTTGGGGTATCTGCAAGAAGATCAGCATGCCATCGAAGTGGCTCAACTGTATCTTGTTGGGTCGCGAGTATTTGACCACCAAGGCAATATGGATGAGGCGATTAACTGGTGTCAAAAAAGTATGGACATCGTCTCTACCGTCAACACTTCCGAAGGGTATCAGACGATGGCTCGCACCTATACTCGTTTAGGGCGGATCTGTTTTCGGCGGGGATATTTTGATTTGGCAATTCACTTTAGTGAGCAGAGCATCGAATTGCATCAAAAAATAGACGACCACACAGGGCAAATTCTACCATACAATAACATGGGGTTGACCTATTTTGAGCAGGGAAAATGGGATCTGGCTGAAGAGGTGTATCAAAAAGGGTTGGTTTTAGCTCAGGAGGTGGGCGATATTGACGGGCGTGGAACCATAACCGATAATCTGGGGTTACTCGCTATCCACCGAGGAGAGTTGGACAAGGCTATAACATTGTTTCAGCAACATCTGCAACTATGGCAACAGATTGGTTTGAGTAAAAATGAGGCTCGCACCTCAATCAATATGGCACGTGCTTGTATTTTACAACGTGCATGGTCAGACGCTCAGCAATATCTGCAACGAAGTCAACAAATTATGCGAAGTCTTGGCCCCAATGAATATATACTTCGTCTGTTACAATGTTGGGCCGAATACTATCGTCATACTGGTGATTTTGATCAAGCTTTGACTAACGCTAATCAAGCTCTGAGCATTGCTATTAACCGAGGAAACCCTCTCGAAGAGGGACGTAACCGTCGTTTATTGGGACAAATCTATTTGGCGCACAACGAACATAATTTAGCTCGACGGGCTTTGCATAAAAGTTTTCAACTGCTTGATGATGCGAGTAGTCAGTATGAAGTTGCCAAAACACAACTGGTTTTAGCTGATTGGGCCATAAAAACAAATGTCTCCGACGAGGCTCAACAGTATATCAGCAAGGCGTGCGAGGTATTTGAGTTGTTGCAGGCACGTTTGGATCTGGAGCAGGTCGCAGAGTTACAAAAGCGGCTAAGGAAGCGGAATTAAATGGTGATGGTCATGGTTTCGGTCAACATCTCCGAGGAGAACGACTCCACGTCCTTCAAGAGACGTGTTCGGCAATAGCGGAGTGCAAAAGCATCTTGCTTTTGCATGTTTGTTTCCGGCAAAAGCAAGATGCTTTTGCACTCCGCAAACCCCAAATTTGAGTTTTTATGCGATGATAAGTTATTGCCGAACAACTCTAAGGTGCGAAGGCGCATAGAGTAGTTGGGGGAGGTGCAGCATAAGACCGCTAATCCAGTTGACGGAGATGACCACCACATTTTCTCTGTGATTCTATACAGAACAGCCCCGATTCAACATGAGTCGGGGCTGTTCTGCTGGTTAAGACAACAAATTTTATGGTTTACGTTTTTTTGTCGGGTAACATCTCAGCCCGATACCAATTCGCAAACTGCATAGCTGACGAGGCTTCCGTTGGTAAATTTTCTTGCCAAGCCAAATGTTCCCTGTAGGTCGTTTCGCCGAGAGTTTTGGTTCCATCGCTATCTGTGGGGATAAAGATCAAACTCAGTTGAGACCAGTGATGTGGTTGAACCGTGCCGCGAAGTTCCGTGGCTAAAACCCCCTTAACCTGCCCCAAAAAACAGAGTGGCTTGTTTAAGCGGTTGTCCAGATAGGCCAAACACTCCCGAAATTCACACCGTCGATCCTTGCCCGCGACCAAGGTGAGGATGCCTTTCAAGCCAATGGTCTTTAGGGCAAAATTGACGTAGGCCCGCGGAAATCCGTTCAAGGCCGGAATGTAGAACCCAGCGTCAAGCGCCACCACCGGCTGGTTGAGTTTGCGGTAGGCCCAAGCCACCTTTACCGCGGCTATCTCCTGCACATCACTGGAGCGCGGTTCGGGAATCTCCTCGGCAAACTGTTCGAGTGTGACGGGACAGTTTTTCAGTGCTTGCTGGAGGGTTTCTAGTTTTCCTTGGTTGGTGGTGGCGTAGTAGAGGGTCATACTTCATTTGCTCAAATAATTAAATCATGCTACGATAGCCGCACTTAAACTTTAATACTAGTTAGATGGAGCCTCCCCCTGTGCAGGGGTGACTCCAACTCCACTCGGTGGAAAGACCACCGTGAGGCAAGACGGATTATAACATTGTGTTTATAGTTTGGCCTAATCTTTATGGTAGGCCAAAACAGATACCATGCTAACCCCCATACCTTCACGGTGTCAGCCATCGCGGAGGTTTTTTTGTACGAATTTACGAATGGTGAATGAGCGAATTTGCGTTCTTTATTCTTCATTTTGTTAATTTCCCTTTGAACGTAGCACCCATCAGACCGTTAGCGGGCTGGCGATGCTAAGCGGCTCCCCGACCCGGATTCCGGTTATCGATGGGTGCTACGCTCAAGGGTTTAGCCACAATTCAACGGTTTGATTTGTTACGTCAGCTATTTGGCAAAATCCACATTGCCCAAGCCGTCTACGATGAAGCGGTGACACATGGACGTGAAGAAGGTGGTGCGAAACAAGAGGTGTCAACCGCAGATTGGATTTCAACGCATCATGCCCAAAACCATTCAAATGTAAATCTTTTTCTAAACGAGCTAGATTTAGGCGAGGCTGAAACTATCGCATTGGCTCAGGAACTCAACGCAAGTTGGGTTTTGATGGATGAACGAAAAGGACGGAAAAAGCTGTCCCAACTAGGGCTACCAAAAATTGGCACACTTGGAATCCTGCTTAAGTCTAAACAGACTGGTTTGTTGCCTGTTATTCGTCCCGACATAGAAAAATTGTGTCAACAGGGATTTAGTATCAGCCAAACGGTTATTGATGCGGTATTGCACCAAGCAGGAGAGTAACCACAGCCATTCGCCAATTCCCAATTAACGGAGTCGTATTAGAGACTACAATCATGAGGTTGGCCTAACCGTCAACGCCTCAACTGCTTGGAACTCCTCTAACAACTCATTCTCATCGTAATTTATATAAGCAATCCCATACTGACGCAACAGTGCCAAGAACTGGATTCGAGTAATGTTTAACAACTGGGCCGCTTTCCCCGACGAAACTCGGTCTTGGGTAAATAGCGACAACGCCAGCCACTCAACCACTTTTTGTTGGACTTGAATCTGATCAAAGCCAAATTCAACCAATGGTTTAGGAATTTTGATTTCATACGTGGTTTCAACCATGTTGTTACTCCTTCTTTTACAGAATCCCGCCACTGGTGGAATGACTCAACCAATCAGTGATTGACTTCTCAAGCCACTTGACCAATATTCACAACCATGACTGTCAACTTAAGAAGTTCGTAGTAGGCACTTCAGTGCCTTTGAGGGCGATGAATCGCCTACTACAAACGTTAAGTTGACACTTATGGCCACCCGACAAACTGGTTTAGGGAAGGCTAAAATAGAAACACAGAGGAACACGGAGATACACAGAGGAAAAAATGATTCACTTTTTCTCTGTGTTCCTCCGTGTTCCTCTGTGTTAATTAGTTCAGGCTAAAGGTTCTATCGGGTAATCTAAAATCCAAAATCGCAAATCTAAAATCCAACGGGTAATCTAAAATCCAAAATCGCAAATCTAAAATCCAACGGGTAATCTAAAATCCAAAATCGCAAATCTAAAATCCAACGGGTAATCCAAAATCCAAAATCGCAAATCTAAAATCCAACGGGTAATCCAAAATCCAAAATCGCAAATCTAAAATCGTACTACTCCTTCTCATAAGGAATCCCATCCGCCGCGGGAGGAATGGCTCGGCCAATCACTCCGGCCAAGATGATGATGGTGATGATGTATGGCCCCATCAGCAAAAACTCACTTGGAATTGGTACCTGACTAGAGAAGATTTGCAGTTTTTGCTGGAGTGCATCGGCAAAACCAAAAATCAGCGAGGCTCCGAACGCGCCCAGGGCCGTCCATTTACCAAATATCATGGCCGCCAAACCGATGAATCCCTTTCCTGCGGTCAGATTTTCGTCGAAACGCCCCACCGAGCCAAGGGTGAAGTAAGCTCCACCCAAGCCAGCCACCATGCCACCCACAATCACGTTGATATACCGCATCCGAAACACGTTGATGCCTAAGGTATCCGCCGCTTTGGGGTGTTCTCCTACGGCGATGGTGCGTAAGCCCCAGCGGGTATAAAACAGCATCACATGGATTCCGATAACCAGAGCAAACAGGACGTAGACCAAAAACGGACGCTCGAACAACAATGGGCCAATAATTGGGATGTTGGACAACCCCGGAATCGGCATGGGCTTGAAGGTTCCGCTACTGTTCAGAGCTTGAAGCGGTTGCAAGAATCGCTGGCTCAGGAAACTGGTCATGCCCAACGAAAAAATGTTGATGACCGTGCCGCTGATAATCTGGTCTACCTTATACTCTATCGAGAGCCAAGCATGGAAGGCCGCCAGCAGTCCCCCGATAAATATCCCTCCAAGCAGACCAATCATCAGATGCCACGGCAAGGCATCTGAGATATTCATCATCTCCAAGGTCGATCCAATCGAGGAGAGCCAAGCCGGATAGAGCATCTCGCCTGTTTCGGGGTGGACGGCATCGTGATTACGCAGAATACTGGCTACCACCACCGAGACCATTGCTCCACTGAGCATCATACCCTCGATGGCGATGTTAACCACGCCTGCCCGTTCACACAAAATACCACTCAGCGCTCCGAAAGCAATCGGTGTAGCCCTCGTCAGCGACTCGTAGAGCATGCCGACCATGTTCATCGACTTGCCTCGCGCCGCCCATGTCAAAAAGGCAAAGACAAACAGGAGACAAGCGGCCAGCAACATTCCGTTGACATTCTTAAATCCTTTTGAAAGTTGCCAACCACCGATAAAACCAATCAGAATGGCGACAGCCCACAAGGTCATTTGAGTCGGTAGTTCTAAGGGAGGTAGTTCAATCGCCGCCTTGCCCCGATTCAGGCCAAAGGTGGTGGTCATGTCGCTAGTGACATTACTATTAAAAATAAAAAAGAAGACAATAGCAACAGCAAGGAACAAGAAAAATATCCCCATTTTCATGCTTCGTTCTTCCTTTAGAGTTGCACTTATCGTTGCGGTCATACTGCTCATACTGTTCTCTCCTGTAGATATGGCGTAATTCGTAATTTGTTATCTTGACTGATGACGCATCGGAATCAATCCCGATGCTAAAAGCTAAAGCAGGCTGAAGCCAGCTATTTAGGCCGTCTTGAAGCTCTTAGCCTTGTGGCTTTAGCCCAAAGCTATCAGTCAACAGGTCAACACTACCGTAATTCATAATTTATAATTCATAATTGCAACACGTTCTACGCTCCCCAACCTCGAACCACCGGAGCGCCTTCGTCGTCGGCTTTGGGTTTGAGGCGGTAGATACGGCGAATAATGGCGGGTGCGGCAATAAAGACGATCACCAAGGCTTGAATGACGGCGATGATGTCGGTCGGGATTTCGGCACTCAGTTGCATGCTCGTCGCGCCACTGCGGAGCGTACCAAACAGAATGGCGGCCAAGACCACACCCAAGGGATGGCTTCGTCCCAACAAGGCTAGGGCGATAGCATCAAATCCATATCCAGCCGAAAAACCACTGGCTAAGACTCGATTGACCCCCAACAGTTGGGCCGCTCCGGCCAATCCAGCTAACCCACCGCTAATCGCCATCGTCATGACAGTTACTTTGGTGGTGTTGATCCCACCATAACGAGCCGCGTTCGGATTGGCTCCGACCGTTCGAATCTCAAAGCCGATGGTGGTTTTGAACAAAATCCACCAGATAAAGGTCGCTACCAATAAGGCAATGATAAAACCGGCATGGATGCGATAAGCGGTGCTTTGGACTAAAAAGTCGTTGATTTGGGGCAGAAAGGCCGATTCTGGCACTAAGCCCGACACCGGTGAGGCGCATCCTTCGCGGCATAAAAAACCGTTAATCGACCAATCAAAAAAGAGATAGACGATATAGTTCATCATGATCGTGGTGATGACCTCATGCGCGCCGGTTTCGGCCTTGAGATAGCCAGCTATTGCCGCCCACAGCCCACCCGCCAGCATGCCGACAATGATACACAACGGCATGTGGATGATCCACGGTAGGCTAAAGTTGGTGGCAACATAAACCGAGGCCATTGCTCCGACCAACAACTGTCCCTCCACCCCGATGTTGAACAGCCCACCCCGAAAGCCGACGGCCACCGCTAATCCAGCAAAAATATAGGGCGTAGATTCAACCAAACTTTCGCTCATGTTTCGCAACGAGCCAAGCGACCCCATAAACATGGAGCTATAGGCGATCCAGACCCCACCCGCAACAGCCGAGAACCCGGCCACGATACCTCCCTCTCGGAAGGCACTGTAGACATTGGGGTCGGTGACAACAATAATAAACCCGCCGATAATCAAGGCGGTTATCACGGCTAAAATTGGAATGAGAAGCGCTTCTAATGCCTCTCGAACTAGCTTTGTATTAGACATAAACCTCTCCTAGTGTCAAAATTTATTGAGCAACGGTCAATTATACCCATCCAATTGCCATAACCGTCACTTTAATACCCTTAATTATTTCTACTCCAGACAGTTTGGCTAACACCGCCTCATCTAAAACAGGTACAAAAACAGCCATTGTGATATTGTCTAAGCCCAAACTGTTGGCGTAGGCCGCCGCTTTGCCTTGATCCTGTTTCAATACTGCCACATTCTTAAAACTCTTTAGCTCGATAATGCCTTGCTTCTGCTCATAACGAATATGCAAATCGACCTTGCCATTGCCCGTTGGGAACTCTGGACTGATGATACATAAATCACCGATGGCCTCCTTAAGCCAAGCGTAGAGATGAAAATGGCCCACTGCCTCGGTCAACTGTAAATCAGTTTCCCTACGAGGTTGTTCCTTCCAAGGGTTGTATCCGGCGGTTTTCAAGCGAAGCAGATAATCTTTGTAACGCTGAAGCAGGGCTGGCAAATCGAGGTTCTTCTTGGTCGGGTCTAAAACGTCGGCCAAATCATCCCCCACCTCCAGAGCCAATATCCGGCTCCGCGGTACCAACTCATGCCCCAAAGCATCATAGATACAATCCTGAATAAACGGCGAACTAAAACGACAAACATTGATAATTTTGCCATTAGGTTGTCGCGTTGTCTCCGGCACAATAATCCCATGCATATATAAGTAGCTATGGGTAGGGTAGTGGAAAGAAAAAGGGATATTCGATTGAGAAAACAGTTGCAATAGATAGTCTCGATACTCAGAGGCTCTCGCTTTGGCTATCAAATTCATAACCGTATTATTCGGTTCAAGATAGCGGGCGCTATTCCAAGCCAACTCCCAAGCCTCCCAATCGAGCAGTGGTTGCTTCGGTCTTGGCTGGTATGCTTTGGTCAACAACTCCCCAAACCAACTGACCAGTCCGGGTTGACCTTGGGTAACATAGTAGATTTGTTCAAGGACGCGGTCTTCTACCGTTTGTCCACTTTCCCGTTCGTACCATTTGTACATCGACTCCACTTCGGCAAAGGTCAGATTAGGTACATGCAGACTCCGTTGCACGTTAAAAGGTGAACCGCTACGACTCTCTATGCCCAGTACTGCCCGCACACCGACCAAGGCCAAACCATGCAATAGACAACTTTTTTCACTACTCAGCTTGCCTCGTTCGTTCACTCGGTCGCCGTACATGTTCCTGAACTCATTGGCGAAATCGTTGATGAACTGTTCTCCCATCGAGTCAAACTCATCCAGAATCAAAATTACAGGCTTATCAAAATAGATGGTGGAGAACAAATTGTCCAACTCCTTCCATGAGACGATATCTGGAAAATCTCTGCCGAATCCTTTCCGTAATTTTTGGACAAATACATCCAAAACGTCCTGCTCATTTTTGGCTGTTTTGGTGGATTGCAAGGTTATAATCGCAACCTCAAAATCACCCCGTTCCATGATTCGGTCAACCACTTGGCGCATGACCCAACTTTTACCCGTTTGCCGAGGTGCCCACACGGTCATGTAATGCCCACCGTAACTCGGCTCATTCCCTAGTAGCTGATTACAACCTTGTTCAATCAACTCCTCACGGGGAACATAGTAATTAACATTGGTATTGACCTCTTCATAAGAAGTAAATGTTCGCATAAGTTTTTCTTGGTGTATATTTGCCCTAGATCGTTATTCAGTCTTAATATGTACCCGACGATAGATACTGCTTAAGGGAAGCACCACATCAAGCGATTTTAGCTCTAACAGATCATCGGGTTTGGTCAGAACCCGCAACTCCCACAGTTTTTCATTCGCTCGACGAAAGTACTCAACTCGCATTTTATATTGGTCAACCAGCACATATTCGGCAAAAGAATCGAGCGTCCAGTAAGCATGGAACTTATCACCCCGATCATAGTTGGCGGTTGAGTTAGATAGTACCTCAATAATCACTTGTGGATTGATGAGCGTATCTGGATCGTCTTCGTCAAACTCTGGTTCACCGCAAACGATGACCAGATCAGGGTAAACATAGCGGTCTTCTCTTGGCAACTGAACTCGAATATCATTGGCAAATAGATCACAGGGTTTATCACGCAAGAGATTGCCCAATTCGATGGTTAGATTGACATTGATACGATTGTGGGTGACAGTCGCCCCGGCCATTGCGACAATTTGTCCTTGATGATATTCACTTCGAGTCACGGCCTGTTTTTCCAAACGAAGATACTCTTGCGGTGTATAATGGGTATCGGCTGTTTTTCTTTGAGCTAACATGGTAATCCTCTCTTATTGACGATGATAGCACCGTGTTTCAACACCTACGAGGAGAAAGACACACCTCGTAGGAGACTTCGTTTATCACCCAAATACCTCATCTTTGGGGATGCCGGCCATGAGCAGGCCCAACTGTTCTTTGCTGACCTCATCGGCGGGGATGATAGCCACAATTTTGCCATCGTACATGACCGCGATTCGGTCTGATAGGGAGCGCACCTCATCCAACTCGGTGGAGACGACTAGCACCGCCGCGCCCGCGTCCCGTTTTTCGATGATACGAGCATGGATATACTCAATCGAGCCGACATCAACCCCCCGCGTTGGCTGGGAGACGACCAGCAGTTTGAGTGGCCGAGAAAATTCACGGGCTACAATCAACTTTTGCTGATTCCCGCCCGACAGTGACCCGGCGGTGGTCTCTATACTTGGAGTGCGGACATCATACGCCTCCACCCATGCCGTCGCCGTTTGAGCCACCTTCTCCTCGTCAATCACAATCCCGTTGGCAAAGGTGTTGTAATAAGTGTTCAACATCACATTATCCCGAATGGGGAAGGAGAGAACGAGACCATCTCGGTGACGGTCTTCCGGCACATGAGAAACCTCTAACTCGGTGATACGACGGGGTGAGGAGTTGGTCACATCGGTGCCATCAATCGTAATTGTGCCCGCGTCAACCTTGTGCAGGCCAGTAATCGCCTCGACCACTTCGGTTTGACCATTGCCCTGAATTCCGGCGACACCTAACACTTCGCCAGAGCGAATATCAAACGACACATCATCAAGTGCCAAACCATGATGCTGGTCTTTAATGAACAGATTTTTTACTTGCAATACGGGGTCTTTAGGTTGAGCCTTTTTCTTGTTGACGGTCAACTCTACCGGTCGCCCGACCATGAGTTCGGCCAGTGACATTTCTGTCGACTCAGCCGGTTTGGCTGTACCGACGGTCTTTCCGCGTCGGATGACCGTAATCCGGTCGGCCATAGCCAGCACCTCTTTCAGCTTGTGAGTGATGAAGACAATTGCCACCCCTTGACTAGCCAGCAGTTTCATGATTTTGAACAGTTCATCCACCTCTTGCGGAGTCAATACCGCAGTCGGCTCGTCCAAAATCAGAATTTTGGCATTTCGATACAGAACTTTGATAATCTCGACCCGCTGTTGCAGACCAACCGGCAAGTCACCCACATAAGCGTTTGGATCAACCCGCAGATTATACTTCTCCGAGATTTCGTTTACTTTGCTCGCGGCGGTTTTTCGGTCTAAAAAAACACCGTTCTGCATCGATTCTTCACCGAGCATAACATTTTCGGCTACGGTTAAAACTGGCACCAACATAAAATGCTGATGCACCATGCCGATACCGTGTGCAATGGCATCGGTCGGCCCGTCAAAATGAGCCAACTTACCGTCGATGTGAATCTCCCCTTTGGTCGGGGTATACAGACCATAGAGAATATTCATCAATGTACTTTTTCCGGCTCCGTTTTCGCCTAACAATGCATGAATTTTCCCTTTACGTAGGATTAAATTCACATTATCGTTGGCTAATACACCCGGAAACTGTTTGGTTATTCCTTTTAACTCTAAAACTGGTGGTGGCA